>NZ_JAOAOP010000016.1 GCF_030398335.1 Aquibium sp. A9E412
GCGGCCCGCCCGCGCCGCGGCTACATGCCTTCCGTGTACTTGTCGATCAGCGCGCGCGCCTCGTCGATCAGCGCCTGGCCGTCGATGCCCTTCTCCTCCATCTCGGCGACCCAGCGGTCGTAGACGGGCTCGGCGGCCTCGCGCCAGCGGGCGACCTCCTCGGCGTCGAGCTCGATGATGTTGTTGCCGTTCTCCACCGCCATGCGGCGGCCCGGCGCATCCCACTCGGCCTGCGTGCGGCCGGCGAAGGCGGAGAACTCCTGGCCGGAATTGGCGTCGAGCACGGCCTTCAGGTCGTCCGGCAGGCTCTCGTACTTGTCCTTGTTCATGGCCAGCACGAAGGCGGTGGTGTAGAGCGCGCGGTCGCCGCCGAACTCGGTGTGGTTCTGCACCAGCTCCGGCACCTTCAGCGCCGGCGTCACCTCCCAGGGGATGACGCAGCCATCGATGACGCCCTTGGACAGCGCCTCGGGAATGGCCGGCACGGGCATGCCGACGGCCGTCGCGCCGAGCTCCTCCAGCATGCCGGTGATGACGCGCGTCGGGGCGCGCAGCTTCTTGCCCTGAAGATCGTCGAGACCGGAGATCGGCGAGCTGGAGTGGATGACGCCGGGCCCGTGCACCCAGGTGCCGATGATGTGGACATTCTCGAAGTCGGTGTCCTTCATCTCCTTCTCGTACAGGTCCCAGTAGGCCCGCGAGGTCGCCTCGGCGTTGGTCATCATGAAGGGCAGTTCGAAGACCTCGACGCGCGGGAAGCGGCCCGGCGTGTAGCCGACCACCGTCCACACGATGTCGACCACGCCGTCGATTGCCTGGTCCATGAGCTGCGGCGGCGTGCCGCCGAGCGCCATGGCCGGGTAGCGCTCAATCTTGATGCGGCCGTCGGAATCGGCCTCGACGCCGTCGGCCCACGGGTCCAGCACATGCGCCGGCACGTTGGCCTGCGGCGGCAGGAACTGATGCAGCTTGAGGGTGACTTCCTGGGCCAGGGACGGCGCGGCCGCAGCCAGCCAGCCGGCGGCGGCCACGGCGCCGGCCAGCGCCAGCTTCCGGATCGAGTTGCGTGTCATTCGCTTCCTCCCATTTAAAGCGATCGGTAGGCCGGGCGCCATTATCCGCCCACTCAGCGGCGGCGTCCACACCGCACTCTACCCGATCTTATGTAACAATAAAGCCAGCATGGCGGACATTCCCGTAACGCTTGGCCGGTTTCCGGGCGGGCCCTCACAGCGGCAGGGCGCCGGTCTCCTTGAGCGTCTCGAGCACGATCGCCGTCTTGACGTGTTGCACCGATTCGTGGGGCAAAAGCACCCCGTTGACGAAATCGGCGAGCGATTTCAGGTCGGGCGTGACGATCTTCAGCACGTAGTCCATCTCGCCGGTCAGCGCATGCGCCTCCTGCACCTCCGGCAGCCGCGCCAGCAGCTCGGCGAAGCGGCGCGCGTTGTCGCGGTTGTGCGTGGCGAGCGTCACCGAGACGACGCTGACCAGCGGAAAGCCGAGCCGCTCGCGGTCGAGAACGGCGCGGTAGCCGCGGATCAGCCCGTCCTCCTCGAGCCGCTGGCGGCGGCGCGAGCACTGCGAGGGCGACAGGTTGACCCGTTCCGACAGGTCGTTGTTGGTCAGCCGGCCGTCGGTCTGGAGCAGCGACAGGATCTTGCGGTCGAACTGGTCGAGCTGCGCATTCGTCATGCATTCTGCCTTTCGTGTGCGCGCGACGTGCACGTTTGCAGCATCTGGCCCGGCAGAATGCAACCCCGATGCGGGGCCGGCGCGTTATCTTCCCATGCTGAATGACGGCCGCAACGGCGGCCATGCGGCGTCGCAACGGCGCCAGCGACGAACAGGAGGAAACGATGGGTCCCTTTCCGCACGACGCCCCGCCGCCGGAGATCAGCGAGGACAACCCGGCCGGCACCGACGGCTTCGAGTTCGTCGAGTTCGCGCATCCCGAGCCGGAGAAGCTGGCCACGCTGTTCGAACGCATGGGCTACACGCCGGTGGCGAAGCACCGCACGAAGCAGATCACCGTGTGGCGCCAGGGCGACATCAACTACATCGTCAACGCCGAGCCGGGCAGCCACGCCATGCGCTTCGTCGACGCGCACGGGCCCTGCGCCCCGTCGATGGCCTGGCGCGTGGTCGATGCGCAGCATGCCTTCGCGCACGCCGTGGCGAACGGGGCCGAACCTTACGAGGGCGACGACAAGACGCTCGACGTGCCGGCGATCGTCGGCATCGGCGGCTCGCTGATCTATTTCGTCGAGCGCTACGGCGCCAAGGGCTCGCCCTACGAGGCGGCGTTCGAGTGGCTCGGCGAGACGGATCCGAAGCCCGAGGGCGTCGGCTTCTACTATCTCGACCACCTCACCCACAACGTCTATCGCGGCAACATGGACAAGTGGTGGGACTTCTACCGCGAGCTGTTCAACTTCAAGCAGATCCACTTCTTCGACATCGCCGGCAAGATCACCGGGCTGGTCAGCCGCGCCATCACGTCGCCGTGCGGCAAGATCCGCATCCCGCTCAACGAATCGACCGATGACAAGAGCCAGATCGAGAGCTACCTGAAGAAGTATCGCGGCGAGGGCATCCAGCACATCGCCGTCGGCACCGACGCGATCTACGACGCGACCGACCGGCTGGCCGGCAACGGGCTCGCCTTCATGCCCGGTCCGCCCGACACCTATTACGAGATGTCGCACGAGCGGGTGAAGGGCCACGACGAGCCGGTCGCGCGGATGAAGAAGCACGGCATCCTGATCGACGGCGAGGGCGTGGTCGGCGGCGGCGAGACCAAGATCCTGCTGCAGATCTTCTCCAAGACCGTGATCGGGCCGATCTTCTTCGAGTTCATCCAGCGCAAGGGCGACGAGGGCTTCGGCGAGGGCAATTTCCGCGCCCTGTTCGAATCGATCGAGATGGAGCAGATCCGCACCGGCGAGCTGAAGGTCGACGCCGCCGAGTAGCGGCCGCCGGCCGCCCTTCCCCTGGTCCCGGGGCCGGCGCCCGCGCCGGCCTCGTTCGTCTCGGCCGCGCTTCAGCGCCGGGCGGCTGCGGCGATCGCCGCCTCGATCTGCGCGCGGTCGCCGACCAGATTGGCCAGAAGCAGCACCAGACGGGCGTTGAGCGCGGCGCTCTCGGTAAAGCTCAGCCCCTCATGCGCGGCCATCAGCGCGGCATAGATGTCGTCGCCGGCCGGTCCCAGCCGGTCGCGGCCGAGTTGCGCGTCGTCGTCGGTCATCCCCGCCTCCCCTGTTGCGTGCGGCCCGTCGCGCGGTCGAGCGCGGCGGCGACGGAAGCCGCGTCGGGCGCCGCGAAGCGCGCCGCGACGTGCTGGTCGGGCCGCACCAGATAGCTCATCCCCTCGCCGTAGCGCGCCCGCACCGTGCCCGCACGGTCGACCAGAACCCGCGTGCCGTCGGTCGGCGCGGCGCCGCGCCCGTCGACCACCGCGATGCGGTCGAGCGCGGCCGGCAGGCCGGCCGGCGGGGCGGCGCCCACCGAAAGCAGCGCGAAGCCGCCGCCGACATGGTTGAGCAGCCAGCCGGCATTGCCGTTTTCCACCGGCGCATCGGGCATCACCTGGCCCGGCGCCACGCCGGGTCCGGCGGCCGCCGGCGTCTGCAGCGACAGGCCGGCCAGCGAGCAGGGCTGCGACAGGCGGCCGGAATTGACCAGCCGGCGGGCGAAGGCGTGGTCGGCCGCCAGATCGAGCACGCTGTCGCGGAACAGCCGCTCCATCTCGGTCTTCGGCGTCATGAAGGAGGTGGCGCGGGCGGAGTTGACGATGTTCTCGTCGGCGCCGTGCACGCGCTCCTCGTCGTAGCTTTCGATCAGGCTTTCGGGCGCCGCGCCGGCAATCACGGCGGCGAGCTTCCACACCAGGTTGTCGACGTCCTGGATGCCGCCATTGCCGCCGCGCGCGCCAAAGGGCGAGACGACATGCGCGGAATCGCCGGCGAAGATCACCCGGCCGTGCACGAAGCGCTCGAGCCGGCGGCACTGGAAGACGTAGACCGACACCCAGTCGAGCGTGAAGTCGCGGTGGCCGATCATCGCCTCGATGCGCGGGATGACGTTCTCCGGCTTCTTCTCCGCCTCCGGATCGGCGTCCGGGCCGAGCTGCAGGTCGATGCGGTAGATGTCGTCGGGCTGCTTGTGCAGGAGCGCCGACTGGCCGCGGTGGAAGGGCGGCTCGAACCAGAACCAGCGCTCGGACGGGAAATCGGCCTGCATCTCGACATCGGCGATCAGGAAGCGCTCCTCGAAGACGCGGCCCTCGAAGTCGAGCCCCAGCATGGCGCGCACCGGCGAGCGCGCGCCGTCGCAGGCGATCACCCAGCCGGCATCGAGCCTGTAGGCGCCGTCGGGCGTGTCGACGCTGACCGCGGCCCCGTCGCTGCGCGGCGCGACGGCGGTGACGCGGTTCTTCCAGCGCAGGTCGATCAGGTCGGGAAAGTCGGCCGCCCGCTCGACCAGGTACTGCTCGACATAATATTGCTGCAGGTTGACGAAGGCCGGCATCTTGTGGCCGGGCTCGGGCAAAAGGTCGAAGCTCCAGACCTCGCGATCGCGGTGGAAGAGCCGGCCGACCTTCCAGGTGACGCCCTTGTCCAGCATGCGGTCGCCGACGCCCAGCCGGTCGAAGATCTCCAGCGTGCGCTTCGACCAGCAGATGGCGCGGCTGCCGACCGACACCACGTCGTTGTCGTCGAGCACCACCGAGGGCACGCCGTGCAGGGCCAGGTCGATCGCCGCCGTCAGGCCGACCGGCCCGGCCCCGACGATGACGACCGGTGCGTCGCCGCGCCCGCCGGCGTCGAGCTCGCGCGGGCGGCGATAGGCGAAGGGCTCGTAGCGATAGCGGGGCATCACGCGGTTTCCTTGTTCGCTGCTGAAAGATGACTTATTTTATGGACAATGAAAGGCTGGTGGCCATGTCTGCACCCCTGAATGCCGGACGGCACGGACCGGACGCCTTCAGCGTCGCGGAAGCCAAGGCCCGTTTTTCGGAGCTGCTGACGCGCGCCGAGCGCGGCGAGACGATCATCGTGACACGCCACGGCCGCCAGGTGGCCGTGATCGGACCGCCGGCGCCGCAGGCGGCCGACCGCGCGCGCCTGCGCGGCGCCTGGTCGGGCCGGGTGACGATCGCCGAGGACTTCGACGAGCTGGGGCCGGAATGGCAGGAATATCTGTGAGCCCGTCGCTCACCTTCCTGATCGACACCCACATCCTGCTCTGGACGCTCGCCGACCCGGACCGGCTGTCGCAGCGCCACGCGGCGATCGTGTTCGGCAGCGAGCGGCTGGTGGTGAGCGTGGTCACGCTCTGGGAGATCGAGATCAAGCGCAAGACCGGCAAGCTCGAAGCGCCCGGCGACGCGCACGCGCGGCTGGTGGATGCCGGCGTCGCGCTGATGCCCATCCTCGCCGAGCACGCCGTGGTCGCCGGGCGCCTGCCGCTGCACCACCGCGACCCGTTCGACCGCATGCTCGTCGCGCAGGCGAGCGTCGAAGGTCTCACGCTGGTCACCGTCGACCCGCGCTTTTCGGCCTACGACGTCGCGCTGACCTAGAGCCGTTCTGCCTTTCACGGGATCGCAGATCAGCTCTGACTTGTTGTTTCGACGCGTTTCCGGACGGCGAGCCGGTCTGCCTGCCGCGGAAATGCCGAACGGCACCGGACCACGGAACCGTGCGGGGGGCGAGTGGCGGTGCGTGGCGGATGCGGCAACCATCGCGGCTCGCCTCCCGCTCCTCACTGGCCCGACGGCATCAGCCGGACGACGAGCCCGGCGAAGAGAACGAAGCCCGCCAGGATCGCCATCAGCAGCCGGTTCATGCGTCGGCGCAGCGCCTGCGTCTCGGCATCGGCCGCCACGCCGCGGTTGAAGGCGACGGGCAGCAGGTTGGCGTAGGCCGGCAGGCGGCTTGCCGGCGGGTAGCGGCCGGAACGGCGCTCGATGCGGTAGCACAGCCGGATCGCCGCGATCAGCGCGGCCACGGTGGCGAGGCCCCACAGGGCGGAGACGACGGCGAACGGCGCCACCGGCTCAGCCCTGAAGCGCGTCCCACATCCGGCGGTCGCGCTCGGCCGTCCAGATGCGCGGGGTGTCGATGTCGCGCGCCTCGTCATAGGCGCGCGCCACGTTGAAGGGCAGGCAGTGCTCGTAGATCGCATAGTCGGAGAACTTCGGGTCGCACTCCGCGCGCACCGCGTCCCACGCCTCCTTGAGGCTGCCGCCGCGCGCGGCGACGCGCGCCGCCGGCCGGTAGGTCGAGTGGATGAAGTCGGCCGTCAGGTCGAGCGCCTCGTTGACCCGGTCGCGGCCGACCAGCGCGTCGCCGCGGCCCGGCGCGATGGCGTCGACGTCGAAGGCGCGGATCTCCTCCAGCGTCGCCGGCCAGTCGTGGAAATGGCCGTCGCCGCAGTAGCAGGCCGACTTGTACTCGACGATGTCGCCGGTGAACATGACGTTGGCGTCGGGCACGTGGGCGACGATGTCGCCGGCGGTGTGGGCGCGGCCGAGAAACATCAGGTCGACGCGGCGGCTGCCGAGATGGACGCTCATCCGGTCGCTGAAGGTCAGCGTCGGCCAGGTCAGCCCGGGGATCGACTCGTGCCCCCGGAAAAGGCGGGGAAAGCGGGCGAACTCGGACTCCCAATCCTCCTGGCCGCGCTCGGCGACCATGGCGCGCGCCGTCTCCGACATCACGATGTCCGAGGCGCCATAGGCCGAGGCGCCGAGCACGCGCACGGCGTGGTAGTGCGTCAGCGCGACGTATTTGATCGGCTTGTCAGTCACCGAGCGCACCTTGTCGATCACCTTGCCGGCGAGCCGCGGGGTCGCCTGCGCGTCGACGATCATCACCGCGTCGTCGCCGACGATGACGCCCGTGTTGGGATCGCCCTCGGCGGTGAAGGCCCACAGGTCGCGGCCGATCTCGGTGAACGAGACCGTCTTTTCGGCCAGGTCGCCGGCCGAGGCAAAGGTCTTGGTCATGCAGTCTCTCCAATGGAATAGGCCAGTTCGACGACGCCGCCCGCCCAGTTGCGGCTTGTCTCCAGCGCCAGCCGGCGCAGCGGGCCGTCGGCGAAGATCAGCGGACCCGAGCCGACCACCACCGGGATGACGAAGACCCGCAGATGGTCGAACATCCCGGCATCCATGGCGCTGCGCTGGACGATGCCGCCGCCGACCACCCAGACGGTGCGGTGGCCGGCCGCCGCAATGCGCGCGCGCAACGCCGCATAGTCGGGCGCAACGGCGGTGACGTCGTCGCGCCCCGCGTCCAGCGCCCGGCGGGTCACGACATAGGCCTGCTTGCCGGCATAGGGCCACTCGTGCCCGCCGGCGACGACATCATAGGTCGTGCGACCGAGGATCAGCGCGTCGACCGAGGCGTAGAAGGCGTCGTAGTCGGCCTGCTGCTCCTGCGACATGCCGCCGCCGGACATCAGCCAGTCGAGCCCGCCCGCCGCGTCGGCGATCCGCCCGTCGAGGCTCATGGCGACATAGCCGACGTAGCGGGTCGGGCCGGCGGTCTCAGTCACGGCGCTCATAGCGCTCCACCGTCTGCTCGATGGCGCCGAAGATCGAGTGGCCGGCGGCGTCCTTCATCTCGATGCGCACGGTGTCGCCGAAGCGCAGGAACGGCGTCGTCGGCCTGCCGTCGCGGATCGTCTCGATGGTGCGGATCTCGGCGATGCAGGAATAGCCGGCGCCGCCCTGGTCGACCGGCTTGCCCGGACCGCCGTCGAGCTTGTTCGACACCGTGCCCGAGCCGATGATCGAGCCGGCAGCGAGCGGCCGCGTCTTCGCCGCATGCGCGACGAGGCGCGGAAAATCGAAGGTCATGTCGACACCGGCGTCGGCGCGGCCGAAGGGCCGGCCGTTGAGATCGACGGCAAGCGGCAGATGCACCTTGCCGCCGTCCCACGCCGCGCCGAGCTCGTCGGGCGTGACGGCGACCGGCGAGAAGGCCGACGACGGCTTCGACTGGAAGAAGCCGAAGCCCTTGGCGAGCTCGGCCGGGATCAGCCCGCGCAGCGACACGTCGTTGACCAGCATGAAAAGCCGGATCGCCTCGCCGGCCGCCTCGAGGCTCGCGCCCATCGGCACGTCGTCGACGACGACGGCGACCTCGCCCTCGAGGTCGATGCCCCAGGCCTCGTCGGCGAGCCGGATGGGATCGCGCGGCGCCAGGAAGGAGTCCGAGCCGCCCTGATACATCAAAGGATCGCTCCAGAAGCTCTCCGGCATCTCGGCGCCGCGCGCCTGGCGCACCAGCTCGACATGGTTGACGTAGGCCGAGCCGTCCGCCCACTGATAGGCGCGCGGCAGCGGCGACAGCGCGTCGTGCTCGTGGAAGCGCTCGGCCGGCACCGCGCCGTGCTCCAGGCTCTCGGCCAGCGCCTCCAGATGCGGCGCGATGCGGCGCCAGTCGTCGAGCGCGGCCTGCAGCGTCGGCGCCAGGAACGCGGCGTCGGTGCAGCGCGTCAGGTCGCGCGAGACGACGACCAGGCGGCCGTCGCGGGTGCCGTTCTTCAGCGTGGCCAGTTTCAAGCGGTCCTCCTGCCGTGTCGTTGCGTGCGGGCGGCCGGCCGCGGCGCCGGCATCGCCCGCTTCGCGACACTTAGCACCAACTCGGGCCCCTTGCGCCAGCCCGGCCGCCCGCGGGCGGCCCGTCGGTCAGCTCCAGTCGCCCTCCGGCGTGCCGTCGAAGCGCTTCTTCAGCCCTGCCCAGCAGTCGATGTAGTCGTCCTGCAGCACCTCGGCCTCGGCGGCGAAGCGGGTGACGTGCTGGGGAAAGCGCGTCTCGAACATGAAGGCCATGGTGTCGTCGAGCTTCTGCGGGCCGAGATCGGCGGTCGAGGCCTTCTCGAAGCCGAAGGCGTCCGGCCCGTGCGGCAGCATCATGTTGTGCAGGCTCATGCCGCCGGGCACGAAGCCCTTCTCCTTGGCGTCGTACTGGCCTTTGATGAGGCCCATGAACTCGCTCATGATGTTGCGGTGGTACCACGGCGGGCGGAAGGTGTGCTCGGCCACCATCCAGCGCGGCGGGAAGATGACGAAGTCGATGTTGGCGGTGCCCTCCTCGCCCGACGGCGCGGTCAGCACGGTGAAGATCGACGGGTCGGGGTGGTCGAACAGGATGGCGCCGACCGGCGAATAGGTCGACAGGTCGTATTTGTAGGGCGCGTAGTTGCCGTGCCAGGCGACGACGTCGAGCGGCGAATGGCCGACCTCGGTGACGTAGAAGCGGCCGCACCACTTGACCGTCAGCCGGCACGGCGTCTCCTTGTCCTCGTACCAGGCGACCGGCGTCTTGAAGTCGCGCGGGTTGGCCAGGCAGTTGGCGCCGATCGGGCCGCGGTCGGGCAGCGTGAACTTGGCGCCGTAGTTCTCGCAGACATAGCCGCGCGCCGGGCCGTCCATCAGTTCGACCTTGAAGATCATGCCGCGCGGCACGATGCAGATCTCGCCGGGCTCCACCTCCATGACGCCCATCTCGGTGAAGACGCGCAGGCCGCCCTCCTGCGGCACGATCAGCAGCTCGCCGTCGGCGTTGAAGACATGGTCATCGACCATCGAGACGTTGGCGACGTAGACATGCGCGGCCATGCCGGCCTGGCCGTTGACGTCGCCGGCCGTCGTCACGGTGCGCATGCCGGCGAGAAAATCCGTCTCCTCGTTGGGCATCGGCAGCGGATCCCAGCGCAGCTGGCCGATCGGCAGCTCGCTGTCGTCGAGGTTGGGCGCGCTCTTCCACGTCGCGTAGCGCACCGGCTTGAAGCGCGCCGTGTGGCGCACGCTCGGCCGGATGCGGTAGAGCCAGGAGCGCTCGTTGGTGCCGCGCGGCGCGGTGAAGGGCGAGCCGGAAAGCTGCTCGGCATAAAGCCCGTAGGCGCAGCGCTGCGGCGAGTTCTGCCCCTGCGGCAGGGCGCCGGGCAGCGTCTCGGTCTCGAAGTCGTTGCCGAAGCCCGGCATGTAGGACAAGGCCATGGCGCGTCTCCCTGTCTGGCCGGCCGTTTGACCGGAGGTGCGAATTCGTTGCATGCGTAACAATCGGATTTGTAACTATCAACCGAGCAGGCCCGCCATGTCCGACAGCGATCTCGCGCTCGAAGCCTTCCTGCCCTACCGGCTGAACCGGCTGGCCGACGCCGTCAGCCGCGACTTCTCGCGGCTCTACCGCGAGCGGCACGGGCTGACGCGGCCGGCGTGGCGCACGCTCGCCACGCTCGGCCAGTACGGCTCGATGACGGCGACGGCAATCGGCGCCCACTCGGCGATGCACAAGACCAAGGTGAGCCGCGCGGTCGCCGCGCTGGAGCGGCGCGGCTGGCTGCGGCGCAAGGCCGACGCGGCCGACCGCCGGATCGAGCACCTGGCGCTGACGCGCGCCGGCATGGCGGCCTATCGCGACCTGGTACCACTGGCGCACGGTTTCGAGGCCGGGCTGCTCGAGGCGCTCGCACCCGAGGAACGCGCGGCCGTCCTCGCCGGCCTGGCGGCGCTCGAGCGCGCCACCTTGACGGGCCGGGCGGCACCCTGACGTCGCGCGAAGCCCGCATCGCGCCTCTCGGCGCCACGGCCCGGCGGCGCGCAGCGTCATCAGCCCGGCCTCCGTCTCGACGCCCTCGGCGATGACCGTCAGGTCGAGCGCGCGGGCGATGCCGGCGACGCCGGCGCCGATCGCCTGGCTCGCCGGCCGCGTGTCGATGCCGCGCACCAGCTTCATGTCCGTTGATCGGTCAGGGAAGGCTTCGCCTTGCTGCCGTCAGCGCCAGTCCATCACCACCTTGCCGGCGCGGCCGCCGCGCATCGCCTCGAAGCCGGCGGCGAAGTCGTCGGCGGCGATGCGGTGGGTGATCAGGCCCGACACGTCGAGCGGCCCCTGCACCAGGGCGATCATCTTGTACCAGGTCTCGAACATCTCGCGGCCGTAGATGCCCTTGAGATGCAGCATCTTGAAGATCACCTTGTTCCAGTCGATCTCGAAGCCGGTCGGCGCGATGCCGAGGATGGCGATGCGGCCGCCATTGTTCATCGCGTCGATCATGTCGCGGAAGGCGGCCGCCGCGCCCGACATCTCGAGCCCGACGTCGAAGCCCTCGGTCATGCCGATGCGCGCCATGACGTGGCCCAGCGTCTCGTGCGAGGCGTCGACGACATGCTGCACGCCGAGCCGTTGGGCGAGCGCCAGGCGGTCGGGGCTGATGTCGGTGATCACCACCTTGCGCGCGCCGACGCACTGGGCGACCAGCGCGCCCATGATGCCGATCGGGCCGGCGCCGGTGACCAGCACGTCCTCGCCGACCAGGTCGAAGGACAGCGCGGTGTGCACGGCGTTGCCGAGCGGGTCGAAGATCGCCGCGATCTCGTCGGGCACGTCGTCGGGGATCGGCACCACGTTGTGCTGCGGGATGGCGAGATACTCGGCGAACGCGCCCGGCCGGTTGACGCCGACGCCCAGCGTGTTGCGGCACAGATGGCCGCGCCCGGCGCGGCAGTTGCGGCAGTGGCCGCACACGATGTGTCCCTCGCCGGAGACACGCTGGCCGACACGGTATTCGCTGACCGCGGCGCCGACGTCGGCCACCGTGCCGACGAACTCGTGGCCGGTGACGAGCGGCACCGGCACGGTGGCGGCCGCCCAGGCGTCCCAGTTCCAGATGTGCACGTCGGTGCCGCAGATCGCCGTCTTGCCGACGCGGACCAGCACATCGTTGGGGCCGATCTCGGGCACCGGCACGCGCTCCATCCACAGCCCGGGCTCTGCCTTCGCCTTCACCAGCGCCTTCATCATGTTGGACATCGGCGATCCTCCAGTGGGCCGCGGCGCGGCGCGCGCGCCGATCAGGCGATCACGCCCAGCTCGCGGCCGACCGTGGCGAAGGCCTCGACCGCGCGGTCGATGTCGGCGGTGCCGTGCGCGGCCGACATCTGCGTGCGGATGCGCGCCGCGCCCTTCGGCACCACCGGATAGGAAAAGCCGATCACGTAGATGCCGTGCTCCATCAGCCGCGCTGCCATGCGCTCGGCCAGCGCCGCGTCGCCCAGCATCACCGGGATGATCGGATGGCCGTTGCCGGCGAGCGTGAAGCCGGCCGCCGTCATCTGCGCGCGGAAGCGCGCCGCGTTGTCGGCGAGCCGGGCGCGCAGCGCGCCGCCCTCCTCGAGCAGGTCGAAGACGGCGAGCGAGGTCGCGGCGATGACCGGTGCCAGCGTGTTGGAGAACAGATAGGGCCGGGAGCGCTGGCGCAGCCACTCGACCACCTGGCGCTTGCCGCTGGTGTAGCCGCCCGAGGCGCCGCCGAGCGCCTTGCCGAGCGTGCCGGTGACGATGTCGACGCGCCCCTCGACGCCGCACGCCTCCGGCGTGCCGCGGCCGTTGGCGCCGACGAAGCCGACGGCATGGCTGTCGTCGACCATCACCATGGCGTCGTGGCGCTCGGCGAGGTCGCAGATCGCCGCCAGGTCGGCCATGGTGCCGTCCATGGAGAACACGCCGTCGGTGGCGATCAGCCGCACGCGCGCGTCGGCCGCCTCCTTCAGCCTGGCCTCGAGCTCGGCCATGTCGTTGTTGGCGTAACGGTAGCGCCGCGCCTTGGCGAGCCTGACCCCGTCGATGATCGAGGCGTGGTTGAGGGCGTCGGAGATCACCGCGTCCTGCTCGCCGAGCAGCGTCTCGAACAGGCCGGTGTTGGCGTCGAAGCAGGAGGAATAAAGGATCGTGTCCTCGAAGCCGAGAAAGCGCGAGATGCGCGCCTCGAGCGCCTTGTGCTCCTCCTGCGTGCCGCAGATGAAGCGCACCGAGGCCATGCCGTAGCCGTAGCGGTCGAGCGCGGCCTTGGCGGCGGCGACGAGGCGCGGATTGTCGGCCAGGCCGAGATAGTTGTTGGCGCAGAAGTTGAGCACCCGGCGCCCGCCGACCTCGATGGCGCCGCCCTGCGGCGAGGCGATGACCCGCTCGGTCTTGTAGAGGCCGGCCTGCCGCAATTCGGCAAGCTGGTCGTCGAGGCGGGACAGGAAGGTGTCGGACATGGGCGGCGCTTTCGGACAAGGGGCGCGCGGCCGGCGGCGCGGGCCGCATCGTCCGGCTTGATAGCGAAGTTCGGCCGAAGCGGCAATCGCCCGCCCCGGCAAGGCCGCGGCCGGCCCGGCGGCCGGCGCGTCAGCGCTGGTAGCCCTTGCCGTAGTGGCGCTCGATGCGCGACTGGACGATCTCGAAGCAGATCGACAGGAACCAGTAGATGATCGCCGCGGCGATCAGCATCTCGAACACCTTGAAGTCGCGCTTGCCGATGATCTGCGCGGTGCGGGTGAGCTCCCACACGCCCATCACCGAGACCAGCGAGGAATCCTTCAGCATGGCGATGAACTGGTTGCCGGTCGGCGGCACGATCAGCCGCATGGCCTGCGGAAAGACGATCTTGCGGAAGGTCAGCCGGTTCGACAGGCCGAGCGCGGCGGCCGCGTCGCGCTGGCCCTGCGGCACCCCGGCGATGCCGGCGCGGAAGATCTCCGCCAGATAGGCGCCGTAGCACAGCGACAGCGCCAGGATGCCGGAGGGCACCGCCTCGAGAGCGAATTGCGGGCCGAGCTGCGGCAGGCCGATATAGATCAGATAGACCTGCAGCAAGAGCGGCGTGCCGCGGAAGAAGGAGATGTAGAAGGTCGACACCGCATAGGCCGGCCCGGAGGCCGACAGCCGGGCGAGCGCGGCGACCAGCGCCAGGCCGCAGGCGATCAGGATCGACAGCAGCGACACGTAGAGCGTCGTCACCGCGCCGGTGGTGATCAGGAAGGCGATGTTGGTCTGGCCGTCGCGCGTCGTCTCGAACCACACGCCGAGGTCGCGGTTGAAGCTGTCGACGAAGGCGATGAAGACGACCAGCAGCTCGAGCCAGACGAGCAGAACCTGGAAGCGGAAGGGCAGCGCCCTGAGCAGGAGCACGTTGAGCGCGACCGCGCCGGCGAGAAGCACGCCGGTCGCGATGTGGAGCGCCAGGCCGGCCTCGGCCTCGGGCCCCGCGCCGATCAGCGGCGCCAGCAGCGCGCCGACCCGCGTGTCGCCGAGCCCCAGCCAGGACAGAAAAACGGCGAGGCAGCCGAAAAAGACCACCTCGCCGCGCGAAGGACGAATGTCGGTGAGCCAGGTCCCGCTGACGGGACCCGGCGGCCGTTCCAGCGTGGTGTCGGAGGACGTCAAGCCGCCGGCACGCTGGATCCGCCGTGGCCGGGCGCACGCACCCGGCCGCGCGGACATGGGAAGAGATCAACCCGATGGGTCATGACGGCGTCCCGAACCGTTGCACAGTCTGACGGCGTCGCCGGCTAGCGCACCGTGGTGAGATCGACCCCGTACCACTTCTGCGACAGCTCGGAGAGCGTGCCGTCGGCGTGCATCGCCTCGACGATCTCGGCGATCTTGGCGTCGAACTCCGGATCGCCCTTGTCGGTCGCCACGGCGAGCGGCTCGTAGAAGGCGGGCTCGCCCACGACGCGCAGCGGATAGCCGTTCTTGATCGCCTCCTGGATGGTCGGCAGGGCCGAGAACACCGCGTCGAGCCGCACGCCGTCGCCGAGCCTGAGGTCGTCGAAGGCGTTGGTGTCGGTCTCGTAGGTCTTGAGCTCGCCGGCCTCGACCTGGTACTCGAACTCCGGCACGCCCTGGGCGTCGATCACCAGGTCCTTGTTGAGATAGGCGTCGTAGGTGCAGCCGCCGCAGGTGCCGATCACCTTGCCGTTGAGCTCCTCGAGCGAGGAGACGTCGGAGTCCTCGTGCACGGCGAAGGCGGCGGGCGTGTAGTAGTAGATCGCCGGGAAGTCGAGCACCTCGGCGCGCTTGGCCGTCGGCGTCATCGAGCCGACCGACATGTCCCAGCGGCCCGACCAGTTGCCGGCGGTGATGACCTCCCAGGACGGCGTGACGATCTCGAGCTCGACGCCCATGCGCTCGGCGATCGCCTTGCCGACGTCGATGTCGAAGCCGTCCATCTCGTTGTTGTCGTTGAGGAACGACTGCGGCGGATACTCCGGGTCGCTCGACATGACGAGCTTGTTGTTCTCCATCACGCGGTCGAGCGTCTCGCCCGCCTGCGCCGCCGACAGGGCGAGCCCCGTCAGCGCGGCGGCGACCAGCGGCATTGCGAAATGTCTCATTGTCTCCTCCCTCTGATTGCGATCCCGCCGGCTAAGCGGTCACGAAAACGCCTGGATGCCCGTCTGCGCGCGCCCCAGGATCAGGGCATGCACGTCGTGCGCGCCCTCATACGTGTTGACGGTCTCCAGATTCTGCGCATGCCGCATGACATGGTACTCGATCTGGATGCCGTTGCCGCCATGCATATCACGGGCCTGGCGGGCGATGTCGAGCGCCTTGCCGCAATTGTTGCGCTTGACGATCGAGATCATCTCCGGCGTCACCTTGTGCTCGTCGAACAGCCGGCCGACGCGCAGGCTGGCCTGCAGGCCGAGCGCGATCTCCGTCTGCATGTCGGCGAGCTTCTTCTGGTAGAGCTGGGTGGCGGCCAGCGGCCGGGAAAACTGCTTGCGCTCCAGGCCGTACTGGCGGGCGCGGAACCAGCAGTCCTCCGCCGCTCCCATCACGCCCCAGGAAATGCCGTAGCGGGCGCGGTTGAGGCAGCCGAACGGGCCCTTCAGCCCCTCGACATTGGGCAGCAGCGCCTCCTCGCCGACCTCGACGCCGTCCATCACGATCTCGCCGGTGACCGAGGCGCGCAGGCTGAGCTTGCCGCCGATCTTCGGCGCCGACAGCCCCTTCATGCCCTTCTCCAGCACGAAGCCGCGGATCTTGCCGTCATGCGCGTCGGACTTCGCCCACACCACGAACACGTCGGCGATCGGGCTGTTGGAGATCCACATCTTGGCGCCCGACAGGCGGTAGCCGCCATCGGTCTTCTGCGCCCGGGTCTTCATGCCGCCGGGGTCGGAGCCGGCGTCCGGCTCGGTCAGGCCGAAGCAGCCGATCCATTCGCCGCTCGCCAGCTTGGGCAGATACTTCTTGCGCTGCTCCTCCGAGCCGTAGGCGTGGATCGGGTACATCACCAGCGAGGACTGCACGCTCATCATCGAGCGGTAGCCCGAATCCACGCGCTCGACCTCGCGCGCCACCAGCCCATAGGAGACATAGCCGGCGCCGACGCCGCCATAGGCCTCGGGAATGGTGACGCCGAGCAGGCCGGCAGCCCCCATCTCGGCGAAGATCTCCGCGTCGACGGTCTCGTTCATGTAGGCGTCCTGGATGCGCGGCGCGAGCTTGTCGGCGGCGAAGCTCGCCGCCGCGTCGCGGATCATGCGCTCCTCCTCGTCGAGCTGCTCCTCGAGCAGGAAGGGATCGGACCACACGAAGCTGGCGGCGGAGGCGGCGGACTTGGGCTTGGGCTGTTCGATGTTCATTCTCGGCTCGGTTCCCTGTGTCCTTTAAGCTTAAAGCAAAATGGCGCCGGGGCGAAAGCCCCCTCTTGCGTACGCTGGCTGCGGGCGCGGCCGCGCTGCCGACACGCTATGCGACATTTGCACCTCCGTGCCAACCGAACGCTAACCAAACAGGGCGAATGCCGGCGGATTCGCCGCCCTGGCCCGACGCCTTTCGGCGCCGTTAACCGGCTTCTCGGCATGGTTGCGGCCGACTGCGCGCAAACGCCGGAGGCGACCTTCTTCGATGGGCGATCCAAACACAATCGGCACCAGAAAGCTCGTGCTTTTTATCAAATGCGCCTACTGGATCGCGCTCGCCATCATCGCGGTGATGGCGATGGCCTCCTACCTGCTGCTGCAGGGCATGCTCGCCGCGCACCAGAAGGACCAGTCGCTGCTGTCGCTGGTCTCCACGCAGAAGGCGCTGTCGCAGCGCATCGTGTTCCTCGCCAAGGAAGCGGAGGATGCGCCGGAAAGGCGCAAGGCCGAGCTGGTGGCAGCGCTGCGCACGGCCAATGCCGGCTTCGAGCGCAACTACGACCGGCTGCTTTCGGTCACCGGCGTCGACGCCGCGCCGCCGGTCGGCGAGGCCGCCGATGCGCTGGCGCCGCTGTTCTTCGGCCGGCCGCACCATCTCGACTACTTCTCCGTCGGCCTGGCGGCCAATGGCTGGCGGCTGATCGCCGCGCTCGAGCAGGACCTGTCCGGCCTGCCGCTCGCCGGCGCGTCGAGCGCGCGCGAGCGCGCCGAGCTCGACGAGACGGTGGCGACCGCCACCATGGCGGGCTACCTGGCGCTGGAAGACGTCATCTCCGGCATGGCGCAGCGGCGCGCGGCGGCGGTGCTGCGGATGCACAAGGTGCTGTTCTTCGCCACGATCGGCGTCATCGTGCTGGTCACGCTGCTGATCTTCCGGCCGATGGCCGCCATGATCCGCCGGCGCACCTCCGAGCTGGTCGAGGCGAAGAACTCGATGGCCTTCATTGCCGTGCACGACGGGCTGACGGGGCTCTACAACCGCACCTTCCTGCACAACCATTTCGACACGCTGCTCAAGGCGGCGCGGCGGCGCGGCGAGAGCCTCGCCGTGCTGCAGCTCGACCTCGACCGCTTCAAGCAGATCAACGACACGCTCGGCCATCCCGCCGGCGACTACGTGCTGGTCAAGACGGCCGAGCGCATGCGCGCCTCGTGCCGCGCCTCCGACCTGTGCGCGCGGCTCGGCGGCGACGAGTTCGTCATGGTGCTGAGCGGCGCCGGCACCTGGGAGGACATCAACCTGGTCGCCAAGCGCATCCTCGACAACCTCAACCAGCCGCTCGACTACGAGGGGGTGACGATCCAGCCCGGCGCCAGCGCCGGCATCGCCGTCTTCCCGCTCGACGCCGACAATGCGAGCGACCTGCTGGTGCATGCCGATCTGGCGCTCTATGCGGCCAAGAAGACGGGCGGCGGCGGCTTCTCCTTCTTCTCCGACGAGCTGCGCGCGGAGCTCGAGCACCGCAAGCAGCTCGAGGCCGACCTGCGCGAGACCATCGCGGCACGCGGCTTCACCGTGCACTACCAGCCGCAGGTCTCGCTGGTCGACCGGCGGGTGACGGGCGTCGAGGCGCTGGTGCGCTGGCGCCACCCCGAGCGCGGCATGATCGCGCCCGGCACCTTCATTCCGGTCGCCGAGCGCTGCGGGCTGATGGCCGAGATCGGCCGCCTGGTGATGGAGAAGGCGCTCGCCGACGCGGCATGCTGGCATCGCGCCGGCATCGCCTTCGGCCGGCTGGCCATCAACGTGTCGGGCAGCGAGCTGCGCGAGCCCGACTTCTCCGGCTTCCTGTTCCAGACGCTCGAGGAAACCGGGCTGCCGGCCGACAAGCTGTCGCTCGAGATCGTCGAGTCCGTCATTCTCGACGACGAGAAGACCGGCATCGCCGCCAAGCTGCGGCGCATCCGCGCGGCCGGGGTCCACCTCGAGCTCGACGACTTCGGCACCGGCTACGCCTCGCTCAGCCATGTCAATCCGAACGAGATCGACCGGCTGAAGATCGACCGCCGCTTCGTGCAGCGCATCGACGCCAACGGCGACAACACCAAGATCGTGCGCGCCATCACCGAGCTGGCGCGCGGGCTGGGGATCGCCATCATCGCCGAGGGCGCGGAGACCGAGGCGGAGCTGACGTCGCTGCTGGCGATCGGCTGCGAGCAGGTGCAGGGCTACTCGGTCGCCTTCCCCATGCCCGAAGCGGAGGCGCGGCAATGGATGGCGGCGCGCATGCCGAAGGCGCGGCTGGTGCCGCTGCGGGCGGGCGGCGGGCGCTGACCGGCGGCATGCCCGCGCAGCGCTTTGACGGCGCCTCGTCGCGCCCCTATCCTGCCGCCTGCGCGGCGACCGCGGCGCTGGACCATGATGCCGGAGAGCGTGCAGCGGTCTTCGGACGACATCACGGCCCATCTTATTGATTTTGCTGCATGTGTGCGACGCCGGGGTGGCGCCACCCGGCCGCGGCGTGCTCTGGGGACGGATCGATGCACAAGACGTCTTTCGGGCTGGTGCTTCTCGCCGCGGCGGCGCTCCTGCCGGCGCGCACCGGTGCGCAGGGCGCCGACTGGTACACGCGCGACTACCGGGCGTGCGCGGAGAAGGAATCGACGCTCGAGACCGTCGAATGCATCGACGACCTCTATGGCCTGTGGGACGACCGGCTCAACGCGGCCTACCGCCAGGCGCTCGACTTCCTGCCGGCCGAGCGCGGCAGCGCGCTCGACGCAGTGCAGCAGCGCTGGCTGGCCTATCGCGAGGCGAGCTGCCGCTTCTACGGCTCCGGCCACGGTGCGCTGGCGCAGGTCGAGGCGGCGGTCTGCCTCTACGTGCTGACGCGCGACCGCGCGCTCGAGCTCGAAACGCTCCTCGAGCGGTGACCGGCGCACCGCGACGGCTTCGCGGCGCGCGCGAATCCGCCTAAGCTCGCCGGCGAAGCGTGCGAGGCGGCGGCGACGGCATCATGGTCCGAAGGCTTGATATCGAGGCTCACATGCGGCGTCGGGCGCGGCCGTCCCACCTTCCCGTGCCTTAGAGCCGGTCTGCTTGTCACGGACTCGCAGATCGGCCCGACATTATCGTTTCAACGCGTTTGCGACCGGCGACCGGTGTCCACTTCGCCTGCAAACGCTATAGGGAGCGGCCATGCCGATCCGCCAGCTTTCCGACACGATCATCAACCAGATCGCCGCCGGCGAGGTCGTCGAGCGGCCGGCCAGCGTCGTCAAGGAGCTGGTGGAGAACGCGCTCGACGCCGGCGCGCGCCATGTCGAGATCGCCACGGCCGGCGGCGGGCTGTCGCTGATCCGCGTCGCCGACGACGGCAGCGGCATGGCGGCGGAGGAGCTGCCGCTGGCGCTGTCGCGGCACTGCACCTCGAAGCTCGGCGACGCCATCGACGACATCCGCTCGCTCGGCTTCCGCGGCGAGGCGCTGCCCTCGATCGCCTCGGTGGCGCGGCTCAGCCTGCGCTCGCGGCCGGCCGGCGCCGACGCGGCGGCCGAGATCGTCGCCGAGGCCGGCACGGTCGGACCGGTGCGGCCGGTGGCGGCAAACCGCGGCACCGCGGTCGAGGTGCGCGACCTGTTTCATGCCACGCCGGCGCGGCTCAAGTTCATGAAGAGCACGCGGGCCGAGGCGGCGGCGATCACCGAGGTGGTCAAGCGCATCGCCGTCGCCTTTCCCGACGTGCGCTTCACCCTGTCGGGCAGCGACCGCACGACGCTCGACCTGCCGGCGACCGGCGGCGACGCGGCGCGGCGCATCGCCCAGGTGATGGGCGCGGAGTTCGCCGACAACGCGATCGCCATATCGGCCGAGCGCGAGGGCGTGCGGCTGTCCGGCCGCGTGTCGATCCCGTCCTATTCGCGCGGCAACGCGCTGCTGCAATACGCCTATGTCAACGGCCGCCCGGTGCGCGACCGGCTCGTCGCCGGCGCCCTCCGCGGCGCCTATGCCGACGCGCTGCCGGCCGACCGGCACGCGGTGGCGGCGCTGTTTCTCGAGCTCGATCCCGCGCTCGTCGACGTCAACGTGCATCCGGCGAAGGCCGACGTGCGCTTCCGCGATCCCGGCCTGGTGCGCGGGCTGATCGTCGGTGCCATCCGCGAGGCCCTGGCGCGCCAGGGGCTGCGCGCCTCCACGCAGGCCGCCGCGGCCGCCTTCGGCGCCTTCCGCCCGGGCGGGGGCAGGCCGGCGGGCACGGCGCCGGGCTGGACGCCGGAGCGCTCGCCGCAGCGCCCGCTCGAGCCGGTCGAGGCGGCCGCCGCGACGGGCTTCGCCGAAGCCGCCCAGGCCGAGCTCGCCGGCACGCCTGCGCCGAGTGCGGATGCGCGCGCCGGCACGGCCGCGCCCGACGCCGCGGCGCTGGCGCAGCGGCTCGGCGCCGCGCGCGCCCAGGTGCACGAAAACTACATCGTTGCGCAGACGGCGGATTCGCTGGTCATCGTCGACCAGCACGCCGCGCACGAGCGGCTCGTCTACGAGGCGCTGAAGGCGGCGCTCGACGCCCGCCCGCTGGCCGCCCAGATGCTGCTCATCCCGGAGATCGTCGACCTGCCGGAAGAGGACGTCGAGCGGCTTTGCGCACACGGTGCGGCGCTGGCGCGCTGCGGGCTGGAGATCGAGGCGTTCGGCCCGGGCGCGGTGTGCGTGCGCGGCACGCCGGCGCTGCTCGGCGAGGTCGACGCGCAGCGCCTGGTGCGCGACCTCGCCGACGAGATCGCCGACAGCGACACGGCGGGCGGGCTGCGCGCCCGGCTCGACCGCGTCGCCGCGACCATGGCCTGCCACGGCTCGGTGCGCGCCGGACGGCGGCTCAAGCCTGAGGAGATGAACGCGCTGCTGCGTCAGATGGAAGCGACGCCCGGCTCGGGCACCTGCAACCACGGCCGGCCGACCTATGTTGAGCTCAAGCTGGCCGACATCGAGCGGCTGTTCGGCCGGCGCTGAGCCGACCCACGCGCGCCATCTTGACGGGCCGGCGCTTTTGTGGCGGACATGCCGCGAAACGAGGCGAGGCTGATGAACCGTTTCGAGGGACCGGGCGCGCGCGAGGCGCGGGTGCGCTACCTGGATGGCGACTTTCAGGTCGTCACGCCGGGCGCTTTCGTGCGCTGCGCCGTCACCGGCCAGCCGATTCCGCTCGACGAGCTGAAATACTGGAGCGTGGCCCGCCAGGAGGCCTACGCCACGGCCGAAGCCTCGCTGCAGCGCGAGCTCGAGCTCGATCCCGGCCTGCGCAAGCGCGGCTGAGACGCCGCCGCCGACAGGCTCAGCGGGCGGGGCGGCGCAGCCGGCCCTCGCGCCAGGCGCGCAGCGTCTGGGCGACGAGCATGGCCGGCGCGTCGGGCGGATCGAACTGCGCCTCGACGGCGAGCGTGCGCACCCGCTCGGCGAAGGCGCGGTGGCCGGCCGGCCCGCTCGTCAGCCGCACCATGTCCTTTTCCGTCGTCACCAGGTCGAGGCCCCCGGCGGCGGCCGTCGCCGCCAGGTCGTCGAGCTCCTCGGCCGTGTAGGGATGGTGGTCGGCGAAGGCGCGCCGCACCGCCACCGTCGCGCCGCACGCCTCCAGCGTGGCGAAGACCTTGTCGGGATTGCCGATGCCGGCGAAGGCGAGCACCCGGCGCCCGGCGAGCCAGCCGGCGGCGCGCGGCACGAGGCGCGCCTCGTGCACCGGGCGGGCGGCGCGCGCGGCCTGGCGCACCACGGTGTCGGCCGCCGTACCGGTGCCCATGCGCACCAGCGCGTCGACATAGGGCCACTGGGCGAGCAGCGGCGCGCGCAGCGGCCCCGCCGGCAGCACGCGGCCGTTGCCGAGGCCGCGCCGCGCATCGACGACGATGACGGCGAGATCGAAATGCACCGCCGCGCTCTGGAAGCCGTCGTCCATGACGATGAAGTCGACGCCCTCAGCGACCAGCAGCCGGGCGCCGGCCGCCCGGTCGCGCGCCACGACGGTGGGCGCGCGGCGGGCCAGAAGCAGCGGCTCGTCGCCGACCAGGCGCACGCTGTCGCCCGCGGGGTCGACGCGATGCGGCCGGCGCAGGCTGCCGCCATGGCCACGCGACAGGAAGCCCGGCCGCCGGCCGGCCGCCTCGGCGGCGGCGGCCAGCGCCAGCGCCACCGGCGTCTTGCCCTCGCCGCCGACGGTGAAGTTGCCGACGCACAGCACCGGCGCGCCGACCGGCCGGCGCGGCGCGCGGCGCAGCCGGTGGGCGGCGGCCAGGCCGTAGAGGGCGGCGGCCGGCGCCAGCGCCCGGGCGCGCCAGTCCGGCCGCTGCCACCAGAAGGGCGGCGCCTCGGCGCTCACCGCAGGTGCCGCGTCTCGGCCTCGGTCTCGAGCCGCGCCTTGACGATCAGAGGATGGATATAGGGCTCGAGCGCCTGCCAGGTGCGGTCGAGCGCGCCGGCCATCTCGCCGACCGCGGCACGGCCGGCGCCCGACATCGCCGTGCGCACGCGCTGCTCGGCCAAAAGCGCGCCGACGGCGCCGGCCAGCATGTCGCCGTCGCGCACCAGCCGCGCGCCGCCGCGGTCGATCAGCTTGCGGTAGGCCTCGCGGAAGTTCTGCACGTTCGGGCCGGCCAGCACCGCGGTGCCGAGCACGGCCGGCTCGATCGGGTTCTGGCCGCCCTCGCCGGTCAGCGAGCGGCCGACGAAGGCGATCTCGGTCAGCCGCAGATAGAGGCCCATCTCGCCGATCGTGTCGCCGAGCAGCACGTCGGTCTGCGCCGTCACCGCGTCGCCGCGGCTGCGCCGGGCGACCGCGAGCCCGGCACCGGCAAGCTCGCGCTCGATCGCCTCGGCGCGCTCGGGATGGCGCGGCACCACGATGGTCAGCAGCGCCGGATGCCGCGCCTTGACCTTGCGGTGCACGGCCGCCGCCACCGCCTCCTCGCCCGGATGGGTGGAGACGGCCGCCCAGGTCGGCCGCGCGCCGATCGCCGCGCGCAAGTTGCCGAGCGCGGCCTGGTCGACCGGCGGCGGCGTGGTGTCGACCTTGAGGTTGCCCGACACGGTGACCGGCCGCGCGCCGAGCGCGCGGAAGCGCTCGCCGTCGGTCTCCGACTGGGCGATGACATGGGCCAGGTTCTCGAACAGCGCCTCGGCCAGCGAGGCGCGCTTCTTCCAGTTGGCGAAGGAGCGGTCCGACAGCCGGCCGTTGACCAGCACCTGCGGCACGCGGCGCGCGCCGAGCTCCAGAATGGTCATCGGCCAGATCTCGGATTCGGCGATGATCGCCAGGTCCGGGCGCCAGTGGTCGAGGAAGCGGCTGACGGCGGGCTTGAGATCGAGCGGCACGTACTGGTGGATGACGCGCGCGCCGAGCCGCTCCTCGGCGACCTGCGCGGAGGTCACCGTGCCCGTCGTCAGCACGACGGTGATGCCGTGCGCCAGGATGCGCTCGATGAGGCCGACCACCGCGATGGTCTCGCCGACGCTCGCCGCGTGCATCCAGATCAGCGGACCCGGCGGGCGCGGCCGGCCGGCCTGGCCGTAGCGCTCGCGGCGCCGGCGGCGGTCCTCCTTGCCCTTGCTGGCGCGCCAGGCGACATAGCCGCCGATCATCGGGAAGGCCGCCGCCCCCGCCCAGCGATAGGTCCACAGGATGGCGCGCGCGAAGCGTTCGCTCATCGGCCGCGATCGACCATGCGGTAGGCGTCCGCGGTCGCCCGGTTGAGGGCCTCCGTCAGCTCCAGCCGCTTGGCCTCCATCTGCGCGTCGTCGGCGTCGGCCGGCACGAAGATCGGCGCGCCGAGCACCAGCGCGCTGCGGCCGAACGGCAGGTTGAGCGTGGTCTTGTCCCAGCTCCTGTGCAGCACCTTGCGGCGGCTGGTGGCGATCGCCATCGGCACGATGGGCCGGCCGGTGATGCGCGCCAGCGTGACGACGCCGAGGCCGGCGACGCGCGGCGTGCCGTGCGGGATGTCGGCGATCATGGCGACGCTCTTGCCCGCCTCGATGGCGCGCCTGAGCGCGATCAGCGCACGCGCGCCGCCCTTGTCGACGCGCTGCACGGGGCCGCGGCCGCCCGAGCCGCGCACCACCTCGAAGCCGAAGCGCTGGGCGACCAGCGCGTTGAGCTCGGCATCGGCGCTGCGCGAGAACAGCGCCACGGCGGCATGCTCCGGCGGGTTGAAGATCGGCGCCATCAGGTGCTGGCCGTGCCACAGCGCGGCGATCGCCGGGGCATGCTCGGCGACGACGTCGCGCAGGTCGTGCGAGCCGGGCACGCGGCGGTTGGTGCGGTCGACGAAGCGGATGGCGCCGGCCACCGTGCCGGCGAGCGCGCCCTTGACGCGCGGCGAGGCGGCCAGCGGCTCGCGCACCAGCGTCCACAGGCGCTTGAACGGGCGCCGGCGCGCCCGGCGCTTGGCGCTCACGGCAGGCGCTGCGGCCTTCGATTCCATCGCCTCAATCCCGCCCCCCGCTGGTGTCGCCGGGATCGAGCAGGCGGTGCAGATGGACGATGAAATAGCGCATCAGCGCGTTGTCGACCGTTTCCTGCGCCTTGGCGCGCCAGGCCGCCTCGGCCGCCTTGTAGCTGGGATAGATGCCGACGATGTCGAGCCGGTCGAGGTCGCGGAACTCCACCTGCGACAGCGACGTCAGTTCGCCGCCGAACACCAGGTGGAGGAGCTGCTTGGGTTCGCCTTGTTCGGCCATGACGGGTCTTCAGCCTTCTCGTTCGCGCTGCAGGATGCATGCCGCCGGCCGCTTCGGCACCTGCTCTAGCGAAAAATATTCCGATTTGAAACCATTCGTTACCGGCATCGGCGGGGCTACTCGTGCGGCAGGCCGGCGAGCACGCCCACCATGGCATCGAGCAGAACGCCGCTGCCGGCCGCCAGCGGGCCGTGGCGCGGGTTGCGCGTCGCGTAGCGCGGCGCGTTGCCGTGGCGGTCACGCACCGCGCCGCCGGCCTCGCGCAGGATGAGGTCGACGGCGGCGAGGTCCCAGTCGTGCGAATCCGGCTTGATGAAGGTGCCGCCGAGCTCGCCCTTGGCGACCATGGCGACGCGGTAGGCGAGCGAGGGCACGTAGCCGACCGGCCGCATGCGGGCGCGCAGCGGCTCGGGCAGCGCGCGCAGCATGGTCTTCGGGCCGCCGAGCGCCGGCGCCTCGGCCGCCGCCGCGACGGCGATCGGCCGGTCGTTCAACGTCACGCCGCCGCCGGCCACCGCGCCGTAGATCTCGCGCCGGGCCGGACAGTCGATGACGCCGGCGACCGTGCGACCGCCCTCGACGATCGCCACCGAGACGCACCAGGTGTCGCGGCCGTCGAGAAAGGCGCGCGTGCCGTCGATCGGGTCAACCACGAAGGTGCGCTCGGCCGACAGCCGGGCCGGCGTGTCGGCCGTCTCCTCCGACAGCCAGCCATGGTCCGGACGGGCGCCGAGCAGCACCGCGCGCAGATGCTTGTCGACCGCCAGGTCGGCCTCGCTGACCGGCGAGCGGCCCTCCTTCCACCACACCTTGGGGTCGCGGCGGAAATGGCGCATGGCGATCTCGCCGGCCTCGCGGGCGGCGTCGCGAATCAGGTTCAGGTCGTCGTGCGGGCGCAGCCGCGCGGGCTCAGTTACCGGCAAGGGTCATGCCCTCGATGAGAAGCGTCGGGGCGGCGGTGCCGAAATTGCGGTCGAGGTCGTTTGCCGGCGTCATGTGCAGGAACATGTCCTGCAAATTGGACGCGATCGTGACCTCGGAGACCGGGTGCGTCAGTTCGCCGTCCTCGATCCAGAAGCCGGCCGCGCCGCGGCTGTACTCGCCGGTCACCATGTTGACGCCCTGGCCGAACACCTCGGTCACGTAGAAGCCGCGCTTCAGCCCGCCGATCAGCGCCTCCGGCGTCGCCGTGCCGGGCTCGATGGCGAAGTTGGTGGCGGCCGGCGACACCGAGGAGGCGGCACGCACGCCGCGGCCGTTGGTCTGCAGGCCGAGCTCGCGGGCGACCGCCGCCGACAGAAGCCAGGCGCGCAGGACGCCGTCCTCGACCATGGTGAGCGGCCGGCCGGCGACGCCCTCGCCGTCGAAGGGGCGCGAGGACGGGCCGCGCCGGCGGTGCGGATCGTCGGTCACCGTGATGCCGGGCGCGGCGATCGGCTGGTCCATGCGGTCGCGCAGGAAGCTGGTCTTGCGGGCGACGGAGGCACCGTTGATCGCGCCGGCGAGATGGCCGGCGATGCCGCGCGCCACGCGCGGGTCGCAGACGATGGCGACGCGGCCGGTGTCGGCCTTGCGCGGGTTGAGCCGGCGCACGGCGCGCTCGCCGGCGCGGCGGCCGATGATCTGCGGCGCCTCGAGGTCGGCGTGGTGCAGCCGCGCGGAGAAATCGTAGTCGCGCTCCATCGCCGTGCCCTGGCCGGCGATCACGCTGACCGAGCGGGCGAAGCGCGTCGAGCGGTACTGGCCGAGAAAGCCGTGCGAGGTGGCGAGCACCAGCCCGCCGGCGCCGGCGCTGGCGCCGCTTCCCGACGAATTGGTCACGCCGGGCACCGCCAGCGCGGCCTCCTCGGCGGCGAGCGCGGCCTCGCGCAGCGCCTCGCTCGACACCTCGGTATCGTCGTGCAGGTCGAGATCGGCGATCTCGGTGGCCAGAAGCCCGGCGTCGGCGAGGCCCGCATAGGGGTCTTCCGGCGACGCCTTGGCCATGGCGACGGCACGCTCGGCAAGCGCATGGCGGTCGCCCGAGGCCGTCGCCGAGACGCTCGCCACGCGGCGCCCGACGAAGACGCGCAGCGCCATGTCGTCGCTCTCGGCCGCCTCGGTGCCCTCGACCTTGCCGAGGCGCACCGACACCGCGGTCTGCCGCGAGCGCACGATCACCGCGTCGGCGGCGTCGGCGCCGGCGCGGCGGGCAGCCTCCACCAGGCCGGCGACACGGTCGACGAGGGCTTCGCTGTGAGACTTTCCGGACATGCGCTTCGCTTCCTGCCGGCTTCGGTGGCGGCGTTTTCGACGTGGTGGCGACGGCCGGCGCGGCGCGGCGCGCGGCCCGCCCGATCCCTGCATCTATTGTCGGCGCGCGCCATGTGCAATGGTAGCGGCTGCAGCGGGGTGCGGACGGCGCGCCCCGCGGACGGGCAGAGGAACGGGCACGGACGGTCGATGGCGGTAGAGGACACGGTCACCTATTACGAGCCGCTGCTGCTGCTTGCCGGCGCCGTGGTGGCGGCGCCGCTGTTCAAGCGCATCGGCCTCGGCACCATCCTCGGCTATCTGGCCGCCGGGGTGGCGATCGGACCGGTGGCGCGCCTCATCACCGACGGCCGCGAGCTGCTGCACGTGGCCGAGCTCGGCGTCGTCTTCCTGCTGTTCATCATCGGCCTCGAGCTGAAGCCGGCGCGGCTGTGGCAGATGCGCGGCGAGATCTTCGGCCTCGGCCTCGGCCAGGTCGTGCTGACCGGATTCGTGCTCGGGCTGATGGCGCTTTACGGCATGGGGCTGTCGGTGGCCGCGGCGACGATCGTCGGCTTCGGGCTGGCGCTGTCGTCGACCGCCTTCGCCATGCAGACGCTCGAGGAGGAGGGGGCGCTCAACACGCGCTACGGCCAGACCTCCTTCTCCGTGCTGCTGCTGCAGGACATCGCCATCGCGCCGCTGCTGCTGCTCGTGCCGCTGCTGGCGCCCGGCTCTGAGGGCGCCGAGACGATCAGCGGCACGCGCTTCGCGCTGGCGCTGGCCAGCGTCGTGGCGCTGGTGGCGGCCGGCCGCTACCTGCTCAACCCGCTGTTTCGCATCATCGCCAACGCCGGTGCCAAGGAGGCGATGATCGCCGCCGCCCTGCTCGTGGTGCTGGGCTCGGCGACGCTGCTGCAGATCGCCGGCCTGTCGATGGCGCTCGGCGCCTTCATCGCCGGCGTGATGCTCGCCGAATCCTCCTTCCGGCACGAGCTGGAGGCCAACATCGAGCCCTTCCGCGGCGTGCTGCTCGGCCTGTTCTTCATGGCGGTCGGGCTGTCGCTCGACCTCGGCGTGCTGGCGCAGAACTGGCTGACCATCGTGCTGGCGGTGCCGGTCCTGATGGTCGTCAAGGCGGCGCTGATCTACGGCCTGTGCCGGCTGTTCGGCAACGGCCACACGGATGCGCTGCGCGTCGCCATGGTGCTGCCGCAGGGCGGCGAGTTCGGCTTCGTGCTGTTCACCGCCGCCTCCTCGGCGGCGATCTTCCCGGCCGCCACGGCCTCGCTGCTGATCGCCGTCGTCACCATCTCGATGGCGCTGACGCCGCTGTCGGTGCGGCTCGGCGAACGGCTGACGCGCGGCGAGGTGAGCGAGCAGATGGAGGAGGATTTCCAGGGCGCGGGTTCGGACGTGCTGATGATCGGCTTCTCGCGCTTCGGCCAGATCGCCTCGCAGATCCTGCTGGCCGGCGGCACGGAGGTGACGATCATCGACCGCTCGGCCGAGCGCATCCGGACGGTCGAGAAGTTCGGCTTCCGCATCTATTTCGGCGACGGCCGGCGCAAGGAGGTGCTCGAGGCGGCCGGCATCCGGCGCGCCAAGATCGTCGCTGTGTGCACCAACGGGCGCGAGACGACCGACTACATCGTCGACCTGATCCGCAGCGAGTTCCCGCACGTCCGGCTCTACGTGCGCTCCTACGACCGGGTGCACACGCTGTCGCTGAAGGCGCGCGGCATCGACTACGAGATCCGCGAGACCTTCGAATCCGGGCTGATGTTCGGGCGGCGCACGCTCGAGGCGCTCGGCGCCAGCGAAGCCTCGGCGGCCGACATCGCGGAGGACGTGCGCCGGCGCGACGAGGAGCGGCTGGCCATCCAGGCGGTCGAGGGCAGCATCTATGCCGGGCGCGACAAGATGCATGTGCGCCCCGTGGCGCCCGAGCCGCTGGTCCGGCCGACGCGCGAATCGCGCCGCCTCGACCAGTCGGAGCCGGCCGCGGAATAGCCGGCCCGGCGGCCGGAGCGCTCACGAACGGCGAACCGGGCCCACGTCGCCTGCGAACAGGTTATCCCCGCCGCGTTCGCGGACGGCGAACCGGAAACCACTTCGCCTGCAAACGCGTTATGCGATCACCCGCGGGTGGCGCTTCTCGTAGCGCGCGACTTCCTTCTCGACGGCGCGCTTGAGTTCGTCCTTGATCGAGGCGGTCTCGGCCAGCACGGCGTCGATCTTGAGGAAATCGAGCACGCGGAAGCGCGACACCGGCGGCTTGAGGAAGATGTGCGGCCGCTTGTGCTGCAGCTTGAGCGCGGTGATCGACTGCATCATGAGCTGGGTGGAGCCGAACATCAGGTCGACCGCGCTCGGCGGCCGCCGTGGGCTGAGCGTCGGCGCGCCCACCACGTCGATGGCGATCAGCAGATCGGCGTCGTTCTCGATCAGGTCGAAGGGGACCGGATTGTAGATGCCGCCGTCGATCAAAAGCCGGCCGTCGCGGCGCACCGGGCGGAACAGCGCGGGGATCGCCGCTGAGGCGGCGAGCGCGGAGCGCAGCTCGCCCGTCTGGAACACCGCCTGGCGGTGACCGAAATAGTCGGTCGCCAGCACCCGCAGCGGGGTCGACAGCTCCTCGAAGGTGGCCGGCAGGCGATCGGGCAGGAAGGACTGCAGGATGCGCTCGACGTTGAACTGGCCGAGCCGCAGCCCGCCCTCCATCATCTCGCCGAAGCTCGCCGGCCGCGCGCGCCAGACCCGGCCGGCCACCTCGGCGCGGCTGGCCAGCACCTTGCGGGCGTGGTCGCGGATGTCCTGGCCGGTCATGCCGCAGGCCATGCCGGCGCCCATGATGGCGCCGATCGAGGAGCCGGCGATCACCACCGGCCGGATGCCGAGCTCGTCGAGCGCCTCGATGACGTGGATGTGGGCGAGCCCGCGCGCGCCGCCGCCGCCGAAGGCGACGGCGAAGCTCGGACCGCCGGAGGACACCGGGCGGGGCCCGGGCGAGGGAACGGCCGGCTCCGGCCGCGCACGCTTGCTGCTCACGCTGATGCTCCGCTCCAGCTCATCGCCGCACGATCATGGGCGCGCGCGGGCCGGCGCGCAAGCGCCGCGGCCCGCTGCGGCGGCATCGCGGCCGCGCTCAGGCGCATTCGAAGAGGTGCATGGCGGTCTCGCCATAATCGCGCGTCTCGAGCCGGCGGAAGCCGTCGCCCGGATCGAGCGGAACGCCGGCCCGCTCCTCGACGACGCACAGCGCGCCCGGCGCCAGCCAGCCGCCGGCGCGCGCGGCCGCCAGTGCCAGCTCGGCCAGGCCGCGGCCATAGGGCGGGTCGGCGAGCAGCAGCGCGAAGGGCTGCAGCGTGCCGGCCTCGCCGAGCCGGGTGGCGTCGCGGCGGTAGATCTTGGTGCGGCCCTGCAGGCCGAACGCCTCGACGTTGGTGCGCAGCAGGGCGCGGCCGGCCGCGCTCTCCTCGACGAACAGGCAGAAGGTCGCGCCGCGCGACAGCGCCTCGAGGCCAAGCGCGCCGGTGCCGGCGAACAGGTCGAGCACGCGCGCGCCCCCCAGGCGGTCGGCGAAGCGGTGCGCCAGAACGTTGAACAGCGCCTCGCGCGTGCGGTCGGTGGTCGGCCGGATGGCCTCCGTCTTCGGCGCGGCGAGCGGCCGGCCGCGCAGGGTGCCGCCGACGATGCGCATCGCTCAGCGCCCGCGCGGCGGCTTGTTCGCCGGCCGGCCCCTGCCGCCGGCGGGTCGGCCGCCGCCGGCCGGCTTGCCGCCCCCGGGGCCGCCACGGGGACCGCCTGCGGGCTTGCCCTTGCCGCCGCCCGCTCCGCTGCGCGGCTTGCCGCCGGGCCTGCCCTTGTAGCCGCCGCCCTCGGACCTGCCCTTGTAGCCACCGGCGGCGCCCTCGGACCCGCCCTTGTAGCCACCGGCGCCGCCCTCGGGCCTGGCCTTGTAGCCGCCGGCGCCGGGCTTGCGCTCGCCCTCCGGCTTGCCCTTGTAGCCGCCGGCGGGACCGGTCCGGCCGGCGGCCGGCCGCGGCCCGCGCGAGGGCGACGGCTTGCCGCCCTTGCGCCCGGGCCCGGCGTCGCGGGCAGCCGGATCGCGGTCCGCGGGGCGGCCGCGCGGGCCGGCGCGTTCCTTCGCCTTGCCGGCAGGACCCGCGCGGTCCGGTGTCGCGGCGCGCGCGGGCGGGCGGCCCGGTCCGCGGGCGCGGCCGGTCTCCGGGCGCTCCGGCTCGGCCTGCGCCTTCGGCCCGGACGGACGGGCGCCCGGCGCCATCCAGACATTGGACGCGCGCGAGCGCGGCATCGCGGCCGGGCGCTCGGTCTCCCTGCCGCGCCGTGGCTCGCGCGGCGCGCCGGGCCGGGTCTGCAGCCGGCCGAGCGCCTCCTCGCGCTTCTGCTCGCGCCGGCGCTTGGCGTTCTGCGGCGGGCGCGACGGGCCGGCATCGCGCGCGGCGGCGCCGGCCGGCGGCGCGCTCCGCTCGCCGCCGCGCACCGGCCGGTTGGAGAACGGCGTGGCCACCGGCGCCTCGAAATTGGCACCCGCCTCGGCGACCAGCCGCTCGCCGAGCTGGTCGCGCAGCGTGCGCCCGCGCACCTCCTGCACGGCGCCCGACGGCAGCGCGCCGAGCTGGAACGGTCCGTAGGAGACGCGGATCAGCCGCGTGACGTCGAGGCCGAGCGCGCCGAGCACGTTCTTGACCTCGCGGTTCTTGCCCTCGCGCAGGCCGAGCGTCAGCCAGGCGTTGGCGCCCTGCTCGCGGTCCAGCGTCGCCTCGATGGCGCCGTAGTAGACGCCGTCGACGGCGATGCCCTCGGCGAGCGCGGCGAGCCGGTCGGGATCGACCCGGCCGTGCACGCGCACGCGGTAGCGCCGGAGCCAGCCGGTCTCCGGCAGCTCGAGCACGCGCGCGAGCCCGCCGTCGTTGGTCAGCAGCAGCAGCCCCTCGGTGTTCATGTCCAGCCGGCCGACGGTGATGAGGCGCGGCAGGTCGGGCGGCAGGAGGTCGAAGATGGTGCGCCGGCCTTCGGGATCGCGCGTCGTCGTCACGCAGTCGGTCGGCTTGTGGAACAGGAACAGCCGGGTGCGCTCGATGGCCGGGATCGGCGCGCCGTCGACCGCGATGCGGTCGTCGGGGCCGACGGTGACGGCCGGGGTGTCGAGCACGCGGCCGTTGAGCGTCACGCGGCCGGCCGCGATCATCGCCTCGGCGTCGCGGCGCGAGGCCACGCCGGCGCGCGCCAGCCGCTTGGCGATGCGTTCGCCGGCCGGCGCCGGGCCGGCCGGCACCGCGCCGGCGCCGCGCTTTGCGGCAGCCGCGTCGCGCCCGCCCCGCTTCGGGCCGGCCGGGCCGCGCTGCGGCTTTCGGGTCTTCCTGTCGTCTGTTCTGTCGGTCATGCGGTCATCGTTCGTCGCGCCGGGGGCGCCGAGGCTTGCCAGCGGCGGCCGGTATCCGGCATGGAGGAGCCGGTGCGGCGCGCCGCGGCGCATATGCCCGCACGCGGGCGGGCGGCGCGGTGGTAACAGGAAGCGAGGCGGCTTGCGAGTGAAATCGGCAACGAGCGGCGCGGCGGCGCGTCCGGGCTTCATGGCGGAGGCGCTCGCCGAAGCGCGGGCCGCCGCCGGGCGCGGCGAGGTGCCGGTCGGCGCGGTGGTGGTGCGCGACGGCACGGTGGTGGCGCGCGCCGGCAACCGCACGCGCGAGCTCGACGACCCGACCGCGCATGCCGAGATGCTGGCGATCCGGCAGGCCTGCGCGGCGCTCGGTGCCGAGCGGCTGGTCGGCGCCGATCTCTACGTCACGCTGGAGCCCTGCGCGATGTGCGCCGGGGCGATCTCCTTCGCCCGCATCCGCCGGCTCTATTTCGGCGCGAGCGACGCGAAGGGCGGCGCGGTGGAAAACGGGCCGCGCTTCTTCGACCAGCCGACCTGCCATCATGCGCCGGAGGTCTATGCGGGGATCGGCGAAGCCGAGGCGGCGCGGCTGCTCAAGAGCTTCTTCCGCGCCAGGCGGCAGGACTGACCGGCCGGTCCGCAGGCGCGCGGCCAGGCGGCACCACACGGCGGCGACCTGCTGCCGGCATGGCGCCGCATGCCACTGCATCGCGGATCGGCCTTGCCTCCTGTCTCGAGGCGTCCCGTCCGGATGCGTTCGGGACGGCGCAGGACTCGCCGGCTCGCCCGAGAGCGTTTCCAGGCGACGTGGAAACCGGTTCGCCGTCCGGAAACGCGTCAAAACAATGAGTTAGAGCCAGGGCACCAGGTCGCGCAAGCCCGTGCGGCCGTTCTTCTTGCGCGCCGCCGCCTTGGCGTCGCGCTCCTTGCGCCACTCGTCGACGCCGAGCTCGTCGGCCGGGGCGGAGGCCGCCGGCTGGCGATAGTCGGTCGGCGGCTCGCTCAGATAGCGGCGCTGGTCGGGGCTGCCCTGCCGGCTGGCGGCAAGGCGCTGCTGGAACGCCTGGCGCTGGCGAATGGTGTTCGACGGGTCGTTCGGGTTGGCGCCGACATACTGGTCGTCGCCGCGGGTGCGGCGCACCGAGGCCTCGCGCGTGCGCGGCAGGTCGTTGACGACGGCCGGCTCGAAATTGACGTTGTCGCGCTGCTCGGTCGCCTCGGCGCGGATGCGGGCGAGCCGCTCTTCCGGCGATTCGGGCCAGGCCGGGTTGCCGGCGCTGGCGATGTTGTCCTGCGGCGGCGGCAGCACCGCCGTCGACGGCGGCTTCACGATCTCCGGGCGCGGCGCGTAGACGATGCGCTCCTCGTTGTCGGGGCCGAGCGACAGAACGTCGGTCAGGTCCTCGAGGAGCTGCTGGTCGGCCGGCGTGCCGGTGCCGTAGGTCGGCGAACTGACGCAACCCGACAGCGCGAGGCCGGCGACGGCGACCGCAAGCACGGCTTGCGCGGCGCTGCGCCCTGATTTTGCGGAGCCCGTCATATCCACCCGATTACCCTTCCGGACCGTGTTCTGCTCGTTTGGCCACGTCCGTGCCCGGCGATGCCGCTTCGCCGCGGCGGGCACGGAGGGGCCATCCCCTCACCCGGCTGTCACCGAAAATTCTGGCGACATGATGACCGCCGGGCGCGCGCCGCTTGTAGCGCATGCGGCCGGCCGCGGCAACGCGGCCGGCCGATCACGATTTGCCCGTCTCAAAGACGGCCGAGGTCGCGCAGCTCGCGCAGCGCGGCCGCATCGCGCGCCGAGACCTCCGGGAACGCCGGATCGGAGCCGACATCCTCGGTGATGCGCCACGAGCGGGCGCACTTGCGGCCCTTGGCGAGCGCCGGCACCACCGCGACGCCGGCGACGTCGTCGAGCATGAAGGCACCGGCCGGCGGCGGCGCGTCGGTGATCTCGATGCCGCTGGTGATGCAGATCTCGGCCATGTCGCGGTCGGCGATCGCCGCGCGCAGCTCCGGCGCCGTGACGTGCACCACCGGCGCGGCCTCGAGCGAGGCGCCGATGCGCTTCTCGCGCCGCTCGACCTCGAGCGCGCCGGTGACCACGCGGCGCACCTGGCGCACCTTGCGCCACCTCTCCGCCAGCGCCTCGTCGCGCCATTCGGCGGGAATCTCGCGGAACTGCTCGAGATGCACCGACACCGCCTCCGGGCGCCGCTCCCGCCACGCCTCCTCCGTGGTGAAGGGCAGCATCGGCGCCAGCCACGTCACCAGCGCGTCGAACAGCGTGCCGACGACCTGCAGCGCCGCCCTGCGGCGCAGGCTCGACGGCGCGTCGCAGTAGAGCGTGTCCTTGCGCACGTCGAAATAGAAGGCCGACAGGTCGAGGGTCATGAAGTCGACCAGCGCGCGACTGACGCGCTTGAAGTCGAAGCCGTTATAGCCCTTGCGCACCACCGCATCGAGCTCGGCCAGCCGGTGCAGCATCAGCCGCTCGAGCTCCGGCATGTCGGCGACGGCGACCGTCTCGCCGGTCTCGTGCGCCAGCGTGCCGAGCATCCAGCGGATGGTGTTGCGCAGCTTGCGGTAGGCGTCGATGTTGGTCTGCAGCACGTTCTTGCCGAGCCGCTGGTCCTCCCAGTAGTCGGTGGTCATCACCCACAGGCGCAGGATGTCGGCGCCCGACTGGTTCATCACGTCCTGCGGCACGACCACGTTGCCGAGCGACTTCGACATCTTGCGGCCGTCCTCGTCCATGGTGAAGCCATGGGTGATGACCGTCTCGTAGGGCGCGCGGGCGCGCGTTCCGCAGCTTTCCAGCAGCGAGGAGTGGAACCAGCCGCGGTGCTGGTCGGAGCCTTCGAGATAGACGTCGGCCGGCCATTTGAGGTCGTCGCGGTCCTCCAGCGTGAAGACGTGCGTGGAGCCCGAATCGAACCACACGTCGAGGATGTCGGTGACCTGGTGCCAGGCGTCCGGGTCGTGATCGTCGCCGAGGAAGCGGACCTTGGCGCCCTCGGCGAACCAGGCGTCGGCGCCCTCGGCCTCGAAGGCCTCGAGGATGCGCCGGTTGACCGCCTCGTCCTTGAGGATGGCGCCCGTGTCGTCGGCGAACACGCAGATCGGCACGCCCCAGGCGCGCTGCCGCGACAGCACCCAGTCCGGCCGGTCCTCGATCATGGCGCGCAGCCGCGCCTGGCCGGCCGCCGGCACGAAGCGCGTCGCGTCGATCGCCGCCAGCGCCCGGCTGCGCAGCGTGTCGGGGCCGGTCGTGCCGGCCGCGCCCGCGGCGCGGCCGTAGCCGGCCAGGTCCTTGTCCATGTGGACGAACCACTGCGGCGTGTTGCGGAAGATCAGCGGCTTCTTGGAGCGCCAGGAATGCGGGTACTGGTGCTTCAGCCGGCCGCGGGCGAACAGCATGTCGCGCGCGATCAGCGCCTCGATCACCGCCTTATTGGCGTCGCCCTTCTTGCCGTTGTCGTCGATCACCCGCGCCGCGCCGCCCTGGCGGTCCGGGCCGAGGCCCGGCGCGTCCCGGGTGTAGCGGCCGGCGTCATCGACGGTGAAGGGGATGGCGGTGTCGATGCCGCGCGCCTCGAGCGCCTCGCGGTGGTCCATCCAGGCGTCGAAGTCGTCGCGGCCGTGGCCCGGCGCGGTGTGCACGAAGCCGGTGCCCGCATCGTCGGTGACGTGGTCGCCGGCCAGCAGCGGCACCAGGAAGCCGTAGCCGCCGCCGAGCCCGTAGAGCGGATGGCTGCAGACCATCGCCTCGAGCTCCTGCGGCGCCACCGCGCGCACGCGCTGCGCGGCGAGCCGGGCCTTGGCGAAGCACTCCTCGGCCAGCACGTCGGCCAGAAGCAGGCGCTCGCCGGGCTGCGGGCCGTAGTCGTTCTCGGCCTCGGTCACCGCGTAGAGGCCGTAGGCGATGCGCGGCGAATAGGAGACGGCGCGGTTGCCGGGGATCGTCCAGGGCGTGGTCGTCCAGATGACGACGTGCGCGCCCTCGAGATCCTCCGGCGCGGCGCTGCCGGGCGGCGCGGCCGGATTGCGCTTGAGCGGGAACTTGACCCACACCGTGTCGGATTCGTGGTCGTGGTACTCGACCTCGGCCTCGGCCAGCGCGGTGCGCTCGACCACCGACCACATCACCGGCTTGGAGCCGCGATAGAGCTGGCCCGACATGGCGAACTTCAGGAGCTCGCCGGCGATCCGCGCCTCGGCGTGGAAGGCCATCGTCAGATACGGGTCGTCGAAATCGCCGACCACGCCGAGCCGCTTGAACTCCTGCGTCTGCACGCCGATCCAGTGGGTGGCGAAGTCGCGGCACTCCTTGCGGAACTCGTTGACCGGCACCTGGTCCTTGTCAAGCCCCTTGGCGCGGTACTGCTCCTCGATCTTCCACTCGATCGGCAGGCCGTGACAGTCCCAGCCCGGCACGTAGTTGGAATCGAAGCCGCGCATCTGGAAGGAGCGCGTGATGACGTCCTTCAGCACCTTGTTGAGGGCGTGGCCGATGTGGATGTTGCCGTTGGCGTAGGGCGGGCCGTCGTGCAGCACGTAGCGCGGCCGGCCGCGCGCGTCGTCGCGCAGCTTGCGGTAGAGGTCGATCTCCTCCCAGCGCGCGACGATCTCCGGCTCCTTCTTGGGCAGGCCGGCGCGCATGGGAAAGTCGGTCTTCGGCAGGTAGAGCGTGGCGGAATAGTCGATCTTGTCAGCCGTTTCGGTCATCGTATCGCCGTGTCGGATGGCCGAAGCCGCGCGCGGCCCCGGCAATGTCTGTGGGATGTGCGGATGGGCGCACCAGGCGCAAGCGTCCCGACCCCTCCGGCGGCATCAGGCCGCCCGGCGGGCCGGGCCGGTAATTCGCAGCGTCAGCGGCGTGAAACGGTCATGCGCGCACATGGTCCGCGCCTTTTAGCCGAGCCGACCGGCCGAATAAAGGCCAAAGTCGCAAGGCCGCGCGGCCGTCAGAGCGAGAAGTCGAAGCGGTAGGTGGCCGAGACGCCGAGCAGGAACTGGTCGCGGGCACCGCGCTGGCGCACCAGGGTGGAGTCGGCGGCCGGGCCCATCAGCCGGCTGTACTCGCCGAACAGGCTGGTCGTCACCCGCTCGCTCGCCTGCCAGGTGACCGCACCGCCGAGACCGACGGCGCCGATGCCGCCGGCCGGCGCGTACACACCGAGACCGGAGGCGGCCGCCTCGGCGGCGCCGACGCCGTAATAGGCGTCGAAATAGTCGGCCGTCGCGGCCGAAAGCCGCGGCCCGCCCGACAGCCGCACGGTCGGCGTCACGTCGACGAAGGCGTCGGCGGCGAGGTCTGCGACCACCCCGTCATGGGCGCGGATGCCGCGGCGCAGCTCGCCGCGCAGGCGCAGCCAGCCGGTCGGGTAGACCTCGGCGAAGGCGCCGACCTCGGCGCCCCAGCGCACCGGGTCGAGGCCGGCGAGGTCCGGCGAATCGCCGGCATCGCGGCGAAACACGATCTTGCCGGTGGCGCCGACGCGCACGTCGCCGGTGTCGATGACGGCGATCGAGATGTTGTCGTTGCGCGAGGAGAAGCGCGTCACGGCGCCGGCGCGCGACAGCGAGACGAGCGGCTGGCCGCGGATCAGATAGTCGCGCGCGCCCGCGTAGTCGGGGGCGGTGAACACGGCAGCGCCCAGCGTGAGGTGCCAGTCGCCGGAGAACCACGCGCCGGGCTCGGCGCGCGCGCCGAGTGTGGCTGCGGCGAGCAGCGCACCGCCGGCCACCAGGCCGGCCACCTTGTTTCCGATCATGCTCTCTCCCCCGGGCTCGGACGCACACAGGCCCCACTGTCGGTCGAACCTAGCGCGGCGCGGTTAACGGCCCCTGCGGCGCAGCGTCGCAACCCGCGCCCCCTGCCCCGCTCAGCCGGCGAAGCAGATGCGCGCGTCGAGCGCCGACAGCGGCCGCACGTCGGACAAGAGCGCCCGCGCCTCGGCCTCGTCGATCCGCATCTGCGCGGTCAGCGCCTCCAGGTCGTCGAACTTCTCCTCGCCGCGCAGGAAGCCGAACAGCGACACCGTGCAGGTCTCGCCGTAGAGGTCGCCGGAAAAGTCGAACAGGAAGGTTTCGAGCAGCGGCCGGCCGTCGTCCTCGACCGTCGGCCGGCGGCCGAAGCTCGCCACGCCGTCGTGCAGGCTGCCGTCGGCGCGGCGCAGCCGCACCGCGTAGATGCCGTGGCGCAGCGCCGTCTCGGGGGCGAGCGCCATGTTGGCCGTGGGATAGCCCAGCGTGCGGCCGAGCCGGCGGCCGGCGGCCACCGTGGCCGCGACCGTGTAGCGGTAGCCGAGCAGGCCGGCCGCGCCGGCCGCGTCGCCCTCGGCCAGGCAGCCGCGGATGCGCGTCGAGGATATCACCGCGCCGCCCTCGTCGCAGAAGGCCTCGGCGAGCGACACGCCGAAGCCGTGCGCCCGGCCGGCCGCGGCAAGCTCGGCCGGGCCGCCGCCGCGCTCGCGGCCATAGTGGAAGTCGTAGCCGGTGACCGCGTGGGCGATGCCCAGGCCGCCGACCAGCACGTCGCGCACGAAGGCCTCGGGCTCGAGCGCCGCGAAGGCCCGGTCGAAGGGCTGCTCGACCACCGCGTCGAAGCCGAGCGCGGCGAGCAGCCGCGCCTTGGCGGGCGCCGGCGTCAGCCGGAACAGCGGCACGTGCGGCGCGAAGACGCTGCGCGGATGCGGCTCGAAGGTCAGCACCAGGGCGGGCAGGCCGCGCCCGCCGGCGATCGCCAGTGCCTCGTCGAGAACGGCGCGATGACCGCGGTGGACGCCGTCGAAATTGCCCACCGCGACGACCCCGCCGCGCAGGGTCTCGGGCAGGCCCGCGGCACCGGCGATGCGCGCGAACTCGCTCACGGTCTAGGCGAGCCGCGGGATCACGGCCGCCGGCATGAAGCCGTGCCCGGCCAGGAAGGCGGCCAGGCGCTCGGGCTCCGGCTCGGCGCCGTCGCCATATTCGCGCGCGTGGATGCCGGCGGTGACGAACAGCGCGTCGATGCCGGCGTTCACCGCGCCCTTGATGTCGGTCAGGATGCCGTCGCCGATGGCCAGCACCTCGCTGGCGGCGACCGGGCGGCCGATCAGCGCCTCGGCCTCGCGCAGTGCTGCCTCGTAGATCGGCCGGTGCGGCTTGCCGGCGATCATCGTGCGCCCGCCGAGCAGGCCGTAGTCGCGGGCGAGCGCGCCGGCGCACCAGATCAGCCGGTCGCCGCGCTCGACGACGATGTCGGGGTTGGCACAGATCATCGGCAGGTCGCGGGCGCGCAGCCGGGCGAGCAGCTCGGCATAGTCGTCCGGCGTCTCGCTGCGGTCGTCCTCGAGGCCGGAGCACACCACGCCCGCCGCCTCGAACTCCTCGACCAGCTCGACGTCGAGCCCGTCGAACAGCGGCAGGTCCATCTCCGGCCCGATATGGAAGACGCGGCGCGGACCCTCGGCGATCAGCGCGCGCGTCACGTCGCCCGAGGTGATCAGCTTGTCCCAGGCCTCGCACGGCACGCCGAGCGCGGCGAGCTGGCGTTCCACGGGCCCGTGCGGGCGCGGCGCGTTGGTGATGAGCAGCACCGTGCAGCCGGCCGCGCGCGCCCGCGCCAGCGCCGCGGTGGCCGCCTCGAAGGCGCCGATGCCGTTGTGCACCACGCCCCACACGTCGCACAGGATCACGGCATAGCGCTCGGCGATGCGGTCGAGCGTGGCAATGGTCTCCGGCCTGTCCGGCATCTGTGGCAAGATTGTCTCCCGTCGGCTGGGCTGCGGCTGCCGAACGGCGGCCGGCGCGGCGTGTCGGGATTAACCGAAGCGGTTCACCCTGTCACCAGCTTTCCCTTAACAGCATGGCCGGGGAATGCGAAAAGAAGGACGGACGGCGCCGGACGCGCTCGCGCTCCGGCGAAGCGGTGGGAGAGCCGATGGAACGGGCAGCAGCGCTGGTCGCGACCCTCGCCTTGCTCGGCGCGGCAGCCGCGCTGTGGACCGGCGCGCTGCCGGAGACGACGCGCGCCTGGCTCGCCGGGCTGGCGCTCGCGCCGCTCGTGCTCGTCGCGGCACTGGCGCTGGCGCTGGCCGCGCTGGCGCTCGCCTGGCGGGCGATGCGCCGCACCGAGGCGATGCGCCGCCAGCTCGTCGTGGTCACCCGCTCGCTCGACGGCGCGCTCGGCGAGATCGAGCGACGCAGCGGCCGCGACGCCGCCTCGCTCGACGAGCTCAACCGCGCGATGGCGCGCGAGATGGGCGCGCTGAAGGCGCGGCTCGGCGCCGCGCCCGCCACACCGGCCGAGGCGGCGCCCGCCGCGGCGCCCGAGCCGGCGCCCGGCGCGGCGACGGCGGCGGCCGACGACAGCAACGTGATCTTCCATCCGGCAACGCTCAGGCGGGCAGCCGCGGCCGAGCCCGCAGCAACGTCGGAGGCGGCGTCCGGCGGGGCCGAAACCGCGCTCGCCGCCGCACTCGAGGCGGGCAGCGTGGAGGTCAGCCTCGAGCCGGTGATCTCGGTGACGAGCGGCGAGACGGCGGCCTACGAGGTGCTGGCGCACGTGCCGGGCACGGACGGCGACGCCCGCGACCTGCGCCGGCCGGCCGCCGGCGACGGGCTCGATCCGGCCCGCTTCGAGCGCGTGCTGATCGCCTCCGTCATCGCCGGCGCGCGGCGCCACCTCGGCGCGGCGGCCGAGCGCACGCCCTTCCACGTGCCGGTGTCGCAGGCGCTGCTGGCGGGCGGCGCGGAGACCGACTGGCTCGCCGAGACGCTCGCGGTGCATCCCGAGGTCGCGCGCTCCTTCGTGCTGTCGCTGCCGGCGACGGCCTTCGACGAGGCGGAGGCCTTGCGCGGCGCGCTCCGGCCCTTCCTGCAGGCGGGCGGCGGGCTCGCCGTCGAGGACTGGCCCGGCGCGCCGGACGCGGCGGCGCTGCGCGCGGCCGGCGTCACGCATGTCAAGCTTCCGGCCGGGCGGCTGCTGGCCGACCGGCAGGAGGCGATCGAGGCGGCACAGGCCGCCGGTCTCGCCCTGGTGGCGCAGGACGTGCGCAGCGACGCGCAGGCGATGGCGCTGATCGACCTCGGCGTCGAGCTGATGTGCGGGCCGCGCTTCTCGCTGCCGCGCCGGGTGAAGCCCTATCCGGGACCGCGCAGCGAGCCGCGCCAGCGCATGTGAAGCCGGCGCGGCGGCGGCTTGGTTAAGGCGCGATGAACCGGCCGCGGCGTATTGTCGGCCCGCGGGAACGCCAAATTAAGGGGTCTGTGCCACGGTGCATCCGGCAATTCAGGCTTGGGTGCACTCGATGTTTCGCAGATTCTGGCAGGACAGACGCGGCAACTACATGCTCCTCACGGCGGCAGCGATCGTGCCGATCATGGGCGCTCTGGCCATCGGCATCGACTATGCCGAGATGACGCGGCAGCGCCAGGCGACGCTCAACGCGCTCGACGCCGCCGGCATCGCCACCGCGCGCCGGGTGATCGAGGGGGCGAGCGAAGCGGAGCTGGTCACCTACGCCAACGACTTCTTTCTGGCCAATCTCGGCCCGGTCGACCCGGAGAACGCCACGCTCCAGGTCGTCCTGCCGCAGAACAACACCGGCGGCGGGACGCTGGAGCTGACCGCCGAGCTCAACTACAAGCCCTACTTCCTGCCCGCCTTCCGCGCCCTGATGAAGCCCGGCTTCGACGCCGGCTCGGCCAATGTCGACTTCACCGCCCGCTCGGAGGTGCGGCTGAAGAACACGCTCGAGGTGGCGCTGGTGCTCGACAACTCCGGCTCCATGGACTACCGCGGCTCGGGCTCGGGCAACAAGCGCATCGACCTGCTCAAGGATGCGGCCAAGCAGCTCGTCGACACCATCGCCGCGCAGGGCGCGCAGATGAAGCAGGTGCCCAAGCCGGTGCAGTTCGGCCTGGTGCCGTTCGCCGCCTCCGTCAACGTCGGGGCCGACAAGGCGACAGAGAGCTGGATGGACACCAAGGGCGTGTCGCCGATCCATCACGAGAACTTCGACTGGACGACGATGACCGGCCAGAAGCGGGTGCAGCTTTCCGGCGGCATGTACGTCAAGAAGGGCGACGACTGGGGCGACGAGGAGAACGAGATCGTCAGCCGCTTCACGCTGTTCGACGAGCTGACGCGCGTCACCGGCCAGGAGTGGAGCGGCGGCCAGGAGAAGGTGTGCAAGCTGTGGTGGCGCGGCAGCTGCTACTGGTGGGACTGGGAAGACACCGGCGAGTGGACCTACACCTACGGCAGCTATGCGAGCTGGCAGGGCTGCGTGGAGGCCCGGCCGCACCCCTATGACAAGACCGACACGCCGCCCAGCGCGGCCACGCCGGCCACACTGTTCGTGCCGATGTTCGCGCCCGACGAGACCGACCTGAAGGACGGCTCCGGCCGGCGCGCCAACGGCGACTGGTGGCCCGACATGCTGGGCGGCTCGCACAACGACAAGCGCCAGGCCTACATGCCGAAATACTTCGCGCCGGCGCCCGACGGCACCGCGCCGGCCGGTGCCGGCCAGGGGCCGAACGCGAGCTGCACGACCGAGCCGATCACGCCGCTCAAGGACGTCAGCAAGACGGCCGGCCTCAACGAGATCAAGGGGGCGATCGACGCCATGGCGCCGAACGGCGCGACCAACGTGCCGCAGGGCATCGCCTGGGGCTGGCGCGTGGTGTCGGGCGGCGAGCCCTTCACCGAGGGCCGGCCGGACAGCGAGAAGGGCAACGACAAGGTGGTGATCGTGCTGACCGACGGCGCCAACACCTACTACACGCCCGGCTCGCTGGGCTACAACGACCTGGCCGGCAACAAGTCGACCTATTCGAGCTACGGCTACACCGGCCGCGTCCAGCCGGGCGAGACGGCGACGCGGCTGTTCATGGGCACCGGCAGCGACGTCGGCAAGTCGGACTTCTCCAACGGCAACTATTCCGACGCGCTGAACGAGCAGATGACGGCGTTGTGCACCAATGCCAAGGACTCCGGCGTCATCATGATGACGGTGTCGCTCGACCTGTCGACGAGCGACAACGCGGAGAAGAAGCAGATCGCGGCGCTCAAGGAATGCGCCTCCTACTCGCGCTTCCGCAAGGACCCGGACGACCCCTCGAAGCCGGCCAAGCTCTACTGGAACGCCACCGGCTCCGATCTCGCCGACAAGTTCAAGGAGATCGCCGACGAGCTGTCCAACCTGCGCATCGTCAGCTAGAGCGTTTCCAGGCGAGGTGGACACCGGTTCGCCGTCCGCAAACGCGGCAAGACAACAAATCGGAGCCGATCTGCAATTCCATGAAGAGCAGATCGGCCCGAGCCGGGCCGGGGCGAAGCGCGGCGGCGCCCTTGCCGCTCCAGACCATATCGGCTAGGTAACGCGCGCCCCGCTCCGGGGCGCGTTTTCTTTCGTCCCGACAACGGTTTTCTCATGGCGCACAGGACCGACAAGGTGAAGGCACGGCTGCCGCGCGGCCTGGTCGACCGCGGCCCCGACGACATCCGCGCCGTCGAGGCGATGCTGCGCACCATCGCCGGCGTCTACGAGCGCTACGGCTTCGACCCGGTCGAGACGCCGCTGATCGAGTACACCGAGGCGCTCGGCAAGTTCCTGCCCGACCAGGACCGGCCGAACGAGGGCGTGTTCTCCTTCCAGGACGACGACGAGCAGTGGCTGTCGCTGCGCTACGACCTGACCGCGCCGCTGGCGCGCTACGTGGCGGAGAACTTCGAGCGGCTGCCCAAGCCCTACCGCAGCTACCGCACCGGCTGGGTGTTCCGCAACGAGAAGCCGGGACCCGGCCGCTTCCGCCAGTTCATGCAGTGCGACGCCGACACGGTGGGCACGCCGGGCGTGGCGGCCGACGCCGAGATGGCGATGATGATGGCCGACGTGATGGAGGCGCTCGGCATCGCCCGCGGCGACTACGTCATCCGCGTCAACAACCGCAAGGTGCTCGACGGCTACATGGCGAAGGCCGGGCTCATTGGCGAGGCAAATGCAGGCCGGCGCTTACAGGTGCTCCGAGCGATCGACAAGCTAGACCGGCTTGGAGCGGATGCTGTTCGTGAACTGATGGGTCCAGGCCGGCTTGATGAATCGGGCGATTGGACACCCGGAGCCAACCTATCGGTTGAGCAAATCGAAATCTTCTTCCGCGCCATGCTCTCTGGTTCCGTAACACACTATAGCCCGGCGACAACTGAAGGTTATGAGCACGGCCTACGAAGCTTTGACGGTATTCCTCACGTCGCCGACTACGACGGACTTGAAAAGCTGGCCGCCGATTTGGCAACGACCGAATCCGGCAGCGAGGGCGCACGTGAATTGCAGGAGATGGCTGCTGTTTTCGATGCATGTGGCTATCGCGACCGCATAGACATCGACCCCTCCGTGGTGCGCGGCCTGGAATACTACACCGGCCCCGTCTACGAGGCCGAGCTTCTGGCCGAGATCCCCAACGAGGAGGGCCGCATCGTGCGCTTCGGCTCGGTCGGCGGCGGCGGCCGCTACGACGGGCTGGTCTCGCGCTTCCGCGGCGAGCCGGTGCCGGCGACGGGCTTTTCTATCGGCGTGTCGCGGCTCGCCACCGCGCTCAAGAATCTCGGCAAGCTGCCGGCGGCCGACGGCGCCGGCCCGGTGGTCGTTCTGGCCATGGACCGCGATCCGCAGAGCCTCGGCCGCTACCAGCGCATGGTCGGCGCGCTGCGCGCCGCCGGCATCCGGGCGGAGATGTATCTCGGCGGCGCCGGCATGAAGGCGCAGATGAAGTATGCCGACCGGCGGGCGAGCCCGTGCGTCGTCATCCAGGGCGGCGACGAGCGCGAGCGCGGCGAGGTGCAGATCAAGGACCTGGTCGAGGGCAAGCGGCTGTCGGCCGAGATCGCCGACAACGTGACCTGGCGCGCGCAGCGTCCGGCGCAGGTCTCGGTCGCCGAGGACCGGCTGGTCGACACCGTGCGCGACATCCTCGACGCCCAGGCGGCGGACCGCGCGCGGGGCGCGTGACGGCCGTGTGCAGCCTCTCCCTGGCCAGGGTTCGGTGCCGAAGAGCGCCGGCGCCCGCCCCCCGTGCCAGGGCAACGGCCGGCAAGCCAGAGGGGGGACGCACGGCCCCCGCGCCGGCATGAGCCCGCGCTACCCCGCCTTCGCGCCGGACATCCTGGCGCATCTTCGCGAGCGCGGCGCGCCGCCGGTCGAGCTGCCGGTCATCCAGCCGGCCGACCCGTTTCTCGACATGGCCGGCGAGGACCTGCGCCGGCGCGTCTTCCTGACCGAGAGCGAGAGCGGCGAGGCGCTGTGCCTGCGGCCGGAGTTCACGATTCCCGTGTGCCGCGACCACATCGAAAGCCGCGCCGCCACGCCGCGCCGCTACGGCTATCTCGGCGAGGTGTTCCGGCAGCGCCGCGCCGGCGGCAACGAGTTCTACCAAGCCGGCATCGAGGATCTCGGCGACGCCGACATTGCGGCCGCGGACGCGCGCTCGCTGGCCGACGCGCACGGCCTGCTCGAGCGGCTGCTGCCGTCCGCCCGACTCGCGGTGACGCTCGGCGACCAGGCGATGTTCGAGGCGGTGCTGGCCGCGCTCGGCCTGCCGCCCGGCTGGCAGACCAAGCTGACGCGCGCCTTCGGCTCGCCGGACAAGCTCGCCGACGCGCTGGCCGAGCTCGCCGACCCGCCGGCCGCCGCGCCGCTGCCGCGGCCGGTGGCGCGGCTGGTGGCCGCCGGCGACGAGGCGGCGCTGACGGCGCATGTCGGCGAGGCGATGGAGGCTGCCGGCCTGTCGCCCAGCGCCGGCCGCACGCCGCAGGAGATCGCGCAGCGGCTGATCGAGCGCGCGCAGCTCGCCAGCCTGCGCATCGCCGACGGCGCGCTCGCCGCGCTGCAGACCTATCTTGCCATCCGCGCGCCGCTCGACCGGGCGGCCGACGCGCTCGCCGGCTTCGCCGACGAGGCCGGGCTGGTGCTCGACGACGCCATCGCCGCCTTCGCCGGCCGCGCGGCGGCGATCGCCGGGCACGGCCTGCCGGACGGCGCGATCGCCTTCGACGCCGCCTTCGGCCGGCCGCTCGACTACTACACCGGCTTCGTCTTCGAGATCGCGCTGCCGGACGGCGCGGACGGCGCGGCCCGGCCGCTCGCCGGCGGCGGCCGCTACGACCGGCTGCTGACGCTGCTCGGCGCGCCGCAGCCGATCCCCGGCGTCGGCTTCTCGGTCTGGCTCGACCGGGTGGAGCGCCACTGGGAGCGGCCGCGATGAGCGTGACGATCGCCCTGCCCTCCAAGGGCCGGCTCAAGGAGGACGCGCTGGCCGCGCTCGCCGCGGCCGGCCTCACGGTCGAGGCGCCGCAGGACGCCCGGCGCTACAGCGCCCGCGTCGCCGGCTTCGACGGGCTGGAGGTTGCCTTCCTGTCGGCCTCCGAGATCGCCCGCGAGCTCGGCCGCGGCGCCGTCGACCTCGGCGTCACCGGCGAGGACCTGGTGCGCGAGACGATCGCCGGCTGGTCGGACAAGGTCGAGATCGCTGCCCGGCTCGGCTTCGGCCGCGCCGACGTGGTGGTGGCCGTGCCCGACGTGTGGTTCGACGTCGCCACGATGGCCGACCTCGACGACGTGGCGGCCGAGTTCCGCCACCGGCACGGCCGGCGGCTCAGGATCGCCACGAAATACTGGCGGCTGACGCAGCAGTTCTTCTCGCAGAAGCACGGCATCCAGGTCTATCGCATCGTCGAGAGCCTGGGCGCCACCGAGGGCGCGCCGGCGGCCGGCTCGGCCGACGTCATCGTCGACATCACCTCGACCGGCGCGACGCTCGCCGCCAACCACCTGAAGGTGCTCGACGACGGCGTCATCCTGCGCTCGCAGGCCTGCCTGGTCGCCGCCCGGCAGCCGCGCGCGGAGGCCGACGCCGCGCTGGTGGCCGAGGTCGCCGGCCGCCTCGCCGGCAACGCGCCGCAAGGCTAGGGCGTTTCCAGGCGACGGATACCGCTTCGCCGTTCGCAACCGCGTCGAAACAACACGGTCGAGCCGATCTGCGCGCAGGCAAAAGGCAGCACGGCTCCGGAGGCCGTCGCGCCTACTCCTCGTCGACCAGCCTGAGGCGCAGCGAGCCGGTCGTCGTCTCGGCCGCCGCCGGGCGCCGCTCGCGCGCGGTCTCCTTGCCGGCGGCCTTGTCGGACGACCGGTCGGCGGGCGCCGCCAGCCGCTCGCCCTCGCTCTCGCCGCCGAGCTCGAGCGCCTCGATGCGGGCGCCGCGCTTGACGACCTTGTCGGTCGAGGTGAGGATCATGTCGACGTCCTTGTTGGCCTGCTGGAAGTGCTGCTGCAGCTTGCGCACGCGGTCGTCGAGCCGGCCGACATCGGCCATCAGCCGCACCACCTCGGCCTGGATGAGATGCGCCTGCTCGCGCATGCGCGCGTCCTTCAGCACCGCCTGGATGACCTGGATCGACAGCATCAACAGCGACGGCGAGACGATGACGACGCGCGCCCGGTGCGCCTTCTGCACCAGCGCCTCGTAGTTCTCGTGGATCTCGGCGAAGATCGATTCCGAGGGCACGAACATGAAGGCGGTGTCCTGCGTCTCGCCGGTGATCAGGTACTTCTCGGCGATCGCCTTGACGTGCACCTCGACGTCGCGGCGGAAGGCCTGCTGCGCGGCCTTGCGCGCCTCGCCGCCCTCGCCCTCCTCCGCCGCGCGGATGGCGTGCCAGGATTCGAGCGGGAACTTGGCGTCGATGACGAGCGAGGGGGCGCCGTTGGGCATGCGCACCACGCAGTCGGGCCGGCTGTTGTTGGAAAGCGTCGCCTGGAAGCTGTAGGCGTGGTGCGGCAGCCCGTCGGCGATGATCGCCTCCATGCGCGACTGGCCGAAGGCGCCGCGCGTCTGCTTGTTGGCCAGGATGTGCTGGAGCTGCACCACCTGGCCGGCGAGCGCCTGGATGTTGCCCTGCGCGGTGTCGATCACCGCCAGCCGCTCCTGCAGCTTGGCCAGGTTCTCGTGCGTCGACCTGGTCTGCTCGCTGATCGAGCTGCCGATGCGCGTCGACAGCCCGTCGAGCCGCTCGCCGAGCGTGCGGGCGAGCTCCGACTGGCGGCTGCCGAGCAGCTCGGCCATGCTGCCGATGCGGCCCTGCATCTCGGCCTGGGCGCGGGCGATCTCGGCCATCCGCGCCTCCGCCTCGCGCGCCCGGGCATCGGCCGCCGCCGCGCGCGCGGCCTGGCCGCGCCACAGCGCGGCGACCGCGACGAGGACGAGCAGCGCGCCGCCGAACAGCACCGCGTGGCCGAGCGTGACGGTGGCGCCGCCGAGCGTGGCGAGCGGCGTGGCGAACAGCGCGGAAAGATCGGTCATCGTCGCAGCCTAGACGATTCGCGCCGCGCCTATAAGACCAAAAGGGGAACAGGCCGCGCGCACGGCGAGTTGACGCCGCGCGGGCGAGCGACTACCTGACGCGCATGGCCATCCGTCCCCTCGTCATCCTGCCCGATCCCGTCCTGCGCCAGGTCTCCCGGCCCGTCGAGCGCGTCGACGACGCCGTGCGTGCGCTCGCCGACGACATGCTGGAGACTATGTACGACGCGCCGGGCATCGGCCTGGCCGCCATCCAGATCGGCGAGCCGCTGCGCATGCTGGTCATCGACGTGGCGGGCAAGGAGGAGGAGCCGGCGCCGCAGGTCTTCATCAACCCCGAGATCGTCGCCAGCAGCGATGCCGTGAACGTGCACGAGGAAGGCTGCCTGTCGATCCCCGACTACTACGCCGACGTCGAGCGGCCGGCCGGCGTGACGGTGCGCTATGTCGACCGCGCCGGCGAAAGCCGCGAGCTCGTCGCCGACGGCCTGCTCGCCACGGCGCTGCAGCACGAGATCGACCACCTCAACGGCGTGCTGTTCATCGACCACATCTCCAAGCTCAAGCGCGACATGGTGGTGCGCCGCTTCCGCAAGCTGGCGCGCGATCGCCAGCCGGCGCGTCTGGTCGGCTGAGGCCGCGGCCCTTGACCGGGCGGCGGCGAGCGGCTTGAAGCGGATCGGGGCCGCCGGCCCCGAACCCGCAAGGAACCCGTCGCGATGCCGCTTCGCCTGATCTTCATGGGCACGCCCGACTTCGCCGTGCCGACGCTCGAGGCGCTCGCCGCGGCCGGCCACGCGATCGCCGCCGTCTACACCCAGCCGCCGCGCGCCGGCGGCCGGCGCGGCCTCGCCGCCACCCCTTCGCCGGTGCAGCAGGCGGCCGAGCGGCTCGGCCTGGCCGTGCGCACGCCGGTTTCGCTCAAGGCGCCGGAGGAGCAGCGGGCCTTCGCCGGGCTGGCGGCCGACGCCGCGGTGGTGGTCGCCTACGGGCTCATCCTGCCGGCACCGATCCTCGCCGGCACCCGGCTCGGCTGCTACAACGGGCATGCCTCGCTGCTGCCGCGCTGGCGCGGCGCCGCGCCCATCCAGCGCGCCGTGATGGCCGGCGACGCGGAGACCGGCATGATGGTCATGAAGATGGACGAAGGCCTCGACACCGGACCGGTGGCGCTCGCCGAGCGCGTGGCGATCGGGCCGGACACCACCGCCGGCGAGCTGCACGACCGGCTGATGCAGGTCGGCGCCGGGCTGATGGTCGAGGCAATGGCCCGGCTCGAGGCCGGCACGCTGACGCTGGCGCCGCAGCCGGCCGACGGCGTCACCTACGCGGCCAAGATCGCCAAGGGCGAGACGCGCATCGACTGGAGCCTGCCGGCCGGCCGCGTGCACGACCATGTGCGCGGGCTGTCGCCGGTGCCGGGCGCCTGGGCGCCGATGCCGCTCGGCGGCCGCGACGAGCGCGTCAAGGTGCTGCGCACGGCGCTTGCCGGCGGTGCCGGGCCGGCCGGCGCGGTGCTCGACGCCGCGCCGACGGTCGCCTGCGGCGACGGCGCGGTGCGGCTGGTCGAGGTGCAGCGTGCCGGCGGCCGGCCGGTCGCCGGCGACGCCTTCATGCGCGGCGCGGGCCTGCAGGCGGGAGCGCGCCTGCCATGAGCGCCGTCGTCATCCGCGAAGAGACGCCGCAGGACCGTCCCGCCGTGCTCGCCATGCTGCGGCGGGCCTTCGCCGGCCCGCACGAGGCGGCGCTGGTCGAGCGGCTGACGGCCGACGGCGACGTCGTCCTGTCGCTGGTCGCCGAGCGGCACGGCGACATCCGCGGCCACATCCTGTTCTCGCGCCTGACCGTCGAGACGCCCGCCGGCCGCGCCGCCGCCGTGGCGCTGGCGCCGCTCCCGGTCGACCCGGACCACCAGCGCGAGGGCATCGGCGGAATGCTGATCGACGAAGCGCATCTCCGGCTCGAGACGGCCGGCGAGACGCTGATCCTGGTGCTCGGCGATCCCGCCTATTACGGCCGCTTCGGCTACAGCCATGCGCGCGCGGCCGGCTTCGACAGCGCCTTTCAGGGCGCGGCGCTGCAGGCGCGCGCGACCGGCGAGGCGCCGCAGGCCGGCCGGCTCGTCTACGCCGCCGCCTTCCAGGCGCTCTGACCGGCAATGCCGCGCTTCCGCCTGACGATCGAGTATGACGGCACCGGCTTCTGCGGCTGGCAGCGCCAGGCCGGCCAGCCCTCGGTGCAGCAGGCGCTCGAGGAGGCGATCGAACGCTTCTGCGGCGAGACGGTGCGGCTGCGCGGCGCCGGGCGCACCGACACCGGCGTGCACGCGCTCGGCCAGGTTGCGCATGTCGACCTCGCCCGCGACTGGCCGGCCGATACCGTGCGCGACGCGCTCAACGCCCATCTGTCGATGGCCGGCGCGGCGGTGAGCGTCCTGGCGGCCGCACCGGCGGCCGGCGATTTCGACGCCCGCTTCTCCGCCACCGCCCGGCACTATCTCTATCGCATCCTCAACCGCCGCGCGCCGGCCGCGCTGGCGCGCGGCCGGGTTTGGCACGTCGCCCGCCCGCTCGACGCCGCGGCCATGCAGGCCGCCGGCCAGGCACTGGTCGGCCTGCACGACTTCACCACCTTCCGCTCGGTGCAGTGCCAGGCCAGGAGCCCGCTCAAGACGCTCGACCGGCTGGAGGTGACGCGTGCGGGCGACGAGATCCTGGTGCGCGCCTCGGCGCGCTCGTTCCTGCACAACCAGGTGCGCTCGATGGTCGGCACGCTGAAGCGCGTCGGCGAAGGCGCCTGGAGCCGGGCCGACGTGGCCGCCGCCCTCGCCGCCCGCGACCGCGCGTCCTGCGGCCCGGTGGCGCCGCCGCAGGGGCTCTACCTCGTGGCGGTCGACTACGGCGACGCCGTCACGCCGGCACCGGCGTGAGACCGAACAGGCCCTGCAGCGCGAACAGGACGGCGAGCGACAGGCCGAGCATGCCGAAATAGACGCCGGCGGCCACGCCGGTGCCGCGGTCGATGGCGATCACCGTCAGCCGCCACAACAGCACCATCGACAGCGCGAACAGACCGAGCGACAGGAGAGCGGCGAACCCTTCGGTCGCCGGAAAGGCAAGCCGCAGCAGGGCCGGCGGCAGGGTGATCCACACCAGGATCACCGAGGCCCAGTTGGAGGCCACGACATAGGGCACGAAGCGGTCGCCGATGCCGAGCGGTCCGGAAACGGCGGCCAGCACGGCCAGCGGCACGATCCAGGAGCCGAGGTCGATGACCGCCAGGCGCAGCGCCACCGCGACGGCGGCGCCGGCGCCGGCATCGGCCGGCACGAACTCGTGCAGCACCGACACCCAGCCGATCGCCAGCGCCGGCAGCGCCACGACGATGGCGAAGAAGGAATTCCAGAAGCCGTCGGCCGAAAGGTCGAGCCGGCGCATGCCGTCCGGCCGGCCGGTCATCACCTGCCACACGCCGCCCAGATAGCGCTGGATATCGTCGGCCGGGGGCACGGTCAGAACCAGTCGCGCAGGAAGCGCAGATAGATGCGCGTCAGCCGTTCGAGATCGTCGAGCGCGACGCGCTCGTCGACCATGTGCATGGTGCGGCCGACCAGGCCGAATTCGACCACCGGGCAGTGATCCTTGATGAAGCGGGCGTCCGAGGTGCCGCCGGAGGTCGACAGCGCCGGCTGCCGGCCGGTCTCCGCGGCGACCGCGCCGGCCAGCGTGTCGATCAGCGCATCGTCGCGCGTCAGGAACACCGGGCTCGCCCGGCCGGTCCACGCCAGCGCGTGGTCGACCGGCTCGGCGCGGCCGGGCCGCAGCCGGCCGGAGGCGGCCGCGCGGGCCAGCCGCGCGGCGATCTCCGCGCGCACGGTTTCCGCGTCCCAGGTGTCGTTGAAGCGGATGTTGAAGGTCGCCCGCGCGCTCTGCGGAATGACGTTGGTCGCCGGGTTGCCGACGTCGAGGCTGGTGATCTCGAGATTGCTCGGCTGGAAATGCTCCGTGCCGGCGTCGAAGGCCGGCTCGAGCAGCGCCTCGCACAGCGCGATGAGGCCGCGCACCGGATTGTCGGCCAGATGCGGATAGGCGACGTGGCCCTGCCGGCCGGTCACCGTGACGACGCCCGACAGCGAGCCGCGGCGGCCGATCTTGATCATGTCGCCGAGCGCCTCGGGGTTGGTCGGCTCGCCGACCAGGGCGGCATCCCAGCGCTCGCCGCGGCCGGCCGCCCAGGCGAGCAGCGGCTCGGTGCCGTTGACCGCCGGCCCCTCCTCGTCGCCGGTCACGAGCAGCGACACCGAGCCCGACGGCGGGCCATCCTCGGCCACCAGCCGGGCAAGCGCGGCGACAAAGCAGGCGATGCCGCCCTTCATGTCGACGGCGCCGCGGCCATACATCATGCCGTCGGCGACGGCGGCCGAGAACGGCGGGTGCGTCCAGGCGGCCGCGTCGCCCGGCGGCACCACGTCGGTGTGGCCGGCGAACATCAGATGCGGCCCCGCCGCGCCGATGCGGGCATAGAGGTTCTCCACCGCCTGCGTGCCGGCGGCGGCGAACACCGGGCGGTCGACGCGTGCGCCGAGCGGCGCCAGCATGGTTTCGAGCGCGGCGAGCGCGCCGCCCTCGTCCGGCGTGACGGAGGGGCAGCGGATCAGCGCGGCGAGGTTTTCGGCGGGGTCGGTCGGAAGGCTCATGCCGGCAGGGATAATCGAACCGCCGGCGCCTGTCACCAAGGCGCCCGAGGCGCTATCGCTCGGCGTTGGTCCGCGTGCCGTACTGGTTGGCCCCCTCGTCGCCGGGATAGATGCAGAACAGGATGAAGGCGATGATCGACACGACCGGGATGAACAGGCTGAGGGCGAAGATGCCGGGCTTGCCGAAATCGTGCAGCCGCTTCACGCCGAGCGCCACATAGGACCACATCGAGACCAGCAGGATGACCCAGAAGCCGAGCGCCCAGGTCTCGCTCGCCGGGCTCTCCTGCGGCGCCAGCGCGAAGCGGTAGAGAAAGAACATCTGCAGGACGACGAGCAGCAGCCCGGCCAGGAAATAGGCCGCCCGGCTGACGCGTCCGGAAAAGCCGAAGAACAGCCAAAGGATCTGCCTGCCGCTCACCGCGGTTCCTCCCGCCGGTCAGTCGCGCAGCAGCTCGTTGATCGACGTCTTGGCGCGCGTCTTCTCGTCGACCCGCTTGACGATCACCGCGCAGTAGAGGCTCGGGCCCCAGTCCTTGCCGGGCAGCGGCTTGCCGGGCAGCGCGCCCGACACGACCACCGAGTAGGGCGGCACCTCGCCGTAGAAGATCTCGCCGCTCTCGCGGTCGACGATCTTGGTCGACTTGCCGATGTAGACGCCCATGCCGAGCACCGAGCCCTCGCGCACGATGCAGCCTTCCACCACCTCCGAGCGGGCGCCGATGAAGCAGCCGTCCTCGATGATGGTCGGGGTCGCCTGCATCGGCTCCAGCACGCCGCCGATGCCGACGCCGCCCGACAGGTGGACGTTGGCGCCGATCTGCGCGCACGAGCCGACGGTCGCCCAGGTGTCGACCATGGTGCCGGCGCCGACATAGGCGCCGAGATTGACGAAGCTCGGCATCAGCACCGCGCCGGGCGCGACGAAGGCGGAGCGCCGCACCACGCAGTTGGGCACCGCGCGGAAGCCGGCGCGCTCGAACGCCTCGGCGTTCCAGCCGTCGAACTTGGAGGGCACCTTGTCCCACCAGCGCGCGTCGTCCGGGCCGCCCTTGATGACCGCCATCGGGTTGAGCCGGAAGGACAGCAGCACCGCCTTCTTGAGCCACTCGTTGACGTGCCAGCGGCCGTCGGCGTCGCGCTCGGCGACGCGGGCGGCGCCGCGGTCGAGCAGGTCGAGCGCCTCGTCGACCGCCTCGCGCACCGCGCCGCGGGTGCCGGTGTCGACCGAATCGCGGTTTTCGAACGCCTCTTCGATGGTGGTCTCGAGGGCCGCGAGGTCGGTCTTCATCATCATCGGGGCTCCGCTACACGAGCTGTTAAGGGGGTGCGCACTAGCCTTCGACGACAACGACCCGAAAGCCGGCGCGGAACCTATGCGAAGCGCCGAGGGGGGTCAATCTGGTAGGCGCCCGGGATGGCGCCGCAGCGGGGACACAGGGACGGCATGGAGCCGACGGACCAGGCGGGCTGGACACCGCTGCCGCATTCGGACGAGGACCTCAAGCGCGCGCGCAGCGTGCCCGACACGCCGCAGACGCGGGCGGCGACGTATCGGCTGGCCTGGAACGACGAGGACTTCATGACGCAGCGCGCGCTGCGGCCGGTGCGGCTGCAGCTCGAGCTGCTCAAGACCGAGATGGTTCTGGCCGAGCGCGGCATCCGCTCCACCGTCATCCTGTTCGGCGGCGCGCGCATCCCCGAGCCGGGCGGCGAGGCGTGGGCGGCCAAGAACGAGACGCAGAAGAAGAACCTGCTCGAAAACAGCCGCTACTACGCGGAGGCGCGCAACTTCGCGCAGCTCTGCTCGCAGCACTCGGCGATGTCCTACTATCGCGAGTTCGTCGTCGTGACCGGCGGCGGGCCGGGCGTGATGGAGGCGGGCAACCGCGGCGCCGCCGACTGCGGCGCGCCGTCGATCGGCCTCAACATCGTGCTGCCGCACGAGCAGGCGCCGAACCGCTACGTCACGCCGGAGCTGTGCTTCAACTTCCACTACTTCGCCATCCGCAAGATGCATTTCATGATGCGGGCCAAGGCGGTGGCGGTGTTTCCCGGCGGCTTCGGCACCATGGACGAGCTGTTCGAGACGCTGACGCTGATCCAGACCGGACGCATGGAGCACGTGCCGGTGCTGCTGTTCGGCCGCGCCTTCTGGAAGCGGGCGATCGACCTCGACTTCCTGTCCGAACAGGGCACCATCTCGCCCGGCGACGAACGGCTCATCAGCTTCGTCGACACGGCCGAGGAGGCCTGGAAGATCATCGCCGACTTCTACGAGGACTGACGGGCGCCGCGCGGTCGCCATCCGGGAACGGGCGGCCCGCTGATGCGTTCTCCGGCCAAAGGAGACGCGCCATGTCCGGCAGGACCGATTCCGACGACGCCATGATGCGGCATCAGCAGGCCAAGGATCTGGGCCACGACACCGACACCCGCTCGCAGCCCGAGCGGGCGCGCGATGCCGAGCGCGACAGCCAGGCCGAGAGGCTGGAGGACGACGCCCGCGCCAACCGCGGCATCGGCGCCCTGTTCCGGCTCTTCAGGCGTCCCTCGCGCACCGAGCGCGTGGTCGCGCGGGCGGCCGAGAACAACGACCGGTCGCGGCGCTGAGGCACCCGGCCGGAAAAACGAGAGCGACCTGCGCCACCGTGCCGCAGGCACCCACGGCGCGCCGCGAGACGAGGAGCAGCACGATGGCGGGCAAGCCAGACGTCGCGGGCCGCACACGCGACGACGACAAGCACGACGAGACGGACCGCAACGAGCCGGAACGCGACGGCACGACCGCCGACACCGAGACAGGCGGCAATGACGGCGCGCTCGACCGGCCGATCCGGCGCACCGACAGGCGGGTTCACTCCGACGGCCGGCTGATCGGCGAGGACGGCACCGAGGAGCCCGGCGAGGGCGAGGAGGCCGGCCGGCGGCGCTGAGCGGCGGACGCTAGCTCTTCTCCGCCGCCCTCGGCGCGGCGAGCGCATTCAGGAAGCCGGCGAGATCGTCGGTCACGTAGTCGACGTCGTCGGTGTGGTCCGGATCGCTTTCCCAGATCTCCGAGAAGGTCGGCTCGAGGTTGCGCGGCACGATGAGCACCGTCGTCATGCCGAGCGCCTTCGGCACGGCGAGGTTGCGCGCCAGATCCTCGAACATCACCGCGTCCGGTCCCGCCACCCGGTGCAGCGCCAGGAACTTGTCGTAGGTCTCGCGCGCCGGCTTGGGCTGCAGGCCGGCCGCGACGATGTCGAAGATGTCGTCGAAATGGTCGAGGATGCCGAGCTGCCGCGCGGTGCGCTCGGCGTGGCCGCGGTCGCCGTTGGTGAAGATGAACTTGCGCCCCGGCAGGGCGCGGATCGCCTCGCCGAGCGCCGGATCGGGATCGATCCAGGAGTAGTCGATGTCGTGCACCTTCTCCAGGAAGTCGTCCGGGTCGATGGCGTGGCGCTCCATCAGCCCGCGCAGCGTGGTGCCGTATTCCTTGTAGAGCGCCTTCTGCAGCCGGCGCGCCTCCTCGCGCGGCAGGCTGAGCAGCTCCGAGACATAGCGCGTCATGCGCACGTCGATCTGCGCGAACAGGTTCGAGTGGTGCGGATAGAGCGTGTTGTCGAGGTCGAACACCCATTCCCTGACATGGGCGAAGCGTGCGGCGTCTGGTTTGTCCGTCATGGCGTCCTTCTGGCCGATGCCGCCCCGCCCCGTCAAATGCCGCGCGGCGCGGACACGGAATGGAAACCCATCTATGGCATGCAGCGGCGCGTGGGGAGTCCGGTCATGCGTCACACCGTTCTGCGTTCAGTTTTGATCACCGTGCTGGCGGCGATCGCCTCGCTCGGCATCGCCTACCTGGTGGTGCCCATGCTCGGCGGCGGCGTCGGGCCGATCACCATCGCCATGTGCCTCCTGTGCCCGGCGATCGTCGCCTTTCCGATCAGCCTGTACACCGAACGCCAGCGCCTGCTGCTGAGGCAGGCGAACGCGGATCTGCGCCGGGCGCACGAAGAGCTCGCCGCCGCGCATGGCGCGCTGTCCGCCATGCATGCCCAGCTCGCCGAGAAGGCGCGCCACGACGACATGACCGGCATGCTCAACCGCGAAGCCTTCTTCGACACGCTGCGCCGGGCGCGCCGCGAGGGCCGGCCCGGCACGCTGCTGATCGTCGATGCCGACGACTTCAAGCAGATCAACGACCGGCACGGCCACCCGACCGGCGACGCGGCGCTACGCGCCATCGCCCGGGCGCTGCACGCCTCGGTGCGCGACGGCGACGCGCTCGGCCGGCTGGGCGGCGAGGAGTTCGGCGTCTTCGTGGAGAGCGCCGACCTGGCCGATGCGGCGGCCGTCGCCGAACGCATGCGCAGCGCCACCGAAGCGATCGCCCTGCGCACCGATGCGGGCATCCCGCTGCGGCTGACCGTCAGCGTCGGCGCGGCGCGCTGGCAGGCGGATGCGCGCCTGTCGGAGGTGCTGCGCGAGGCCGACCAGCGCCTCTACGAGGCCAAGCGGCGCGGCCGCAACCGCGTCGTGCTGCCGCCCGACGCGGCCATCGCGGCCTGAGCCGCAGCGCACGCTTGCCAGGGTCCGCGCCGCCGGCCTAAATCTCGCGGCGGGGGCCTTTCATGGAACTGTGGATACCGATCACCATCGCCGCGGCGTTCCTGCAGAACGTGCGCTCGGCGATGCAGAAGCATCTCAAGGGCGTGATGGGCACGACGGGCGCGACCTTCGTGCGCTTCGGCTTCGGCCTGCCCTTCGCGTTCCTGTTCGTCGCCGTGCTGCATCTCGCCTTCGGCCATGCGCTGCCGCGGCCGAACGGCGGCTTCGCGCTGTGGGTGGTCGCCGGCGGCGTCAGCCAGATCGGCGCCACATTCCTGCTCGTCCACCTGTTCTCGTTCCGCAACTTCGCCGTCGGCACCGCCTATTCGCGCACCGAGCCGGCGCAGGCCGCGGTCCTCGGCCTGGTCTTCCTCGGCGAACGGGCGAGCGCCGGCGCCCTGGCGGCGATCGCCATCTCGGTGTTCGGCGTGATGCTTCTGTCGGTCTCCGACAGCCCGCTCGGCCGGCGCGGCCTGGCGCGCGCGCTCTTCGGCCGCAACGCGCTGATCGGGCTCGCCTCGGGCGCGCTGTTCGGCGTCGCCGCCGTCGCCTACCGGGCGGCCTCGCTGGCGCTCGGCGGGCCCAACTTCATGATGCAGGCGGCGGTGACGCTCGCCTTCACCATCGCGCTGCAGACGGCGCTGATGCTGGTCTGGATGGCCTGGCGCGAGCGCGCCGAGTTCGCCCGCATCGCGGCCGCCTGGAAGCCGTCGCTTATCGTCGGGCTGGCCGGCGCGTCGGCCTCCTTCGGCTGGTTCATGGCGATGACGCTGCAGCAGGCGGCGATCGTCAAGGCGCTGGCCCAGGTCGAGCTGCTGTTCACCTTCGCCTCGTCGGTGCTGTTCTTCCGCGAGCGCATCACGCCGAGCGAGACGGCCGGCTGCGTGCTGGTGGCCGCCGGCATCGTCGTCCTGCTGCTGGTCGGCTGAGGCGCCCGGCAGCGCTCAGGGCGTGATCAGCGTGCCGGCGCCGTGCTCGGTGAACAGCTCCAGAAGCACCGCGTGCGCGGTCTTGCCGTTGAGGATGACGACGCCCTGCACGCCGCGCTCGATCGCCTGGATGCAGGTCTCGACCTTGGGGATCATGCCGCCGGAGATCGTGCCGTCGGCGATCAGCGCGCGCGCCTCGGCGACCGTCAGCTCGTCGAGCAGCTTGCCCCCGCGGTCGAGCACGCCCGGCACGTCGGTCAGGAACAGCAGGCGCTGCGCCTCGACCGCGCCGGCGATGGCGCCGGCGAAGGTGTCGGCGTTGATGTTGTAGGTGTGGCCGTCGCGGCCCGGCGCGACCGGAGCGATGACGGGGATCATCTCGGAATGGGCGAGCAGGTCGAGCAGCGTGCGGTCGACCTCGACCGGCTCGCCGACGAAGCCGAGATCGAGCACCCGCTCGATGTTGGAATCGGGATCGGTGACGGTCTTGTGCGCCTTTTCGGCGAACACCATGTTGCCGTCCTTGCCGCACAGGCCGATGGCCCACTCGCCCTCCGCGTTGATGAGCGCGACGATCTCCTTGTTGATCGAGCCGGCGAGCACCATCTCGACGATCTCGACCGTGCTGCGGTCGGTGACGCGCAGGCCGCCCTCGAACTTCGATTCGATGCCCATCTTCTTGAGCATGGCCGCGATCTGCGGCCCGCCGCCATGCACGACGATCGGGTTGACGCCCGACTGCTTCAGCAGCGCGATGTCCCGCGCGAAGGCCCGGCCGAGCGTCGGATCGCCCATGGCGTGGCCGCCATATTTCACCACTACGGTCTTGTTCTCGTAGCGCTGCATGTAGGGCAGCGCGGCCGAAAGCAGGCGGGCCTGGTCCTCGGCGTTGGTCGGCGCGGCGTCGGTCATGGGGTCCTCGGGCGGATGGGCGGCAATCCTCATAGTGGCAATCGCCGGCGACCGCAAACGCCGCGCCCTCATTCCGGCACGTGAAAGGGCGCGCGCCGCGACGTCCAGCCCGACAGGCGCTCCATCTGCCCGGCCAGCGACAGCAGCGTCTCCTCGTCGCCGAGCCGGCCGACCGCCTGCACGCCGAGCGGCAGGCCGGCCTCGGTGACGTGCACGGGAAGCGCGATCGCCGGCTGGCCGGTGACGTTCTGCACCGGCGACCAGTGGGTGAACCACAGGCTCTTGTCCATGAGCTGGCCGAGAAAACGCTCGAAGCGCAGCAGCGGCGTCAGCCGCAGCCGGTCGAGCATGTCCTCGACGGCGGCGTCGACGCCGCTCGCCTGCATGGCGCCGACGGCGACCGGCGGATGGGCGAGCAGCGGCACCAGAACCGCGTCGTAGCCGGCGGTCTCGCTGAGGATGCGGCGCGACAGCGCGTTGAGCCGGCCTTGCGCGGCGGTCAGCGCGCCGCCGGAGACGAGCTCGCCGAAGCGCGCCATCACGCGGGTGGCGCGCTCGAGCTCGCCGAGCACGCTGCGGCCGAGCCGCGCGGCCTCGAGCCGCATGGCGCCGGCGGTCGCGGCGGCGACGAGGCGGGCGAAATCGGCCATGAAGTCGCGGCCGACGAAGGCCAGGTCGACCTCCTCGACCGCGTGGCCGCCCGCGCGGGCGAGATCGGCGGCGCTGTCGAGCGCCTGCATGGTCTCGGCCGAGACCGGCAGGCCGAGCGGCGAGGTGCGGCTGACGCCGATGCGCAGCCGGCCGGGCTCGCGCGCGGCGGCCGCGGCGAAGCTCTCGCGCGGCGGCCGCGCGACATAGGGCGTCAGCGCGTCGGGCGGCGAGACCAGGTCGAGCAGCGCGGCGCAGTCGCGCACCGAGCGGGTGACGGCGTGCTGCACGGTGAGGCCGAACCAGGCCTCCGATTCGAGCGGCGTCAGCGGTACGCGGCCGCGCGAGGGCTTGAGGCCGACGAGGCCGGTGCAGGCGGCCGGCACGCGGATCGAGCCGCCGCCGTCGGAGGCGTGCGCGACCGGCACCACGCCGGCCGCCACCAGCGCGGCCGCGCCGCCCGACGAGCCGCCGGTCGTGTGGCCGGTGTTCCAGGGATTGCGGGTGGCGCCGAAGGCGCGCGATTCGGTGACCAGGCGCAGGCCGGCCTCCGGCGTGGTGCTGGTGGCGATCGGCACCAGCCCGGCGGCGCGGTAGCGCGCCGTCAGCACCGAATCGAAATCGGGCACGAAGGGCGGCACGCGGCTGCCCGAATGGGTCGGCACGCCGGCGACCGCCAGGCCGAGATCCTTGAGCGCGGTCGGTACCCCTGCGAAGGGCAGCGCACGGTCGAGCGCGGCGGCCTGCCGGCGCGCCTGGTCGTAGAGCGGCTCGGCGACGGCGTTGATCTCGCCATTGGTGCGCTCGGCGCGGCCGATGGCGGCCTCGACCAGCTCGAGCGGCGTCACCTCGCCGCGGTTGACCAGCCGTGCCAGGCCGGTCGCGTCCTCCTGCCAGAGCAGCCGTTCCACGCTCATCCGCCTCTCCCTCGGCGCGAGGCTAGCCGGCCGGCGGCGGGCTGGCAACGTGCGCGGCATGCCGAAACGGACATTCTCCCGCGTTGCAAAACCGCGCGGATCCAGTAGGTTGGCGCCATGTCGCCGGAGGAGATCACGAAGCTCATCGTCCGCGTCTCGATGAAGGATCGGGCCGCCTTCGATCTGCTTTATCGGCGCACCAGCGCGAAACTCTTCGGCGTGTGCCTGCGTATCTTGAACGACCGCGGCGAGGCCGAGGACGCGTTGCAGGAGGTTTACGCGAAGATCTGGACCAAGGCCGACCGCTTCGCGGTGTCGGAGCTGAGCCCGATCTCCTGGCTTGTCGCCGTCGCCCGCAACCATTCGATCGACCGCATCCGCGCCAAGCGCGTCAAGACGGCCGACCTCGACCAGGCGGTGGAGACGGCCGACCCGCGACCCGGACCGGAGGCGGAGGCGGAATCCTCGAGCGTGCGTGCGCAGATCGACCGCTGTCTCGGCGAGCTCGAAACCGACCGTGCGTCGGCGGTGCGCGGCGCCTATCTGAACGGCGACAGCTACGCCGAACTGGCCGAGCGCTTCGAGGTGCCGCTCAACACGATGCGAACCTGGCTGCGACGCAGCCTGATCAAACTGAGGGAATGCCTGGAACGATGAGCCCGGCGGACCACAACGAACCGGAACGCGGTAGCGACGACCTCGTCGCCGCCGAATACGTTCTGGGCGTTCTGCCGGCGGACGAACGGCAGGCCGCGGCGCGGCGGATCGACAGCGATCCGGCTTTCGCGCGGCTGGTCGATTCGTGGGAGCTGCGGCTGTCGCCGCTGGCCGCCGACTATGACGAGGTCGAGCCGCCGGCCTCCGTCAAGCGCGCGCTCGACAGCGCGCTGTTCCCGGCCGAGCCGGCGCGCCGGGCGCCCGCCGGCGGCCTGTGGAGCAGCCTGGCGCTGTGGCGCGGCCTGGCGGTCGCCTCGCTCGCCGCCCTCGTCGTCGCCGTGTCCGTCCTCATGCTCGGTCCGCTCGGCGGCCCGCAGCCCGAGCAGCGCTACGTCGCCTCGCTGTCGCACGACGACACCGACGTGCACTATTTCGTCGTCTACGACGCGCGCGAGAACGATGTCGGCCTGTCGCACGTCACCGGCGCACGGCCGGAAGGCCGCGACTTCGAGCTGTGGGTGATCCAGGACGGGACCGAGCCGCGCTCGCTCGGCGTCATCCCGGTCGGCTCCAACGTCCACCTGGCGGTGTCGGAGGCGCTGCGCACCGCGATCGACGAGGGCGCGGTGCTGGCGATCAGCACCGAGCCGCCGGGCGGCTCGCCGAGCGGCGCGCCGACCGGCCCCGTCGTCGCGCTCGGCGACCTCAAGACGATCTAGCTTCCGCATCCGGCCGTCCTTCGGCACGCGGGCCGCAAGCGCCGCGGCGGCGGCCGCGCGCCTGCCGTTGCGGCATTTTTCGCCGCGGCCGCGAAACTTTCTCCTGCCGGCTCCGTGACTAGGCGCGTCCCCCAAGCGGACGAACGCAAACGCAAAGGAGCGATATCCATGCGCAAGTTCACTGCCCCCTTCCTCGCCGGCGCCGTGGCGCTCGGCGCCCTCGTCGGCGCCGCCCAGGCCGAAAACCCGATGGTCGGCGGCGCGGAGATGTACGCCGACAAGACCATCGTCGAGAACGCCGCCAACTCCGCCGACCACACCACGCTGGTCGCCGCGGTGCAGGCCGCCGGCCTTGCCGAGACGCTGTCGGGCGACGGGCCGTTCACCGTGTTCGCGCCGACCAACGCCGCTTTCGAGAAGCTACCGGACGGCACGGTCGAGGACCTGCTGAAGCCGGAGAACAAGGAGCAGCTCGCCACCATTCTCACCTGCCACGTGGTCGCCGCCGAGGCGATGGCGGCGGACGTCGTGCAGATGATCGAGGACGACGGCGGCGCGCATCCGGTCGAGACGGTGGGCGGCTGCACGCTGACCGCCAAGACGATGGACGGCAAGGTGATGCTCGAGGACGAGAACGGCAACGTGGCCACCGTCACGATCGCCGACGTCGACCAGTCGAACGGCGTGATCCACGTCATCGACACGGTGCTGCTGCCCAAGATGTGATCGCCGACGCGTCCGCCGGGGCAGCGGTTCGGGTCCCCCCACCGCCGCCCCGGCGGGCCGTGCCCGCACCGGCCTGCGCTGCACCCTGGCCGGTGCGGGCTTCCCCCTCCGAAGACCGCGCCTCAAGGCGAGTTGATTTGGCCGTGACCGGCCCGCCGCCTAGAGTGCGGTAAAGGGAGAAACCGCATGAAACGCCGCACTTTCCTGTACGCCTCGGCCGGCGCCGTCGCCGTTCTGACGGGCGGTTCGCTGGCGCTGCGGCGCCAGCCCGGCCACAACGCCCGGGCCGAGAGCTTCGAGATCACCCGCACGGAGCAGGAGTGGCGCCGGCTGCTGACCGACGAGCAGTATGCCGTGTTGCGCGAGGAGGCGACCGAGCGCGCCTTCACCAGCCCGCTCAACGAGGAGAAGCGCGAGGGCCTCTACCACTGCGCCGGCTGCGACCTGCCGCTCTACTCGTCCGAGACCAAGTTCGATTCGGGCACCGGCTGGCCGAGCTTCTGGGCCGCGCTCGACGACGCGATCGGCACCAAGGAGGACCGCTCCTTCTTCATGGTGCGCACCGAGTGCCACTGCCGCCGCTGCGGCGGCCATCTCGGCCACATCTTCGACGACGGGCCGCCGCCGACCGGCAAGCGCCACTGCATCAACGGCGTCGCGCTCGCCTTCCGTCCGGCCACGCCGGCCTGATCCGACCGCCCACAGCGGTGGGGCTGCACGGCCGCCGCGCCCGACCTGCGGGCGGCGTGGCGGCCGTCGCGCGTCGATCGCTCAGTCGAGGCCGACCGCCTCGGCGATCGCCGCGCGCAGCGCCTCGATGCCGGTGCCCTTCTCCGCCGAGGTGGCGATCACCACCGGATAGGCGGCGGGCCGCCGGGCGATGCGCCGCGCGGTCTCCTCGACCAGGCGGGCGACGGCCGGCGCCTTGATCTTGTCGGTCTTGGTCAGCACCACCTGGTAGGAGACGGCCGCCTTGTCGAGCAGCTCCATCACCTCCTCGTCGTTCTTCTTCACGCCGTGGCGCGCGTCGACCAGCAGATAGACGCGCTTCAGCGTGACGCGGCCGCGCAGATAGTCGAAGACCAGCCGCGTCCAGTTGTCGACCTTGTCCTTCGGCGCGCGGGCATAGCCGTAACCCGGCATGTCGACCAGCGCGACCGGCGGCGCGGCGCCCGGCTCGCGCGGCTCGGGCACGAAGAAGTTGAGCTCCTGCGTGCGGCCCGGCGTGTTTGAGGTGCGCGCCAGGCCGCGGCGGCCGAGCAGCGCGTTGATCAGCGACGACTTGCCGACGTTGGAGCGGCCGGCGAAGGCGATCTCGGGCGGCCCCTGCGGCGGCAGGATGCGCATTGCCGGCACGCCGAGCAGGAAGGCCCAGGGCCGGGTGAACAGCCCGCCGGCCGGCTTGGCATCCGGACCGCTCACGCCGCCTGCTCCAGCCGCGCGATGTCGGCGCCGCGGATCGCGTCGAGATTGCGGCCGATGCGCCCGGCCGGCCAGTGCCACCAGGCGACCGCGAGAAGCCGCGCCACCGTCGCCTCGTCGAAGCGCATGCGCACCACGCGCGCCGGATTGCCGGCGACGACGGCATAGGGCGGCACGTCGCTGCCGACCACGGCCTTCGCCGCGACGATGGCGCCGTCGCCGATCGTCACGCCCGGCAGGATCGTCGCCTGCATGCCGATCCACACGTCGTTGCCGACCACGGTGTCGCCGCGCAGCCCGGCACTCCAGGCGGCCGGGTCGAAGCCCTCCTCCCAGCCATTGCCGAAGATGTTGAAGGGAAAGGTGGAAAAGCCGGTCATCGCGTGGTTGGCGCCGTTCATCACGAAGGCAAGCCCCGCGGCGAGCGCGCAGAACCGGCCGATGACCAGCCTGTCGCCGACGAACGGGTAGTGGTAGAGGACGCACTTGTCGACGAAGCGCTCGGGCCCGTCGGGATCGTCGTAATAGGTGTAGTCGCCGATCTCGATGTTGGGCCGGTCGACGATCGGCTTGAGGAAGCCGACCCGGTCGTGGCCGGGCATCGGATGCGGGGTCATGGGGTCGGGGCCGTGCATGGGAACCGCCTGATCGCTGTTTCTTCGGGACGACGAACGGGATCCGCGTCGCGCATGCGCTTGCGCGGGGGCGATCGGATCCGGTTTAAGCGATCATGGCACGGCACTCCGGCGGCCCGATGCCGCAGGCAACCCGCGCCTGTTACAGGAGGAGGCGGCGCATGGGAAGAGGCACGGCGACGATGCCGTCCGGGCAGCCGGTCGTGCACGGCTATCGCCACTCGGTCTATTCCTGGATCGCGCGGCTGACGCTGAGCGAAAAGGGCGTGGCGTATGGCTGGCACGAGGTCGACCCGTTCGCCGCCGACATGCCGGCGGAGCACCGGACGCTGCACCCGTTCGGGCGCGTGCCGGCGCTCGTCCATGGCGGCTTCACGGTCTACGAGACGGTCGCCATCGCCCGCTATGTCGACGAGGCGTTCGACGGCCCGCCCCTGCAACCCGCCACGCCGCGCCGGCGCGCGCGCATGAGCCAGGCGATCGCCGTCATCGACAGCTATGGCTATCGCCCGCTGGTGCGGCAGGTCTTCGCCGGGGCCGTGTTCGCGCCGGCGGCCGGCAAAGCGGAGGACCGGGCGGAGGTTGCGGCCGGCCTGGCGCAGGCCGCGCCGGTCCTGGCGGCGCTCGACGCGCTCGTGGCGGCGGACGGCCCCTTCCTCGCCGGCGACGCGCTCTCGCTCGCCGACCTGCACGTGGCGCCGATGATCGGCTATTTCGCGATGGCGCCGCAGGGCGCGGAGATGCTCGCCGGGCGCAGCGCGCTGTCGGCCTGGTGGACGCGCATGCGCGGGCGCGACGCGCTGGCGGCGACCTGGCCGCCCCTGCCCGGCGCCGAACGGTCGCGCCCGACC
>NZ_JAOAOP010000017.1 GCF_030398335.1 Aquibium sp. A9E412
CGACAGGCCGGCCGCTGTCAGGACGAGCGCGGTGGCGCCCGCCGCCGCCACCCCGAGGCTGGTGCCCGTGCTGACGATCGACAGCGCGCCCGGCCGCCGCGCGTCCGCCACCTGCAGGTGCACCGCGTGGTTGAACGGCGTCCACGCCATGCCGGCGCTCGCCATCGCCAGGAAGACGCCGACGACGAGGACCGGCAGGCTGGCCGCCATCGACGCGATGCCGAGGCCCAGCGCGGCGGCGATCAGGCCCGCCGTGACCGGCACCCGCGCGCCGTGCCGCGCCGTCAGCACGGCGGCGGCGACGAGGCCGAGCACGAAGCCGGAGAACCCGAGGCCCGAGATCAGGCCGGCGGTCCCGGCCGAGAAGGAGAACGTCGAGCGCAGCTCCGGCAGGAACAGCCCGAAACCCATGCGGGCCGGTCCGAAGGTGATCGCGGTGGCGGCAAACCCGGCGGCGGAGAGTTTGCAGAATGGCGTCATGGCCGGCCTTCCGTGTGCGGAAGGGGCAACGCGCGAGCGCCGTCAGCGATCCCGCACGAGGTTGCCGGCCCGCGCAGCGGTCGGGCGGCCCTGCCCCGGCCGGATGCCGGCGCGGCGTCTCGAACCCGGCGGCCCGCCGGCCGTCAGTCGAGCACGCCGGGCAGCCAGGTGGCGATCGCCGGGAAGAAGAAGACCAGCATCAGGCCAATGAACTGCAGCACCACGAACGGTCCGACCGAGCCGTAGATGTCGCCCATCGAGACCCCCTTTGGCATCACGCTCTTCAGCCAGAACAGCACGAAGCCGAAGGGCGGCGTCAGATAGGCGATCTGGATGTTGACGATGAACAGCGCGCCGAACCACAGCTTGTCGACGCCGAGCTCGTCGAGGATCGGCACGAACAGCGGCGTGCACAGCATGATGATGGCCCAGTCGTCCATGAACATGCCGAGCACCAGGATGATGAACATCATCATCAGCATGACGCCGGTCGCGCCGCCGGGCATCGACAGCACCAGCTCGGTGAGCAGGTCCTGGCTGCCGAGCGTGTTGAAGATGTTGAGATAGACGTTGGCGCCGATCAGGATCCACAGGCCCATGCCGGTCAGCCGCACGGTGGTGGCCAGCGACTCGCGCAGCACCGGCCAGGTCAGCCGGCCGTAGACCAGGTTGATCAGGAAGGCGCCCGCCGCGCCGAAGGCGGCCGCCTCGGCCGGTGTCGCGATGCCGCCCCAGATGACGCCGAGCACGATGATGATCAGCACCGCGAACGGCCAGATGTTGACCACCGCCTGCGCCTTCTCGCGCGTGGTGAACTTCATGTCCTCGGGCAGCGCCGGCCCGAGATGCGGCTGCAGCCGGCAGCGGATGCCGATGTAGATCGTGTAGAACGCGGCGAGCATCAGCCCCGGCACGACGCCGGCCAGGAACAGGTCGCCGATCGAGACCTTGGCCAGGAGCCCGTAGAAGATGAACGGGACGCTCGGCGGGATCAGCGCGCCGAGCGCGCCGCCGGCGGCGATCGACCCGATCGCGATCGAGCGGTCGTAATTGTACTTCATCATCGACGGATAGGCGATCTGGCCCATCGTGATGGTGGCCGGCGGAGTGATGCCGGTGACGGCGGCGAAGATGGTGCACACCTGAACGGTGCCCATCGCCAGGCCGCCGTGGATGTGGCCGATCAGCTTGTAGACGGCGTCGTAGGCCGCCTCCGCGATGCCGGAGAAGCGGATCAGGCTGCCCATGAACAGGAACAGCGGCACGGTGACCAGGATGGTGTTCCAGGGCGTGTAGTAGAAGGCGCTGGGGATCGCCAAGAGCGAGCGCGGCTCGAAGATCAGCGCGAACAGCACCGCCACGCCGCCCAGCCCGAAGGCCACGGGCAACCCCATGAACAAGACGACGAACAGCACGAGAAAGTAGAGAACCGTAACGAGTTCGAGGCTCATGCGACGTCCCGTGCTGTGAGTGTGGTCATGGCTGGTGCGTGCGGCGGCGGCCCGCCGTCCGGCTGCGCGTGGCGGCGGCTGCGGCGGGGCCGGCCCGGACGGCCGGCCGCGCGCCTCGTGAAAGGCGCCTGCCTCTGGTCACGCACAGGCAGGCGCCGGGTCGGCGGACGGACGACGCCGTCAGTAGGCGCCGATGTCCTTGAGGTACTTGGTCCACAGCTCGACGCCCTTGGCCGTGCGATCGGACTGGGCGGCGACCTGCGGCCAGACCTCCTCGATCGACTTCTGGCGCATGCGGGCGATCTCCTCGTCGGACAGCGTGATCACCTCGCCGCCGGCGTCGCGCAGGATCTGCAGCGCCTCCTCGACGCCCTCGGCGTGCATCCGGCTGGTCTCGAAGTAGACCTCCTCGAAGACGCCGTTGATCTGCTCGCGCTGCCAGTCGGTCAGGCCGTTCCAGGCGTCGAGATTGACGAAGATCTCCTGATGCTGGGCCGGGTTCCAGCCGGGCATGATGGCGTAGTCGACCACCTCGTGGAACGACATGTCGTCGATGCCGCCGGTGTCCCAGTAGGTGCCTTCGACCGTGCCCAGCCGGATGGCGGTGTAGATGTCACCGGCGTCGAGCGAGACCGGCGAGCCGCCCATCGTGGAGTGGAAGATCGCCTGCGGGCCGCCGGCGCGCATCTTCTTGCCGGAGAGGTCCTCCATGCTTTCCACGCGGAACTTGGTGAACATGGCGTTGGGGCCCTGGTTGCTCCAGCCGACCCAGTGCAGGTTCCGCTCGTTCGCCGCCTCCTGGACGATGTCGCCGATGCGGTAGTCGGGATTGCCCCACATCGCCTCCCAGGCCTCTTCGGTGCTGTTGGCGCCCATCGCCATGCCGAAGGCGAGCATGCCCTCGGGCATGTCGCCGCCATAGACGGTGGCCCAGCAGGCCGTGCCGTCGGTCATGCCGGCGGCCGCCGCGCCGAAGGCCTCCGAGCCGCTGGTCAGCGCGCCGACCGGCTCGACCCGGATCTTGACGGTTCCCTCCGTCGCCTCCTCGACCGCCTCCACCCAGGGCATCACGCCGTTCGCCCAGCCGGCGTCGCTCTGGTCGAAGCAGGGCTGGAAGACCCACTCCGTCACCTCGTCCGGCGGGCCGTTCTCCTGCGCCACCGCAAGGGAGCCCGACAGCGCCAGAGCACCGAGCGAAAGAAGCGTCGATCTCATCGCATGTTCCGTCTTCATCTCATACCCTCATCGTTTGCTGCGCTTCGCTTCGTGTTTTCTTGTTGTTGCCTGCACCGTGGTCACGATGCCGGTTTGTGGCCGGTCACAAGCGTGCGCACGTCGCGCACGAGGTTCTTGATAACCAGCAGGAGCACGATCGCCCCGGCCAGCGGGATCACCGACTTGATCGGATAGATCGGAATGGGCACCGCCGTCGGCGTCACCTGGTTGAGCATGATCGACAGCTTCGCCGCGTCGATGCCCTTCCAGATCAGCGTGCCGAGGAAGAGCACGGCGAACGGCGCCGTCAGGATGTCGAGGATGGCCTGCGTGCGCTCCGAGGCCGCCGCGTAGAACAGGTCGAGCTTGACGAAGGTGTCGTGCTTCAGCGCGTACGCCCCGCCGACGCAGGCGAGCAGCACCATCGCCGCCTGCAGCGTCGTGCCGATCCACATCGACGGCGCGTTCATGACATAGCGCAGGAAGACGTCGGTTACGCCGAAGATCATGCAGTAGAGCACAAGAAGCCAGCCGATGCGGCCCATGATCTCGGCGATGGCGTCAAACAGTCCTTCGACTTTCCGCCACAATGTCGTCTCCTCCCCATTGCGGCCGGCCGGTCTTGCCGCCAGCACCTCGACCCGTCGGCCTTGTCGTCGACGGCCCTCAAGTTCCGGCAACTTGAATAGGCAACGACCGGCGGGTATAGGACCAGTTCAGAATTCGCATATGGCCAAATGGAAGTCTTTCACACCAGGCGGCCCGGAGTCCACCGGCGCCCGATACGGCGCGCCGGCACCCCGCCCGGCGGCCGGACCGTGCGGCGGCCCGCCGCACCGCCGTTTCCGCCCTTCATCGCCGTCTGCCCGGCCGGCTCTTAGCCGGTGACGCGCCGCCCCCGGCGCTGCCGGCGCGCGCTCGCACGGCGCTTGCAGAAAAAACGCTTGAGCACTGAAAAGCAAAACGAAAAGCGCGACAGGGCGTGGCCGCACCGCGGCGCCGTCGCCGGCTCCGGTTGGCGCGCGATGCCGCGCCCCGCGCGCCGCGCGGCGCGTCTGCATGCCGGGCGGCAACCGGCTCTACAGGTCCGCGGCGGCGGTGCGGCCGGCCGTGCCGCGCAGCGCTGCGGCGCTGCGCACGGCGGCGGCGCCGGCGAGCGCGGCCGCGCTCATCTCCTGAAACAGCAGCGCCACCTCCTCGAACGCGGACAGGTCCGGCTCGTCGGGCTCCAGCTCGTCGAGCTCGGCGAGGAAGGCGGTCAGCCGCCGCACGGCGTCGAGCCGGCCGCGCGCCTCACCGAGCCGCAGCTCGGCCTGCAGGTGGACGCTTTCCAGCACCAGCCGGTCGAGCGTCGAGCGGGCGCGCGCCTCGCAGCCGCAGTCGAGATCGGCATCGAGCAGCGCGTCGCGGATCTGCACCACGAAGGTCTGGAACGTCTCGCGGTCCTGGTCGTGGATCGACATTGCGGAAATCTCCTGGCGCGGCAACGGCGACGGGCCGCCGGCGGCTGCCGGCGGCCCCTCGCCCGTCGCGGGGTTGCTATTCGGCGAGCAGGCCGAGCCTTTCCTCGATGCCCTCGCGGAAGATGTCGGGCTGCTCCGGCCCTTCGACGACCAGCTTGCCGACCAGGCCGCGCATGGCGCGCGACAGCGCGTGATCGACGAGCAGGTATTCGCCGGGCACCTCGACCTTGAAGTCGACCGCCGCCGCGCCGCCGGGCGGCACCGTGATCGTCTGCACGTCGGGCAGCGGATCGCCGGTCAGCGAGCCGAGATTGTAGACGTGGTCGAAGATCTCGCCGATGACGTGGAAGCTGGAGGTCTTGTTGGGGCCGCCCACGCCGAAGTAGATGCGCACCGTCTCGCCGACCTCGGCCGTGAGCGCATTGTCGCCGGTCAGCGCCTGGTCGGCGCCGTTGAAGACGTAGTATTCCGGCGTCTCGTTCATCAGCTTGTCATAGCTCTCGGTGAGCTGTCCGCTGCCGCCATAGGCCTCCTCGGTGTAGAGCTCGCCCTGCATGACGTAGAACTCGCGATCGACCGGCGGCAGGCCGCCCTCGGGTTCGACCAGGATGAGGCCGTACATGCCGTTCGAGATGTGCTGCGCGGCCGGACCGACGGCGCAGTGGTAGACGTAGAGCCCGGGGTTGAGCGCCTTGAAGGTGAAGCCCTTCTCCTCGCCGGGCGCGGCCAGCGTGGCGCTGCCGCCGCCGTGCACGCCGGTGACGGCGTGGAAGTCGACGTTGTGCATCGCCATGCTGCCGTCGTCGTTCTTCAGCCGCACCTCGACCGTGTCGCCGACGCGCACGCGCACCAGCGGTCCGGGCACCTTCCGGTTGAAGGTCCAGTAGGTGTAGGTCGTGCCGTCGGCGAGTTCGCCGACCACCTCGACCGTCTCGAGGCCGACCCGCACGATCTGCGGGCCGCGCTCGCCCACCGCGCCCGGCAGGTCGGTCGCCTGGCGCACGATGTCGAGCGGCGCCTCGGCGGTGCCGCGCGCGGCCGCATCGTCGGCAAGGGCCGTCAGCGGCGCGCCGCCGGCCATCAGCAGGCCGATCGCCGCGGCGGTTGCGAGGAGGGTGTTGCGCGTATTCATGACACGGGTCTTTCCGGTTCGCGTTGTGATGGATGAACCCTAGGCGTCGCCGGGCCAGCCCTCTTTGTGCTTGCGCAAATTCGCCGACGATGGCCGGCGCGCGAGGCGACCGCCGCGTTGGCGACAGCGGAACGGGCAACGCCCCCGCGAGTTGTCCCGACACGCAACCCGCCCCGCCGGCGCGGGGCCGTCACCGACAGGAGGAACCATGCCGGACCGTGCGCGAATCGTCGGCATCTCGGGGAGCCTGCGCCAGGGCTCGTTCAACACCGCCGCGCTGCACGCCGCGCGCGAGATGGCGGCCGACCGCCTCGACATCGACGTCGTCAGGCTGAACGGCCTGCCGCTGTTCGACGCCGACGTCGAGGCGCGCGGCTGGCCCGGGCCGGTCGCCGCGCTGCGCGAGCGCGTGGCGGCGGCCGACGGGGTGATCTTCGCGGTGCCCGAATACAACTACTCGATGACCGGCGTCCTGAAGAACGCGATCGACTGGCTGTCGCGGCCGGAGGGCGCCGCCCCGCTCAACGGCAAGCCGGCGACCATGCTCGGTGCGACGCCGAGCAAGATCGGCACCGCGCGCGCCCAGGCGCATCTGCGCGACGTCGTCTTCTACAACGCCATGCCGCTGCTGCCCTATGGCGAGGTGCTGATCATGGATGCCGACGACAAGTTCGACGCCGACGGCCGGCTGACCGACGAGACCTCGCGCAAGTTTCTCGGCGATCTGCTCGACAAGTTCGCGGACTGGGTCGCGGCGACGGCCGGCACGGGCGGCTGATCCCGCCGCCGGCACCACCCGGCCGCAGCGCGCCGCCCTTCTTACTTGCCGCTCAGCCGCAGCGTCGTGCCGGTCGCCTCGCTGGTCAGCGCGAGCGTGCCGGCGAAGGGGTCGTAGGCGACGGCGAGCCGGCCCTGCAGCGCATCGAGGATGCGCCGTTCCTGCGCGTTGACCGCCGCGTCGGCGCAGGCCATGCGGGTCGTCGCCATCGGCTGGTCGATGACCAGCGCCGTGCCGTCCAGCCGCCCGCCGCCGCTGAACCGGTTGCAGCCGGTCGAGCCGGACACCGTGCCGTCCGCCGCAAAGCGGATCTCGGCCTCGCCGAGCGCCGGCGCGCCGCCGACCGCCACGAAGCGCCACGCCGTGCCCGCCGCCGCGTCCGCCTCCTGCGCCGGAGCGGAGCCCTCGGCGAGATAGCGCGCCGCCACCCAGCCCTCGATGCCGCGATAGGCGATGCGGCACCAGCCGCGCGGGGCGTCGCGCCGCTCGGCCTCCGTCATCGCCTCCCATTCGGCGTAGCTCGGCGCGCCCTGGCAGCCGAGATTGCGGATGCCGTCGCCGTCCCACGGGATCTCGCCGATCTTGGCCGCCTCGGCGCTCGGCCCGGCACGGATGTTGAGGACGTCGTCGGCCGTCACGCCGGTGACGCGGAAATAGTCCGGGCCGTCGGCGGTCGCCCGCGCGGCGGTGGCGGCCAGGACCGCGGCGGCGAGGGCCAGGGCGGCGGCGGCGAAGAGGTTGCGCAGCAGCATCGCGGTCAGGCCCTGCGCACGGCCTTGATGATCAGCAGCAGCACCACCGCGCCGATCACCGCGGCGATGATCGCGCCGACGATGCTCTCGCTCGGCGCCGACCCGAGAAGGCGCATCGCGAAGCCGGCGATCCACGCGCCGGCGATGCCGATGGCGATGTCGCCGAGTAGCCCGTAGCCCGAGCCCTTGACGATCAGGCCGGCGATCCAGCCGACGACGGCGCCGAACACGGCGAGAATGAGGATGGCGATCACCAGCCCCATGCCGGTTCCCACTGCCTGCTCCATGATGGCCCTCCTGTCTGCTTCGCGGGCTCGCGCGACCGGCCGCCGGCCTCTGCGCCTCAGGCGAGCGCCGGGATGCGCAGCACCTGCCCCGGATAGATCGCGTCCGGATCGCCGAGCATCGGCCTGTTCGCCTCGAAGATGGCGTTGTATGTCGTGCCGTCGCCACACGCCGCCTTGGCGATCGCCCACAGCGTATCGCCCTTTTCCAGGGTGTGGAAGCGCGCCGGCCCGGCCGGCGTCGAGGCGGCGACGAGCGCGGTCATGTCGCGCGCCAGCGCCAGGCCGCCGTCGGGCGCCGCCACCTTGAGCTCGGACGCCTCGACCCTGGCGATGCCGAGCGTGTTGCCGACCGCCGGGATCGTCTTCTCGAAGACGGACTGGTCCTCGACGGCTCCCTCAAGCCGTCTCCTCCGCTCAGCGGATCTCGAAGTAGACGTCGTAATTGCCGATGGTGCCCGGCTCGCCCTTGTAGAAGACCTCGACCCGGTGATCGCCGGTGCGGTAGAGCTGGCCGTAGTACTCGTTGCCGGCCTGCGAGGATTCGTAGAGGATGTCGCCGCCCGGCACGTAGACGATCATGTAGGTGTCGCGGTTGTCCGGCCGCAGGCTGACGGTCAGGAACTGGCCGTCGCGCGCGCCGAGCACGTAGGTCGCCGCCTCTTCGGAGCCGAGCCGACCGGTCACCGTGGTGTTCGTGGCGCCGGCGGCGAAGCGCACCGTGTGGCTGCCGGCCGAGGTCGCGCCGCCGTGCGGCGGGCGCTGCGCCGGTCCGGCATCACTCCAGAACGCGACCAGCGTCACCCGGTCGGCGGCGAAGGAGCACTGGAAGCGTGCCGTGCGGCCGGCGAGCCCGATCGTTCCGTTGACGGCGTGGGTGCCGTCGACGCGCTGGTTCTCATACGTGACCGTCGTGTCGGCGACGTCGCCGCCGAGCCGCTTGGCGGCCTCGAACTGGCAGTCCGCCAGCATGTCGGAGACCCGCCCCTGGGCGACCGCCGCCGTGGCGGCCACCGCGAATGCCGCCGCCAGGCAGGCCGGTCCGGCAAGGCTTCTCATTGCACCGCTCCCCGTTCGGTTCTCACGCGCCATCGTCGCCGGTGAACGTGACCTCGGCCACGATGCCGTCGTTCGACACGAGGCAGCGCCGCGGCGCGCGCTGCGCCCCGACGCCGACCGTCACCAGCGAGTTGGCCTGTCGCGAACGCCGCCCCCGGCGCGAAAAGGTCAGTCGCGAGAGACCTCATCGGCCCGTTTCCTCCCGTTTCCCGATCATTGGATCGTGACGGAAAGCGTATAGCCGACCGTCTTTCCGGCATCCTTGTCGTTGCCCATCAGGTAGACCCGGATCGTGTGATCGCCCGATTGCGACAGCACGACCTCGCCGAACCGGTCGGGCGCGGTGGAGCCGTTGAAGATGGCGACGTTGTCGCTGCCCGGCGGCAGGATGTTGAAGTAGGCGCTGCCGTGGCCGTTGGTGCCGTCGATGGTCAGCAGGACCGACATCGTCTGTCCGGCGCGGGCGCCTAGCACATAGTCGAAATACGCGTTGCCTTTGACCGCGCCGCTCAGCGTGGCGGTGTCGCTGCCCGGCTCGAAGCGCACCGTCGCGCTTTGCTGCGCGCTCGCGGCGCCGGCGGCGAATGCGAGCCCGGCGGCCATCAGCGCTGCGAGCCGGCGTCTGGTCGTTTTCGTCATGATCGGTGGTCCTTTCCCGTCCCGCGCGTGTCGGCTGCCGGGCGCCGGTCGCGGACCGGCTGCACGGAGCCCGCGCCGCGCCGGCGGCGCGGCGGCGTGCCTCGTTCAAGCTGGGGCTGCGCTGCTGGCTTCGGTGTGAACACGAACGCGTGACACTTTCGCAACCGGCCCCGATCCGCCCGAGCCGCCAGCACCGCCGGGCGTTCCTGTTCCCCCCGGCGTCCGCGCGCGGCGTCCGGCGCGCCAGGCGGGAGCCGTGGAGGTCAGCACGGCCCATGGTCCCGCCGTGGCGCGCCGGAACGCGCGACACGTTCACAAGGGGGACCCGATTCCGAGCAAAACGGGCGGGCGCCGTCCATTGAGTTCTGTCGCCGATCGCTGAGCGCGATTCAGCAATCGGGCGCGGCGACCCGCCACCGGCGCCTGATCTCGATCAATGCGCGGCGCCGCGTCGTGGGTCATCGAGGGACGACCCGCCGCGCGACCTGCCGCGGCGGCGCCGACGAACGCTGCGAAACCGGAGACCGCATGGCTGCCGCAACGACGAGGGACGACGACCCCGCAACCCCGCTCGCGCCGGAGACGCTCTGTCCCGCCGTCGACGCCGACGCCGTCGCCGACGCCGCGCGGCCCCGCGATGCCGCGCCGCTGCTCGGGCAGGACAGGGCCGTGCGCGCCCTCGACCTCGGCACCCGCATGCGCCATGCCGGCTTCAACGTCTTCGTGCTCGGCCCCGAGGGCGCCGGCCGCCACAGCGCGGCCCGGCGCGCCGCCGAGGCCGCCGCCCGGCAGGCCCCGGCGCCCGACGACTGGTGCTACGTGCACGATTTCGAGACCGAGTGGAAGCCGCGCGCGCTGCGCCTGCCGGCCGGTCGCGCGGTGCCGTTCCGCGACGCGGTGGAGGGGCTGATCGAACGCCTGCGCCGCGCCATTCCCGCGCTGTTCGAGACCGAGGACTACCGCGAGCGCCGCCGCCACATCGACGAGGCGCACGAGGAGCGCGCCGAGGAGCGGTTCCGCGCCATCCGCGCGGCGGCCGAGGCCGACGGCATCGGCATCATGCGCACGCCGATGGGCTTCGCCTTCGCGCCGATCCGCGACGGCGAGGTGGTCAAGCCGGACGCCTTCGCCAAGCTGCCGGAGGCCGAGCGCGAGCGCATCCAGGCGCGCATCGCCGAACTGCAGGAGCGGCTTGCCGACTTCCTGCGCGGCGTGCCCGAGCGCGAGCACGCGCACCGCGAGGAGATCCGCGCCCTCAACGCCGAGATGGCGTCGACGGTGGTCGATTCGGCGATCGCGGAGACGCGCGACGCCTTCGCCGACGTGCCGGCGGCGATCGGCCGGCTCGACGAGATCCGCCGCGACCTGATCGACAAGGTCGAGCTGTTCGTCGCCGAGCCGGTGCGCAACGAGGCGAGCCCGTTTCCCGAGGCCATGCTGCCGATCGCCGAGGACCGGCGCTTCCGCCGCTACCTGGTCAACGTCGTCGTCGCCAACGGCCATGCCGACGGTCCCGCCGCGCCGGTCGTCTACGAGGACCATCCCACGCTCGCCCGTCTCGTCGGCCGCATCGAGCATGTCGCGCGGATGGGCGCGCTGGAGACCGATTTCAGCATGATCCGCGGCGGCGCGCTGCATCGCGCCAATGGCGGTTTCCTGCTGATCGACGCGCACCGGCTGCTGCGCGAGCCGTGGAGCTGGGAGGCGCTGAAGCGGGCGCTGCGCTCGCGCCGCGTGCAGATCACCTCGCCCGGCGAGGAGATGAGCCTTCTGAGCACGGTCTCGCTCGAGCCCGAGCCGATCCCGCTCGATCTGCGGGTGATCCTGGTCGGCGAGCGGCTGATCTACTACCTGCTGGTCGAGCTCGATCCCGAATTCGGCGAGCTGTTCAAGGTGCAGGCCGACTTCGAGGACAGCCTGCCGCGCGCGCCCGACACGCTGTCCGACTATGCCGGGCTCGTCCGCTCGGTCGCCGCGGGCAATGGCCTGCGTCCGCCCGACGCCGCGGCGACCGCGCGCGCCGTCGTCGAGGCGGCGCGCATGGCCGGCGATGCCGAGCGCCTGACGCTGAACTTCGGCGCCATCGCCGACCTGCTGCGCGAAGCCGATTTCCGCGCCCAGGAGGCCGGCCGCGACCACATCGCCGACGCGGACTTGTGCACCACCATCGACGAGCGCACCTTCCGCGCCGACCGCCTGCGCGCGCGCTGGCACGAGCGCATCGCCCGCGACATCGTGCTGATCGACACCGAAGGCAGCCGCGTCGGCCAGATCAACGGCCTGTCGGTGATGCAGATCGGCGGTTTCACCTTCGGCGCGCCGACCCGCATCACCGCGCGCGTGCGCACCGGCGGCGGCCGCGTCGTCGACATCGAGCGCGAGAGCAAGCTCGGCGGCCCGATCCACTCCAAGGGCGTGCTGATCCTGTCGGGCTACCTCGCCGCCACCTATGCCTCGGGCACGCCGATGTCGCTGTGGGCCTCGCTCGTCTTCGAGCAGTCCTATGGCGGCGTCGAGGGCGACAGCGCCTCGTCGGCCGAGCTCTACGCCCTGCTGTCGGCGCTGGCCCGGGTTCCGCTGCGCCAGGACGTCGCCGTCACCGGCTCGGTCAACCAGCACGGCGACGTGCAGGCGATCGGCGGCGTCAACGAGAAGATCGAGGGCTTCTTCGACATCTGCGCCGCGCGCGGCCTGACCGGCACGCAGGGCGTGCTGATCCCGGCCGCCAACGTCAAGCACCTGGTGCTGCGCCCGCGCGTCGTCGACGCCGCACGCGCCGGCCGCTTCGCCATCTGGCCGGTGCGCAGCATCGACCAGGGCATCGCGCTGCTCGCCGGCCGCCCGGCCGGTGCGCGCGGCGCCGACGGGCGCTATCCCGAGGGCAGCGTCAACGCCGCCGTCGAGGCGCGGCTCACCGAATTCGCCAGGGCGCGCAAGGCGTTCGCCGCGCATGACGGCGAGGACGAGGCGGCGGAGAGCGGCAATGACGCCGCGTGAGCCGGCCCCGCGCCTGCGCTGGCAGGCGGTCTCGCAGGTCGTCGTCGCCTTTGCCGGCGGTGGCGGCGGCGGTGCACTGGTGCAGACGGCGGCCGCCGCCGCCCGTGCGCTGGGCGTCGGCATCAGCGGGCTCTACGTGCGCAACGTCGCGCTCGACGACCTCGCCGGCCTGCCCTTCGCCACGATGCTCGACGCCAGCCGGACGACGCCGCAACGGCCGACCGGCGCGGCCATCGAGCGGAGCTGGCGGCGCGAGGAGGCGCGCTGCCGCGCGCTGCTCGGCCGGGCGGCGGCGGCATCCGCGCCGGCCTTCGAGACGGTTGCCGGCCGGCTGGAGACGGCGCTGACGCCGCGGCTGGCGCGCGACACGCTGGTCGCCATCAGCGCCGCCGACGGGCTGCGCGACAGCGCGCTCTGGCCCGCCGCGCAGACGCTCGCCGCGGCCGCGGGCGCGGTGCTCGTGGTGCCCGCCTCCGTGCGCTCCGAACCGCGCGACGCGCCGGTGCTCGCCATCGACGACGGCGACCGCGCCGGCGCCGAGACGATCGCCCTGGCCGACCGCATCGCCCAAGCGAGCGGCCGGCCGCTCGCCGTCCTGGCGCTCGGCACGCCGCTGACCGCCCAGGCGATCGCCGCGCGCGCGCGCGCGCTGGCCACCTCCGACCGCCTCGTCGCGCATGGCTGGCCCGACTGGAAGGCGGACGAGCTGGCCCGGCCGATCGCGCGCATCGCGCCGTGGATGATCGTCGGCGACCTGGCCGGCCGTCCCTTCGCCGAGACCGGCCAGGCGATGGCGATCCTGCGCCGGCTGGCCGCGCCGCTGCTGCTCCTGTCGCCGCCGGCCGACGGCGGCTGACCGCGCGGCCGCCACCGCGTCCGCGGGCGGCCGCCGCGCGGCATAATAGGTATTTACAATACCTCTTTGCGGGACTAGGCAGGCAGCATCAGCTTTCGAGCGGAGGCCGCCATGCTCCACGCCAAGCCGTCGCGCGCGACGCCATGCCCGCGCGCGGGAACCGACCCCGCGACCGCCGCGCGGACGCGCTGAGATGGTCGCCGCGCTGACCTCGGCCGAGCGGCAGTCGGCCGCCGTCATCCTGCTTGTCGTCGCGCTCGCCGGGCTGGCCATGGCGATCCTCGGCGGCACCGGGCCGCTCGGCGTGCACGGCGTTCTCGTCATGCTTTTCGCCGGCGCGCTGGTCGCCGTGGTGTTTGCCGGCTTCTACGCGCCCGAGCCGACCGAGGACCGGCCGACGCGCTACTACGACGACCCCATCAAGGTCGGCATCGCGCTGACCATGGCGTGGGCGGTGTTCGGCCTGTTCATGGGGCTGTGGGTGGCCGCCCAGCTCGCCTGGCCGAGCCTCGCCTTCGACGCCGCCTGGTCGGGCTTCGGCCGGCTCAGGCCGACGCACACGACCGGCGTGATCTTCGGCTTCGGCGGCAACGCGCTGATCGCCACCTCCTTCCACGTGGTGCAGCGCACCGCGCGCGCGCGCCTTGCCGGCCAGGTGAGCCCGTGGTTCGTGCTGTTCGGCTACAACCTGTTCTGCCTGCTCGCCGTCTCCGGCTACCTGATGGGCGTCACCCAGTCGAAGGAGTATGCCGAGGCCGAGTGGTACGCCGACATCTGGCTGGTCGTCGTGTGGGTGACCTATTTCGTGCTCTACCTGCGCACGCTGGCGCGCCGCCGCGAGCCGCACATCTACGTCGCCAACTGGTACTATCTTGCCTTTATCCTGGTCGTCGCGGTGCTGCACGTCGTCAACAACATCGCGATCCCCGTCTCGCTGGCGCACGCCAAGAGCTACACCGTGTGGGCCGGCGTGCAGGACGCCATGGTGCAGTGGTGGTACGGCCACAACGCCGTCGCCTTCTTCCTGACGGCCGGCTTCCTCGGCATGCTCTACTACTACCTGCCGATCCGCGCCCAGCGGCCGATCTTCTCCTACCGGCTGTCGATCCTCAGCTTCTGGGGCATCACCTTCTTCTACATGTGGGCCGGCTCGCACCATCTGCACTACACCGCCCTGCCGCACTGGGTGCAGACGCTCGGCATGACCTTCTCCGTCATGCTGCTGGTGCCGTCCTGGGCCTCGGCCGGCAACGCGCTGCTCACCCTCAACGGCGCCTGGCACCGGGTGCGCGACGACGCCACGCTGCGCTTCATCACGGTCGCCGCGGTGTTCTACGGCCTGTCGACCTTCGAGGGCTCCTTCATGGCGATCCGCCCGGTCAACGCGCTGTCGCACTACACCGACTGGACCGTCGGCCACGTCCATGCCGGGGCGCTCGGCTGGGTGGCGCTGATCACCTTCGGCTCGATCTACACGCTGGTTCCCGCGCTGTGGCAGCGCCAGCGCATGTATTCGGCCGCCCTCGTCGAGCTGCACTTCTGGCTCGCGCTCGCCGGCGTGCTCGTCTACGTCTTCGCGATGTGGAACTCGGGCATCGTGCAGGGCCTGATGTGGCGCACCTACACCGAGGAAGGCACGCTTGCCTATTCCTTCCTCGATTCCCTCGTCGCCATGTATCCCTACTACATCGCGCGCGCCTTCGGCGGCCTGCTGTTCCTGCTCGGCGCGCTGGTCGGCTGCTACAACATCTGGATGACGGTGCGCGCCGCGCCGCACGCCGCCGGCCGCGCCGCCGACGCGCCGCAGCCCGGCGGCGCGGCCGCCGTGGCCGGGGAGTGAGCGGCATGGCCGAGTTCTTCCACCGCAAGCTCGAGCGCACGGCGATCGGTTTCGTGCTGGCCATCATCGCGGCGGCCAGCGTCGGCGGCATCGTCGAGATCGCGCCGCTGTTCACCATCGACGAGACGGTCGAGGAGGCGCCGGACATGCGCCTCTACACGCCGCTCGAGCTCGCCGGGCGCAACATCTACGTCCGCGAGGGCTGCTACGCCTGCCACTCGCAGATGATCCGCACCCTGCGCGACGAGGTCGAGCGCTACGGCCCCTACTCGCTCGCCGTCGAATCGCAATACGACCGGCCGATGCTGTGGGGCTCCAAGCGCACCGGCCCCGACCTGGCGCGCATCGGCGGCAAGTATTCCGACTTCTGGCACGTCGCGCACCTGATCGACCCGCGCGCCGTGGTGCCGCAGTCCAACATGCCGGCCTATCGCTGGCTCGCCCGCACCACCCTCGACACCGCCGACCTGCCGCTCCATCTCAGGGCGCAGCGCAGGCTCGGCGTGCCCTACACCGAGGCGATGATCGAGAACGCCGCGCGCGACGCCTACGGCCAGGCGACGCCCGACAGCGCGTTTGCCGACGGCGTGGCGGAGCGCTACGGCGCAGCGACGCAGGTCCGCGCCTTCGACGGCGTCGCCACCGAGGTCACCGAGATGGACGCGCTGGTCGCCTATCTCCAGGTGCTCGGCCGGCTGACCGACGCCGCCTACCGCGACACCGCCGCCGCCGGCGAGCCGCCGGAGCCGGTGGAATGACGACTGAGGAGGCCGTCATGGATTTCGATCACGAGACGCTCGTCGCCTTCGCCAAGAGCTGGGGCCTGTTCTACCTGATCGCCTTCGCCGTCGGCGTGCTCGTCTACACCTTCTGGCCGTCGAACCGGAAGAAGTTCCGCCGCGCCAAGAAGAGCATCTTCGACGGGGACGACAAGCCATGAGCGAGACCGGCGAGCGCGATCCCGTCAGCGGCCGCCGCACCACCGGCCACGAGTGGAACGGCATCACCGAGCTCGACACCCCGGTGCCGCGCGGCGTGCTGATGTTCCTGATCGTCACGCATGTCTTCGCCGTCCTGTGGTGGGTGCTGATGCCGGCCTGGCCGCTCGGCACCAGCTACACGCAAGGGCTGCTCGGCATCGACCAGCGCGCCACGGTCGAGCGCGAGCTCGTCGCCGCGACGGCGCGGCGCGCCGACTGGATGGCGCGCATCGAGACGGCCGGCTTCGATGCGATCCGCGCCGACGCCGCACTAATGGACGTGGTGCGCAGCACCGGCGCGCGGCTGTTCGGCGACAATTGCGCGGCCTGCCACGGCGTCGACGGCACCGGCCGCGCCAACTATCCCGACCTGACCGACGCCGACTGGCAGTGGGGCGGCGGCCCGGAGGCGATCGCCGAGACGATGCGCGTCGGCGTCAACGCGCCGCATCCCGAAAGCCGCATCGCGCAGATGCCGGCCTTCGGCCGTGACGGCATGCTCGACCGCAGCGCGGTCAGAAGCGTCGCCGCCTATGTCTATGCGCTCGGCAACCCCGGCTATTCCACCGCCGACACCATTGACACGATCGAGGCCGGCCGCGAGGTCTTCCTGACCACCTGCGCGGCCTGCCACGGCGAGGACGGCACCGGCGAGCCGGCGATCGGCGCGCCGAACCTGACCGACGACTACTGGCTCTACGGCGGCGACCTGCAGAGCATCGTCACCAGCGTGCACGGCGGCCGCCAGGGGCACATGCCGACCTGGGACGAGCGCCTGACGGACGCGCAGATCCGCCTGCTGGCGCTCTACGTCCACGACCTCGGGATCGCCGAGCCGTGAGCGGCCCGCGCGCATCCGCCCGGCGCCGCGGCCGGCTCCTGGTCTGGCTGCTGGTTCCCGCCGCCCTGCTGCTCTTGGCCGGCGCCAACGCCCATCTGGTCTACGTCGCCGTCAGCTCGCAGCCGGGCTGCGTCGACCACCTGAAGGCGCCGGGCTCCGGCGACGGCGCGTTCCGCGCGGCCAAGTCCGCCTGCTGAGGAGGAAAGCATGAGCGAGACCGACAGAGGCTACGGGCTGCTCAGCGAGACGTCCGGCATCGAGGAGACGCGCAGCGCCCGCTGGCAGCGCCATCTGCCGGCGACGAGCGGCCTGCGCTGGCTCGCGGCCGGCTGGCGCGACCTTGCGACCCGGCCGCTCGCCAGCCTCGCCTATGGCCTCGGCATCCTGGCGCTGTCGGCCGGCTTCGTCTGGTTTCTCGGCTATGTCGGCCGCGACTACATCCTGTTTCCCGCGCTCGCCGGCTTCATGATCGTCGCGCCCGTGCTCGCCGTCGGGCTCTACGAGAAAAGCCGGGCGCTGGAGCGCGGCGAGCCGGTCGGCCTGGCGCGCATGCTGCTGGCGCGGCCGGCCGCCGGCGCGCAGATCTTCTTCACCGGGCTGCTGCTGTGCCTGCTGATGCTTCTGTGGATGCGCGCGGCGGTGCTGCTTTACGCGCTGTTCTTCGGCGTGCGGCCGTTTCCCGGCCTCGGCCATGTCGCCGAGCTGCTTCTGGCGACCCCGCGCGGCCTGGCGCTGCTGGCCGTCGGCACCGCCGTGGGCGGCCTGTTCGCCGCCTTCGCCTTCTCGATCAGCGCCGTCTCGATTCCCATGCTGCTCGACCGCCGCACCGACGCGCTGACCGCCATGGGAACCAGCATGGCGCTGGTCTGGAACAATCTGGTGCCGATGCTCGTCTGGGGCGCGCTGGTGCTGGCTCTGGCGGCGCTGTCGCTGGCGACCGCGCTGGTCGGCCTCATCGTCGTCTTCCCGCTGCTCGGCCACGCCACCTGGCACGCCTACCGCGCGCTCGTCGGACGGGAGGGCTGACGATGCCGTGCCGCCGCCGCCCGGCCGGCCCGTCACCGCGCGGCGCGGGCCGATGAGCTATCTGCTGTGGCTCGTCCTCGTCCCCATCGCGCTCGGCATGGGCGCCGTCGGCCTGGCCGCCTTCTTGTGGTCGCTGCGCGACGGCCAGTACCGCGACCTCGACGGCGCCGCCGTGCGCGTGCTGACCGTCGAGGCGCAGGACCGGCCGCTCGCCGACCGCGCTGACGCGTTTCCAGGCGAAGTGGACACCGGTTCGCCGTCCGCAAACGCGTCAGGACGACAAGCTGGAGCCGCGGCGCGGCGGCAAGCACGGAACCGGCCGCCGATGACCGGTGTTGCAGCCAAAGCGGCAAGTCCCGCAGCACGGGCGGCCGCGAGAACGGGGAGACCCGCACGATGACGCGAGCGATCCGCATGCGCACGGACTGGGTGTCGGCCCTCGCCCTTCTGTTCGGCGCCGCCGTCGTCGTGCCGAGCCTGATCGCGCTGCTGCTCGCCCTCGCCGCCGTCGCCCGCATGCTGGTGTGAGGCGCACCGCCGGCCGGGTCCGGCCCGCGGGTTCAGCCGCGTCGCCGCAGACGCGCCACCACCCGGTCGGCCATGTCGGCGCAGCGCTCCCCGTCGAACGGGAAGAGATCGGCGAAACCGACCGAAAGCTCGCGCTCGATCGCCGCGCGCATCTGCCGCCGCGCCCGGTGCAGCCGGGTCTTCACCGTCTCCGGCCGGATCTGCAGATGGTCGGCCGTCTCCTCGGTGCTCAGCCCCTCGACGTCGCGCAGGATGAACACCGTGCGAAAAGCCGGCGGCAGGGTGTCGACGGCGCGTTCGAGCGTCGCCCGGAGCTGCCGCCGCGCGGTCTCGGCCTCCGGGTCTGGCGTCGACGGCACGATCGGGAACATCACGACATTGTCTCCGCTTGCACGGCCCGCGGCCGTTTCCAGCACGGCCAGATCGGCGCTCGGCCGGCGTCGCCGCGCGCGGCCGAGCGCCTCGTTGATGGCGATCCGCGACAGCCATGTCGAAAACGCCGCCTCGCCGCGGAAATGCGCCAGCCGGCCGAAGGCGCGCACATAGGTCTCCTGCACGACGTCCTCGGCCTCCGCGTCGTCATGCACGAAGCCGCGCGCCAGCCGGAAGAGCAGCCGGTTGTGCCGCGCGACGAGCGCGCGCACCGCCGCCTCGCTGCCCTGCCGTGCCAGCGCCACCAGCGCGGCGTCGTCCGTCGAAGCGTCCGTTGCCCGGGCCTGCGCTGCGTGCGGCTGGTCCATCGCCGGTCTCCTCGTTGCCCGCGCCACCTCACGATCCCCGCACGATGCCGTGCCGCAGGATCGCGGCGACCGGCGGAAAGGCGCGCAGCGCGGCGTCGGGCAGGTCGCCCACCGCCGCCTCCGCCGCGCGCCGGTCCGCGCCCGCGTCGCCGACGACGATGCGCCCCACCATGCCGGCCTGCTCGTGCGGCACGCAATAGTAGTCGTAGACGCCGGGCACCGTCAGCCGCACGGAAAAGCTTTCGCCCGGCAGCAGATAGTCGGAGTCCCAGGGCCGCGCGCCGGCCGGGATGCGCGACGGACGGTCGCCGATCGCCGGATGATAGGCCGTCGCCGTGTGCGCGTTGCCGGCATCGCGGTTGGTCCAGCGCACCGTCTGGCCCGGCGCGACCAGGAGGCCGAGCGGATCGAACCACACATGGCCGCCGTCGCTGCGCCCGCCCATCGCGATGTCGACGACACCGGCGGCGCCGGCCGGCCGCGTCGCGGCGGCGAGGAGGGCGACGATGCCGCCGCCCGCCCGCAGGATGTCGCGCCTGCCGACGCTCATTGCGCCACCCGCGCTTCCTCATCGGCCGGCACGTGCCACAGCACGATGTGCGCATGCGGCACCTCCACGCCGGGGTGGCCGGCATTGTAGTGGATGTCGACATGGTCGACCGTGCCGCCCGCCGCCGCCAGGTCGTCGAAGGCGGTGTCGGGATTGAGGTCGGCGAGCGGGATCATGTAGACCGTGCTGACCAGCGCCCCGTCGCGGTCGTAGGCGAGGAACGGCCCGGCGGGCAGCGTCGCGGGGTCGACGAAGAGCTGGCCGAGCCCGGGAATGAAGTCGGGCAGCGTCACCAGCGCGCTGACCGGCTGATAGGGCGCGGCCGGCGGCGCCTCGGCGAGCGCCGCGTCGGGGCCGTGCGCCAGGGCGGGCGCGGCGCCGGCGAGGGCGAAGGCGGCGAGCAGCGGCAGAAGCGTTTTCATGTTGGGTCCTTTCCATCCAGGCCCCGCTGCGGGGCGACGGGCATTGGATGCGGCCGCGCCGCAAAGGTTCCCGGCGCCCTCACCGGCCGGCCGCAAGCCTCCTTGCGTCGCGCCGCCGTCCTGTTAAAAGGTATTCTGAATACCACTTGGAACGCGGACACGACGCCGATGCGGCTAACCTCCTTCACCGATTTCGGCCTGCGCGCGCTGATGCGCATGGCGAGCGCGCCGCAGCGCGCCTTCTCCACCGCCGAGCTGGCCGACGAGTTCGCCGTCTCGCGCAACCACCTGATCAAGATCATGCAGAAGCTGGCCAGCGGCGGCGTCGTGGTGACGCGGCGCGGCACCGGCGGCGGCGCCGTGCTGGCGCGGCCGCCCGACGAGCTCAGGCTCGGCGACATCGTGCGCCTGCTCGAGCACGGCCAGGCGCTGGTCGAGTGCTTCGCGCCGGGCGGCCGCTGCACCATCGCCGGCTGCTGCCGGCTGAAGGGCCGGCTGCGCGCGGCCGAGGCCGCCTTCCTCGCCGAGCTCGACCGCACGACGCTGGCCGACGTGGCGCTTCCCGCGCCGCAGCGCGAGCCGGCCTGAGGCCGCGCAGCGCCCTGCCATTCCCGCAGAAGAAAGGACCCGCCCCATGGACGACTGGCTGCCCAGCCTCATCACGACAACGCCGGCCGAGGGCTACGACCTGGCGATCAAGCTCGCCCGCGTGACGATCAAGAAGACGCAGCCCGACGCCGCCATGCGCGACCGGCTGCGCCCGGCCTACGCCGAGGACGCCGATTCGCTGATCGCCGTCAGCCAGGTCGTCGCCACCCACTTCGCCACGGTGGCGGCGGCCAACGACTACTGGCGCGGCACGCCGTGAGCCGGCTCACCGTCAGCGACGACGGCTTCGTGGTCGACGCCGAGCTGCTCGGCGCCGCCTTCGGGCTGGCGCCGGCGGCGGTGCCCGAGAAGCTGCGCGCCGGTGCGATCACCAGCCTGTGCGAGGCCGGCGTCGATGCCGATGCCGGCCGCTGGCGGCTGACCTTCTACCATGCCGGCCGCGCCCTGCGGCTGGTCGTCGACGGCGACGGCACCATCCTGTCGCGCGGCCGCTTCGACGCGCACCCGCCAAGGCCCGCCCGTCCCGTTGCGGCCGCGCCCGACACGCCGAACGGGGGCTGAACCCCGGCAGAGCCGATCGCCCGGCGCGCCGCCCTATCGCTCTTGCGTCGCCGCCTCGGCCCGCGGCCCGTCGTCCGGCCGCGCATGCCGGTTCTCCGCCACCAGCGCCTCGAGCGCGGCGCGTCCGCGCACCGTGCCCGTTGCGGCCGGCGACAGGCTTTCCGCCGCCTGCTCGCCCATATCCGGCAGCCGGTGGGCGATGCCCGCGTGGCAGTCGATGCAGGTCTTCTCGCCGGTCGCCAGGAAGCGCTGGTGCATGTCGGCCGCGCGCGGGCTCTGCTCGGCGAAGTCCATCGCCACATAGGAGTGGCAGTTGCGGCACTCCAGGCTGTCGTTGGCGCGGAAGCGCGCCCATTCGCGCTGCGCCATCTCCAGCCGGTGCGCCTCGAACTTCTCCTCCGTGTTGATGGTGCCGAACAGCCAGCCATAGACCTCCTTGGAGGCGGCGATCTTGCGGGCGATCTTGTTGGTCCAGTCGTGCGGCACGTGGCAGTCGGGGCAGCCGGCCCTGACGCCGGAGGAATTGGAGAAGTGCACCGTCGTCTGCAGGTCGGCGTAGACGTTGGCCTCCATCTCGTGGCAGCTGATGCAGAAGCGCTCCTGGTTGGTCGCCTCCAGCGCGGTGTTGAAGCCGCCCCAGAACACGATGCCGCACAAAAAGCCGCCGAGCGTCAGGAAGCCGAGCGAGAAGTGACTGCTCGGCAGCCGCATCGCCGCCCACAGCCGCAGCAGGAAGGTCCGCATCCCCGCCCCCTCAGCGCCCGTCCGCCGCGCCGGGCCCGGCGCCGCGCGACAGCAGCGTGTCGATGTCGATGAACAGGTTGTCGACCGCCGTGTCGGCCGGATGCTGCGGCACGTGGCACTGCGTGCAGAAATAGCGGCGCGGCGAGACGGAGGCGAGGAACTGGCCGTCGCGGTCCATGTAGTGCGTCACCGAGACCATCGGCGCCTGGCTCTCGCCGGTGCGCGCCCGCGCGTGGCAGGTCAGGCACTTGTTGGCGTTGAGGTCGACCTGATAGCCGTCGATCGCGTGCGGAATGACCGGCGGCTGCTCGGGATAGTTGCGCACCTGGCGCAGGTCGGCGTCGATCTGCGGCCGCATCGGCGGCGGCTCGGCGTCCTCGGCCAGCGGCGCGCCGCGCAGCGTGGCGACGTCCGACTGGCTGAAGGCGACGCCCGAGGCGGCGACGACCAGCGCGACGGCGAGCGACAGGATCCGGCGGCTCATGTCACCGGCTCCAGCCGCACGGCGCATTTCTTGAAGTCGGTCTGCTTGGAGATCGGGTCGGTGGCGTCGAGGGTCACCTTGTTGATGAGCTGCGTGGCGTCGAACCACGGCACGAAGACGAGCCCGCGCGGCACCTTGTTGCGGCCGGCCGTCTCGACCCGGCTGCGGATGGCGCCGCGGCGCGACACGACGCGCACCTCCTGGCCGCGGTTGAGCCCCAGCTCGCGCGCGTCGAGCGGGTGCATGTAGACGAGCGCGTTCGGCACCGCGCGGTGCAGCTCGGGCACCCGCTGCGTCATCGAGCCGGAATGCCAGTGCTCGAGCACCCGCCCGGTCGACAGCCAGAACGGGTACGCCTCGTCGGGACTTTCGGCCGGCGGCTCGTAGGGAAGCTGGAAGATGTTGGCGCGGCCTTCCGGCTTGCCGTAGAAGTCGATCTGGCGTCCGGGCGTCACATAGGGGTCGTGATCGCCGTTGTAGCGCCAGCGCGTCTCCTTGCCGTCGACCACCGGCCAGCGCAGCCCGCGCACCTCGTGATAGACGTCGAACGGCGCCAGGTCGTGTCCGTGCTCGCGGCCGAACCGGGCATACTCCTCGAACAGGCCCTTCTGCACGTAGAAGCCGAAATGCGCCGCCTCGTCGTTGGCGTAGTCGGGATCGACGTCGGCGAGCGGAAAGGCGTCGACATTGCCGTTGCGGAACAGCACGTCGTACAGCGTGCGGCCGCGATAGTCCGGGTTGTCGTCGAGCAGCGCCTGCGGCCACACCTCGTCGGTGGTGAAGCGCTTGGAGAACTCCATGAGCTGCCACAGGTCCGAGCGCGCCTCGCCGGGCGCCGGCACGAGCTGGTGCCAGAACTGCGTGCGCCGCTCGGCATTGCCGTAGGCGCCCTCCTTCTCGACCCACATCGCCGTCGGCAGGATGAGGTCGGCCGCCTCGCAGGTCACCGTCGGATAGGCGTCCGACACGACGATGAAGTTGTCCGGGTTGCGGTAGCCCGGCAGCGTCTCCTCCATCATGTTGGGCGCGGCCTGCATGTTGTTGTTGACCTGCACCCAGTAGGCGTTGATCCGCCCGTCGCGCAGCAGCCGGTTCTGCAGCACCGCGTGGGCGCCGGGCTTCTCCGGCACCGTGCCGGCCGGCAGCTTCCAGATGCGCTCGGCCGTCGCCCGGTGCTCGGGATCGGTGACCACCAGGTCGGCCGGCAGCCGGTGCGAGAAGGTGCCGACCTCGCGCGCCGTGCCGCAGGCCGAGGGCTGGCCGGTCAGCGAGAACGGCGAGTTGCCGGGCGTCGCGATCTTGCCGGTCAGGAGATGCAGATTGTAGACGAGATTGTTGCACCACACGCCGCGCACGTGCTGGTTGAAGCCCATCGTCCACAGCGACATCACCTTGATGTCGGGATCGGCGTAGAGCTCGGCGAGCGCCTCGAGCTTGCTCTTCGGCACGCCCGACAAGGCGCTGACGCTGTCGACGTCGTAGTCGGCGACGAAGGCGGCGAAGGTGTCGAAGTCGATCTCGTCGGCCTCGTTGGCGGCCGCCGCGTTCTGCGCCGCGACCTCGAGCGGATGGTCCGGCCTGAGGCCGTAGCCGATGTCGGTGCGGCCGCGCTGGAAGCGCACGTTCTGGCCGATGAAGGCTTCGTCGACCCGCCCGGTCTGGATGATGTGGTTGGCGATGTAGTTGAGGATCGCCAGGTCGGTGTGCGGCGTGAAGACGATCGGCACGTCGGCGAGGTCGAAGCTGCGGTTCTCGAAGGTCGACAGCACCGCCACCTTGACATGCGGATGTGACAGCCGCCGGTCGGTCAGCCGCGTCCACAGGATCGGGTGCATCTCGGCCATGTTGGCGCCCCACAGGACGAAGGCGTCGGCATGCTCGAAATCGTCGTAGCAGCCCATCGGCTCGTCGATGCCGAAGGTGCGGATGAAGCCGGCCACCGCGCTCGCCATGCAGTGGCGCGCATTGGGGTCGATGTTGTTGGAGCGGAAGCCCGCCTTCATCAGCTTGGAGGCCGCATAGCCCTCCCACACGGTCCACTGGCCGGAGCCGAACATGCCGACCGCCTCCGGGCCCTTGTCGCGCAGCGCCGCCTTGAACTTGTCTGCCATCACGTCGAAGGCCTCGTCCCAGCCGACCGGCTCGAAGTCGCCCTCCTTGTCGTAGACGCCGTCGCGCTTGCGCAGCAGCGGCGTCGTCAGCCGGTCGGCGCCGTACATGATCTTCGACAGGAAGTAGCCCTTCACGCAGTTCAGCCCGCGGTTGACCTCCGACTTGGCGTCGCCGTGCGTGGCCACCACGCGGCCCTCGCGCGTCGCCACCATCACCGAGCAGCCGGTGCCGCAGAAGCGGCACGGCGCCTTCGACCACTTGAGCTCGGTCAGCTCGCGCTCGGTCACCAGGTTCTGCGCCTCGGCCGCCAGCGGGATACCGGCCGCCGCGGCGGCGGTCGCCACCGCCTGCGCCTTGAGCACGTCGCGTCGGCTGATCGTCATTGGGACACCTTTCTGGGGGCCACCGTTCTGGCGGCCACCGTTCTGGCGGCGTCGGCGGGCGCCGCGCCCGTCTCCGCCGGTTCGCAATGATGGAAGACCATGGTGGCGGCGAGCACGCCGTCGATGAGCTGCATGCGCGTCAGCGCGTCGCCGAGCGCCCGCGCGCTGTCGGCCTCGAGCGTGACGACGAGCTTGCCGGCCGGGTTCGTGAGCTGCACCTCGCCGCCCAGCGCCGCGACCGCCTCGGCCACCGCCTCTAGACGCTCGGGCCGGGCGTGCACGACCAGGCTCGACAGATGCGCCTCACGCGGCATCGGCCGCCCTCCCCGCATGCGTCGGCCGGCGCACGTCGATCGCGCCGACCGGACACACCGGCACGCAGCCGCCGCACCCGGTGCAGGCCTCGGCATCGACCGTCATCACCGCGCGGCCGCCCGGCTGCGACCGGCAGCGCAGCGCCCGCGCCTCGCACACGTCCTCGCAGGCCCGGCAGGTGACGCCCTGCCGCTCCAGGCAGCCGTCCGAGACCGCCGCCACCGCGTCCCATGGCGGCGTGCGGCCGGTGTCGAACACCGGCTCGGGACAGGCCTCTGCGCACGCCCCGCAGAAGGTGCAGGGCTGGGTGAAGGCGATCACGGGATGCGTGCCGCCGGCGATGGCGAGGATGTCCTGCGGGCAGGCCTCCGCGCAGGCGCCGCACGCCGTGCAGTGCGCCATCACGCGCGCCGCGTCGCTCCACGGCGGGGTGAGCGGCGCGTCGCGCGCGGCGAGGCGGCGGCGGCCCGGCGATGCCCCCGATGCGTGTCGGTGGGCCATGCGGTCAGTATCCGGGCGGGCCGAACACGAGGTGCTGCATCCACACCACGAAGCCGAACCCGCCGACGAAGATGACGCTCAGGACGGGAAACAGGACGAAGGCCAAGAGCAGGAAGGCGATCGTCTCGTGCTTCTTCTGCGGCGTTGCCTCGGCGCTTGCCCCCTCGCCGGACGAAGCCATCGGCATTCTCCCACCGGCCGGCAAGTCCCGGCCGTTTGCTCGACTGCGACATTCTGTCAACGAGTCATAGCAGCAGCGGCGGGTGGCCGACAAGCCGCGGTCGCCGCTATTCCCCGTCGCGGAAGAACGCGCGCAGCGTGGCGCCACCCGGCCGGTCGTCGTTGCCGCGGTCGTCGAAGCCGAAATAGACCTCCAGGTCCCACGCCCACGGATAGGGCGCGTGCCACGCGCGGATGGCGCCATCGCGGCGCCAGGGCCGCGGCGTCTCGCCGAAATTGTGGGCGATCGCCCGCCGTGCGATGGCGTTTGCCGCGCCGGGCGTCGCGGCCGGATCGTGCACGGTGCACGAGACCGTGTCGCCGGTCTCCAGATAGCCGTAGACCGGTCCGTCCGCCTGGAAGAACGCGAAGCCGTCCGCGCCGCCGCGCCCGACGACGAAGCCCGCCTCGCGCACCAGCCGGCGGGCCTCGCGGTAGTCCGGCAGGCCGTAGATGCAGATCTTGGTGAAGGCGTTTTCGAGCCGCTCGCTGGCCACGCTCGCCTGCGCCGCGGCGACGGCCAGCACGAGCCCTGCCAAGAGTCCTGGCACACCCCGCCCACGGAGATGCGGCCGGGCGGCAAGGTCGCTGTCACAGAGCATGGTCGTTCCTCGATGTCGCCGCGCGCATGTTGGCGTCATGCTCCGGCCGCCGCCTGCGCGATGCAACTAGATCACCTGGGCTAGTTGCGTCGCACCGCGGCCGCCCGGCACCCTGGCGCCGCCACGTCATCGCACAAAGGAGCAGCCATGAAACGCATCCTCACCGGCCTCGCCGCGGCGACCGCCCTGACGGCGGCGACAGGCCCCTCGGCCGCCGAGACCTTCTATCTGCGCTGCGACGGCTACGGCGCCGACATCACCATCTACGACCGGCGCAATGCCGAGCGTGTCGGCGACGTCACCGTGTGCGGCCGGACCTACTACTTCTCCGCCTATGTCTCGCGGACGATCGACCGCCATTGCACCGGCGCCTGGAAGATCACCACGACGGGCCGCACCCCGGTCTGCCAGTCGCGCTGACAGGCAAGGCCCGCCGATGAACACACGCCTCACGGCCGCCGCCGGCTTCGCGCTGTTCGCCGCGACGGCAATCGGCGTCGGCGGGCTTGCCGCCGGCGGCTGGCATGGCGCGGCCGGTCTCTCGCCGCCGACCCTCGGCCTGTTCGGCGGCTGTGGCGCGGCCGTCGCCTTCCTGTCGTGGTGGCTGGTCGACGGGGCGCGAAGCTGGCGTTCGGCCGCGCTGGCCGGCCTGCTCACCGCCTTCGCCGCGACGTCGGCCGTCGCCATGGTGCTCGGCGGCGGCGCGCCATTCCTCGTGCCGCTCGGCCTGGCGACGACGGCGCCTGCCTTCGCCATTCCGGCTGTCGTCGGCGCGCTCGTCTACCGCATGCTGTGGCGCGCGACGGCGCGGCGCCGCGCCGGCACCGGCGGTTGAGCCGGCCGCTGTCATCGCCGCACCGTGCGGTGTAGAAGAAACGCGTGGACGCGCCATGCACATCGTGATCGCCGACGACCATCCCGTCTTCCGCGACGGCCTGCGCCAGCTCGCCCAGCGCAGCTTGGCCGACTGCCGCATCCGCCAGGCCGGCACGATGGAGGAGGTGCTGGCGCTGGTCGGCGAACGCGCACCCGACCTGTTCGTGCTCGACCTCGACTTTCCCGGCTTCGTCTTTCCCGACGGCATGCGCACACTGCGCAACCGCTGTCCGCTCGCCTCGGTGCTGGTCATCTCGATGTCCGACGACCCGGCCACCATCGACGACGTGCTGGCGAGCGGCGCGGACGGCTTCGTGTCGAAGGCTGTGCCGCCGCATTGCATCGGCCGCGCCTTCGCCGACGTGCTCGACGGCGTCGTCGTGCGCATCGGCCCCGGTGATCTGCCGGCCGCCGGCGCAACGCCGCGGGACGGCGGCGAGGCGGCACTGACGCCGCGCCAGCGCGAAATCCTGCGCCTGGTCGCGCTCGGCCTGTCGAACAAGGCGATCGCGCGGGAACTGGGGATCTCACCGCACACCGTTCGGTTGCACGTCTCGGCGCTGCTGAAGAGCCTGAATGCGGCCAACCGCGCGGCCGCCGCCGCCATCGGCCGCGACATGGGCTACTGAGCGCCGGCCGCCCCGCCGGCCATCGTCAGCGAGGTGATGGCGGCCCGGAGCTGGGCCGGCCGCACCGGCTTTTGCAGCACCAGGCCGCGGCCGCCGGCCACGGCCCGATGCGCCGCCGGATCGTCGCTGCCCGTCACCACGATGACGGGACAGGCCGGCGCGCGCGTCCGGCAGGCCGCGATCAACCGCTCGGCGAGCGCGCCGCGGCCGCCCGCAAAGTCGGTCAGCACGATGTCGGCCTCGGGCAGCGCCGCCGGCGTCGCGGCAAGGCCCATCACGACGCACCCCCAGCTTTCCAGCAGCCGGCCCGTCGCCTCGCGCGCCGCCGCGTCGTCGTCGACGAGAAGCACGCGCAACCCGCTCAGCCAGTTGCGCGCCGACGACTGCGGCGGCCTGTCGGCCGGGCCGCTGGCATGCGCGAGGCCGGCGATCTCCACCACCGTGCCGGTGCCCGGCCGCGAATGAAGCCGCGCCTCGAGGCCCAGCAGCGCGCTGTAGCGGGCGACCAGCGGCAACCCGAGGCCGAGGCCCGGCATCTGCGAGGCGGCGCGGCGGAACTCCTCGAACGCCGCAGCGCGGAAGCTCTCGCTCATGCCCGGTCCGCGGTCGGCGACGACGATGCTGGCCGTGCGGCCGCGCCGCTTGGTGCCGAGCGTGATGCGCGTGCCCGGCGCATACTTGATCGCGTTTGAGATGACGTTCTGGACGATGTTCTCGACCAGCGCCGGATCGGTGACCACATCGAGTGCGGCACCGCGCACGGCGATCGTGCAGCCGCGGTTGCCGGCCGCCGGCGCGTTCTGCCGCGCCAGGCTGTCGAGCAGCGGGCGCAGCGCCACGACCACCGGCTTCGGCTCCAGCCGGCCGAGCTCGAGCGCCGACAGGTCCATCAGGCTCTGGAACTGGCGCGAGAGCGACTGCACGGACTGCGCGATCTGGCCGACGGTCTCGTGCGTGCGGCGCGACAGTTTCTGGCCGCGCAGCAGCTCCGTCAGCATGCCGATCGCGTGCACCGGCTGGCGCAGGTCGTGGCTGGCATAGGCGATGAAGCGCGATTTGGCGCGGTTCGCCTCGTCGGCGCGGGCGCGCTCTCGCTGGCTCGCCACCACCTCGTCGGCGAGCGAGCGCGCGAGCGCATGGTTGTCGCGCAGAAAGCGGCTCATGCGGTAGGCGAGCATCGACAGCACGCAGCCGAACAGCAGCACCATGGCAGCGTTCGCCGTGCCGCGCGGACCCGCGTCGAACAGCCAGTGGCCGGTCGCAAGGCCGGGGATCGACAGCCAGATGCTGACCATGCACGAGCGCATCACCGCGTGCTGCGCCGACACCGCGCCGAGCGCCGTGCCGCCGAGCGCCAGGGTGTAGAGCAGCAGGTGCTCGAGCGAGGCCTGGGCAAAGCTCACGGCGCCGAGTGACCAGGTCACCGCTACGAGCGCCGTGGTGCCGGTGTGCAGCAGGCCGGCCAGCCGCTTGTGCGCCGTGCGCGCGCCAGTCAGGCAGATGCCGATCATCGCCGCCGTCAGCCCGAGCATCGCCCACAGCCATTGCTGCACGTCGGGCCGCGCCGGGTCCTGAACGGCCGCCGTCAGCGTGACGACGGCGGCATGCACCGCCCAGCCTGCCGCGCCGAGACTGAACAGGTAGTCGAGCTGCCAGCCGGCCGGCCGCAGGAAGCCCGGCGCGTCGGGCGCCGGCAACGCGGCGCCGGTCGTGTGCCTGTGCTGTGGAATGCCCCGCCCCCGTCTGCCGCCCTTCCCCGCGGGCGCCGCCAGGTGCGTTTCACCATCGCGCGGACGCAGCGTCAACACGCACCGCCGGCGTCAGGCCTCGTCGCGGCACCGGCCGGCGCCGCCGCCGGCCGGGGCCGCAGGCACGGTCCGCCTATTCGGCGGTGAGCTGCTGGATCGCCGTCGCCCATTCCTCGACATGGTAGGACCGGACGATCCGGCCGTCCTCGACCGTGTGGATGTCGATCGACATGATGTCGAAGCTCTTGCCGGTCGCCGGATCGACGCCGAAGAACGGTCCGACCGGCGTGCCGGTCGCCCGGCCGCGCACGATGTAGCGGTTGCCGTCCCGCAGGATCTCCTGCGGCTGCCAGGCGAGGTCGGGGATGAGCTGGCCGAAGGCGGCGAGCGTGTTGACGAGCCCCTCCGCGCCGGGGCCGCCGAGCGGCGTCGGCGTCGATTCCCAGTCCTCGGCGACCACCGCGCGCACCGCCTCCGGCGTCGCGTCGGCGGGCGTGGTCAGAAGGTCGGAATAAAAGCGCTCGACGACGGCGCGGTCGTCGGCGGCGGCGGGACCGGCCGCGACGAGCGCGGCGCCGAGCGCGGCGGCGGCGATCCGGGGCTTGATGGCGGGCATGGCGGGACACCTCTCGTGTGTGTGGGACGTCCGCGTTGTGGACCGCCCGCCGACTTCTCGGTAGAATGGAAATGTCGAACACAGAACTCGGAACTGCCAAATAATGAGCCGCAGCCCTTCGCACCAGACGCTGCGCCGGCTGGTCTATTTCGCCGCCATCGCCGAGGCCGGCTCGATCCGCGGCGCCGCCGCGCGGCTCGGCCTGTCGGTGCCCGTCGTCTCGGAGGCGCTGTCGGAGCTCGAGGCGGAGCTGTCGGTGACGCTCGCCGAGCGCACCACGCGACGCTTCACGCTGACCGAGACGGGCCGTGCGGTGCGGGCGGCGGCCGACGAGATGCTGCGCCTGGCCGAGGGCGTCCGGTCGATCGGCGCGCCCGACGCGCCGCTCGCCGGGCGGCTTGCCGTCACCCTGCCGGTCGAGCTCGCCTCCGACTGGCTGGCGCAGCGGCTGCACCCCTTCCGCGCGCGCAATCCGCGACTCGAGCTCGTCGTCGAGGCGACCGACGCGGTCGTCGATCTCGGCCGGCGCATGGTCGACGTGGCGGTGCGCACCACCTACCGGCCGCCCGGCGCGCCGCCGACCGCGCACGAGACGCTGCCGCTCCTGTGCGTCGCCGCACGCCGGCCGGCGCTCGAGCCGGTGCCGCCCGACGGCCTGCGCCTCGACATGCCGCTGATCGCCCGCCGGCCCGACGCCTGGTTCGAGGCACGCGAGGCGGCGACCGGCCGCACGGTCACCCTGCGCGCGGCCGAGACCATCGTCATCGACAACGGCGCGGCGGCGATCGCCATGGCACGCGAGGGGCTGGGCGCGGCGCTGGTCGTGGCGCGCTCGGTGGCCGACGATCTCGCCGCCGGCCGTCTCGTGCCGGTGGCTCCCACGCTCGGCTACGGCGCCATCGCGGTCGACTACCGGTTCCGCGACACGCTGCCCTCGCCGGCGGCGCGCGCCTTCGTCGCCTTCCTGCGCGGCTTCGCCGGCGCGCCCGGCTGACGCGGCGCCGCGCTTGCGCGGCTGCCGCGCCGCGGCTACCAGAGCCCTGGCGCCGATCCGCCATCCACGGCATCGCGGATCGGCGCAACGTTGTCGTCTCGACGCGTTTGCGAACGGCGAACCGGTGTCCGCGTCGCCTGGAAACGCTATAGCCGACAGGAGCCGGCCGGCGCGGCCGGCCGCCGAACCGCCTGGAGACCGGAGTGGCCGACACGACGAGCGATGCGCCCCGCGACCGCGACGCCGGCGCGCCGGAAGCCCCCGACGGACAAGGCCCGGACGCGCCGCCGCCCCCCGGCGACCGGCTCGACTGGCTGCGGCTGGCCGGCCTCGCCGCCGGGCCGCTGGTCTGCCTCGCCGTCCTCGTCCCGCCGCCGGCCGCCATGCCGCCCGAGGCCTGGCGCATGGTGGCGGTGGCCGGCTGGATGGTCGTGTGGTGGCTGAGCGAGGCGGTGCCGATCCCCGCCACCGCGCTGTTGCCGCTGGTGCTGATGCCGCTGTTCGGCATCCAGGACGCCGGCGCCACCGCGGCGCGCTACGGCCATCCGCTGATCTTCCTGTTCCTCGGCGGCTTCCTGCTTGCCGCCGCCATGCAGCGCGTGCGGCTGCACCGGCGCATCGCGCTGCACATCGTCGCCTGGATCGGCACCACGCCCGACCGCATCGTGCTCGGCTTCATGCTGGCCACCGCCTTCCTGTCGATGTGGATCTCCAACACCGCGACGGCGATCATGATGTTCGCCGTCGGCCTGTCGGTGATCGGCTTCGTCGCCGACAACACCGCCGATGCCGCCGCCAGCCGCCGCTTCGGCATAGCGCTGATGCTGTCGATCGCCTATGCCGCCTCGATCGGCGGCGTCGGCACGCTGATCGGCACGCCGCCCAACGCGCTGCTCGCCAGCTTCCTGCAGTCGACCTACGGCATCGAGATCTCGTTCTTCCGCTGGATGCTGATCGGCCTGCCCATCGTCGTCGTCATGCTGCCGGCGGCCTGGCTGCTGCTGACGCGGGTGCTGTTTCCCGCCGACGCCATCCGTGTCGAAAGCCCCGAGGCGGTGGTGCACGGCCAGCTCGCCGCGCTCGGCCGCATGAGCCGGGCGGAACGGCTGGTCGGCATCGTGTTCCTCGCCACCGCCACGCTGTGGGTGCTGCGCACGCCGCTCGCCGCCTGGAGCGGCCTGCCGCTCGACGACACGATGATCGCCATCGCCGCCGCGCTGGTGCTGTTCGCGGTGCCGGTGTCGCGCCGCGGCGACGGCTTCGCGCTCGACTGGGAGGCCGCGCGCGGCCTGCCATGGGGCGTGCTGCTCCTTTTCGGCGGCGGCCTGGCGCTCGCCGAAGGCTTCGCCGCGACCGGGCTTGCCGCCTGGATCGGCGGCCGCGTCGCCGGCTTCGAGGTCGGCCCGGCGCTGCTCGTGCTCGTCGTGCTCGCGGCGATGGTCTATCTCACCGAGATCACCTCCAACACCGCCTCCACCGCCACCTTCCTGCCGATCGTCGGAGCGATCGCCGTCGGCCTCGGCCTCGATCCCGTGGTGCTCGCCGTGCCGGTCGCGCTCGGCGCCTCGATGGCCTTCATGATGCCGGTCGCCACGCCGCCCAACGCCATCGTCTTTTCCTACGAGGAGATGACGCTGCGCGACATGGTGCGCGCCGGCTTCTGGCTCAACGTGATGGCCATCGCCGTCGCCTTCGCCGCCTTCATGCTGCTCGGCCCGCGCGTCTTCGACGTGGCGCTTTGAAGCGTCTTCAGGCGAAGTAAGGACCGGTGCGCCGTCCGCAAGACCGGCGAACAGAAGGTCCGGGCCGGCCCGCGGGTTCGCCGAACCGCGGGCCGGCCTTTGCCCGCGCTTCGCCCGCTCAGCGCTTCTCGCGCTCGACGCCGACGCTCAGCAGATGCGGCATCGCCTGCACCGGGCACGCATTGCAGCCGCACACCGACGAGCCCGCCGGCGCGGCCGGCGGCACGTTGGTCCACTGCCCGTTCCAGCCGCCATTGCCGCTGCAGGTGGTCGGGCAGATGCTCTGCGCGGCGGTGTTGTCGGCGATGTAGGTCGCCGCCTTGAAGTCGCAGCCGCACTGATAGTTGGCGCGCACGTCGCCGCGGATCACCCCCTTCATGGAATCGAACCAGCTGCGCGCATTGGCCGGCAGCTTGAACAGCAGCGGGTCGTTGTCGGTGACCAGCGCATACATGCGCTGGTAGATCGGGAACTGCTGGCCGAGCGTGTCGAAGGCGCTGGCCCGCGTCGCCATCAGATATTGCGGCTCCGGCTTGCCCGGCGCCGCACCGATGCTGGCCACCACCACGTCGGAGCTGGCCATCAGGTTGGCCAGCTTGACGGCGAGATCGCGCGTGCCGCGCTGGTTGGTCGTCGTGTTGACGCCGATCACGTCGGCATAGAACAGCGGCGGCTGGCTGCCGTCGCCGAACGGCATCGGCTTGAAGGCGATGCTGGCGCGCGTCTCGGCGCTCATCGCGCTCATGTATTCGGTGTAGCCGACCACCGCGCGGCCGTAGCCCTCGCTGAACCAGGTGCCGTGCTCGTACTCGTTCGCCGTCGGCACGGTGGCGTTGTAGAAGCTGGCCGTCGCCATCAGCGTCTTCTGCTCGGCGATCGCCTGCGCATCGAGGCTCTGCTCGTTCGGCGGCAGCGTGGGCAGGTAGACGCCGTCGAGCGCGTGCTGGATGTCGAGATAGAGCGAGGCGTTGGTCGTGCCGCCCGACATGTCGACCATGATGCCGCGCACGTCCGGCGGCACCTGGCTGGTATAGGTGCACTGCTGCAGCGCCTGGACGACCGCGCCGAAGGTCTCAGCCGCGGCCAGCGCCCCGTCGTCCTGATGGTAGAACAGCACGTTCGAGCAGCCGAGCAGCGGGATGGCGTAGTAGTTGCCCTGGCTCTGCACCCCCTCGCGCGCATAGGACAGGATGTCGGCCGCATCCTCGACCTCGCCGGGTGCGATCGCCTCGAGGAAGTTCTGCGTGCGGAAGGTCTCCAGATACATCGCGTCGAACACGAACACGTCGGCATCGGCCGGCGGGTTCATCGAATAGCCGCCGTCCCACTGGCTTTCCGGCAGGAAGTTGAGCGTCACGCTCGGCTCCTCCTGCGCCCAGGCCTGCGTGATCGCGGTGACGAACTGGTCGTAGCGCGGCACGTAGGGATAAAGCCCCACGGTCAGGCTCGACTGCGCCTGCGCGAGGCCGGCCGCCAGGCCGAAGACGAGCCCGGCGAGCGCCGTTGCCAATGCTCCGCGCCACCGCGCGATGCCGACCCGGATTCCGCGCATGACAACCCTCCCTTGCTTCCTGCTCATGATCGCGCGGGAAGTGTAGCATTGCACGCATGAGTTGTCTCGCGCGGAATCCTCGCGCCGCTCAGCGTCCGGGCCGGCCGCGATAGGCCGCGGCCGCCTCCGGCGCCACCTCGGAGGCGTCGTAGACGCCGATCAGGATGCCCTTGCCGTGCGAGCCGCCGCGCATGGCGACGATCTCGGCCGGCGAGCGGGTGGTGCGCTGCGAGGGCCGCCGCGCCCAGGCCGCCAGCCGCTCGCCCATCATGGCGACGATGCCGGCATGCTCGGGATCGGCGCCGAGGTCGCGGAACTCGTCGGGATCGTTCAGCAGGTCGAACAGCATCGGCCGGAACGTCTCGGCATGGATGTACTTCCAGCGCCGGTCGCGCACCATGAACAGCCGTGCCTCGGCCGGCGACACGCCGAGCCGCTCGGCCATCGGCGTCGGCGCGTAGTCGTATTCGGAGACGACGAAGTCGCGCCAGGCCGGCGGCGTCTCGCCGCGCAGGAAGGGCATCAGCGAGCGCCCCTCGATGACGTGCTCGGGCACCCGGCCGCCGGCGAAGGCGACGAAGGTCGCCGCCAGGTCGATCGCCTCGACCAGCGCGTCGCAGGTCGTGCCGCGCGTCGCGTCGGCCTCCGGCGACGGATCGTAGACGATCAGCGGCACCTTGACCGAGGGCTCGTGGAACAGGTCCTTCTCGCCCAGCCAGTGGTCGCCGAGATAGTCGCCGTGGTCGGAGGTGATGACGATCATCGTGTCGTCGAGCCGGCCCTCGGCCTCGAGGAAGGCGAGCAGCCGGCCGAGCTGGTCGTCGCACTGCTTGACCAGGCCCATATAGGCCGGCACCACCTTGGCCCGCACCTCGGGCCGCTGGAAGGCGCGGCCGATCGGGTTTTCCATGAAGGCGCGGTAGACGGGATGCGGGTCCGCCCGCTCGCCGTTCGAGCGCACCGGCGGCAGCACGTCGGCCGGCCCGTACATGGCGTGATAGGGCGCCGGCACGATGTAGGGCCAGTGCGGCTTGATGTAGGACAGGTGGCACAGCCACGGAGCCGGCCCGGCCTGGGCGATGAAGGCCTCCGCCCGCCGCGTCATGTAGGGCGTCTCCGAATCCTCCTCGGCGATGTTGGCCGGCTTGTCCGCATTGGCCATGAACCAGCCCGACGCCATCTCGCCGTCCGCGTCGAGGCCGGCATTGGCGAAGTCGTGCCACGGGTTGTCGCCCGGATAGCCCTTCGCCTTGAGATAGGCGTTGTAGGGCTGCGGCCCGGCATCGTAGAAGCCGTCCGGCCCGCGGCCCCACAGGCCGTCGTCGCGCTCCCACACGTCGAAGCCGCACTCGGCCACCCGCGCGCCGATCAGCGTGTCGGGCGCCAGGCCGAGCCGCGCCATGCCCTCGGCGTCGACGCGCATGTGCGTCTTGCCGACCAGCACCGCATCCATGCCGCAGCCGCGCAGATGGTCGCCCAGCGTCATCTCGCCGACCTTGAGCGGAAAGCCGTTCCAGCTCGCCCCGTGCGAGTGCACGTAGCGCCCTGTGTAGAAGCTCATGCGCGAGGCGCCGCACACCGGCGACTGGACATAGGCGTTGGTGAAGCGCACCCCCATCCGCGCCACGCGGTCCATGTGCGGCGTGTGCAGATGCGGGTGACCGGCGCAACTCAGATAGTCGAAGCGCAGCTGGTCGTACATGATGAAGAGGATGTTCCTGCGCCGCCGCGCCATGGCCTGCCCGATCGCTCGTTGACAAATGCAACAAAACTAAAGACGATATCGTTGACGATTGCAACGATATCGCGAGCCCGCGCCCTTGTCTTCCAGCGCCGCCCCGCTTGCCGAGCCGCGCGCCAGCCATCCGCGCATCGGCGACATCCGCGATCTGCTGACGTTCCGCATCGCGCTGCTGTCGGCGGCCGCCGACCGGGTCGGCCAGCGCTGGCTGGCGCGCGAGTTCGGCCTGCGCATCATGGAATGGCGCGTGCTCGGCGTCGTCGCCGCGCTCGGTCCGGTGCGCTTTCTCGACGTCGCGCGCACGCTCATCGTCGACAAGGGCCAGTTGAGCCGGCTGGTCAAGGCGCTCGCCGCGCGCGGCCTGCTGGCGAGCGCGCCCGATCCCGACGACCAGCGCACCATCCGCCTCAGCCCGACGGCCGACGGCGCGGCGCTGCACCGCCGCGTGCTGGCCCGCGCGCTGGAGCGCAACGAGCGCGTCGTCGCCGCCCTCGAGCCCGACGAGGTCGAGACGCTGTTCGCCCTGCTCGACAAGCTGCAGCCCTTCATGACCCACCGCGCCGGCGGTGCCGGGACGCCGGCCGACACGTGACGAACGGGCGGCCCGGCGCCGCCGAACAAAGGGAGGAAGACATGCTCGGACATCTCGCAAGACTGTCGCTCGCCGCCGTCGCCGCGCTCGGCCTGACCGCCGGTGCCGCCCTCGCCGAATGGCCCGAGAAGCCGATCCAGATCATGATTCCGTGGCCGGCGCCGAACGATCCCTCGACGCTGGTCGCCAATGCCATCGCGCCGGTCATGTCCGACGACCTCGGCGTGCCGGTCAAGGTGGTCAACAAGCCCGGCGGCGGCGCCGTGCTCGGCGCGGCCGAGCTCGCCAACGCCCGGCCCGACGGCTACACGCTCGGCCTGATCTCCATCGGCCCGATGATCACCCAGGTGCTGCGCGGCAAGACGCCCTACAAGAACGAGGACCTGCAGCCGCTCGGCCTCGTCTGGTCGAGCCCCTTCACGCTCGCCGCGCGCGCCGACGCGCCCTATTCGACCCTCGACGAGCTGGCTGAGCACGCCGCCGACAACGAGCTGCGCCTCGCCCACTGGGGTCTCGGCGCCGTGCCCACGCTGATCGCCATGAAGGTGGCCGACATCGGCGGCTTCGCCTGGAAGGAGACCGCCTATTCCGAGCTCAACCCGCTGCTCGTCGTGCAGGGCGACGCCGACGTCATCACCTATTCGACGCCCGGCCTGACCGACTACGTCGAAGCCGGCCAGATGAAGATCCTCGCCGCCATGGTGCCCGGCCGGCTGCCGGCCTATCCCGACGTGCCGAACGTCTCCGAGCAGGGTTACGGCGAGGCCTATTCGATCTGGTTCGGCGCCTTCGTGCCGAAGCAGACCGATGCCGCGATCGTCGACCGGCTGTCGACCGCCTTCTTCGACGCCATGCAGGACCCCGGCGTGCAGGCGGTGATCGCCAATGTCGGCGTGGTGCCGCATCCCACCGGCCCGGCCGAGGCGCGCCGGCGCATGGACGACGAGCTCGCGCAGTTCGGCGCCATCATGAAGGACCTCGGCATCATCGAGTAGCCGGCGATGCGCGACACGCCCGAGACCGGCCGGCCGGACGCGCCGGGCCACGACATGCTGGCGCTCGCCGTTGGCGCGGCGGCGCTGGCGCTGCTCGTCGCCGCGCCGTGGCTGGTCGACCGCTCGGGCCCCGATCCCTTCTACAAGGGCCCGCTGATCTTCCCGCTGATCGCGCTCGCCCTGTGCGCGGCGGGCGCGCTGCCGGCGCTGTGGCGCGCGCTGCGCGCGCCCGGCCGCCTGTCGGCCCGCGTCGACGGCCGCGGCTTCCCGCGCCGCGCCGCCATGCTGTTCGCGCTGATGGCTCTCTACCCGCCGGCGATCGGCGCGGTCGGCCTGCAGGCCGCCTCCTTCGCCGCGGTCCTGCTCGGCCTGCTGGTCGTCGGCCGGCCGGCCTGGCAGGCCGGTCTGATCGCCGCCGGCCTCGCCGCCGTGCTGCACCTTGCCTTCCGCAGCTTCCTCGACATCTGGTTTCCGCAGCCCTGGCTCCTCGACGCGATCGGGCTCGGCTGAGATGGGTTTCCTCGTCGACGGCTTCGCTGCCGCCTTCTCGCTGGCCAACATCCTTGCCCTGGTGGCCGGCAGCGCCGTCGGCATCGCCGTCGGCGTGCTGCCCGGCCTCGGGCCGATGGTCGGCATGGTGGTGCTTCTGCCCTTCACCTTCTCGCTCGAGCCGTCGGTGGCGCTGTCGCTGCTGCTCGGCGTCTTCTGCGGCGGCTATTATGGCGGCGCGGTGCCGGCGATCCTGCTGCGCACGCCGGGCGTGCCGTCGTCCATCGTCACCGCCTTCGACGGCTTCCCGCTGACCGAGCGCGGCGAGGCGCAGACGGCGCTGTCGGCCGCCCTCGTCGGCTCGCTCGGCGGCGGCCTCGTCAGCATCGCCATCCTCGTCGTGCTGGCGCCGCTGCTGTCGCGCGTGGCGGCGAGCTTCGGCCCGCCCGAGTACCTGGCCGCGGCGCTGTTCGGCGTGCTGCTCGTCGTCGTCTCCTTCCGCGACCGGCTCGCCCGCGGCGTCATGCTGCTCGGCGCCGGCTTCTTCCTGTCGACGGTCGGCATCGACGGGCCGACGCTCAGCGCCCGCTTCACCTTCGGCTTCTGGCCGATGCAGAACGGCCTCGATCTCGTCGCGCTGGTGCTCGGCCTGTTCGGCATCGGCCAGTCGCTGCTCCTGCTCGAGCAGGGCATCCTGAAGACGCGGCGGCTCGATCTCGGCCGCAGCACGCTCGATTTCTCGCGCATTGCCGGCACGCTGCGGCACTGGCGCTCGCTGCTGCGCTCCGGCGTCATCGGCACCTTCGTCGGCCTGCTGCCGGGGCCCGGCTCGGTGCTCGCCTCCTTCATCGCCTACGACGTGGCGCGGCGCCGCTCGCCGGCGCCGCAGAGCTTCGGCAAGGGCAACCCGGAAGGCTGCCTGGCCGCCGAGGCCGGCAACAACGCGGTGCCGGCCGGCGCGCTGGTGCCGCTGCTCACGCTCGGCATTCCCGGCGAGGCGCTGAGCGCCGTGCTGCTCGGCGTCTTCACCCTCAACGGCATCTATCCCGGCCCGCTCCTGCTGGTGAAGGAGCCGGCGCTGATCTCCACCCTCTACTGGTCGATGCTGCTCATCAACCTCGTCGCCTTCGCCATGCTGGCGCTGCTGCTGCGGCCCTTCGCGATGATCGTGCGGGTGCCGCCGGCGATCCTCGCGGTCTGCGTCATCACCGTGTCGCTGGTCGGCATCTACGCGGTCAACACGCGGCTGTTCGACTGCGGCGTCGCGCTCGCCGCCGGCCTCGCCGGCTATCTTCTGCTGCGGCTCGGCTGGCCGGTCGTCGCGCTGGTGATGGGCATCGTCATGGGGCCGATCGTGGAAAACCGCCTGCGCCAGACGCTCAGCCTCGGCGACGGCAGCCCGGCGATCCTGCTCGAGCGGCCGATCGTGCTGGCGATCCTGGCGCTCGGCGTCGTCGTCGTGCTGCTGCCGCTGCTGCGCCGGCTGGCCGGCCGCGCCGCCCGGGCGGGCCGCGCCGGCTGACGCGGTTCCGGGCGTCGCGGCAACCGGTGCGCCGTCCGCAACCGCGTCAAGACGATCACGCGGAGCCGATCGGCGGTTCCGTGAAGGCAGATCGGGTCCAAGGCCGGCGCCGCACCCCGCCCCGAAAGGAAAAAGGGCGCCTGCGCGGCGCCCTTCCTCGTTGCTGCGGTGCCGGAAGGCTCAGTTCGGCAGCTTGTCGTCGACGCCCTCGACGTAGAAGTTCATGCCGAGCAGCTCCTCGTCGCTCGCCGTGTCGCCCTCGGCCAGCCAGGCCGAGCCGTCCTGCTTGTTGACCGGGCCGGTGAACGGGTGGAACTCGCCCGACTTGATCTTGGCCTCGACCTCCTCGGCCATCTGCTTCACGTCGTCGGGCATGTTGGTGTAGGGCGCCATCACCACATGGCCCTCGGCCATGCCGGCCCACACGTCGTGCTGCTCCCAGGTGCCCTCGTGCACCGCCTTGACCCGCTCGATGTAGTACGGGCCCCAGTCGTCGACGATCGAGGTGAGCTGCGTGTCGGGGCCGAACTCGATCATGTCGGAGGCCTGGCCGAAGGCCTTGATGCCGCGCTCGGCCGCCACCTGCATCGGCGCGGTCGAATCGGTGTGCTGGGTGATGATGTCGACGCCCTGGTCGACCAGCGCCTTGGCCGCGTCGGCCTCCTTGCCCGGATCGAACCAGGTGTTGGCCCACACCACCTTGACCTTGAAGTCGGGATTGACCGACTGCGCGCCGAGCATGAAGGAGTTGATGCCGCGCACCACCTCGGGGATCGGGAAGGAGGCGATGTAGCCGGCCACGCCGGCCTCCGACAGCTTGGCCGCGATCACGCCCTGCACGTAGCGCCCCTCGTAGAAGCGCGAGTTGTAGGTCGCCACGTTGGGGTGCTCGCGCTTGTAGCCGGTCGCGTGCTCGAACTTCACGTCGGGGAACTTGCCGGCCACCTTGTTGGTGGCGTCCATGAAGCCGAACGAGGTGGTGAAGACGATGTCGCAGCCCGACCGCGCGAAGCGCTCGATGGCGCGCTCGGCGTCGGCGCCCTCCGGCACGCTCTCCAGATAGGCGGTCTCGACGTCGTCGCCCATCGCCTCCTCGACCTCGAGCAGGCCCTGATGGTGCTGGTAGGACCAGCCGAAGTCGCCGATCGGGCCGACATAGATGTAGCAGGCCTTGGTGGCGTCCTGCGCGGCCGCGCCCGACGCGCCGAGCGCCGTCAGCGCGGCCGCCGCGGCCAGTGTGGTCAGTGTCTTGGTCATCGCGTGCATCCTCTGTTGCGTTGCCTGTGTCCGGGCCGGCCGCCCGGGGTCGTCGATCCGGCTAGCGATCGGGCACGAACGGCCGCCCGAGCGAGGCCGGCGTGTTCACCATCGTCAGGCGTCTGTTGCGCGAGATTAGGACAAGAACGACGATGGTCGCCAGATAGGGAAGCGAAGAAAGAAGCTGCGAGGGAATGCCGAAGCCGAGCGCCTGGGCGTGCAGCTGGCCGATCGTCACCGCGCCGAACAGATAGGCGCCGGCGAAGACCCGCCACGGCCGCCACGAGGCGAACACGACCAGGGCTAGCGCGATCCAGCCGCGCCCGGCCGTCATGTTCTCCACCCATTGCGGCGTATAGACCAGCGACAGGTAGGCGCCGGCCAGCCCCGCACAGGCGCCGCCGAACATGACCGCCAGATAGCGGATCAGGATCACCCGGATGCCGAGCGCATGCGCCGAGCCGTGGTTGTCGCCGACCGAGCGCAGCGTCAGCCCGGCGCGCGTGTAGAACAGGAAGTAGGCGACCGCCGCCGTCAGCGCGATCGACACGTAGAACAGCGGGTCCTGGCCGAACACCAGCTTGCCGACCAGCGGCAGGTCGGACAGCACCGGGATGTCGATCGCCGTCAGCTTGACGCCGGGCCGGCCGACGAAGCCCTCGCCCAGCATGCCCGACAGGCCGAGCCCGAGCAGGGTGAGCGCCAGGCCGGTCGCCACCTGGTTGGTCACCAGCGTCAGCGTCAGGAAGGCGAACAGCAGCGAGAACAGCGCCCCCACCGCGATCGCCGCGAACACGCCGAGCCACGGCGAGCCGGTCGTCAGCGCCACGCCGAAGCCGGTCACCGCGCCCATGATCATCATGCCCTCGACGCCGAGATTGAGCACGCCGGAGCGCTCCGACACCAGTTCGCCGATCGCCGCCAAGAGCAGCGGCGTCGCCGCCGTCGCCACCGTCAGCAGGATCGCCTCAAGCATGCCCATGCGGCACCTCCCCCGCGGGCGCGGCCTGCGCGCGGCCGCCGGCCGCCCTGGCGCGGCCGCTCGTGATGCGGATGCGGTAGTGGATCAGCGTGTCGGAGGCGAGCACGAAGAACAGCAGCATGCCCTGGAAGGCGCGCGCCACCTTGTCCGACACGCCGATCGAGATCTGCGCCGCCTCGCCGCCGAGATAGGACAGCGCCAGCACGAGGCCGGCCGCGACGATGCCGAGCGGGTTCAGCCGGCCGAGAAAGGCGACGATGATGGCGGTGAAGCCGTAGCCCGGCGAGATCGACGGGCGCAGCTGGCCGATCGCCCCCGACACCTCCGAGATGCCGGCCAGGCCGGCCAGCCCGCCGGCCAGCATGAAGGCGAAGAACACCATGCGGCCGTGCGAGAAGCCGGCGAAGCGGCCGGCCCGCGGGCTCTGGCCGATCACCTTGACCTCGAAGCCCTTGAGCGTGCGCGCCATGACGAACCAGACCGCCACCGCCACCACCAGCGCGAAGACGAAGCCCCAGTGGGCGCGCCCCGACGCCGACCAGATCTCCGGCAGCACGGCGTAGTCGTGGAAGTTGCGCGTCTCGGGGAAGTTGTAGCCTTCCGGGTTGCGCCACGGCCCGCGCACCAGCCAGTCGAGGAAGAGCTGCGCGACGTAGACCAGCATCAGGCTCGACAGGATCTCGTTGGTGTTGAAGCGCACCTTGAGCAGCGCCGGTATCGCGCCGTAGGCCGCGCCGCCGGCGATCCCCATGACGAGCATCAGCGGCAGCACGAACCAGAACTGGAAGTCGGGAAAGACGATCGGCAGGATCGAGCCGGCCACCGCGCCGATGATGAACTGGCCCTCGGCGCCGATGTTCCAGTTGTTCGACAGGTAGCAGACCGACAGGCCGACGCCGATCAGGATCAGCGGCGCCGCCTTGACGGCGAGCTCGTGCAGCGACCAGGTCTCGCGCAGCGGGTCGATGAAGTAGTAGTAGAGCGCGTCCACCGGGTTCTTGCCGAGCAGCGAGAACATGATGGCGCCGGCGATCACCGTCAGGCCGAGCGCGATGAACGGCGAGACGGCACTGAACAGCGCCGAGTGCTGCGGCCGCTTGACCAGCTCGATGCGCATCTCAGACGCCCTCCGCCACGCGCTCGCCCGGCGGCGCGCCGGCGTCCGCCCCGCCCATCAGCAGGCCGATCTTCTCGAACGTCGCCTCGCCGATCGGCATCGGCGCCGACAAATGGCCGCCATGCATGACGCTGATGGCGTCCGACACCTCGAACAGCTCGTCGAGGTCCTGGCTGATGACGAGCACCGCCGAGCCCTGCCGCGCCAGGTCGATCAGCGCCTGGCGGATGCGCGCGGCCGCCCCCGCGTCGACGCCCCAGGTCGGCTGGTTGACGACCATCACCGCGGGATCGCGGTCGAGCTCGCGGCCGATCAGGAACTTCTGCAGGTTGCCGCCCGAAAGCGCCGCCGCCTCCGGGTCCTCGCCGCTCTTGCGCACGTCCATGTGCTCGGCGATGCGCCGCGCCGCCCTGGCCACCGCGCCGGCGCGGATCACCCCGCCGGCGCCGAGCAGGCGCGCCGCATCGGTGCTGTAGCGCGACAGGAGCAGGTTCTCCGACAGCGACATCACCGGCACCGCACCGTGGCCGAGCCGCTCCTCCGGCACGAAGGCCGCGCCCAGCCGGCGCCGGCCGGTGATGTCGAGCCGGCCGGCCTCGTGGCCGCAGATGCTGACGACGCCCGGCCCCGTCTGCAGCGCCTCGCCCGACACCGCCTCGAAGAACTCGCCCTGGCCGTTGCCGGCCACCCCGGCGATGCCGACCACCTCGCCGGCATGCACGGTCAGCCAGATGTCGCGCAGCGGGATGGCGAACGGGCTGGCCGGCTCGCGGCTGAGGCCGCAGATCTCGAGCAGCGGCTTGCGCGCGATGTCGGACGGCGGCGCCTCGCGCACCACCGCCTGCACCTCGTTGCCGACCATCATGCGCGCCAGCGAGGCGGCGGTCTCCTCGCGCGGGTCGCAGTGCCCCACCACCTTGCCGTGCCGCAGCACGGTGGCCCGGTCGCACAGCCGCTTCACCTCCTCCAGCCGGTGCGAGATGTAGAGGATCGACTTGCCCTCCGCGCGCAGCCGCTCCAGCGTCTCGAACAGCTTGTCCGCCTCCTGCGGCGTCAGCACCGAGGTCGGCTCGTCGAGGATGATGAGCTCGGGCTCCTGCAGCAGGCAGCGGATGATCTCGATGCGCTGGCGCTCGCCGACCGACAGGTCGCCGACATGGGCGAAGGGGTCGAGCGGCAGGCCGTAGGCCTTGGACAGCTCGCGCGCCCGCCGCGCGACGTCCATGATCGGCGTGTTGTCGTCGAGCGACAGGACGATGTTCTCGGCCGCCGTCAGCGCGTCGAACAGCGAGAAGTGCTGGAACACCATGCCGATGCCGAGCGCGCGCGCCTCCGCCGGGCTGCCGATGGTGACCGGCCGGCCCTTCCAGCGGATCTCGCCGGCCGCCGGCTCCAGCGTGCCGAACAGCATCTTGACCAGCGTCGACTTGCCGGCGCCGTTCTCGCCGAGCAGCGCGTGGATCTCGCCCTTCTCGATCGTCAGGTCGACGGCGTCGCAGGCCTTGAGGCTGCCGAACACCTTGGTCAGCCCGCGCACCTCGAGAAGCCGCCGGTCGCCCGCCTCAAGAGCCGTATCCACAGCGCCCCCCGTTGCTTGCGGCGGATTTTCCGCCGTCGATGGTGCGGGTTTGCCCGCCATTGCCGTTCCCGCGCTCATGGTAGGCGCGCGCCTTCGCCGAGCATAAGCGCGACCGCCCTTGAAAGTGCTTCAAGAATCTCAGCGGGTCGGCCGCCCGGTCAAGGTGTGAGCACGCTCACCCCGCTGGTCCTGCGGCCCTCCAGGTCCTCGTGCGCCCGGCCGGCCTCGGCCAGCTTGTAACGCTGGTTGACGACGATCTCGACCGCGCCGTTCTCGACCACCTCGAACAGCTCGCGCGCCGCCGTCTCCAGTTCGCCGCGCTCGGCGATGTAGGTGAACAGCGTCGGCCGCGTGGCGAACAGCGAGCCCTTGCGCGCCAGGAGCCCGAGCTCGAATGGCGGCACGTTGCCCGACGACTGGCCGAAGCTGACGAACATGCCGAGCGGCCGCAGGCAGTCGAGCGAGCCGGGGAAGGTGTCCTTGCCGACCGAATCATAGACCACGTCGCACAGCCGGCCGCCGGTGATCTCCTTGACCGCCGCCACGAAGTCGGCCTCGCGGTAGTTGATGACGTGGTCGTAGCCATGCGCCTTGGCGAGCGCGATCTTCTCCTCCGACCCCGCCGTGCCGATCACCGTGGCGCCGAGATGCTTCGCCCACTGGCCGACGATCAGCCCGACGCCGCCGGCCGCCGCGTGGCACAGCACGGTCTGGCCCGGCTTCACCGGGAAGGTGCGGCGCACCAGGTACCAGGCCGTCATGCCCTTGAGCATCATGCCGGCGGCCTGCTCGTCGGAGACGCCGTCGGGCACGCTGACCAGCCGGTCGGCCGCGATCACCCGCCGCTCGGCATAGGCGCCGCCCGACACGCAGTAGGCGACGCGGTCGCCGGCCGCCAGGCCGTCGACGCCCTCGCCCGTCTCGACCACGACGCCGGCCGCCTCGCTGCCCGGCACGAACGGCGTCTCGGCCGGGTAGAGGCCGCTGCGGAAGTAGACGTCGATGAAGTTGAGGCCGACGGCCCGGTGCTCGACCAGCACCTCGCCGGGCCCCGGCCGGCCGGGATCGCGCGCCTCCCAGCTCAGCACCTCCGGTCCGCCGGTCTGGTGCACGACGATCGCCTTCGTCATGGTCCGATTCCCCTTTTCCCGAGTTGCGGAAACGCCTGCATCACGGCGCCGATGACATAGAGGTAGAGGCTCGCCGCGGTGATGCCGATCTTGACCGCCAGCCCGACCTGCATCGCCTGCACGAGCGCCACCGCGGCGAAGCCGCACCAGGCAAGGAAGACGGCCAGGTTGACCGTGCGCAGCCGCAGCACGCGCACCGGATGCAGGAAGTTGATCGGCAGGAAGGTCAGCAGCGCCGAGATCAGCACCACCGCGAAGGAGACGTATTCGCCGGGCTGGGTGACGAACAGGGTGAAGACCACCATGTTCCAGACCACCGGAAAGCCCTTGAAGAAGTTCTCCTTCGTCTTGATGCCGGTGTCGGCGTAGTAGATGGCGCTCGTCACCACGATGATCGCCGCCGACAGGAACGACAGCCCCTCGCCCATGAAGCCGCGCTGGTAGAGCGCGAAGGCGGGGATCAGCACGTAGGTCACGTAGTCGATGATGTTGTCGAGCATGTCGCCCGACCAGGTCGGCAGGACGTCCTTGACCTCGAGCTTGCGGGCGATCGGCCCGTCGATGCCGTCGACGAACAGCGCCAGGCCGAGCCACCAGAACATCGCCGTCCAGCGCTCCTCGCTGGCCGCCACCAGCGACAGGAAGGCGAGGAAGGAGCCGGACGCGGTCAGCAGATGGACGGAGAACGCCTTGGCCTGCGGCGCCGTCACCTTGCGGCGGCGGCTCATGGCCCGCGCCGATCGCGCTTGCCGGTCGCCGCCGGCGGCTGGCGGCCGGTGGCGGCGACGCAGGGGCGGACCGGCATGCCGTTGCCCGACAAGACCAGCTCTCCCCCGAGCGTCCAGCTCTGCGCGGCCATCGTCATCCCCTTGCGAGAACAGGCCCTTTGCGAAACCGGACCCTTCGCGAAATCAGGCCGACCTTAATCGCAGCGCCGCGGCCCGCACAAGCGCGAACCCGCCGGCGGTCCGCGGCGGCGGCCGGTTCGCCACAACCTTCTGCGCCGCGCCCGCAAGGCCGGCCGCGACGCGCCCGGCGCACGCGGCGCAGCCGCCGTGGAGGCTGAAACCGTCGCACGACCGGATCGTTCCGCCCCGGCGGGCGTTTCGCCACGTTGAAGCCGCCGGCACGGCTGACCTATATCGCGGGGGCGGGCCTGTGCGCGATCCCGCCCCGCCGAAGCGCGCCCCGGCAAGAAAGGACCGTTTGCCCGTGTCCCAGACCAGCCAGTCCCCGATCCTCGTCGCCGGCAGCGGACCGGCCGGTCTCGTCGCCGCCCTGGCGCTCGCCGCCGACGGCTGGCCGGTCACGCTGGTCGGCCCGCGTGCCGCGCCCGACGACGGCCGCACCACGGCGCTGATGCGCCCGGCGCTCGACGTCCTCGAGGCGTTCGGCGTGGTGGCGCGGCTCGGCGGCGCGGCCGCGCCGCTCGAGGCGATGCGCATCGTCGACGCCACCGGCCGGCTGCTGCGCGGCCCCACCGTCACCTTCCACGCCCGCGAGATCGGCGAGGACCTGTTCGGCCTCAACATCCCCAACCGGGCGCTGGCCGAGGCGCTGCGCGCGGCCGTCGCCGAGGCGCCGCTGATCGAATGGCGCGACACCACGGTCGCCGCGTGGCGGCCCGAAGCCGGCCACGTCGCGGCGCTGCTGGCCGACGGCGACACGGTCGAGGCGCAGCTCGCCGTCGCCGCCGACGGGCGCGCCTCGCCGGCGCGCCGCGCCGCCGGCATCGAGTGCCGCACGCGCAGCTATCCGCAGGCCGCCCTGGTGCTCAACTTCGCCCACACGCGCGAGCACGGCGGCGTGTCGACCGAGTTCCACACCGCGACCGGTCCGTGCACCCAGGTGCCGCTGCCCGGCCTGCGCTCCAGCCTGGTGTGGGTCGTCGAGCCGGAGATGGCCGAGACGCTGCGCCTGCTCGACGACGACGCCCTGTCGCTGCGCGTCGAGCAGCGGCTCGATTCGATCCTCGGCAAGGTGACGGTCGAGGGGCCGCGCCAGATCTACCCGCTGTCGGCCGTCACCCCCGAGCGCGTCGCCGCGCGCCGCATCGCCCTCGTCGGCGAGGCGGCGCACGTCTTCCCGCCGATCGGCGCGCAGGGGCTCAATCTCGGCATCCGCGACGTCGAGGACCTGGTCGGCATCGCCGCGCGCCACCGCGACGACCCCGGCGCGGCCGGCGCGCTCGACGCCTACGACCGGCGGCGCCGGCCCGACATCCTGGCGCGCAGCACGGCGGTCAACCTGCTCAACATGTCGCTTCTGTCGAACCTGCTGCCGGCGCAGCTCGTGCGCGGCGCCGGGCTGTCGCTGCTCGGCCGCGTGGCGCCGCTGCGCGGCTTCGTCATGCGCGAGGGCATGCGCCCCGGCAGCGGCCTGTCCGCCCTGCTGCCGCGCTCACGGGAACAGGTCGGGCGGCAATAGCCCGCTGGTGATCAGGTAGAGCAGGCCGGTCACGGTGCCGACCGACAGCACGGTGGTCACCAGGATGCTGGCCGAGGCGCGCTGCACCCACACGCCGTATTGCTGGCCGATGACGAACACGTTGGTCGCCGTCGGCAGGCCGGCCAGAAGCACCGCGGAATAGACCCACACGGGGTCGAAATTGCCGACTAGGCTGAGCATCACGTAGCACAGCGCCGGGTGCACCACGAGCTTGAGCGCCGAGATGACGGCGATCTCGCTCGGCACGCGCTGCAGCGGCCGCAGCGCCAGCGTCACCCCCATGGCGAACAGCGCGCACGGCGCGGCCGCGCTCGACAGGTAGACGAGCAGCCGCTCGACCGGCAGCGGCGGCCGGAAGGAGAACGCCGCGGCCGCCACGCCGACCGCGGTGGCGATGATGAAGGGGTGCAGCACGATCTTGCGCACGACGCCGGCCGCCAGCGCCAGCGGGCCGCCCTTCTCGCCGCCGGCCAGCGCCATCATCATCGGCGTGATGGCGAAGTGCATGATGTTCTCGAAGCAGAAGATCAGCGCCACCGGCACCGCCGCCTCCTCGCCGAAGGCGAGCAGCGCCAGGCCCGGCCCCATGTAGCCGATGTTGCCGTAGGCCGCGGCCAGGCCCTTCACCGTGCTTTCGGCGATCTCGCCGCCGCTGCGCAGCGCCGAGACGACGAACATCAGCGCGAACACGATGTAGGTGGCGAACACCGAGCCGAAGATGTAGCCCCATTCGGTCAGCTTCTCGATCGGCGTCTTGGCGAGGAGCTGGAAGAACAGCGCCGGCAGCGCGACATAGATGATGAAGGTGTTCATCCAGCCGAGCGCCGAAAGCGGCTGGCGCGTGATGCGCGCCACCGCGTAGCCGATGAAGATCAGCCCGAAAAACGGCAGAACGAGCCCGGTGATGTCCCCCATGGCGGCCTTCGGCAGCGTCGCGCGGTTTGCCGCTAGCCCGCGGCGGCCGGGCCGTCAAGCCGCACGCCGCCATTGAATTGCCGGCTTGTGTGCGCCAAATAGGCGGTCGGGACAGTGGGTATGCGTGACGTGAAGACAGCGAAGTTCAGGATCGGCGAGGTGGTGCGGCACAGGCTGTTCCCGTTCCGCGGCGTCATCTTCGACGTCGACCCGGAGTTCGCCAACACCGAGGAATGGTATCAGGCGATCCCCGCCGAGGTGCGCCCGCGCAAGGACCAGCCCTTCTATCACCTGCTCGCCGAGAACGAGGAGACGGAGTACATCGCCTACGTCTCGGAGCAGAACCTGCTGGCCGACGAGTCCGGCGAGCCGGTGCGCCACCCGCAGATCGCCGAGCTGTTCGACAAGACCTCCGAAGGCACCTACCGGCCGAAGGACATCCAGCGCCACTGAGCGCGCGCGCCGCAGCGTCTGCGGCGAACCGGAGACCGCCTCACCCTCCGCAATACCGCGTTAAGGCAGGACGTTGGCGCCGCCCCGCGCACACAGCAAAACGGGGCCGCGCGGGCCCCGTCTGACGTCCTGTCGATCGCCGGCTGCCGGCTACTCGGCCTGCTTGGCCTTCTCCTGCTCTTCCTTGAGCTTGCGGGCGAAGTCCTCGTTGTTCTTGTTGACGAACTCCTGCAGCTTCTTCTGCCGGTCCTCGATATCGGCCTGCTGCAGCGGCTCGCCGTCATAGGCGGCGGTGAAGCCCTGCAGCGTCACCTTGATCGGGTTCGGCTGGTTCTGGAAGTTCACCGAGGTGAGCGTCAGCTCGGAGCCGCGCTTGAAGGAGCCGACGAGCTGGTCCGACAGCGGCGCCTCGGCGATGCAGCGGTCGGGCAGGCAGATCACGTAGTCGATCTTCTGCGTCGCACCGTTGTCGACCTGCAGGCCGATGCCGGGCGGCAGCATGCGGCCGGACGGCACGGTGATCTGGAAGACCTGCCGGTTCACCTTGCCCTTGACCTCGATCAGGCTGAGCCCGGTGAGCAGCTGGCCGCTGTCGGCGACCATGATGTTCTGGACGTTGCAGATGTCGACGTCTTCCTGCTTGGTGCAGGCCTTGAACCAGCCGCGCGGCACCTGCTGTTGCTGCTGCTGCGCGAACGCCGCGCCGACGCCCGCCGCCAGCAGACCGGCCGCCGCCGCAGCGGCGAGGCTCTTGCGAGTCGCTGTTGCCAAAAAGCTCGTCATGTCGCTGGTTTCCTCTCGAATCCGTGCAGTCCCGCCAGGGGCATCTCGTTGGTCGCTACCTGTTGGCCAAATGAGGCAACAGGATGACTGCGTGCCGCCTGTTACAATGCGACGCGCGTCGAATCCAGACCGGCAGACCACAATCCTGCCGCCTTGGCGCATTGTTTTCGGCTGCCGTCGCCGCCATTGTGCGGCCATGAGGAGTCGCCCGTCCATGTTTCGTTCCGCCGCCGGCCGCATCCTGCCGAGCCTGGCGCTCGGCCTCGCCGCAACGCTCGCCCCGGCCGCCGCCGCCGAGCCCGCGGCCGAGGCCGGCGCGCCGCGGCCCGCCCACGCCGTCGCCATGCACGGCAAGCCCGACCTGCCGCCCGGCTACGGCCATTTCGGCTATGCCAACCCCGACGCGCCGAAGGGCGGCCAGGTCACCTATTGCGTCGTCGGCAGCTTCGACAACCTCAACCCCTTCATCATCAAGAGCCTGCGCACCACGGCGCGCGGCATGATCGACGTCATCTTCGGCAATCTCGTCTTCGAGCCGCTGATGACGCGCAACGCCGACGAGCCGTTCACCGTCTACGGCCTGCTCGCCGAATCGGTCGAGATGGACGCGGCGCGCAGCTATGCCGAGTTCCACCTCGACCCGGACGCGCGCTGGTCGGACGGTCGGCCGGTGCGGCCCGAGGACGTCATCTTCACCTACCAGGTGTTCGCCGAGAAGGGCCGGCCGCCCTACTCCGCCCGCATGGACCGGATCGCCAGGCTGGAGAAGACCGGCCCGCACAGCGTGCGCTTCACCTTCAACGAGCGCGCCGACCGCGAATTCCCGCTGATCGTGGCGCTGACGCCGATCGTGCCCGAGCACGCCTTCGACCGCGAGACCTTCGACCGCACGACGCTGAAGCCGCTCACCGGCAGCGGTCCCTACACCGTCGCCGCGGTCGAGCCGGGCGAGCGCATCGTCTACGAGCGCAATCCCGACTACTGGGGCCGCGACGTGCCGGCCAAGCGCGGCTTCGACAATTACGACCGCATCACCATCGAGTATTTCCTCAACGCCAACGCCAAGTACGAGGCCTTCAAGAAGGGCATCTGCTCGATCCACGCCGAGACCGACCCGGTCAAGCGCGAGCGCGGCTTCGACTTTCCCGCCGTGGCCGCCGGCGACGTGGTGACGGAGACCTTCGAGAGCGGCGTGCCGCCGGCCGTGCGCGGCTTCCTGTTCAACACCAGACGGGCCAAGTTCGCCGACCGCCGGGTGCGCGAGGCACTGGCCATGCTGTACGATTTTTCCTGGGTGAATCAGAACATTTACGGCGGGGAGTTCGAGCGCACGCTCAGCTTCTGGCAGGGCTCGGAGCTGTCCGCGCTCGGGCGCCCGGCCGGTCCCATCGAGCGCGATCTCCTGGCGCCCTACGCCGACCGCGTCGACCCGGCGGTGATGGACGGCACCTACGGCGCCGGGGAGACCAGCCCGCGCGACCGCGCGGTGCTGCGCGCCGCGATGAAGACGCTGACGGAGGCCGGCTTCCGGCTCGACGGCACGACGCTGCGCGACCCGCAGGGCGCGCCCTTCGGCTTCGAGATCCTCACCGCCTCGGCCACCGAGGAGCGGCTTGCCGGCGTCTACCGGCGCACGCTCGAACGCCTCGGCATCGCCGTCACCATCCGCACCCTCGACGACAGCCAGATGCAGCAGCGCAAGCAGCGCTACGATTTCGAGGTGCTGATCGCGCAGATCGGCTTTTCCGGCTCGCTGTCGCCGGGCATCGAGCAGCGCGCGCGCTGGGGCTCGGCGGCCGCCGCAGTGGAGGGCTCGTTCAACCTGGCCGGCGTCGCCGATCCGGCCGTCGACGCGATGATCGACGCCATGCTCAACGCGCCGGACGAGGAGCACTACGTGGCTGCCGTGCGCGCGCTCGATCGCCTGCTGATCTCCGGCCACTACATGGTGCCCATGCAGCACAACACCGACGAGTGGCTGGCCTACTGGTCCGTGCTCGACCACCCAGAGGTGACGCCGCTCTACGGCTACCAGCTTCCCACCTGGTGGCACAAACAGGCCTGCAACGGGGGTGAAAGCCCATGTCCGAACCCGTCACAGTGAATGTCGACGTCGTCTCCGACGTCATGTGCCCGTGGTGCTACATCGGCCAGAAGCGGCTCGACCGGGCGCTTGCGGCGCTGCCGCAGGACGTCGCGGTCGAGGTCCGCTGGCGACCCTTCCAGCTCGACCCGACGCTGCCGCCCGAAGGCAAGGACCGCGCCGCCTATCTCGCCGAGAAGTTCGGCGACGGCGAGCGCGCCGGGCGGATCTACGAGACGGTGCGCGAGGCCGGCCGCAAGGAGGCGATCGCCTTCGACTTCGACGCCATCGCGGTGGCGCCCAACACGCTCGACGCGCACCGCGTGCTGCGCTGGGCGGCGAGTGCGGGCCCCGGCGTGCAGGACCGCCTGGCGCGCCGCCTGTTCGCGCTCTACTTCGAGGAAGGCGCCCATATCGGCGACCACACCGTGCTCGTCGCGGCGGCGCGCGAGGCCGGCATGGACGCCGCGCTGGTCGAGACGCTGCTCGCCACCGAGGCCGACCGCGACGCGGTGCGCCAGGAGATCGCCACCGCCGCCGGCATGGGCATCAACGGCGTGCCCTGCTTCCTGATCGACGGGCGCTACGCGGTGATGGGCGCGCAGGAGGCCGAGGTGCTCGCCGACGCCATCGGCAAGGTCGCCGCCGCCCGGCGCGACGGCCACCCGTCGGCCGCCGGCTGACGGCGCCTCAGGCCGCCGCCTTCTCGGCCAGCCGCACGAGCTGCGTCATGATGACGGCCGCGCCGCCGAGCCGCTTGTCGGCGCTCGGCCAGTCGCGGATGAACACCACGCCCTGGTCGGGCCGGATCTTGGCCAGCGACCCCTGCTCGCCGATGAAGCGCACCAGGGCGGCCGGATCGGCGAAGTTCTGGTTGCGGAAATGCACCACCGCGCCCTTCGGCCCGGCGTCGAGCTTCTCGACGTTGGCGCGCCGGCACAGCGCCTTGATGAAGACGATCTTCAACAGGTGCTCGACCTCCTGCGGCAGCGGCCCGAAACGGTCGATCAGCTCGGCGCCGAAGGCGTCGATGTCCTCCGGCGTGTCGAGCTCGGACAGCCGGCGGTAGAGGCCGAGCCGCAGCTGCAGGTCGGGCACGTAGCTTTCCGGGATCATCACCGCCGTGCCGACGGTGATCTGCGGCGACCAGCTCTGCTCGGCCGCCTCGCCGCTGCCGCGCAGCTCCGCCACCGCCTCCTCCAGCATCTGCTGGTAGAGCTCGAAGCCGACCTCGCGGATGTGGCCCGACTGCTCCTCGCCGAGCAGGTTGCCGGCGCCGCGGATGTCGAGGTCGTGACTGGCGAGCTGGAAGCCGGCGCCCAGCGTGTCGAGCGACTGCAGCACCTTGAGCCGGCGCTCGGCCGTCGCCGTCAGCGTCCGGTTGGCCGGCAGCGTGAACAGCGCGTAGGCCCTGAGCTTCGAGCGCCCGACGCGGCCGCGAAGCTGGTAGAGCTGGGCCAGGCCCAGCATGTCGGCGCGGTGCACGATCAGCGTGTTGGCGGTCGGGATGTCGAGGCCCGATTCGACGATCGTCGTCGACAGAAGCACGTCGTACTGGCCGTCGTAGAAGGCGTTCATGATGTCGTCGAGCTCGCCCGGCGGCAGCTGGCCGTGCGCCCGCGCCACCTTGAGCTCGGGCACCTGCTCGGCGAGGAAGCCGCCGACCTCGTCGAGATCGGAGATGCGCGGCACGACGTAGAAGCTCTGGCCGCCGCGATAGCGCTCGCGCAGCAGCGTCTCGCGGATGACCAGCGGGTCGAACGGCGAGATGAAGGTGCGCACCGCCATGCGGTCGACCGGCGGCGTGGCGATCAGCGACAGCTCGCGCACCCCCGTCAGCGCGAGCTGCAGCGTGCGCGGGATCGGCGTCGCCGACAGCGTCAGCACGTGCACCTCGGACTTCAGCTCCTTGAGCCGCTCCTTGTGCTTGACGCCGAAATGCTGCTCCTCGTCGATGATCAGCAGGCCGAGATTCTTGAACGACACCGAGGCGCCGAGCAGCGCGTGCGTGCCGACCACGATGTCGACCGTGCCGTCGGCGATGCCGCGCTTGGTCTCGGCCAGCTCCTTCGAGCCGACCAGCCGCGAGGCCTGGCGCACCTTGAGCGGCAGCCCGGCGAAGCGCTCGCGGAAGGTCTTGAAGTGCTGCCGGGCGAGCAGCGTCGTCGGCACGACGACGGCCACCTGCACGCCCTCCATCGCCGCCACGAAGGCCGCCCGCAGCGCCACCTCGGTCTTGCCGAAGCCGACGTCGCCGCACACCAGCCGGTCCATCGGCCGGCCGGCGCCGAGATCCTCGATCACCGCCTCGATGGCGGCCTGCTGGTCGTCGGTCTCGTCATAGGGGAAGCGCGCGGCGAACTCGCCATAGACCCCGTCCTGCGGCGTCAGGGCCGGCGCCGGGCGCATCTGCCGCTCGGCCGCCAGCCGGATGAGCTGGCCGGCCATCTCCAGGAGCCGCTTCTTCAGCTTCGCCTTGCGCGACTGCCAGGCGACCCCGCCGAGCTTGTCGAGCACCGCCTCCGACGCCTCCGAGCCGTAGCGCGACAGAAGCTCGATGTTCTCGACCGGCAGGAACAGCCGGTCGTCGCCGGCATAGCGCAGCTCCAGGCAGTCGTGCGGCGCGCCGGCCGCCTCGATGGTGCGCAGCCCGACGAAGCGGCCGATGCCGTGGTCGGCATGCACCACGATGTCGCCGGCCGACAGCGCCGACACCTCGGCGATGAAGTCGGCCGCCCGCTTGCGCCGCTTGGAGCGCCGCACCAGCCGGTCGCCGAGGATGTCCTGCTCGGCGACGACGGTCAGCCGCGCCGTCTCGAAGCCGGCCTCGAGCGGCAGCACCGCCAGGCCCGCCCGCCCGTCCGGCAGCGCCTCGAGCGCCGCGAGGCTCGCCACCGGCTCGGCCTCGGCCAGGCCGTGCTCGGCGAGGATCTGGCCGAGCCGGTCGAGCGAGCCCTCGCTCCAGCCGGCGACCAGCACCCGCCGGCCGTCCCTGCGGCGCTCGGCGAGATGCCGCACCACGTGGTCGAACACGTTGGCGCCGGGGTCGGCGCGCTCCTCCGCGAAGCTGCGCCCGGCATGCGCGCCGGCATGGCGCAGCCGCGTGCCCGGCGTCTCCGGCGTCTCGAAGCCGGAGAAATGCACGACGCGGCGCTGCGCCGCCGCGCCGGCGACCGCGTCGGGATCGAGATAGAGCAGCTCCGGCGCCACCGGCTTGTAGGGCTGCGCCTCGCCGACCGCGCTGTCGCCCTGGCGCCGGCGCGCCTCGTAGTGGTCGAGAATCAGCACGTGCCGCTCGCCCAGCGCCTCCTGCGCCAGATGGTCGAACACCACCGGCGCGTCCGGCAGATAGTCGAACACCGTCTCCAGCCGGTCGTAGAAGAACGGCAGCCAGTGCTCCATGCCGGCGAAGCGCCGGCCCTCGCTGATCGCCGTGTAGAGCCCGTCGCTCGGCGCTGGCGCGCCGAACGCCTCGATGTAGCGGCGCCGGAAGCGCGAGATCGCGTCGGGCGTCAGCGCCACCTCGCTCATCGGCTGCAGCACCAGCGCGTCGCGCTGGCCGGTGGTGCGCTGGCTGGCCACGTCGAAGGCGCGCACCGATTCCAGCGTGTCGCCGAAGAAGTCGAGCCGGATCGCCTCCTCCGCGCCCGGTACGAACAGGTCGAGGATGCCGCCGCGCACCGCGTAGCTGCCGACGTCGCGCACGGTCGGCACGCGCTCGAAGCCGTTGGTCTCCAACCGCGCGATCAGCGCCGCCATGTCGATCCGGTTGCCCGGCTTGGCGATAAAGCTCTGCGCGGCGATGCTGTCGGCCGGCGGCATGCGCTGCAGCAGCGCGTTGGCGCTGACCAGCACGACGGCGCGGTGCGGCGCGGCGCCGAGCGCGGCCATCGCCGCCAGCGCGTCGAGCCGGCGCGCCGCCGCGTCGGCGCCCGGCGACACCCGGTCGTAGGGCAGGCAGTCCCAGGCCGGCAGCTCCAGGACCGGCAGGCCGGGCGCGACGAAGCCGAGGATCTCGGCGATCGCCGGCAGCTTCTGGCCGTCGCGCGCCACGAAGACGAGCGGCCCGTCCGGCGCCATCTCGGCCGCCGCGGCGGCCAGCGCGAAGGCCTCGTAGCCGTCGGCCACGCCGTCGACGGTGACGGCGCCGGGAGCGCTCGAACGGCCGAGGCCGAGGGGATCGATCAGGGTCATCGCGTCGCGCGTCAGGCCCGTGGCAGGGCGCCGCCGCTCCTTATTCGTTCCAGTACGGGGGTGTCGTGCGCGGCCGGCGGCGCCGCGCGGCCGGTCAGCCAGGCCATCAGCTCGCCGTCCGGCACGTCAAGCAGCGCCTCATAGGCGGCCAGCTCGCTTGCGGTCAAGCGGTCGATCCAGGCATCGGCGAAGCGGCCGAGAATCAGGTCCATCTCGCGCGTGCCGCGATGCCACGAGCGAAACAGCGCCCGCCGCCGGCGGGGGTCGAGGTCGGCGCTGCTGCGCGTGGTTCCGGTCATCGCATCCTGTCCCGAATCCGTGCCGCGCCCGGCGCCCCGGCGGGCGGCCGGCGCGTCAGGGCTGCACGCCGCGCATATAGCCCGCCGCCGGCGCGCTGTCAGCCTTGCGCGCCGCATTCCGCGTCGCGCACGGCCGGCGGCAAACGCGTGGAAACGACGGATAACGGCCGATCGGCGATTCCGTGCGCGGGCGAACGGCTCTAAGGTGCCGCCGATGCGGCCCGCCCTTCTCGATCCCCTGTTCGCACCTGTCACCGCGCTCGACGGCGTCGGGCCGCGGCTTGCCGCGCTGATGGCCAATGTCGCGCCGGGCGACGTCGACGGCGCGACGATGCGCATCCGCGACCTGCTGTTCGTGCTGCCGCACACGCTGATCGACCGGCGCGAGCGGCCGGGCATCGCCGAGGCGGCCGATGGCGCCGTCGTCACGCTGACGCTGCGCGTCGACCGCCACCAGCCGGCGCCGCGCGGCCGCGGCAACGTGCCCTACCGCGTCTTCGCCCATGACGAGACCGGCGAGATCGCCCTCACCTTCTTCCACGCCAAGGGCGCCTGGCTGGAGCGCGCCCTGCCGGTCGGCGAGACGGTGCTGGTCAGCGGCCGCATGCAGTGGTTCAACGGCCGCCCGTCGATGGTCCATCCCGACCACATCGTGCCGGCGGTCGAAGCCGACGCGCTGCCGCCGGTCGAGCCGGTCTACCCGCTGACCGCCGGCCTGTCGCCGAAACCGCTGCGCAAGGCCGTTCTGCAGGCGCTCGAGCGGCTGCCGGCGATGCCCGAATGGCTCGATGCCGCGCTGCTGCGCGCGCGCGGCCTGCCGGGCTTCGCCGCCGCCCTCGACACGCTGCACCGGCCGCGCGCGCCCGACGACCTGTCGCCCGAAGGCCCGGCCTGGCGGCGCCTCGCCCTCGACGAGCTCCTCGCCGGCCAGCTCTCGCTCGCCCTGGTGCGCGCGCGCATGCGGCGCCTGGCCGGCCGCGCGCTGACCGGCGACGGCCGTCTGGTCGCCGCGCTGCGCGCCGCCCTCGCCTACCGCCTGACCGGCGCCCAGGAACGCGCGACGGCCGAGATCGCCGCCGATCTCGCCAGCCCCGAGCGCATGCTGCGGCTTTTGCAGGGCGACGTCGGCTCCGGCAAGACGGTGGTCGCGCTGCTCGCCATGGCGCGCGCGGCAGAGGCCGGCGCCCAGGCCGTGGTGATGGCGCCGACGGAGATCCTGGCGCGCCAGCACCACGCCACCATCGCGCCGCTGGCCGAGCGCGCCGGTCTCGAGACCGTCGTCCTGACCGGCCGCGAGAAGGGCCGCGAGCGCGCCGCCGTGCTCGCCGCGCTGGCCTCCGGCGCGGCGCATTTCGCGATCGGCACCCATGCCCTGTTCCAGGACGACGTGCGCTTCCGCGATCTCGGCCTGATCGTCGTCGACGAGCAGCACCGCTTCGGCGTGCACCAGCGTCTGGCGCTGTCGGCCAAGGGCCGCGCGCCCGACATGCTGGTGATGACCGCGACGCCCATTCCGCGCACCCTGGTGCTGTCGGCGTTCGGCGACATGGACGTCTCGCGCCTCGACGAGAAGCCGGCCGGCCGGCGGCCGGTCCACACCGTCACGCTGCCGGTCGAGCGGCTGGAGGAGCTGGTCGCGCGCATCGGCCGCGCCCTCGACGAGGGCCAGAAGGTCTACTGGATCTGCCCGCTGGTCGAGGAATCGGCCGAGGTGCGCGTGACCTCGGCCGAGGACCGCTTCGCCGCGCTGCAGGCGCGCTTCGGCGCGCAGGTCGGCCTGGTGCACGGCCGCATGGCGGCGCGCGAGAAGGATGCGGCGATGGCCGCCTTCAAGGCCGGCGACACCCGCATCCTGGTCGGCACCACGGTCGTCGAGGTCGGCGTCGACGTGCCGGACGCCACCATCATCGTGATCGAGCATGCCGAGCGCTTCGGCCTCGCCCAGCTTCACCAGCTGCGCGGCCGCGTCGGCCGCGGCGAGCGGCCATCGTCCTGCGTGCTGCTCTACAAGCCGCCGCTCGGCGAGGTGGCGCGGCGCCGGCTCGAGGTGCTGCGCGAGAGCGACGACGGCTTCCGCATCGCCGAGGAGGACCTCAGGCTGCGCGGCGAGGGCGAGCTGCTCGGCACCCGCCAGTCGGGCACGCCGGGCTTCTGGATCGCCCGGCTCGACGCGCATGGCGACCTTTTGGAGGTCGCCCGCGACGACGCCCGCCTGATCCTGGCGCGCGACCCGCAGCTCGAGAGCGCGCGCGGCGAGGCGCTGCGCCTGCTGCTCTACCTGTTCGGCCGCGACGCCGCGATCCAGCTCCTGCGCGCCGGCTGAGCGCCGGCTTGACTCCGTCCCCCGGCCGTTTCCAGATGGCGGCGGGGAACATGGGGGGCAGCTTTGCAAACGAAGGTCTACAAGCCCGTCGTCGCGCGGCTTGTCGCCGAGCAGGCGCCGGCGCGCGTGCTCGATCTGCCGTCGGGCAATGGCTGGCTCGCCTCCGTTCTGGCGGACGCGCCGCCCGGCGGCATCGACGGCATCGATCTCTACGAGGACAAGCCGCCCGGCTACGCGCGCTTCTGGCAGGCCGATCTCGACCGTCCGCTGCCGGCGCCGTCCGACAGCTACGATGCGGTGGTGAGCTGCGAGGGGATCGAGCATCTCGGCAACCCGCTGCTCTTCCTCGGCGAATGCTGCCGGGTCCTGGTTCCGGGCGGGCGCCTGATCATCACCACGCCGAACGTGTGGAACCCCGCCTCGAAGCTCAAATACGCCCTGCGCGGCTTCTTTCCCGGTTTTCCGAGCCTGGCCGGCCGCATCGCGCCGGGCACCCACATGCACCTGACGCCGTTCTCCTATCCCGCGCTCTACCTGTTCGCCACGCTGGCCGGGTTCGAGGCGGTGCGGCTCGTCGCCACCGGCGAGCGCGTGCCGCGCCGTGCCTACGAGCGGCCGCTCGGCTGGCCGCAGAAGCGCTATTGCCGCCGCCGGCAGGCCGCCGCCGTGACGCCCGAGCAGGCGGCCTACTGGCGCGACGCCGGCTGCGACCAGTCGGTCTACGGCCGCGCCCTCGTCGTCACCGCCAGGAAGCCCGGCTGAGGCCGCGGCGCGCCGCGCACGCTCACTCGCTGCGCGCCAGCGCGCGTTCGGCCAGCGCCTCCTCGGCGAGCGCCTGGGTGCGCGCCTCGTATTCCGGCGAGACCAGCCCGGCGGAGATCACCAGCTTGGCGCCCTCCTCGACGGTCATGTCGAGCTCGACGATGTGCGCCTTGGGCACGAACAGCAGGAAGCCGGAGGTCGGGTTCGGCGTCGTCGGCAGGAACACCGCCACCGTGTGGCCGACGTCGTCGTCGAGGCGGTGCTGCACCTCGCCCTCCGTGTCGGTGGCGATGAAGACCAGCGCCCACAGCCCCTTGCGCGGGTATTCGATGAGCCCGACCTTCTTGAAGGTGTCGGCGCGCTGCGACAGCACCGTCTCGAGGATCTGCTTGAGCCCGCGATAGATGTTGCGCACGAAGGGCATGCGGCCGAGCAGGTACTCGCCGTAGGAGACCACCGTGCGGCCGATGAAGTTGGCCGTCAGGAAGCCGACCAGGGTGATCAGCACCATGGCCACGATCAGCCCGAAGCCGGGCACCGCGAAGGGCAGATAGGTGTCGGGATTGTAGCGCGCGGGAATGTAGGGCTTGACCCACGAATCGACCCAGCCGACGAACGACCATGCCAGATAGGCGGTGATCGCCAGCGGCGCCGTGACGATGAATCCGGTCAGGAAGTAGTTGCGCAGGCGGGTCATGACCGGTCAGGCCTCGATGTCTCCGCGGCGTGACCACACGACCGCACGACAACAGACATAAGCAAGTCGTGTGACGATTTGAATAGGCCTGCCGGCGCGCGGCGCGGCGGCCTACTCCACCGTCACCGATTTGGCCAGGTTGCGCGGCTGGTCGACGTCGGTGCCCATCAGCACCGCCGTGTGGTAGGCGAGAAGCTGGACGGGCAGCGCGTAGACGATCGGCGCCACGAACTCCGGCATGTCCGGCAGCACGATCGTTTCCATGGTGCGCACCGAGGCGCGCCGCGCCCCCTCGGCGTCGGTGATCAGGATGATGCGCCCGCCGCGCGCGGCCACCTCCTGCATGTTCGACACGGTCTTGTCGAAGATGCGGTCGTGCGGCGCGATGACGATCACCGGCATCGCCTCGTCGATCAGCGCGATCGGCCCGTGCTTGAGCTCGCCGGCGGCGTAACCCTCGGCATGGATGTAGGAGATTTCCTTGAGCTTGAGCGCGCCTTCCAGCGCCAGCGGGTAGCTCGTGTCGCGGCCGAGATAGAGCACGTGGCGCACCTGGGCGAGCTCCTGGGCGACCGTCTGGATCTGCGGCGTCAGCCGCAGCACCTGGCTGGCCAGCCGCGGGATCTCCGACAGGCTGCGCACCAGGCCGCGCACGCCTTCGGCGTCGAGCGTGCCGCGCGCCTCGGCCGCGCGCACGGCGAGCGCGGCGAGCACGGCGAGCTGGCAGGTGAAGGCCTTGGTCGAGGCGACGCCGATCTCCGGCCCGGCGAGTGTCGGGAAGATGCCGTCGCTCTCGCGCGCGATCGTCGACTGGCGCACGTTGACGATCGCGCCGATCGGCACGCCGGCCGCCCGGCAGTAGCGCAGCGAGGCGAGCGTGTCGGCCGTCTCGCCCGACTGCGAGACGAACAGCGCCGCGCTGTCGCCGGCCAGCGGCATCTCGCGGTAGCGGAACTCCGAGGCGATGTCGATGTCGACCGGCAGCCGGGCGTAGCGCTCGAACCAGTACTTGCCGATCAGCCCGGCGAGATAGGCCGTGCCGCAGGCCGCCACCGAGAGCCGCGACAGCCGGGCGAAGTCGAACGGGCTGTCGAACGCGGCGACCCGGCCGTGCGCCAGGTCGAGATAGTTGGCCAGCGTGTGGGCGATCACCTCCGGCTGCTCGTGGATCTCCTTGTCCATGAAGTGGCGGTGGTTGCCCTTGTCGACCAGCAGGCTGGTGCCGATCGACTGCTGCCGGCGGCGCTCCACCACGCGGCCTTCCATGTCGTAGATCGTCATGCCGGAGCGACGCACCACCACCCAGTCGCCGTCCTCCAGATAGGTGATGGAATCGGTGAACGGCGCCAGCGCGATGGCGTCGGAGCCGAGATACATCTCGCCCTCGCCGTGGCCGACGGCGAGCGGCGGTCCGTTGCGGGCGCCGACGATCAGGTCCTCGTCGCCGCGAAACAGGATGGCGAGCGCGAAGGCGCCCTCCAGCCGCTTGAGCGCGGCGAAGGCGGCCTCCTGCGGCGTCGCGCCGCCGGCCAGCGCGCGCGAGACGAGATGCGCGACGATCTCCGTGTCGGTCTCGGAGGCGAACACCCGGCCCTCCGCCTCCAGCTCGGCGCGCAGTTCGGCGAAGTTCTCGATGATGCCGTTGTGGACGATCGCCACGTCGTCGGAGAAGTGCGGATGGGCGTTGGTCTCGTTCGGCGCGCCGTGCGTGGCCCAGCGCGTGTGGCCGATGCCGATGTGGCCGGCCAGCGGCTCGCCG
>NZ_JAOAOP010000018.1 GCF_030398335.1 Aquibium sp. A9E412
CCGGCTCGTCTCGCGGCGCGGCGACGGCGTCCTCGAGGCCGAGATGACGCAGCAGCGCGGTGTCGATCTGGCCGGTCACCGACAGGCCGACGGCGCGCTGATAGCTCTCGATGGCGCTCTGCGTCATCGGCCCGCTCAGCCCGTCGACCGGACCCTTGTAGAGCGCCAGCTTGCCCAGCACCTGCTGCACCGCGCGCACCGTGGCGTCGCCGGCCGGCGCCTCGGCGCGTGCCGCCTCGCTCGCCGCCTGCTCGGGCGGCGGCGGCACGGCTCCGGTCGTCTCGCGGCGGTCGGGCGGCGGGGCGGGCACGGGCAGCGGCTCGGCGTCGCGCCGTGCCGCCTGCGGGGCGGCCGGCTGCGGCGCGGCGACGGTGCGCAGCGGCCGCTCGAGGCCGCTCGCGCCCGGCCGGGTGGCGAAGAAGGCGCCACCATGCGGGTGCGGCTGGTACCACAGCGCGTTGGCGGCGACGAAGGACAGCGCCACGACAAAGGCGGTCGCACCGCCGGCGACGGCGGGCCGGCGCAGCGCCGCGCCGGCGGCGGCCGCCAGCCCGGCGCGCAGCAGGCCGGGTGCCGGTTCGTCGGCGTCAAGCAGTCTTGCGTTGCGGCTCATCGATCCACTCGCTGTTGTGTAGCGCGACCGGCCGGCCGGCGGCGGTGCCGTCGCCGTCCGCCGCGGCGTCGGCCAGCGGCAGGCGGATGGTCACCGCCGTGCCCTCGCCGGGCGCGCTGTCGATGGTCATCGCCCCGCCCTGCAGCTCGACCAGGCCCTTGACCACGGCAAGCCCCAGCCCGGTGCCCTCGTAGCGGCGCGTGTAGTCGTTCTCGACCTGCATGAACGGCTTGCCGATGTGCTCGAGGTCGGCGGCCGCGATGCCGATGCCGTCGTCGGCGACGCAGAATTCCAGCATGCGGCCGCTGCGCCGGGCGCTCAGCGTCACGCTGCCGCCGGCCGGCGTGAACTTCACCGCGTTGGACAGCAGGTTGATGAGCACCTGCTGCAGCGCCCGCCGGTCGCAGGTCACCTCGGCCAGCGCCTCGTCGACGTCGCTGGTCAGCGCGATGCCCTTTTCCGCCGCGCGGCCGGCCGACAGCGACAGGCAGAGCTCCACCGCCTCGGCGAAGCGGAAGGGCTCCGGCTTCAGCTCGTAGGTGCCCGATTCGATCTTCGAGGCGTCGAGGATCGCGTTGACGACCGACAGCAGATGGCCGCCCGCCTCGCGGATCAGCCGCACGTGCTCGCGCTGGCGCTCGCCGCCCAGCGGGCCGAACATCTCGCTCGCCAGCACGTCGGAGAAGCCGAGAATGGCGTTGAGCGGCGTGCGCAGTTCGTGGCTGACGGCGGCGAGAAAGCGGCTCTTGGCGAGCTCGGAGCTTTCGGCGCTCTCGCTGGCACGGGCAAGCTCGGCCTCCAGCCCGGCGACCCGCGCGTCGTCGCGCAGCAGCGCGACCACCGCGCCGGCGTCGTCGCCGCGCATCAGCGTGAGCACGAAGGGGGCATGGTGCGCCGGGCCGCCGGTCTCGGCCGGTGCCGGCCGCAGGCGCAGGCGCACCTCGCGCGTCGCAGCGCCGTCGCGCAGCTGCGACAGCGCGCACAGATAAGGCACGCGGTCGGCCACCTGGACGCGCTCGAACAGGCCGTTGCCGAGCAGCATCTCGGGTGCCACGCCGAGCAGCGCCCGCGCGCGCTCGGAAGCCCCGGTCACCTCGCCCGCCGGCGACATGCGCAGCACGACGGCGTCGAGCAGCGCCTCCTCCACCACCGCCGGAGCCGGCACCTCGGCGCCCGCCGCGACGGCGCTCGCCCGCTCAAGGCGCAGCCACACGCTCGCGGCATAGATCAGCGGCACCAGCCAGTGCCAGGCGCTCGCGGCGGCGACCGCCGCGCCGGCCCACGCGAGCGCCAGAGCGGCGGCAACGGCAGCGGCGGCCAGCCCGGCCCCTCGCGCCCGGCGCGAGCGGCAAACCCAGTGCGCCTCGAAGGGCAGCGCGGCGAGGAGCAGTGCCAGCGGCGTCGCCAGCCCGCCGGCGGCGGCAAGCGTCGCGCCGATCGCCAGCGCCCCGGCGGCCAGCGCCGAAAGCCCGGCCACGGTGCTGCGCGCGCCGGCGGCCACCAGAAGCACGGCGAACCAGGCAGCGCCGAACAGCGCGCACATCAGGGCCAGCGTCAGCGCCACGCCGAGCTCGGCGGCGAAGACCTGCGCCGCCGCTCCGGCGAGCGGGAACGGCGCGGCCACCAGCACCGCCACCAGGCGGCGCCGCTCGGCGCGCTCCGCCGCATCGTTCAGCGCCGGCGGCACCAGCCTGTCGCAGGCCGCCGCGGCGGCCGTCAGCCATTCGCTCGGTTGGGACACGCCTGCACTCACTCGACGCACTCGCATGGGGGTCCGCTTTGCGGATCGTTCGTTGCAGGCGACCCTCGCACCGCAGCCTTTAAGGAAAGGATAAACGCCCGCCCCGCCCCGGCCACGGGCGGGCGCAATCGCGCCCTCTGCGGGCGGCGCGACGACCGGTTTTTGCCGTATGGTTAAGCGCCGGTAAACGGCCGGCATGCGCCCCGCGGCGGGCTACCCGCCTGGGGACGAAGGCGATTTCCGCGTCATTCCAGCGGCTTGGCTGGTTGACGTCCGGTTGCCGCGACCGCGACAATTCGATTGAAACCCGATGCGTCGGCGATCGTTCAAATTGATGCAAAATTTGCCGCGAATCGTCGCCATCGCCGCAAGCCCTCCTTTGCCCGCGGCGGGCAGTCTCGCGGGCAAGGACGCCGCCCCGGCCGCATCGGCAGGGCGGACGGGACCAGGGGACAGACGATGGGATTCTTGATCCGCTCCGCATTCTGGCTTTCGCTCGTGCTTCTGATCATTCCGATCGACGCGGGCAGCGGCGAGACGAAGGTCGAGCCGGTGGGCCCGATCGACGCCTTCTTCGCCGCGCGCGGCGCCATCCAGGACGTCGCCGGCCTGTGCGAGCGCCAGCCGCAGGTCTGCGAGACCGGCCGCGCGGCGCTCAGCACGATCGGCGCGCGCGCCCGCGAGGGCGTGCGCATGGCCTACGACGCCTTCGACGGCCCCGAGGCCGGGACCGCCGCGCCGGTGACCGCCGAGGCCACCGGCCCGGCCGGCGCCGGCGACGACGCGGCGCTGACCACCGGCAGCGTGCCCGCCGCCGACTGACCGCCGGGCGCACAATCTCGGCCGCGCCCCGTGACGCGCGCGGCCGCCTCGCCTATATCCGGGGCATGAGTGCTTCCATCGACACGATCCGCGACGACTTCGCCTTCCTGGACGACTGGGAAGACCGCTATCGCTACATCATCGACCTCGGCCGCGAGCTGCCGGCGTATCCGGACGCCGCGCGCGACGACGCCCACAAGGTCAAGGGCTGCGTCAGCCAGGTCTGGCTCGACACCCGGTTCGGCGAAGGGCCGGACCCGGTCATCACCTTTCGCGGCGATTCCGACGCGCACATCGTGCGCGGCCTGGTCGCCATCATGCTGGCGCTCTATTCCGGCCGCCGGGCGAGCGAGATCGTCGAGACCGACGCGGAGGAGACGATGCGCGCGCTCGGCCTCGACGAGCATCTCACGCCGCAGCGCGCCAACGGCCTGCGCGCCATGGTGCAACGCATCCAGCAGGAGGCGCGCGGCGCGCTGGCGCCGGCCGGCTGAGCGGGCGGCCGGCGCCGCTCAGCGGCTGATCGTCGGCCGGTAACCCGCGCCGCCCCAGTGCAGCGTCCTGCGGCCGGGCGCGGCTTCGGGCGGCGGCGCGTAGTGGCGCGCCAGGACGGCGAGCGCGGTCTTGAGCATCAGCTTGCCCGAGCGCACCGGCCAGCCGCGTTCGGCCTCCACCTGGCCGAGCCCCTTCAGGAAGCAGCACACGTCGACCAGCACGCCGGAAAGGTCCGGCCCGACGGCCTCGAGCGCGCGCTCCACGCGCCGGCGCGCGGCGAGCGCGGCGTCGTGCAGCTCGACGAGGTCGCGCGCCCCGCCGGCGCGCCGGCCGCCGGCCACCGCCGCCTCCCAGTTGGCGCCGAGCCGCGGCATGATGCGGCCGCGGTCGTAGTCGGCGCGCAGCCGCTCGCCGGCGGCCAGCTCGGCCGCCGTCAGGAACGGCGCGCCGTCCGGCCGCCGCAGGCGGGCGAGCTGGCCGAGCGGCGATTCGGCGCGGTTGACCAGCACGCGCTCGCGGCCGTTCGCGCCGGCAATCGTCGCCGTCTCCAGGTCGCGGTGCTGCGCGGCATGCGGCGCCTCGGCACACGCGGCACGGCGCGCGAAGGCGCGACCATCGGCCGTCAGGGCGTGCTCGTCGCCGCGGCGCGCCACCAGTCCGCGCCGGCACATCGCCGCCAGCACCGTCGCCTCGACCGCCACCGCGCCGCCGGCCGTGCCTTCCAGCACCACGCGGTCGTCGCGCGCCGCCGGCTGCGCCCGCGCCGGGCCACGGGCGAGAAAGCGCGCCACCCGGACCGCGCCGGCGCCGGCCTGCCGCCCGCGGCGTTCGCGCCCCGCCATCTAGCGCAGCTCCCGGTTGCGAAAGGCCGCCGCGGTCACCCGTTCGGTCATCGCCACCATGCGGTCGAACTCCGCGTCGTCGCGCAGGTCCTCGATCAGATGGCAGGCGTGCTGCACCGTCGTGCGGTCGCGGCCGAAGCCGCGGCCGACCTCCGTCATGTTCAGCCGCAGCACGACATGCGCCACATACATGCCGATCTGGCGCACCCGCGACACCGTCGTGGGGCCGCGACCGGAGCCGCGCAGCTCGCGGCCGCTGACGCCGAACAGCGCCGCCACGATATCGATCACGCATTCGCAGATGTCGACGACGCGCTCCTCGGCGACCGGGCTCAGGCGCGGCGCGCAGGCGGCGGCCTGCGTCGCATCGTCCGGCGGCGGGGAGACGGCTTGGAAGGACGCTGGAGACGGCACGGATCGACCTCGCGGCATGCAGGAAAAGGAATATTTTCCTTATATCCCCGCAACCGGGCCGTGTGAACAGACAAAGAACACGGCCGCCTTTCGGCGTCCGGTCAAGCCTTTGTAATGCCTGATCTTTCCGTCTTTTTCCGGCGCCGGTCGGCAGCCGCTTTGTCCCCGCCCGGCGCGCCGCACGGACAGTGGTCGCCCCCGGAAGCGTTCAAGGAGCGGTGGCGTGAGAGAATGGTACAGCGAGATCGCGGCGTTTCGCCGGCGCAAGGCGGATGCCGCGGCCGAGGCGGGCCAGGTCGCCGCCCTGCGGCTCATGTGCGGGCTCGATCTCGAAGCGGCGCTGGCCAGCCGCGGCGCCCGGCGGGCGGAGATCGTGCGCCAGGTGGCGCGTCTCGTCGAGCGCGAGCGGCTCAAGGGCGCGCACGGCCACTGGAGCTACGACCTCAACCGCCACATCGCGCTCAAGCAGGCGCTCGACCGGTTGCGGCCGCCGCGGGCCGCTGCGCCAAAACAAAGAAAAGGCGGCGCCACGGGGCGCCGCCAGGAGATTGATACGCGCGGTCACACTCGGGAGAAACGACCCGGATCACGGCGCAACACGGGTTAGCTGCGCTTGCGGCCGAGGCCCATCTTCTTGGCGAGCTTCGAGCGCGCCGCCGCGTAGCTCGGCGCGACCATCGGGTAGCTCGGATCGAGGCCCCACTTCTCGCGATACTGCTCCGGCGTGAGGTTGTAGTGGGTCATCAGGTGCCGCTTGAGCGACTTGAACTTCTTCCCGTCCTCGAGGCAGATGATGTAGTCTTCCTGCACCGAGCGCTTGGGATTGACGGCCGGCTTAGGCCGCTCCGCGGGCGCCTGCTCCTCGGCGGCGCCGACGCGGCCGAGCGCGGCGTGAACATCCGCGATCAGATTGGAAAGCTCGCTCACCGGGACCGGGTTGTTGCTGACATAGGCGGCCACCACGTCGGCGGTCAGCTCGATCAGCGTGTCCTGGTTGTTTGTCGGATTTTCGGTCATGTCCATCTCGTTTGCCCCATACTCAGTCGGTTGACCCCGTTTCGTTGCCGGAGCCTCTTTAGTTGCGGGCGACCGTTCTTGCGCCGTCCCGATTCGTGTTCCGTATCTAGTACGCACCGCCAGTAAAGCAAGTCAATTCAACATTGCTTTTCTGAAATGTTTTTTTTCGTCTGGCGAGCATTTGTACCGAAATCGAACGTATTGGTCGCGCGAAGCATGAAATTCATGCAACTTCACGTAAAGGGCGTGCAGCAAGACTGGTCGTCCTGCGGCGCGCCTCAGCCGGCGTCGGGCCTGTCCTTCATGTCGTCGTGCACGGAGTGGCGCCACAGCCGGTAGCCCGCGGCATAGGCGGCCTTGGCCAGGAGATGCGCCGAGATCGGCGCGGTCAGCAGGAAGAACACCACGCCGGCCAGCGCGCGCGTCACCGTCGCCTCGTCCTCGGCGAACACGGCGAGCGCGATGATCATCACGCCGGAGCCGAGCGTGCCGGCCTTGGAGGCGGCGTGCATGCGCGTGTAGAGGTCGGGCAGGCGCAGCAGGCCGATCGCGGCCACCAGCACGAAGAACGAGCCGACGATCATCAGCCCGCCGGCCACCAGGTTTTGCACGGTCCCGATCATTCGCCCCTGTCGACGTAGATGCCTTCGTCGTCCTCTTGCACGAACTCTTCCTCGTAGCGCCGGCTCATGATGAAGCGGGCGAAGGCCACCGTCGCCAGAAAGCCGACCAAGCCGAGCGCGATGGCGATGTCGATGTAGAGCGTGAAGCCGGTGCGGATGCCCAGAACGGCGATGAAGCCGATGGCGATGATGACCAGCATGTCGAGACCGAGCACGCGGTCCGGCAGGCTCGGCCCGACCATCACGCGGATCACGGTGAGCAGGAAGGACAGGCTGAGCACGGCGAGCGCGATCAGCTCGGCCAGCCGCAGGAACTCCTCCGGGCTGATCATCGGAACGCCTCCAGGATCTTGCGCTCGAAGCCGTCGGCGATGTCGCGGCGCGCGCTCTCGGGGTCGGAGCAATCGATGGCGTGGATGTAGAGCGTGCGCCGGTCCTCCGACACGTCGACCGACAGCGTGCCCGGCGTCAGCGTGATGAGGTTGGCCAGCATGGTGATCTCGAAGTCGCGGTCGACCTTGAGCGGATAGGCGAAGATGCCCGGCTTGATGTCCATGCGCGGCGACAGCACCAGCGTGGCCACGCGCACCGACGACAGCACCAGCTCGTAGAAGAACATCACCGCCAGCGACAGAAGCCGCCAGGTGCGCGTCAGGTAGCCGAGCGTGCCGATCTGCTCGCGGATCAGATAGAGCACCGCCACGCCCATCAGGAAACCGAACGCCAGGTTGGGCAGCGTGAAGGACCCGGTGACGGCGGCCCAGACGAAGGCGAACAGGAAGTTGACCAGATAGGGGGTCACGGCTGCACCCTTTCCGGAAAGACCGCGCCGACATAGCCGGTCGGATCGACGAGAACCGCGGCGGCCGCCTCGGCGACGTTGATGAACGGCTCGGGATAGAGGCCGAGCGCCAGGATCGGCAGCATCAGCGCGGCGAGCGAGGCGTAGCCGAGCCGCAGCACCGGCGCGGCCTCCGCCGGTGCCGCGGGCGCGGTGTCGCCGCCGTCGCTGCGCCAGAAGGTCAGCGCGAAGACGCGGCCGAGCGCCAGCGTCGTCAGGATGCCGGTCGCCAGGATGGCGAAGGCGAGCCAGGGCGCGCCGGCGGCCAGCGAGGCCTGCACCAGCATCACCTTGGGCCACAGGCCGGAGGCCGGCGGCAGACCCGCCGCCGCCAGCACGAGAAGCAGCGCGAAGGCCGTCAGCAGCGGATGGCCGCGGTAGAGCCCCTTCAGCGTCTCGACCGAATAGCTGCCGCCGACGCCGTTCATCACCCCGGCCAGCAGGTAGAGCGCCGTCATCGCCAGCATCGAGTGGACGGCGTAGACGATGGCGCCCGCGAGCCCCGCCTCGGTGCCGAGCGCGATGCCGGCCAGCATGATGCCGACGCCGGAGATCACCACGAAGCCGAGCACCCGGCGCATGTCGGACTGGGCGAGCGCGCCCATGATGCCGAGCACCATGGTGGCGGCCGCCACCCAGGCGATCACGTCCGACAGCAGCGCGCGCTCCGGTTCGAACAGCATCACCAGCACGCGCAGCAGCGCATAGACGCCGATCTTGGTCAGGATGCCGCCGAACAGCGCCGCCACCACGATGCGCGGCGTGTGATAGGAGGCGGGCAGCCAGAAGTTCAGCGGAAAGGCCGCCGCCTTCATGGCGAAGGCGAACAGGAACAGCGTGGCCAGCGTCGCCAGCGGCGCGGTGTCGCGCAGCTCGGCGGCCTTGCTCTGGACGTCGGCCATGTTGAGCGTGCCGAAGGTGCCGTAGAGCAGCGCCGTGGCCGTCAGGAAGAGCGTCGTGCCGACCAGGTTGAGGATGGCGTATTTCAGCGCGCCGTCGAGCTGGCGATGCTCGCAGCCGAGCACCAGCAGGCCGAACGAGGCGATCAGGAAGACCTCGAACCAGACGTAGAGATTGAACAGGTCGCCGGTCAGGAAGGCGCCGCTGACGCCGGCCATCATCAGCAGCATGAAGGGATAGAAGCCGTAGCGCCGCCCGGTCGTGCCGATGTCGGCGACGGCGAACACCGCGCACACCGCCGCCACCAGCACGCCGACCAGCGACAGCGCGACGCCGAGCGGATCGGCCACGAAGCTGATGCCGAACGGCGGCAGCCAGCGCCCCATGGTCATGGCGAGCGGCCCTTCCGCGAGCACGCGCGCCAGAAGCCCGGCATTGGCCGCCAGCGTCAGCGCGAAGGCGACGAGCGCCACGCCGGCATGCAGCCAGGTGCGGTGGCGCACCGTCAGGAGGAAAGCGGCGAAGACGAGCGGGATCGCCACCGGCGCGACGATCAGCCAGTCGGCCAGCGCCACCGGCTCGGTGATCATCGCCTGCGACAGGTCGGCGGCCTTTTCGGTGTCTGCGGCCATCGGCGCCTCAGTATCCCAGCGGCGGCATGGCATCGTCCTTCGGCTCGGCGACGCGCATGCCCTCCGCGTCGTCGGTGCCCAGCTCCTGGTAGGCGCGGAAGGTCAGCACCATCAGGAAGGCGAAGATGGAGAACGCGATGACGATCGCCGTCAGGATCAGCGCCTGCGGCAGCGGGTTCGCCGTCAGTTCGGGCGGCACCGGCAGCGCCTCGGGAATGATCGGCGGCACCTCGCTGACCACCCGGCCGGCGGTGAACAGCGTCAGGTTGACCGCGTTGCCGAACAGCACCACGCCCAGCATGATGCGGATGATGTGCTTCGACAACATCAGGTAGATGGCGGCGGCGAAGAACAGGCCGACCAGCACCGAAAGCACGGTTTCCATTATGCGCGCTCCCTTTCTTCCAGCGCCAGGGCGATGGAGGTGATCGAGCCGACGACGACGAGATAGACGCCGATGTCGAAGAACAGCACGGTCGACAGGTCGAGCTCGACGCCGAGGAAGCTCACCTTCGCCCACAGCCCCGTCAGCAGCGGCACCTGGAAGAAGATCGAGAACACGCCCGACAGCGCGGCCATCAGCAGGCCGAAGCCGGAGATCGCCATGGGATGGAAGTAGACGGCGCGGCGCACCGGCGCCACGCCGCAGGCGATGCCGTAGATGGCCAGCGCCGAGGCGGCGATCAGCCCGCCGATGAAGCCGCCGCCGGGCTCGTTGTGGCCGCGCAGCAGCACGAACACCGAAAACAGCAGCATCAGGCTGGTCAGATAGGGCGCGACCGTGCGGAAGATGACCGTGCGCATCTCAGCCCTCCGTTTGCGCCGCCGCGTCGCGCCGCCGGCGCGGCCGGATGCGCACCAGCGCGAGGATCGCCAGCCCGGCGACCATCACCACCGCGATCTCGCCCAGCGTGTCGAGGGCGCGGTAGTCGACGATGATGACGTTGACGATGTTGCGGCCGTGCGCGATCACCCGCGCGTGCTCGGCGAAGAAGGCGCTGAGCTCGCCGTCGAACGGGATCTGCGTGACCCGCAGCAGGATCAGCGTCAGCGCCAGGCCGCAGACGCCGGCCACCGCCATGCCGGTCAGTTTTTCCGGCGTCGGCCGGTGGTCGGCCGGCGACAGCCTGAGCCGGGTCATCACCAGCGCCAGGATGACCACCGAAAGCGTCTCGACCATGAACTGGGTGAACGACAGGTCCGGCGCGCCGAGCAGCATGAACAGCACCGCCAGCGCCAGGCCCTGGATGCCGAGCGAGACGATCGCCGTCAGCCGGTTGCGCGCGCGCAGCACCGCCCACAGGCCGAAGGCGGCGATCAGGATGATCGTCCACTCGTAGAAGGCGATGACGGGGAAGCGCGGCTGCGTCGGCAGGTCGCCGAAGGCGAGCATCGGCACCAGAAGCGCCAGCGCGAAGACGGCGAAGGTGGCCAGCATGTAGTAGTCGAGCCGGCCGCTCTGGACCACGCGCGTCACCGCGTAGGACAGCCGCACCGTGCCGCCGACGGCCTGGTCGAAGCCGCGGTCGGGGCCCCAGCCGATCGCCGCCAGCGTCGCGGCCATCGCCGCGCGGCCCCGCGCCAGCGCCAGATAGGCGAGGATGCCGAGCGCCACCGTGCCGATCGACAGGTAGAGCGCCATGCCGACATGCGGGATCAGCGAGATGGTGACGGTGGCCGGCTCGCCGTAGACGGCGCTCGTCATCGGGTCGGTGACGAAGCGATGGCTCGTCTGCGACCACAGGGCGGCGGCCAGCGCCACCAAGCCGAGCGTCAGCGGCCCGAGCCACATCAGGGCCGGGCCCTCATGGGCGTGCTTGGGCGTTTCCACCTTCTCGCCAAGAAACGGCTTGAGCGCGACCGCGAAGCCGACGGCGAACATCAGCGCGTTGCCGACCACCGCCACGATGGTGAACAGCGTGCTCCAGCCGTCGGCGAAGCCGAGCGCGGCATACATCTCCTCCTTGGCGAGGAAGCCGAACAGCGGCGGCAGGCCGCCCATCGAGACGGCGCCGAGCACGGCGGCGGCGAAGGTGATCGGCATCGCCCGCATCAGCCCGCCGAGCCGCGTGATGTCGCGCGTGCCGCTCTCGTGGTCGACCAGGCCGGCGACCATGAACAGGCCGCCCTTGAACAGCGAATGGGCGACCAGATAGAGCACGGCGGCGGCGACCGCGAGCTTGTTGCCGAAGCCCGTCAGCATGACCAGCAGGCCGAGCGAGGCGACCGTGGTGTAGGCCAGCATCAGCTTGAGGTCGGTCTGGCGCACCGCCAGCAGCGTGCCGACGATCAGCGTCGTGCCGCCGAACACCGGCAGCACCGTCTCCCACAGCGCCGTGTCGCCCATCGCCGGGTTGAGGCGCATGACGAGATAGACGCCCGCCTTCACCATCGTCGCCGAATGCAGGTAGGCCGACACCGGCGTCGGCGCCTCCATGGCGTTGGGCAGCCAGAAGTGGAAGGGAAACTGCGCCGACTTGGTGAAGGCGCCGCCGAGCACGAGCAGGAACGCGGCGAGATAGAGCGGGCTGTCGCGCAGGAGGTCCGGCGCGGCGAGCAGCTCCGACATCGCGCCGGCGCCGGTCGCCGCGCGGATGACCAGCAGGCCGGCGAGCAGCGCCAGGCCGCCGAGCCCGGTCACCACCAGCGCCTGCAGCGCGGCCCGCCGGGAGGCCTCGCGGCGGTGGTCGAAGCCGATCAGCAGGAAGGAGGTGATCGACGTCAGCTCCCAGAAGACGAACAGCGTCAGGAAGGAGTCGGCGACCACGAGCCCGAGCATCGAGCCCATGAACATCAGCATGAAGGACAGGAAGCGGCCCTGATGCGGGTGCCCCTTCAGATAGCCGCCCGAATACAGCACGATCAGCGTGCCGATGCCGGTGATCAGAAGCGCGAAGGTCAGGGACAGCCCGTCGATCAGCCAGGAGAAGTCGACGCCCAGGCTGGGGATCCACGGATAGCCCGCCACCACGGTCTCGCCGGCGGCGACGGGACCGAGAAAGCCGAGGAAATGGACGAAGGCGGCGAGCGGCAGCAGCGCCAGGAGCCAGGCCGCGTTGTGGCCGAACCAGCGCACCAGGACGGGTGCGACGAGGGCGCCGGCAAAGGGCAGCGCAAGGATCAGGGCCGTGATGAGTTGCCCCTCGACGACGTCCACGGCCTCTTGTCCCCCCGCACCAGGTCACTTTGCTGTTCGAACGTTCGGCGTGAGATAGACATTCGTCTAACGCCGGGCAAGTCCGGTGTGACAATCCATCCCGTGCAAGTCGTGCCGGGCGCCTTTGCAAGTCTTGCCGGCAGCGAACCGCTGACAATCGCCGGCCGCCTTCCTAAATAGGGGGCGAACATCATTCCGGAGAGTGCCGATGACCGCCGAAACCAGCCTCAAGGTGGAGAAGAGCGACAGCGAATGGCGCGAGCAGCTCACGCCCGAGCAGTATCGCGTCACCCGCAAGCACGGCACCGAGCGGGCCTTCACCGGCCCCTACTGGGACAACAAGGCGCAGGGGACGTATGCCTGCGTGTGCTGCGGCAAGCCGCTGTTCAGCTCGGAAACGAAATACGATTCGGGCACCGGATGGCCGAGCTTCTATGCGCCCGTCGCGCCCGAGGCGGTCAGCGAGCATCGCGACCGCTCGCTGTTCATGGTGCGCACCGAGGTGCGCTGCGCGGACTGCGACGCCCATCTCGGCCACGTCTTCAACGACGGGCCGGAGCCGACGGGCCTGCGCTACTGCATGAACGGCACGGCGCTCGACTTCCGCCCGGCCGGCGACCGGCCGGACGACGCGGCCTAGCCGTCGCCGGACCCGCACCGCGGCGCCGGGCCGGCCGCCCTTCCCGCACCGGCTAATCCGGCCTGATCCGGCGCCGGCCTCGCGCGGCGTGCGGCGCCATCCGCACCGCCGGCCTTGTCCCGGCCGCGGGCGGCGTGTTCATTTTCTCCGTCAACCGAACCACCCGGGATTTTTCATGCAGGATCGCACCACGCCCCGCCGCCCCTTTCCCGATGCCGCGCCGCCGCGCCCGGCCGCGCGCCCCGTCGACGACGAGCGCCACGGCATCGCCCGCACCGACGACTACGCCTGGATGCGGGCCGACAACTGGCAGGAGGTGTTCAAGGATCCGGCCGTGCTCGACCCGGCGATCCGCGCCCACCTGGAGGCCGAGAACGCCTATCAGGACGCGCTGATGGCCGACACGGCCGCCCTGCGCGAGACGCTGTTCGCGGAGATGAAGGGGCGCATCAAGGAAGACGATTCCTCGGTGCCGATGGCCGACGGCCCGTTCGCCTACGGCACCGCCTACCGCACCGGCGGCGAGCAGCCGCGCTTCTTCCGCACGCCGCGCGAAGGCGGCGCGGAGGCGGTGCTGCTCGACGGCGACGCGGAGGCCGAGGGCAAGCCCTATTTCCGCATCGGCGGCGCCGACCACAGCAGCGACCACGCGCGGCTGCTGTGGGCCTATGACGACAAGGGCTCGGAGTTCTACACGCTCAAGGTGCGCGAGCTCGACAGCGGCCGCGACCGCGACGACACGGTGGCCGACACCGGCGGCTCCGGCACCTGGGACGGCCGCAACGAGGGCTTCTTCTACACCCGGCTCGACGCCAACCACCGGCCTTCGCGCATCTTCCACCACGCGCTCGGCGGCGCGCCCGAGACCGACCGGCTGATCTACGAGGAGGCCGATCCCGGCTTCTTCATGAGCGTCGGCGGCAGCCGCCGCAACGACTGGATCTTCATCGCCATCAACGACCACGAGACGTCGGAGTACCGCATCCTGCCGGCCGACCGGCCGGACGCCGAGCCGCGCCTGGTGGCGGCGCGCGAGACCGGCGTGCAGTACGACCTCGAGGAAGGCGGCGACGTCTTCTTCGTGCTGACGAATGCCGGCGGCGCGAAGGACTTCAAGATCATGACCGCGCCGGTCGACGATCCGCGGCCGGAGAACTGGCAGGAGCTGGTGCCGCACGAGCCGGGCCGGCTCATCCTGTCGATCCTCGGCTTCGCCGACTTCCTCGTGCGGCTGGAGCGCAAGGACGGCCTGCCGCGCATCGTCGTGCGCGAGCGCGCCAGCGGCGCCGAGCACGTCATCGCCTTCGACGAGGAGGCCTATTCGCTGGGGCTGGCGGGCGCGCTGGAATACGACACCGACACCTTCCGCTTCAGCTACTCCTCGATGACCACGCCGGCGCAGGTCTTCGACTACGACATGCGCACGCGCGAGCGGGTCTTGCGCAAGACGCAGGAGGTGCCGTCGGGCCACGACGCCGGCGCCTATGTCACGCGGCGCCTGATGGCGCGCGCGCCGGACGGCGAGACGGTGCCGATCTCGGTGCTGCACCGCCGCGACACGCCGCTCGACGGCAGCGCGCCGTGCCTGCTCTACGGCTACGGCGCCTACGGCATCACCATCCCGGCGAGCTTCAACACCAACTGCCTGTCGCTGGTCGACCGCGGCTTCGTCTATGCCATCGCGCACATCCGCGGCGGCAAGGACAAGGGATTCGCCTGGTACGAGGCGGGCAAGCGTGCCGGCAAGCCGAACAGCTTCACCGACTTCCTTGCCTGCGCCCGCCACCTCGTCGCCGAGGGCTACACCGCGCACGACCGCATCGTCGCACAGGGCGGCTCGGCCGGCGGCATGCTGATGGGCGCGGTCGCCAACATGGCGCCGGAGTGCTTCGGCGCGATCGTCGCCGAGGTGCCGTTCGTCGACGTGCTCAACACCATGCTCGACGAGACGCTGCCGCTGACGCCGCCGGAATGGCCCGAATGGGGCAATCCGATCGCCTCGCCCGACGACTACCGCACCATCGCCGGCTATTCGCCCTACGACAACGTCGCCGCGCAGGCCTATCCGCCGATCCTGGCGCTGACCGGGCTGACCGACCCGCGCGTCACCTACTGGGAGCCGGCCAAATGGGTGGCGCGGCTGCGCGCGGTGAAGACCGATGACAATCCGGTCTTGTTCAAGATCAACATGGCGGCCGGCCACGCCGGCGCCTCGGGCCGCTTCTCGCGGCTCGAGGAGATCGCCTATGTCTACGCCTTCGCGCTCAAGGTCACGGGGCGGGCCGATGCCCGTCCGGCCGGCCGGGAATAGCCTTCAGATAGGCGGCGATCGCCTGCCGGTCCTCGGCCGGCAGCTCGGCCATGTTCTCCTGCACGGCGACCATCGCGCCGCCGACGGTGTCGAAGCTCGGGGTGAAGCCCGATTCCAGGTAGTAGGCGATGTCGGCCGCGCTCCACCCGGCCAGGCCGTCCTCCGACGGCGTGATGTTGGGCACCACGCCGTCGCCCTCGGCCGCCGCGGCGCCGGCCAGCCAGTTGGCCAGGTCGAGCCCGCCGAAGCCGTCGCGCGGCGTGTGGCACTCGCCGCAGTGGCCCGGCCCCTCGACCAGATAGCGGCCGCGCGCCACGGCCTCGTCGCCGTCGCCGAGCGCCACCACCGGGCCGGGGTGCATGTTCAGCCGCTTCCACAGCCCGATGCCGCGGCGAAACGCGTAGGGAAAGCCGAGCGCATGCCCGTCGGTCTCGCCCTCCACCGCCGGCAGCGTCTGCATGAAGGCGTGCAGGTCGACGACGTCCTGCGGCCGCATGCGGGCATAGGAGGTGTAGGGAAAGGACGGGTAGTAGTGCCGGCCGTCGGGCGACACGCCGCGCAGCATGGCGTTGGCGAAGGCTTCGTCCGACCAGCCGCCGATGCCGTCGGCGTGCGGCGAGATATTGGGCGCGACGAAGTCGCCGAACGGCGTCTCGAGCCGCAGCCCGCCGCCGAGCCGCAGCCGCGCCTCGCCCTCGGCGTCCTCGGCCGCGTGGCAGGAGGCGCAGCCGCCGGCCCAGAAGACGCGCTCGCCGCGCGCGGCGTCGCCGTCCTCCAGCCCGGCAAGCGCCTCGGCCGGCAGCGTGCCGGGCGCGCTGGCGAGCCAGAAGACGAGGCCGCCGGCCACGACGAGCGCACCGGCGGCCAGGGCCGCTTTCATGGGCATGCCGGATCAGTTGCGCTTGAGCTGGTAGTCCTCGTGGCAGCTCCGGCAGTTCTCCAGCACCGGGCCGACGGCGGCCTGGAAGGCCTCGCGGTCGGCCGGGCCGTTCTCGCCGGCCGCCTGGACACCGGCCATGGCGTCGGAGCGGAACTCGCCGACTGCCGCCTGGAAGCCGTCCATGTCCTCCCAGATGGCCGGCGCGGCGCGCGTGTCGCCAGCGTCGGAGCCCTCGGGGAAGTAGTCGCCGAAGGCCGAGGCGACGCCGTAGAAGGTTGCGAGCGCGGCCTTGGCGACCGCGGGATTGTAGTCCATCTCCCCCTTCAGCATGGCAGCCGACACGCCGGCGGCGCCCGCATTCGCCTGCATCAGCGCCTTGCGCACGGCGATGGGATCGTCGGCGGCGACCGTGGCGGTCGCCGAAAGGGCAAGCACGGACAGGGCGAAAACGGCTTTCTTCATCACGGGCCTCCGGTTCCTGGCACTGGTAGGTTTGGCGAGCGCGATCATGGCGCAAAAGAAAAGCGCCGCCGCATCACGCTTTCGTGAGACCCGCCTGCGACCGGTTGACGCACCGTCAACGAAAAGGACCCGGCCGCGCGCGGCCGGGTCCTGCAGGCTTTGGTGCCGTGGCGCCTCAGCGCGCCTTTTCGTAGCACTCCAGCACGTAGTCCCAGTTGATGAGGTTGTCGACGAAGGCCTCGAGATACTTCGGCCGCGCGTTGCGGTAGTCGATGTAGTAGGAATGCTCCCACACGTCGACGCCGAGAATCGGCACGCCGCCGTGCACCAGCGGATTCTCGCCGTTCGGCGTCTTCATGATCTCGAGCTTGCCGTCCTTCATCGCGACCCAGGCCCAGCCGGAGCCGAACTGCGTGGTGCCGGCGTTGATGAAGTCGGCGCGGAACTTGTCGTAGCCGCCAAGGTCGCTGTCGAAGGCCTTGGCCAGCGCCTCCGGCAGGCTCTTGCCGCCGCCGCCCTTCTTCATCCAGTTCCAGAAGTGCATGTGGTTGTAGTGCTGGGCGGCGTTGTTGAAGAGACCCTGGTTGCTGCCGAAGGACTTCTTGACCACCTCCTCGACCGACAGCCCGTCCATGCCCGCCTCGGCGGCCAGCTTGTTGCCGGTCTGCACATAGGTGTTGTGGTGCTTGTCGTGGTGATACTCGAGCGTCTCCTTCGACATGTAGGGCTGCAGCGCCTCGTAGTCGTAAGGCAGGTCCGGCAGTTCAAAGGCCATGGTCAAATCTCCCTCGCATGACGGGTTGAAAAAAGAAAACGCTCGCACCGGCAGATAGGGTCGCGACGTCGCTTCAGCAACGCCGCAGCCGGTCGCGCGTTCCGGCGCCGGCTCAGGCCGGCGTCCCGGAGTGGGCCCACTCCCAATACAGATCGCGCGCCGTCTTGGCCACCGGGCCCGGCTGCAGGTCGCGGTCCTCGATGCGGATCACCGGCACGACCTTGGAATGGTTGCCGGTCGAGAAGATCTCGTCGGCGGCGCGGAAGTCGCTGACGGTCAGCGTCCGCTCGACCGTCTGGATGCCCTTCTCGGCGAGCAGCGCGATGGTGCGCGCGCGCGTGATGCCCGACAGGAAGGTGCCGTTCGGCACCGGCGTCATCACCACCCCGTCCTTGACCATGAAGACGTTCGACGTGCCCGTTTCCGCGACGTTGCCCAGCATGTCGAGCACCAGCGCGTTGTCGAAGCCGCGCGACTTGGCCTCGAGGATGGCGCGGCCGTTGTTGGGGTAGAGGCAGCCCGCCTTGGCGTTGGTCGGCATGGTCTCGACCGACGGACGGCGGAACGGCGAGACCGTCACCGAGAAGCCGGCCGGGGCGATCATCGGCGCCTCGTAGAGGCACAGGCAGAAGCGCGTCGATTCGGGATCGGCCGGCACGCTCATGTAGCCGCCGTGCTCGGCCCAGTACATCGGCCGGATGTAGACGGCCGTCTTGCCGTCGAACTTCTTCAGCCCGTCGCGGGTCAGCGCGACGATCTCCTCGGCGCGCATCGTCGGCTTGAGGCCGAGGCCGGTCGCCGAGGCGTTGACGCGCTCGGCATGGCGGTCGAGGTCGGGCGCCACGCCCTCGAACCAGCGCGCGCCGTCGAAGACGCTGGTGCCGAGCCACATGGCATGGGTGCGCGGACCGGCGATCGGCACGTTGCCTTCGTGCCAGTCTCCGTCGACATAGGTCCAGGTGGTCGTCTCGGCTTTGGTGGTCATGGTCATGGCGGGGTCCGTCCTCTCTGCCCGGCCATCGAAAGGGCTTTGCCGGCCGCCGTCAATCGGCAGCGCCGGCGGCCCGTGATGCCAGGCGCGCATGTCTCTGTCCGCTCCTTGACCGCAACCGGACGATACGGTCAAGTTCGCGCACCACGCAGAGGATGCGCCATGCCGCACGCGGCCTACGTCTTCGACGCCTACGGCACCCTGTTCGACGTGCATGCGGCGGTGCGCCGGCACGCCGGCGAGATCGGTCCCGACGGGCAGCAGCTTTCCGAGATCTGGCGCGCCAAGCAGCTCGAATACTCCTGGGTGCATTCGCTGATGGGCGCCTATGTCGACTTCTGGACGCTGACCGAGCGCGCCCTCGACTTCGCCTTCCAGAAGGTGCCGACGGCCGACCGGTCGCTGCGCGACGCGCTGCTCGCCGCCTACTGGAAGCTCGACTGCTATCCCGAGGTGCCGGCGGTCCTTAAGGCGCTTAAGGCCAACGGCGCCCGCCTCGCCATCCTGTCGAACGGCTCGCCGGCGATGCTGGAGGCGGCGGTGCGCTCCTCCGCGCTCGACACCGTGCTCGACGACGTCTTCTCGGTCGACACGCTGCGCCGCTACAAGACCGACCCGGCGGTATACGAAATGGTAACCATGTCGTGGCGTATTTACCCCGAAGCCGTCTCCTTCCAGTCGTCGAACCGGTGGGACGTCGCGGGCGCGACCAGGTTCGGGTTCCGCACCGTGTGGATCAACCGCGCGGGGCAGCCGGACGAGTATGCCGATCGGCCGCCCGCCCTCATCCTGCCGTCGCTCGACGGGCTGGTGACGGCGAGCTGACGCATTTGTCATTTGCCACCACCGTTGCACGAAAGGCACAGTCGCTCCCGTTCACACCGTCGCCAAGCAAATTTCCCGTTTCAGCCCGAATTGGCCGGTCTACAGGCGTGAGCCAGCAGACGGCATGGAACCGGAGGGTCCACCGACCGTTTGGCCGCAACCGAAAAGCAACAAGATGATCGAGCCCTTGACCGACCTGATCCGACCCGCCGCCTCGCCGCTCACCCGCCGCCGCTTCCTGTCGATGGCCGCCGTCGGCGCCTCGTCGGCCGCGCTCGCCGCCTGCACCACCACGCCGCGCGAGGGCGCGGATGCCGCGCCGGCGCCGAGCCCGAAGCTCGCCTACTACCGCGACATGTATGGCGCGGTCGTCGACCAGGGCTACGAGATCCCCGCCATCCCGATCGACAAGGTCGATCCGCGCTACTACCGCCAGGAGGTGCGCGACCCGACCGGCGAGGCGCCCGGCACCATCGTCGTCGACACGTCGAACCACTTCCTCTACCTGGTGCGCGAGCGCGGCAGGGCGATGCGCTACGGCGTCGGCCTCGGCCGCGCCGGCTTCGAGTGGGCCGGCCGCGCCGTCATCGAGTGGAAGCAGCCCTGGCCGAAGTGGTTCCCGCCGGCAGAGATGATCGAGCGGCAGCCGGAGCTGGAGAAGTACAGCGCCGACAATGGCGGCATGGAGCCCGGTCTGCAGAACCCGCTGGGCGCCCGCGCGCTCTACATCTTCGAGAACGGCAAGGACACGCTCTACCGCGTGCACGGCTCGCCGGAATGGTGGTCGATCGGCAAGTCCGTCTCGTCGGGCTGCGTGCGGCTGATGAACCAGGACGCGATCGACCTCTACGAGCGCGTGCCGGAAGGGTCGCCCATCCTCGTCACCTCGGGCCTGGCGACCGTCTGAGCGGCACGCCGGCCACCGCGTTGCGGCGCCGTCAGCGCCGCTTCTTCAGACCGCCGAGAATGCCGCGCACCAGCGCGCGGCCGAGCGACGTGCCGACCGAGCGCGCGATCGACTTGATCGCCGCCTCGGTCGCCGTCTGCCGCTGATAGCCGCCGCGCCGGCCGGACCGCCTGCTGCGGCTGCGCGAGCGGCGCCGGTCGTCATCGTCATCATCATCGTCGTCGTCGTCGAAATCCGGCAGCGTCCAGCGGTCGCGCCCGGCGCGGTTGCGCCGCTCCGCGTCCTCCTCCGCGGCCGCGCGGCGCTCGGCCTCCTCGGCCGCGGCAGCCGCCTCCTCGGCGCGGCGCGTCAGGATCTCGAAGGCCGATTCGCGGTCGACCGCCTCGTCGTACTGGCCGGCCACCGGGCTCTGCGCCAGGATGCCGCGCCGCTCCGGCTCGGTGATCGGCCCGAGCCGCGAGGACGGCGGGCGGATCAGCGTGCGCTGCACGATCGACGGCACGCCCTTGGCCTCCAGCGTGGAGACCAGCGCCTCGCCGACGCCGAGCTGGGTGATCGCCGCGTAGCAGTCGAAGTCGGGGTTGGGGCGAAAGGTGTCGGCCGCCGTCTTGACCGCCTTCTGCTCGCGCGGCGTGTAGGCCCTGAGCGCGTGCTGGATGCGGTTGCCGAGCTGGGAGAGCACCGTGTCGGGCACGTCGAGCGGGTTCTGCGTGACGAAGAACACGCCGACGCCCTTCGAGCGGATCAGCCGCACCACCTGCTCGACGCGCTCGAGCAGCGCCTTGGGCGCCTCGTCGAACAGGATGTGCGCCTCGTCGAAGAAGAAGACCAGCCGCGGCCGGTCGGGATCGCCCACCTCCGGCAGCTCCTCGAACAGCTCCGACAAGAGCCACAGCAGGAAGGTGGCGTAAAGCCGCGGGTTCATCATCAGCCGGTCGGCGGCCAGCACGTTGACCGCGCCGCGGCCGTCCGGCGTGGTGCGCATGATGTCGGCGATCCTGAGCGCCGGCTCGCCGAAGAAGTGCTCGCCGCCCTGCTGCTCGAGCACCAGCAGCGAGCGCTGGATGGCGCCGACGGAGGCGCGGCTGACATTGCCGTAGCGCGCGCCGATCTCCTCGGCCCGGTCGGCGACATGGGCGAGCAGCGCCTGCAGGTCCTTGAGGTCGAGCAGCAGCATGCCCTCCTCGTCCGCGATGCGGAAGGCGATGTTGAGCACCCCCTCCTGCGCGTCCGACAGGTCCATCAGCCGCGACAGCAGCAGCGGCCCCATCTCGCTGATCGTCGTGCGGATCGGATGGCCGGCCTCGCCGAACAGGTCCCAGAAGATGACCGGGAACTCCTGCTGCTCGTAGGGCGCGAGCCGGATGGTCGCCGCCCGCTTGGCGAGGAAGTCCTTGTCCTCGCCCATCATGGCGATGCCCGACAGGTCGCCCTTCACGTCGGCGCAGAAGACGGGCACGCCGGCGTTGGAGAAGCCCTCCGCCAGGATCTGCAGCGTCACCGTCTTGCCGGTGCCGGTCGCGCCGGTGATCAGGCCGTGCCGGTTGGCATATCTGAGCAGCAGCGTCTCGGCCTGCTGGTAGCTGTCGTCCGGCCGCCGGCTGGCGCCGAGAAAGATGCTGTCGTTGTCGGCCATGGCCCCTCGCCCTCGATCGCGACCCATCCCTATACTGGGCCGCCGCGCCGGCCACAACGGCCGTGCGCCGGTTGCGCCCCATGGTGCATTGCGGCACAAGACGCCGCGACCTAAACTCGGCCGGCGGCCGACGGGCATCACCAGGGAGGCATGATGGACCCGAGCATCCTGAGCGACGTTGCTTTCGACCCCGTCGACCGGGCGCGCTGGCTGGCGCTCGTGGACAAGGCGCTGGGGCCGGACGCGGGCTACGAGAGCCTCGTCTCGCGCACCGACGACGCGATCGCGGTCGAGCCGCTCTACGAGCGCGTCGCCGGCGCGGCCCGGGTCGGCCGCGTGCGCGCGGATGCCGACTGGGACGCCGTGCAGCGCATCGACGATCCCGACCCCGAACGGGCCAACCGCCAGGCGCTCGACGACGTCGCCGGCGGCGCCACCGGCCTGACCGTGGTCTTCGCCGGCGCGCCCAACGCCTTCGGCTACGGCCTGCCCGCCACGCCCGAGGCGCTGGCCGCCGCGCTCGCCGACGTGCCGCTCGGCAAGGTGCGGCTGCGCATCGACGTGCACCCGCAAAGCCGCGGCTCGATCGACTGGCTGGCCGAGCTGCTCGCCGCCCGCCGCGTCGACCCGGCGCGTACCCGGCTGTCCTTCGGCATCGACCCGGCCGCGCTGTTCGCCGGCACCGGCCGGCTGCGCATGTCGATCGAGGCGCTGAAGGCCTCGATGCCGCAGTCGCTGGCCGGCTTCTTCGCCATGGGCCTGCCGGCGGTGCTGCTGGAATCCGACGGCCGCGTGTTCCACAATGCCGGCGCGTCGGAGGCGCAGGAGCTCGCCGCCATGCTGGCCTCGGCGGTCTCGCATCTCAGGATGTTCGAGGAGGCGCGCCAGCCGCTCGTCTATGCCGCGCCGCATATCGGCTTCGCGCTCGCCGTCGATCAGGACCTGGTGCTGTCGATGGCCAAGCTGCGGGCGCTGCGCAAGCTGTGGGCGCGCGTTCTGGAGGCCTGCTCGGTCGAGCCGACGGCCACCGTGCTGCACGCCGAGACGTCCTACCGCATGCTGACCTCGCGCGATCCGGAAACCAACATCCTGCGCAACACCATCGCCGCGAGCGCGGCGGCGCTCGGCGGCGCCGATTCGCTGTCGGTGCTGCCGCACACGCTGCCGCACGGCCTGCCCGACGGCTTCGCCCGCCGGCTGGCGCGCAACACCCAGCTCGTGCTGGCCGAGGAGAGCCATCTCGGCTTCGTCGCCGACCCCGGCGCCGGCGCCGGCGGGCTGGAGGCGCTGACCGAGGCGCTGTGCGAGGCGGCGTGGAGCGAGTTCACCCGCATCGAGGCGGAAGGCGGCGTGCTGCGCAGCCTCGAGGCCGGCCGCATCCAGGAGCGCGTCGAGGCGACCCGCCGCGAGCGCCTGGCCGCCTATGCCGGCGGTGATCGCCACATCGTCGGCACCACCATCTACCCGCTGGACACGGAGCGGCCGGTATCGACGCTCGAGGCGGAGCGCATGCCGATGCCGAGCGACGGCACGGTGTTCTGCCGCCAGCTCACGGCCGAGCGGCTCGACGAAGGGCTGGCCGAGCAGGAGGCCGTGGCATGATCCCCGATTTCTCCAGCCTGCCCTGGTCCGCGCCGTCCGCCCTGCCCTTCGAGACCGGCGAGGGCACCCGGCCGACGCCCGAGGGCATCGACATCCGCCGCGCCTACGGCGACGGCGATCTCGACGGCGTGCGCTTCCTCGACAGCCATCCCGGCGCGCCGCCCTTCCTGCGCGGCCCCTACCCGACGATGTATGTTCGCCACCCGTGGACGATCCGCCAGTATGCCGGCTTCTCCACGGCCGAGGAATCGAACGCCTTCTACCGGCGCAACCTCGCCGCCGGGCAGAAGGGGCTGTCGGTCGCCTTCGACCTGGCCACCCACCGCGGCTACGACAGCGACCATCCGCGCGTCGCCGGCGACGTCGGCATGGCCGGCGTGGCGATCGATTCCATTCTCGACATGCGCCAGCTCTTCGACGGCATTCCGCTCGACAAGATGACGGTGTCGATGACCATGAACGGCGCCGTCATTCCCGTGATGGCGCTCTACATCGTGGCGGCGGAGGAGCAGGGCGTCGCCCAGAAGGACCTCGCCGGGACCATCCAGAACGACATCCTCAAGGAGTTCATGGTCCGCAACACCTACATCTATCCGCCCAAGCCCTCGATGCGGATCATCTCGGACATCTTCGCCTACACGTCCGAGCACATGCCGCGCTTCAACTCGATCTCGATCTCCGGCTACCACATCCAGGAGGCCGGAGCGACGGTCGACCTGGAGCTCGCCTACACGATCGCCGACGGCATCGAATACGCGCGCGCCGGCATCGCCGCCGGTCTCGACATCGACCGCTTCGCGCCGCGCCTGTCGTTCTTCTGGAACGCCGGCATGAGCTACTTCATGGAGATCGCCAAGCTGCGCGCCGGGCGGCTCCTGTGGGCGGCGCTGATCCAGAAGACGTTTCAGCCGAAGGACGCGCGGGCGCTGTCGCTGCGCGCGCACACCCAGACGTCGGGCTGGTCGCTCACCGCGCAGGACCCCTACAACAACATCGTGCGCACGATGATCGAGGCGATGGCCGCCGTGCACGGCCACACCCAGTCGCTGCACACCAACGCCTTCGACGAGGCGCTGGCGCTGCCGACCGACCACTCCGCCCGCATCGCGCGCAACACGCAGCTCGTCCTGCAGCGCGAATCCAACGTCAACCGCATCATCGACCCGTGGGGCGGCTCGGCCTTCATCGAGCGGCTGACGCACGACCTCGCGGCGCGCGCGCTGACCCACATCGAGGAGGTCGAAAGCCTCGGCGGCATGGCCGCGGCGATCGAGAAGGGCGTGCCGAAGATGCGCATCGAGGAGGCCGCCGCGCGCACCCAGGCGCGCATCGACGCCGGCGAGCAGGCGGTGATCGGCGTCAACCGGCACCAGCCCGACCACCAGATCGACGTCGACGTGCTCAAGGTCGACAACGCCGAGGTGCGCGCGCGCCAGCTCGCCAAGCTGCAGCAGCTCAAGGGCACGCGCGACGTGGCGGCGGTCGAAGGCGCGCTCGCCGAGCTCACCCGCGCGGCCGAGGGCGACGGCAACCTGCTCGCCTATGCCGTGCGCGCGGCACGCGCCCAGGCCACCGTCGGCGAGATCTCGCTGGCGCTGGAAAAGGCGTTCGGCCGGCACGTCGCCGAGATCCGCACCATCTCCGGCGTCTATCGCAAGGCGATCGGCGAGAACCCGGTGGTCGACCGGGTGGCCGCCAAGGTCGAGCGTTTCCGCGACAGGACGGGCGGCAAGCCGCGCATCCTGGTCGCCAAGATGGGCCAGGACGGGCACGACCGCGGCCAGAAGGTGATCGCCACCGCGTTCGGCGATCTCGGCTTCGACGTGGTGGTCGGCGCGATGTTCCAGACGCCGCAGGAGATCGCCCGGCTGGCGGCCGAGCACGACGTGCACATCGTCGGCGCCTCGTCGCTGGCCGCCGGCCATCTCACCCTGATCCCGGAGCTGCGCGAGGCGCTCGCCGCGGAGGGCCGCGAGGACATCCTGATCGTCGCCGGCGGCGTCATCCCGCCCGACGACTACGAGGCCGTGCGCCAGGCCGGCGCGAAGGAGATCTTCCCGCCCGGCACGGTGATCCCGGAAGCCGCCGAGCGCCTGATGGACGCCCTTCTGGAAGCCTGAGGCGCGCTGCCGTGCGCGGCACCGCCAAGCGGGACCCGCAGGACACGGCGTCGACCGTCCTCCTTCCGGCGCCCGGCCGGGCCGCCCAAAACGGCGCCGGCCGGGGTCGCACGTCTGCGACTGGCAGGTTTCTTGCTTCGACCTGGTGACGGAGCTCGGAGCTGTGCCAATGCTGAACAGACGCGCCTTCCTGGCCGGGCTTGCCGGCACAGCCGCCGCCGGCCCGGCGGCGGCCCTGCCGTCCGGAATCGAGACGGCCTCGATCCGCGGCACGCTCGACGCCGCCGAGCTCGGGCTGCGGCCCGGCGTCTACGACGACCAGAGCGAGGCCTTCGCCCGCATCCTCGCCAAGGCGGCCGAGCGCGACGCCCCTGTGCATCTGCCGCCGGGCGACTACGTCGTCTCCAACATCGTGCTTCCGCGCCGGCTGCGCCTCGTCGGCGTGCCCGGCGCCTCGCGCATCCTCTATGGCGGCGACGGCCACCTGTTCCTGGCCGAGGCGGCCGACCACCTGGAGTTCTCCGGCCTCCTGCTCGACGGCGCCAACCACCGCCTCGGCGATCATGTCGACGGCCTTCTCACGGTGCACGGCGCGCGCCATCTCGTCGTCGACAACTGCCGGCTGCTCGGCAGCGGCAAGAACGCGCTGGCGCTGGAGGCCGTCGCCGGCCGCATCGAGCGCTCGCACATCTCCGGCGCGGCCGAGGCCGGCATCTACAGCGTTCAGGCGGCCGGCCTGGCGATCGCCGGCAACACCGTCACCGACTGCGCCAATGGCGGCATCCTGGTGCATCGCTGGCAGGCCGGGCCGGACGGCACGCTGGTCACCGGCAACCGGGTCGCCCGCATCGCCGCCCAGCGCGGCGGCACCGGGCAATACGGCAACGGCATCAACCTGTTCCGCGCCGACGGCGCGGTCGTCACCGGCAACCATGTCTCCGACTGCGCCTTCTCGGCGATCCGCGCCAACGCGGCCGGCAACCTGCAGGTCGCTTCGAACACCTGCCTGCGCTCCGGCGAGACCGCGCTCTACGCCGAGTTCGCCTTCGAGGGCGCGGTGATCAGCGGCAACATCGTCGACGGCGGCGCCAACGGCATCTCCGTCGTCAACTTCAACGACGGCGGCCGCATGGCCACCGTCAGCGGCAACCTGGTGCGCAACCTGTCGACCGAGGGTCCCTACCCGGCCGATCCGCCCGGCTTCGGCGTCGGCATCACCGTGGAGGCCGACACCGCTGTCACCGGAAACGTGGTGGAGAACGCGCCGCTCTACGGCCTCAAGCTCGGCTGGGGCCCGTTCATGCGCAACGTCGTGGCGACCGGCAACGTGGTCCGCGGCGCCCCGACGGGAATCGCGGTCTCGGTGGTCGAGGGCACCGGCGCGGCCGTCGTCGCCGACAACGTGATCGACGGCGCCGCGCGCGGCGCGGTGGTCGGCTACCGCTGGATCGAGGCGGCGACGGACGACCTCGCCGCCGGCGGCCGTCACACGGCGCGCCACCTCACCGTCGCCGGCAATCAGGTGTCCTGACCGGCCTTTGCCAGCGCGCCGGCCGGTCGCAGCGCACCGACCGTGCGGCCGCGCCAGTTCGTCAGCGTCGGCCGGGCAAGGCCGGCGAGCCGCGCACCGAGCGGATCGTCCGCGCCCAGCAGCCGGGCGAGGAGCGCGGCCATCGTCACCTCCGCCGCGCGCGTCGCGCCGTCGTCGCACTTGACCGCGATGCCGAGGCCGCGCTCGGGCAGCGCGCCGCAATAGACGCCCTCCGCCCCGGTCTTGACGAACAGCCGGCCGCCGCCGAGGCCGAGCACGGTGGTGTCGAAGCGCTCGCTGCCGGCGACGAAGAAGGGCTGCGCCGCGCAGGCCGCGAACAGCCGCCGTGCCGCCGCCGCGCGCTCCGGCTTAAGGCCGGTGCCGCTCGCCATGCGGGCGAAGCCCTGCGCCAATTGCCTGAGCGGCACCGCATAGGTCGGGATCGAGCAGCCGTCGATGCCGCATGCGGACACCGCGTGCGGCGCGCCGGTGACCGCCTCCAGCGCCGCGCGCACCAGGCGCTGCAGGGCGTGGTCGGGCGCGGTGTAGCCCTGCGGCGCAAGGCCCAGATGACGGCACACGGCGAGGAAGCCGGCATGCTTGCCCGAGCAGTTGTTGTGCAGCGCGCTCGGCTCTTCGCCGGCCGCCGCCAGGCCGCGCGCGGCGGCCTGGCCCGAAGGCCAGTGCGCGCCGCATTCCAGCGCCTCTGGAGAAAGCCCGGCGGCCGCCAGCATGGCCGCCGCGCACGCGGCATGCGCCGGCTCACCCGAATGCGAGGCGCAGGCGAGCGCCAGCTCGCGCTCGCCATAGCCGAAGGCGTCGGCCGCGCCGCTTTCGACCAGCGGCAGCGCCTGGATCGCCTTGACCGCCGAGCGCGGAAACACCGGCCGGTCGACCGCGCCGGCCGCCAGCAGCGTCGCGCCCTCGGCGTCGACCACGGCGAAGGCGCCGCGGTGGCGGCTTTCGACCAGCGGGCCGCGCAGAACCTCGACGAGAACCGGATTGGCCATCACATCACCCGAAACGCGCTGACGATCAGTGGCGACGGGTAGTTGACGGCCGGGCGGAAGGCAAAGCAAATCGCTGCATGCGTCTCGTCAAGCGGTGCGCGCTCGCGCTTCTCCTGGTCTTCCTTGTGCCGGCCGCGGCCACCGCGGGCTGGTGGGCGCTCAAGGAGCGGCCGGCGAGCTGGCATGCCGCCGACTGGTCGGCCTCCGGCGTGCTGCCGCCGCCGGCCGGCGACGCCGAGGCGGCGGTCTATCTGATGGCGGCGCGCACCGGCGGGCTCAAGGGCGCCTTCTCGGTGCACAGCTGGCTCGTCGTCAAGAAGCCCGGCGCGGCGGCCTACGAGCGCTACGACAAGGTCGGCTGGGGCCGGCCGGTGCGGCGCAACGGCTATCCCGCCGACGGGCGCTGGTACTCGAACCGCCCGGTCGTCGTGCATGCGGTGCGCGGGCGCCGGGCCGAGGCGCTGATCCCGCATATCGAGGCGGCGATCGCCGCCTACCCCTTCGCCCGGCGCGGCGACTACCGGCTCTGGCCGGGGCCGAACTCCAACAGCTTCGTCGCCCACGTGCTGCGCGCCGTGCCGGCCTTCGGCGCCCGGCTGCCGCCCAATGCGGTCGGCCGCGACTACCGGCCGGGCCTCGTCGCGCTCGACTGGAGCGCGGCGCCGTTCGAGCTGTCGGCCACGCTGGGCGGCGTCGCCGGCCTCTCGCTCGGCGCGCGGTCGGGCTTCGAGGTGCATCTGTTCGGCCTGGTCGCCGGCGTCGACCTCGCCCGCCCGGCCCTCAAGATCCCCGCCTACGGCCGGCTGGAGCTGTTGCGCCGGTAGATCTCGAGCAGGCCGCGGATCGTCACGTCGGGGTCGAAATCGTCGATCGCCGCGGTGGCGTCGTAGAACAGCGCCGCGATGCCGCCGGTCGCCACCACCGTCATCGGCTCGCCGCGCTCGGCCTTGATGCGCGCGATCATGCCCTCGATCAGCGCCACGTAGCCCCAGAAGACGCCCGACTGCATGGCGCTCACCGTGTCGGTGCCGATGACGCGGCCGGGACGGCGCAGCGCCACGCGCGGCAGCTTGGCGGCTGCGGCGTGCAGCGCCTCGACCGACAGGTGGATGCCCGGCGCGATGGCGCCGCCCTCGAAGCCGCCGTCAGCCGCCACCACGTCGATCGTCGTCGCGGTGCCGCTGTCGACGACGATCAGCGGGCCGGAATGTGCGGCATGCGCGCCGATCGCGTTGACGATGCGGTCGGAGCCCACCTCGGACGGCTTGTCGACGCGGATCGGGATGCCGAGCGCGACGTTCTCGCCGATCACCAGCGGCTCGACGCCGAGATAGCGGCGCGACAGGTTGCGCAGGTTGAACACCGACTGCGGCACCACGCTCGACACGATGCAGGCGTCGAGCGCCTCGAAGCTGAGCCCGCTCATGGCGAAGAGCTGCGTCAGCCACACGGCGTATTCGTCGGCCGTGCGGTTGGCCTCGGTCGCCGAGCGCCACTGCGCCACCCAGGTGGTGCCGTCGTGAACGGCGAACATGCTGTTGGTGTTGCCCTGTTCGATGGCCAGAAGCACGGCGCGTCCCCCCTTCCTCGACCCTTCCCGGGCCTTGAGCCGCCCGGCCGCGCGGCCGAAGCCGGCGGCCGGGCGGCGTCGATCAGGAGCCGCCGGCGGCGAGCCGGCCGCGCAGCGTGTCGGCGTCGCCCGTCGCACCGTAGCGGACGTCGTCGACGACCAGGGCGCCGTCATGGCGCACCAGCACCAGCCTGTCCACCCAGTCCTCACCCGAGGCGTCGGGGAAGGCGTAGCGCACCTCCACCACGGTCGTCCCGTCCTCGGCGGAAACCGCGCCGGCCGCGCACTGCGGCGCGCGCGCCGCCACGCTCTGCCACGGCACGCCGTCGGCGAGCGGTCCGCCATCCGCCGCGCCGCCGGTCCGGGCGGCCAGCGCCGCGGTCACCGCCTCGGCGAGCGCCGGCGAAGCGAGGTGGATGCGGCCGGCGCCGTCCTCCAGGTCGCGCAGCCCGCAGAAGGCCTGGGCGAAGGCGGTCGCCTCGCCCTCGTCGGCCTGGGCGGTCGCGCCGGCGGCAAGACACAAGGTGATGGCAAGGGCAAATCTGCGCATTCTCGGGGTCTCCTCTCTCTCAGGGGGCTCTCAGGCATTCGCGGTGGGGCGGGCGGCGGGGCTGTCAGTCGGCGCGCATGATGCCGGCCACGGTGAAGCCGCCGTCGATGACCAGCGTGTGGCCGTTGACGAAGCCGGCCTCCGGCGACAGCAGGAAGGCGACGCCCGCGGCGACCTCGCCGGCCCGGCCGTAGCGGCGCTGCGGCACGCGCTCGAGCCACTGCCGGCGCTCGGCCTCGCCGTGCAGGCGGGCGACCAGCGGCGTGTCGACGGGCCCCGGCGCGACGCAGTTGACGCGCACGCCGCGGCTGGCGAGCTCGAGCGCCATCACCTCGCTCATCATCTTCACCGCCGCCTTGGAGGCGCCGTAGGCGGTGCGGCCGCGATTGGCGCGCAGGCCGGACACCGAGGCGAGATTGACGATCGCCAGCGTCTCGGCCATCCGCTCAACGGCCGCCCGGGCCGCGATGAAGGAGCCGACGAGATTGACCTCGAGCACCTCGCGGAAGAGCTCCGCGCTGGTCTCCTCGAAGGCCACGTCGCGCGCCACCGCGGCGCAATTGACCAGTCCGCCGAGCGGACCCAGCGCCTCGACGGTCTCGTCGAAGGTGTCGGCGACCTCGTCCTCGTCGGTGATGTCGGCGCACAGCAGCAGCGCGCTCTCGCCGGCCAGCCGGTCCTCCGCCTCGTCGAGCGCGCGGCGGTCGGCATCGACCACCGCCACCGCCCAGCCGTCGTCGAGCAGGCGCTCGGCAACGGCCAGGCCGATGCCCGAGGCGCCGCCGGTGACGACGGCCGCGCGGCTCACTTGATGCGTTCCAGGATCGACACGTAGTTGGCCACCGCCGCGCCGCCCATGTTGAAGATGCCGCCGAGCGCCGCACCGGGCACCTGGATGCCGTCGGCCTCGCCGGTGAGCTGCATGGCGGTCAGCGCGTGCATCGAAACGCCCGTGGCGCCGATCGGGTGGCCCTTGGCCTTGAGCCCGCCGGACGGATTGACCGGCAGCCGCCCGTCCTTCTCCGTCTGGCCCTCGAGCGCCAGCTTGGCGCCCTGGCCCGGCTCGGCGAGCCCCATCGCCTCGTACTCGATCAGTTCGGCGATCGTGAAGCAGTCGTGCGTCTCGACGAAGGACAGGTCGTCGAGCCCGACGCGCGCCCTGGCCAGCGCCCGCGTCCACGCCTCGCGGCAGCCCTCGAAGGCGACGATGTCGCGCTTCGACATCGGCAGGAAGTCCTGCACGTGCTCGTTGGCGCGGAAGGCCACCGCGCGGCGCATCGACAGCGCCGTCTCGGTGTCGGCCAGCACGATCGCAGCCGCGCCGTCGGAGACCAGCGAGCAGTCGGTGCGCTTCAGCGGGCCGGCGACGTACGGGTTCTTGTCGCTCTCCTGGCGGCAGAACGCATAGCCGAGATCCTTGCGCATCTGGGCGTAGGGGTTGTCGACGCCGTTCCTGTGGTTCTTGGCGGCGATCCTGGCCAGCGCGTCGGACTGGTCGCCGTAGCGCTGGAAATAGGCGCTGGCGATCTTGCCGAAGACGCCGGCGAAACCGGCCGGCGTGTCGCCGTCCTCCGGCAGGTAGGAGGCCTTGAGCAGGTTGGCGGCGATCTCGGCGCCCGGCGTCTTGGTCATCTGCTCGGCGCCGACCACCAGCACGATGCGCGCGGCGCGCGCGTCGATGGCGCGCAGGCCCTGGCGCACCGCCGCCGAGCCGGTCGCGCAGGCGTTCTCCACCCGCGTCGCCGGCTTGAAGCGCAGCCGGTCGTCGGCCTGCAGCACCAGGCTGGCGGTGAAGTCCTGCGGCGAGAAGCCGGCGTTGAAGTGGCCAAGCACGATCTCGTCCACGTCCTGCGGCGCCACGCCGGCATGCTCGAGCGCGGCGGTGGCCACGCCCGTGATCAGGCCTTCCAGCGTCTCGTCCTCGAGCTTGCCGAAGCGCGAATGCGCCCAGCCGACGATCGAAGCGGTCATACGGGTCTCCAGGAGATCATTGCGCGTTGGCCGCAGTATCTCACATTCCGCGGCGCACAACAAGATGTTCAAAGATGAACTATCTTGCGTTTGCCGCGTTCTGGCCGCAGGATTTTTGTTGATTGACGGATCAATCAAAACTAGCCTCCCCGCAACGCTGAGAGGAGCCCCAAGAGGAGCCGCATGCCGCGAACGGGAATGGAGCCGGTGCGCCGGCAGGCGTTGATCGACGCCGCGATCGAGGCGATCGGCGCGCGCGGCTCGCTCGACGTGACGATGGCCGACATCGCCGGCCGGGCCGGCGTCTCCTCGGCGCTGGCGCATCACTATTTCGGCGCCAAGGAGGCGCTGCTCGCCGCCACCATGCGCCACATCCTGGCCGCGCTCGGCGCCGACGCCCGGCAGGCGCTGGCCGCCGCCGCGAGCCCGCGCGCACGCGTCTCGGCGATCATCCGCGTGTCCTTCTCGCCGGCCCAGTTCCGGCCGGAGATCGTCGCCGCCTGGCTCGCCTTCTACGTCGAGGCGCAGCGCTCGGCGGTGCTCAAGCGGCTGCTCACCGTCTACGCCCGGCGGCTGCGCTCCGACCTGATGAGCGGTCTCGTGCGGCTGATGCCGCGCCCGGCGGCCGCGCGCGCGGCCGAGGGCATCGCCGCCTTGATCGACGGGCTCTACATCCGCCACGCGCTCGCCGACCGCGCGCCAGACGCCGCGGCCGCCGTCGCGCTGGTCGAGGACTATCTGGCGCTGCAGCTCGCCGCCGCGGCGGGGCGCGCGTCATGAGCCGGCGGCCCAACATCCTCGTGCTGATGGCCGACCAGCTCACCGGCACGCTGTTCGACGACGGCCCGGCCGGCTTCCTGCACGCGCCCAACCTGGCCGCGCTGGCCGGGCGCTCGGCGCGCTTTTCGGCCGCCTACACCGCCTCGCCGCTCTGCGCGCCCGGCCGCGCCTCCTTCATGAGCGGCCAGCTTCCCTCGCGCACCCGCGTCTACGACAACGCCGCCGAGTTCGCCTCCGACATCCCGACCTTCGCGCATCATCTGCGCGCGGCCGGCTATCTCACCTGCCTGTCGGGCAAGATGCACTTCGTCGGCCCCGACCAGCTGCACGGCTTCGAGGAGCGGCTGACGACCGACATCTATCCGGCCGATTTCGGCTGGACGCCCGACTACCGCCGGCCCGGCGAGCGCATCGACTGGTGGTACCACAATCTCGGCTCGGTCACCGGTGCCGGCACGGCCGAGATCACCAACCAGCTCGAATATGACGACGAGGTCGCCTTCCAGGCGATCCAGAAGCTCTACGCGCTGGCGCGGTCGCGCGACGACGCGGCGCGGCGGCCGTGGTGCCTCACCGTCTCCTTCACCCACCCGCACGACCCGTTCGTGGCGCGCCGGCGCTTCTGGGACCTCTATGCCGACAGCACCGCGCTGGCGCCGCAGGTCGCCGCCCTGCCCTTTGCCGCGCAGGACCCGCATTCGCAACGCCTGCTGCGCGCCAGCGACCACGAGGCCTACGCGATCGGCGCGGCGGAGATCGCCCGCGCCCGGCGCGGCTACTTCGCCAACATCAGCTATGTCGACGCCCAGATGGGCGCCATCCTCGACGTGCTGCGCGCCACGCGCATGGAGGACGACACCGTCGTCCTGTTCACCTCCGACCACGGCGAGATGCTCGGCGAGCGCGGCCTGTGGTTCAAGATGAGCTTCTTCGAGGGCTCGGCGCGCGTGCCGCTGATGATCGCCGGGCCGGACATCGCGCCCGGCCGCATCGCCGAGCCGGTCTCCACCCTCGACGTCAACCCGACGCTGTGCGCGCTCGCCGGCGTCGACCTGGCGGCCGTGGCGCCGTGGACCGACGGCCGGCCGCTCCTGCCGCTCATGCACGGCGAGCCGCGCGGCGCGCCGGTGCCGATGGAATACGCCGCCGAGGGCTCCGAGGCGCCGATGGTGGCGCTGCGCGAGGGCCGGCACAAATTCGTCCACTGCGCGATCGACCCGCCGCAACTGTTTGATCTGGAATCGGATCCGCAGGAGCGGGTCAACCTGGCCGAGGATCCCGCGCATGCCGGGCTGGTCGAGGCCTTCGCCGCCCGCGTCGCCGCGCGCTGGGACATGGACGCCTTCGACCGGGCGGTGCGCGAGAGCCAGGCACGCCGCCTCGCCGTCTATCCGGCGCTGCGCAACGGCGCCTACTACCCATGGGACTACCAGCCGCTGCAGCGCGCCTCGGAGCGCTACATGCGCAACCACATGGACCTCAACGTGCTCGAGCAGGACAAGCGGTTTCCGCGCGGAGAATGACATGCTGACGATCTGGGGACGCGCCACTTCGGTCAACGTTCAAGCGGTGATGTGGACGGTCGGCGAGCTCGGCCTCGCGCACCGGCGCATCGATGCCGGCGGCCAGTATGGCGGCCTCGACGCGCCCGACTTCCTGGCCATGAACCCGAACGGGCTGGTGCCGGTGCTGGAGGACGGCGCGCTGACCCTTTGGGAGAGCGCGGCGATCGTGCGCTATCTGGCCGCCGTGCACGGCGACGCCCGCTTCTGGCCCACCGATCCGGCCGAGCGCGCGCGGCTCGACATGTGGGCGGAGTGGGCACGCGCCAGCTTCTATCCCGCCTTCATCGGCGGGCTGTTCGCGTTGATCGTGCGCACGCCCGGCCGCACGCCGCAGGCGGTCGCCGGGGCGGAGGCGCAGGTGGCGCGGCTCGCGGCCATCGCCGACCGGCACCTCGCCGACCGGCCCTTCCTCGGCGGCGCGGCGCCGTGCTTCGCCGACATCATGCTCGGCAGCCAGCTCTACCGCTACTTCACGCTCGACTGCGCGCGCGCCGACACGCCGCATCTGGCGGCCTACTATGCGCGGCTCGCCGAACGGCCCGCCTATCGCGAGCATGTGATGGTGTCCTACGAGAGCCTTTGGGTGCGATGATCCCGTCGCTTCGAGAGCTTGAGGCCGCGCACGCGGCGACCGCCCGGGTGGCGCAGGAGACGCCGCTGCTGCGCTCGGCCGCGCTCGCCCGGGCGACCGGTGCGCGGGCCGTCCACGTCAAGGCCGAATCGCTGCAATGGACCGGCTCCTTCAAGCTGCGCGGCGCCTACTGGCGGCTCCGGCAGCTCGCGCCCGAGGACGCCGCGCGCGGCGTGGTGGCGCATTCCTCCGGCAATTTCGCGCAGGGGCTGGCGGCCGCCGGCGCGGCGCTCGGCGTGCCGGTCACCATCGTCATGCCGGCCGACGCGCCGGCCGCCAAGCGGCAGGCCGCGCAGGACCACGGCGCCACCGTGATCTCCACCGAGCACGGCGATCGGCCGCGCGAGGAGGTGGCGGCCGAGCGCGCCGACGCGATCGCCGCCGACGAAGGCCTGGTGCGGCTGCACCCCTTCGACGATCCGCATGTGGTGGCCGGCCAGGCGGGCGTCGGCATGGAGGCGCTCGACCAGTACGAGCGGCTCGGCACGCAGGCCGACATCGTGTTGTGCTGCGTCGGCGGCGGCGGGCTGATCGCCGGCGTGGCGGCCGCCTTCCACCACCGCTCGCCGGAAACCCGCGTCGTCGCCGTCGAGCCGGAAGGCTTCGACGGCATGGGCCGCTCGCTCGCCGCCGGCGCGGCGCTGACCGTGCCGCTCGGCGCGCCGAGCATCTGCGACGGGCTGATGGCGCGGCGGCCGGGCGCCGCCCCCTTCGCCGTCGTGCAGGCGGCCGGCGTCGCCGGTGTCGCCGTCGGCGACGCGGCGGTGCGGCGCGCCATGCGCTTTGCCTTCGAGCGGCTGAAGCTGGTGCTCGAGCCGTCCGGCGCGGCCGCGCTCGCCGCGCTGCTCGACGGCGCGGTCGACGTCGACGGCCGCCGCGTCATGGTGGTGGCGACCGGCGGCAACGTGGCGCTCGAGGCCTTCATGCGGCATGTCGGCCATGGCTGAGGCGGACTATGTCATCGTCGGCTCCGGCTCGGCCGGCTCGGCCCTCGCCGCCCGGCTGTCGGAGGACGGCCGCCATTCGGTGATCGTCATCGAGTTCGGCGGCTCCGACGCCGGCCCGCTGATCCAGATGCCGGCGGCGCTGTCCTTCCCGATGAACATGAGCCTCTACGACTGGGGCTACACCAGCGAGCCCGAGCCGCATCTCGGCGGCCGCCGCCTCGCCACGCCGCGCGGCAAGGTGATCGGCGGCTCGTCGTCGATCAACGGCATGGTCTATGTGCGCGGCCACGCGCGCGACTTCGACCACTGGGCCGAGAGCGGCGCGGCCGGCTGGTCCTTCGCCGACGTGCTGCCCTACTTCAAGCGCCTGGAGACCGCGCATGACGGCGAGGCCGGCTGGCGCGGCACCGACGGGCCGATGCATGTGCGCCACGGCACCCGGCTGAACCCGCTCTACGCCGCCTTCACCGAGGCGGGCCGCCAGGCCGGGTTCGAGCTCACGCCCGACTACAACGGCGCCAAGCAGGAAGGCTTCGGCGCGATGGAGCAGACGATCCACCAGGGACGCCGCTGGTCGGCCGCCAACGCCTATCTCAAGCCGGCGCTCAAGCGCCCGAACCTGACGCTTTTCAGGGGCTTGGCGCGCCGCGTGGTGATCGAGAATCAACGCGCCACCGGGGTCGAGGTGGACGCTCGCGGAACGATTCAGGTCGTTCGCGCGCGACGCGAGGTGGTGCTCGCCGCCTCCGCCGTCAACTCGCCGAAGCTGCTCATGCTGTCGGGCATCGGGCCGGCGGCCCATCTGAATGCACACGGCATCGGCGTGGTCGCCGACCGGCCGGGCGTCGGCCAGAACCTGCAGGACCATCTCGAGCTCTACATCCAGCAGGAATCGACCCAGCCGATCACGCTCTATTCCAAGCTCAATCTGTTCTCCAAGGCGCTGATCGGGGCGCAGTGGCTGCTCTTCAAGTCCGGCCTCGGCGCCAGCAACCACTTCGAGGCGGCCGCCTTCGTGCGCTCGGCGCCGGGCGTGGAGTATCCCGACATCCAGTTCCACTTCCTGCCCGTGGCGATCCGCTACGACGGCAAGGCGGCCGCCCGCGCGCACGGCTTCCAGGCGCATGTCGGGCCGATGCGCTCGCCCTCGCGCGGCAGCGTGTCGCTGCGCTCGCCCGACCCGGCCGACAAGCCGGTGATCCGCTTCAACTACATGGCCCATCCCGACGACTGGCGCGACTTCCGCCACTGCATCCGGCTGACGCGCGAGATCTTCGCGCAGCCCGCCTTCGACGCCTTCCGCGGCCGCGAGATCGCGCCCGGCGACGCCGTGCAGTCGGACGCCGCGCTCGACGACTTCATCCGCGACCACGCCGAAAGCGCCTACCACCCGTGCGGCACGTGCCGCATGGGCCACGCCAACGACCCGCACGCCGTCGTCGATCCGCAATGCCGGGTGATCGGCGTCGAGGCGCTGCGCGTCGCCGATTCGTCGATCTTCCCGCGCATCACCAACGGCAACCTGAACGCGCCCTCCATCATGGTCGGCGAGAAGGCCTCGGACCACATTCTCGGCCGCCAGCCGCTGGCGCCGTCGAACCGGGAGCCGTGGATCAACCCGCGCTGGCGCGACAGCGACCGCTGAGCGGACCGCGGGATCGGGCCGCGGCCGAAAAGCGTTGTTCGTCAATTCGCTGCGGCGAAGACCGCACAAACCGATTCCGGCCGCCGCCGCCAGGACGGCAGGCCGACAGCGCAAGGAGGCAGCGATGCGCGCCCAGCCGAAGGCATCCCACTTCATCGACGGCCGGCCGGTCGAGGACACGGCCGGAGCCCCGATCGAGGTCGTCTACCCGGCGACCGGCGAGACCATCGCGCGACTGCACGCCGCCACCGAAGGCATCGTCGCCGAGGCGGTCGACTCGGCCCGCCGGGCGCAGGCCGACTGGGCCGGCCGCCGGCCGATGGAGCGCGGCCGGGTGCTGCGCCGCGCCGCCGAGCTGCTGCGCGAGCGCAACGCGGCGCTCGCCCGGCTGGAGACGCTCGACACCGGCAAGGCGCTGCAGGAGACGCTGGTCGCCGACCCGGCCTCGGCGGCGGACGCGCTGGAGTTCTTCGGCTGCGCGGTCGCCGCCCGCAACGGCGAGCATGTCGAGCTCGGCGGACCGTTCGGCTACACCCGGCGCGAACCGCTCGGCCTGTGCTTCGGCATCGGCGCCTGGAACTACCCGATCCAGATCGCCGGCTGGAAGTCGGCGCCGGCGCTGGCCGCCGGCAACGCCATGATCTTCAAGCCGTCGGAGGTCACGCCGCTGTCGGCGCTGGCGCTGGCCGAGATCTACGTCGAGGCCGGGCTGCCGGCCGGCCTGTTCAACGTCGTGCAGGGCGGCGGCGACCTGGGCGCCGCGCTGACCGCACATCCCGCCATCGCCAAGGTGTCGCTCACCGGCTCGGTGGAGACCGGGCGCAAGGTGCTGGCGGCGGCCGGCGGCGGGCTCAAGCACGCCACCATGGAGCTCGGCGGCAAGTCGCCGATCCTGGTGTTCGACGACGCCGAGCTGGACGACGCCGTCGGCGGCGCCATGCTGGGCAATTTCTACTCGACCGGCCAGGTCTGCTCGAACGGCACCCGCGTCTACGTGCAAAAGGGGCTGTACGACCGCTTCCTCGAGCGGCTCGGCGCGCGCACCAAGGCGATCCGCATCGGCGATCCGCTCGACCCCGACACCCAGCTCGGCCCGCTGGCGAGCCGCGCCCAGCGCGACAAGGTCGCCCGCTATGTCGAGATCGGCAAGGCGGAGGGCGCGCGGCTGCATCTCGGCGGCGGCGCGCCGGTGCTGCAGGGCTTCGAGGGCGGCTTCTTCTTCGAGCCGACCATCTTCACCGAGGTCGACGACACCATGCGCATCGCCCGCGAGGAGATCTTCGGCCCGGTGCTCAGCCTGTTTTCCTTCGACGGCGAGGAGGAGGCGCTGGCGCGCGCCAACGACACCCCCTACGGCCTGTCGGCCGGCGTCTTCACCCGCGACATGGCGCGCGCCCACCGGGTGGCGGCCGCGCTGCAGGCCGGCACCTGCTGGATCAACAGCTACAACCTGACGCCGGTCGAGCTGCCGTTCGGCGGTGTCAAGCAGTCCGGCCTCGGCCGCGAGAACGCCCTTGCCGCGCTCGACCACTATTCCCAAATCAAATCCGTCTATGTCGAGACCGGCGGCGTCGACAGCCCCTATTGAGACGGCGCGGCAATTTGCCTTGCCGCGCCGATGCGGCCTTGCGGAGCCGCGGCACGCCCGCTATAAGCCCGCCGTCTGGTCGCGGAGTGTAGCGCAGCCTGGTAGCGCACCTCGTTCGGGACGAGGGGGTCGCAGGTTCGAATCCTGCCACTCCGACCAGTTTTCCCGAAAATCAGTCGCATGCGGCCGAGACGGCCTGGCTCAGGCGCCCGTCGCCGCCGTCTTGCGCGGGTCGAGGAACGGCGTCTCGACGACGCGGGCGTCGCGGCGACCGCCCGGCGCCTCGACCGCCAGCGCCCCGCCCGTCGCCGAATGCTCGCGCGCCACCATCGCCAGGGCGATGTTGGCGTCGAGCCGCGGCGAGTGGACCGCCGATGTCACCCTGCCGATCGTCCGGCCGGCGCTGGCGACCGGCCAGAAGCTGGTGTTCGGCCCGGCCAGCGGCGGCCCGTCCACGTGCAGGCCGACCAGGCGGCGCGCCACGCCCTCCGCGCGGATGCGCTGCAGGGCCTGCTTGCCGATGAAGTCGGCCGGCATGTCGAGATCGACCAGCCGGTCGAGGCCGAGCTCGAACGGGTTGGTGTGGATGTCCATGTCGGCGTGATAGGACAGCATCGCCCCCTCGATGCGGCGGATCGTCGAGGTGTGGCCCGGCGCCAGCCCGTGCGGCGCGCCGGCGGCCATGATGCGCTCCCACAGCGCGTCGCCATGCGCGCCGTCGCGCAGATAGAGCTCGTAGCCGAGCTCGCTCGACCAGCCGGTGCGCGAGACGACGAGCGGGATGCCGTCGAGCGTCAGTTCGCGCAGCCTGAAGTAGCGCAGATCCTCGATCCCGGCGCCGAACAGCGCGGCCATGATGGCGCGCGAGCGCGGCCCCTGGAGCTGCAGCGGCGAGACGTCCGGCTCGCGGATCGTCACGTCGAGGCCGGCATGCACGGCCACCCCCTGCGCCCACAGAAGCACGTCGCTGTCGGCCAGCGAGAACCAGAAGTGGTTCTCGCCGAGGCGCAGCAGGATCGGGTCGTTGATGATGCCGCCCTCGGCATTGGTCAGCAGCACGTAGCGGCACTGGCCGACCGCCATCGTCGCGACGTCGCGCGGGCACAGGCGCTGCACGAACGCGGCCGCGTCGGGCCCGGTCACCTCGACCTGGCGCTCGACCGCCACGTCGCACAGGATCGCCGCGTTCACCAGGTTCCAGTAATTCTCCACCGGGTCGCCGAAATCGCGCGGAATGTACATGTGGTTGTAGACGGAGAAGGCCTTCGCCCCCCAGCGCAGCGTGGCGGCGAAATAGGGGGACTTGCGGATCTGTGTGCCGAAACCGACCGCCTCGCCGTCCTGCATCGCGCCTCCCCCCTCGCGTCTCTGTCGGCCGGGCACCGGCAGCCACGCCGGTGCCTGAAGCTCCAGCCGCATCGGTAGCAGTCCCGGACGGTGCGGGCAAACGCGGCGCGCACCGGACCGGCCACCGGCCGCGAAGAAAATCTTTCGCGGTTCGGCGGCATTTTAACGGTTCGGCAAAGGTTTTCCCAACGGCTGCCGCCCACCCTGCGGCCATTGCAACCGACAGGGGGACCGGATCCGGCCAATGCTTCGCCGTTTCCGCAAGGACGAGAACGCCAATGTCGCCGTCTTCACGGCGCTCGCCGCCGTGCCGTTTGTCGCCGCAGTGGCCGGCGCGATCGACTTCGCCTCGGCCCAGCGCAAGGCCGAGCAGCTCCAGAACGCGCTCGACGCAGCGGCCTTCGCCATCGCCATCCGCTACTATGACGGCATGGGCGAGGCCGAGCTGCAGGCGATCGGCCAGGACTTCGTGGAAGCCAACGGGCCGGGCGTGGCGATCGAGGCCGGCAGCGTCGGCTACACCGACGGCTGGTGGGACAGCTTCGCCGCCAAGATCATCACCATCGACGGCTACGACCACGTCACCGTCGATGCGGCGACGCGGCACCAGGGCATCCTCGGCAGCTTCGACTGGCCGCTGCGGCGCAGCAGCGTCGTGCGCATCCAGCCCGGACCGCCGGCCTGCGCCCTCGCGCTCGACCGCGATGCGGCCGCCGCGGTCAAGATCCAGGGCTCGACCGACATCACCATGACCGGCTGCGTCATCGCCGCCAACTCGCGCTCGTCGAGCGCCATCGACCGCGGCGGCTCGGCGCGGCTGACGGCCGCCTGCGTGTCGACGGCGGGCGCGACGGAAGGCATCGACGGCACGTCGAACGTCGCGCTCGACTGCGCCGCGGCGCTGGAGAACCAGTATCCGTCGGCCGATCCGCTGGCCGGCGTGGCACCGCCGAGCTACACCGGCTGCCAGCCGCTGCCCGGCGGCAAGTCCGTCTCCCTGTCGCCCGGCACCTATTGCAACAAGACCTTCTCCGGCGAGATCGTGCTCAGCCCGGGCAGCTACATCCTGCGCGGCGGACGCATCAATCTCGGCGGCAACGGCTCGCTCACCGGGCACGGCGTGACGCTGTTCCTGATGGACGGGGCGGAGTTCTCGATCAACGCCAACCAGATCGTCGACCTGACGCCGCCCGACAGCGGACCCTATGCCGGCATCACGATCTATCAGGAAGCCGACAACACCAATGCGGTGACGATCAACGGCACCTCCGGCTCGCATGTCGAAGGCTTCGTCTACGCGCCGGGCGCGCATGTCTTCTATGCCGGCAACGCCACGACCCAGGCCGACCGCTGCCTGCGGCTGGTCGGCCGCACCATCGAGCTCACCGGCAACGCCTCCATCGCGCTCGACTGCGCGGCCGAGCTCGGCGGCCGCGAGATGCGCGCCGGCCGGGTCGTCGGCCTGGTCGACTGAGCTCAGGCGGATTCGCGGGCGATCAGCCGGCGCGGCACGAGCGACACCGGCGGCGCGCTGCCGCCGCCCGCCAGCGCCTTCAGGACCGTGCAGAAGCCCTTGCCGAAGGCCGACGTGTCGGCATCGAGCGTCGTCAGCGCGGGGCGCACATAGCCGCCCCACTCCAGCCCGCCGAAGCCGAGGACGGCGACGTCCTCGGGAATGCGCAGGCCGGCGTCGCGCGCCGCCGCCATCGCGCCGAGCGCCAGCTCGTCGCTGCCGGCGATCACCGAGCGCATGCCGACGCCGCGCGCGATGGCGTCGCGCATGACGTTGTAGCCGGCCTTGAAGCGGTAGGATTCGGCGATGTCCCACTCCATCGCGGGATCGCGCGCGATGCCGTGCTCGGCGAGGCCGGCGAGATAGCCGGCGAAGCGCACCCGGCCGGTGGCCGACTTGCGGATGCGGCTCATATAGGCGATCGGCGTGTAGCCGCGTTGCACGAGATGGCCGACGGCGATGCGGCTGGCCTGCTCGTCGTCATGCGCGACGGAGGGGATGCCGATCTCCTCGAGATTGCGGCCGACGGCGATCAGCGCGATGCCGGCCTCGGCCAGCCGGGCGCGCACCGGCTCGAGTGCGGCGCCGGGAATGTGGTCGCTGGTCGCCAGCGCCACGCCGCGCAGCCGCATCGACACGGCGCGCTCCAGCACCTCCCTCAGCCGCGTCTCGCTGTGGCCGAGGTTGAACAGGAGGAGGTCCATGCCCTCCTCCTCGAGCGCGACCTGCATGTCGCGCGCCAGCGAGGCGTACCAGCCCTGCTCGATGTCGCCGACGAGCAGCGCCACCGCGTTGATGTGCCCCGCGCGCAGCGCCTGGCCGAGCGGGTTGGGCGCATAGCCGAGCGCGGCGACCGAAGACAGGACGCGCTCGCGCGTGTCCGGCGCGATCGACGAGATGCCCCGGAGCACACGCGACACGGTGGCGATGGAAACGCCGGCGTGTCTGGCGACGTCATGCAGCGTGGGCATCGAGCGGCATCATTCTACCTGCGGCGGTGCGGGGTCGACGGCGTGCTGCGCGAGCGGCACGACCTGGATATCCATGTACGGCCAAATCGGCAGGCTGGAAAGCACGGCATGCATCTCGGTTCCGTCCTTGGCGCGCCACAGCCCCCAGTTCTCGCGCCGCCCGATGACGCGCCACATGCGCACCAGATGGCCCTGCTCGGTCAGTTCCGCGGCGCGGGCGAGCTCCTCCTCGCGCAACCGCTTGCGCTCCTCGGGTGTGATCGTGTCGGGCCAGTTGAACCGGATGTTGACTAGGAATTCCACACTTCGCTCCTTTCCTGCGGCATCGAAACCGTGTGCCTGGTGTGAGTGCCCAGCCGTCCGGCGGCGAGGTCGCCGAGGATGCGGTGGGCGGTGTTGTGGCCGGGCAGGCCGGACACGAAATTGCCGGGCCAGGTGCCCGCGCCGCTGAGATAGAGGCCGGCGGTCGGCGTGCGGTAGCCCGACAGGCCGGGCAGCGGCCGCATCCAGAACTGGTTCCACGGCAGCGTGTCGCCATGCGTGATGTTGGCCTCGACCAGGCCGTAATCGGACTCGAACTCGACCGGGTCGATGCAGCGGTAGTCGCTGACGATGTCCGGCAGGTTGGGCATCCAGCGCGCCGCCGTCTCGATGCAGCGGCGGGCCAGCCGGTCGCGCTCCTCGGCCCAGTCGCCCTGCTGGAGGCAGTAGGGCGCGTTGCCGATGTTCATCGACATGATGTGCTTGCCCTCCGGCGCCAGCCCGGGTGAGGTCATCGACGGGCACAGCCCCCAGATCACCGGGTTCTGCGGCGCGCGGCCGAGCATCATGTCGGCGTGGCTTTCTTCCAGATAGTCGAGCGTCGGCGCGGTGCGGTACTGGGCGCTCGCCAGCAGCGCGGCCTCGGCGTCGTCGGCGGCGGCCGCGTAGCGCGGCATGGCGTCGAGCGCCAGGATCAGCTTGTAGGCCTTGCCGCGCATGCTCCTGCGGCCGATCCTGGCCTGCATGTCGGCCCAGTCGGGATGATCGCCGATCAGGTCGAGCAGCGTCGTGCGCGGGTTGATCGCCGACACCACCACCGGCGCGTCGATCTCCTCGCCGTCCTCGGTGACGACGCCCTTGACGCGCTCGCCGCGGATGCGGATCGCCGACACGCCGGTCTCCCGGCGCAGCGTCACGCCGGCCGCACGCGCGCTCGCCACCATGGCGTCGATGATGGCGCCCATGCCGCCGATCGGCAGCCCGGTCGAGCCGCGCAGCGGCATGCGGCGCGGGTCGTAGCCCTCGTCGAAGGCCACCGAGGCGATCGACAGCGGCCGCATCATCAGGTTGATCGGCGTGCCGGGCGTCGACGGGCTGACCTGGCCGCTGACAACCGCCATCGGGCCGACGATCGCCTTGGCCTCTTCGGAATCGAGAAAGTCGTCGAACAGCGCGCGGGCGCTGCCGAAGAAGACGCGGGCGAAGGCCTCCTCGTCCTCGCGCGTCGTCAGGTTGCGCGTCAGCTGCGCCAGCGTCGGCGGCGCGTCGAAGACCGACACGCCGAGCCGCCGGGCGAAGGCCTCGAGATACTCGAACATCCGCCGGTAGCGCTCGGCCTCGCCGGGCGCGTAGGATTCGAGCTGCGCGTCGCCGCGCGCCCGGTCGCGCCAGCCGACGAACAGCCGGCCGTCCTCCAGCGGATGGACCAGCGTGGGGTCCGGCTTGACGAAGCGCAGGCCGAAGGATTCCAGCTCCATCTCGCGGACGATCTTCGGCTCCAGCGAGCCCGGCGAGTTGGTCACCGAGCAGAAGTAGCCGGGCATCCACTCGACCTTGGCGGCCGGGCCGCCGAAGGCGCTGCGCTTCTCCAGCACCAGCACCCGCAGGCCGGCGGCGGCGAGGTAGCGGGAGGCCACAAGGCCGTTGTGACCTCCCCCCACGATGATCACGTCGTAACGTGCCATGGTATGCGCGTCAGCCACGGCTTACGGCTCGACGGCGGTGGTGTAGTAGGCCGAGGCCGGCGCGTCGGACTCGATCTCGCCGATCTCCTTCAGCGTGCCGACCAGCTTTTCCCACTCCTCCTCCGACTGGTGCCCCCAGTCGTCGGCGCCGGGCGTCGTCGACAGCCCGACGAGGTTGGAGAAGTAGTCGATGCAGCCCTCCATCGAGCCGACGAGATCGACGGCGTCCATCATGAGCTGGCACGAGGCCTCGTAGTCCTGGGTCGCCTCGACATAGGCCTGCTTGGTGACCTCGAGGAAGGTGCGGATCGCCTCGGGCTTCTCCTCCAGAACCTCCTCGTTGGCGGCGAAGCCGAAGCCGAGCAGCGGCACGCCGAGATCGGCATGGGCAAGCGTCACCGGCTCCTCGCCGCCGGCCCGCACCAGCGCCAGGAAGGCGTAGGTGTCGCCGGACACGACGTCGACCTGGTCGGTCAGCAGCGCCGCCGTCTTGGTGTTGCCCTCCAGCGAGACGATGTTCAGCTCCTCCTTCGGAATGCCGGTGACCTTGCTGAAGATCGTCAGGCCGAGCGCGTCGGAGCCGCCCGGCGTGCTGCCGATCTTGACGCTCTTGAGGTCTTCCGGCTCGTTGAGCTCGACGCGGCCCTTGATGCCGATGAAGGCCGAGGCGGTGCGGTGCTGGTAGACGGCGACCACCTTGATCGGCACGCCCTTGCCGATCGCCTGCGCGGCGTTGGTGACGTTGAGATGGGCGAGCTCGAAGTTCTTCTGGCCGACGAGCACCGCCGAGGAGGCCGAACCGCGGCCCTGCTCGATGCGCACGTCGAGGCCGGCATCCTTGTAGTAGCCCTTCTCCATGGCCAGCACGAAGGGGGCGTGGTGCGGGCGCCAGGCCCAGTCGAGCACGACGCTGAGGCTTTCGGCCTGGGCCGATGCGGCGCCGGCCAGGAGGCCGAGGGCGGCGGTGGCGATGCCGACCAGGCCGCGCGCGGTGTGTTTCCGGTGGATGCGCATTGGTGTTCCCTCTTCTGGTTTCGTGGTGGTTAGTGAGTGGACGCGGTGCGCTGGCTCGCGTGCCACGGGATCGACAGCCGTTCGATCGCTTCGGCGGCGTACCAGATGGCAATGCCGAAGATGGAGATGACGACGACCGCGGCGAAGGCGAGCGGCGTCTCCAGGCTGCCCACGGCCTGGATCAGCACATGGCCCAGGCCGACATTCGAGGCGACGAACTCGCCGATCACGGCACCGACGGGCGCCATGGTGATCGAGATCTTGATGCCGGCGAAGATCGTCGGCAGAGCCCCGGGTATCTTGATCTTCCACAGCGACTGCAGCGGGCTGGCCGTCATCGAGCGGGCGAGCTGCAGCATCTCGGGGTCGGCGCTCTTCAGGCCGGCCACCGTGTTGACGACGATGGGGAAGAAGGTGAAGACGACGACGAACAGCACCTCGCTGGTCATGCCGAAGCCGAACCACACCAGGAACAGCGGCGCGATCACGACCTTGGGGATCGCGTGCGAGATCACCAGCCACGGATAGACGGCGCGGTCGAAGATGCGCGAGGCGCTGATCGCCGCGCCGACGGCGATGCCGCTGACCAGCGCGATGACGAAGCCGAGCGCAGACGCCATGGCGGTGAAGCCGAGCTGGCGCATCAGCAGATCGAAGCGCTCGATCAGCACCGTGAGGATCAGCGTCGGCGCCGGCAGAAGATAGGCCGGCACGTCGTTGAGCCGCACGAACCCCTCCCACACCGCCAGCACCAGCACGGCGCTGAGGATCGGCGGCAGAAGCGAGATGGCCAGGTCCGGCATGCGGTAGGCGGCGACGGCGCGCGTGCGCGCGGTTCGACCGGTATCGGTGACACTGCTCATCCGACGAGGACCCCCGTGCGTTCGAAGTGGATGCGGATGCGGCGGACGATCGCCGTGAAGTCGGCGTCCTCGCGCAGGCTGAGCTTGCGCGGGCGGGCGAACGACACGTCGATGTCGTCGAGGATGGTGCCCGGGCGGCCGGACATGACGAGCACCCGGTCGCCGAGGAACACGGCCTCGGCGATGCTGTGCGTGATCAGCACGGTGGTGACGTTCTGCTGCCGGCTGATGTCCTGCAGCAGCACGTTCATCTGGTCGCGCGTCAGCGCGTCGAGCGCGCTGAAGGGCTCGTCGAGCAGCAGCATGGCCGGCCGGCAGACCAGCGCGCGGGCGATCGCCACGCGCTGGCGCATGCCGCCGGAAAGCTGCCACGGATAGCTGTCCTTGAAGCCGCCGACGCCGAGCTGCTCGAGCAGCTCGGCGGCCCGCTCGCGCGTCGCCCGATCGTTGGTGCCGCGGAATTCCGCCGGCAGCAGCACGTTGTCGAGCGCGGTGCGCCAGTCGAGCAAAAGGTCGCGCTGGAACACCAGACCGACGTCGCCGAGCGGCCGCTCGACCGCCTTGCCGGCGAAGCTGGCGCGGCCGCTCGTCGCCGGCTCGAGGCCGGCGAGGATGCGCAGCAGCGTGCTCTTGCCGCAGCCGCTCGGACCGACGATCGACAGGCTGGTGCCGTCCTCGATGCTGAAGCTGACCGGGCCGAAGGCGTGCACCTCGCCGTAGCGCTTCGAGACCTCGTCGAGGACGATGCCTTCGGCCGGCGCGGCGCTTCTCGTTGCCGGGGCCGCCGCCATCACGCGGCCGCCTTCTCGACCTTGGCCGGCTCGAACGCCTCGGAGAAGAGGCGCAGCCAGTTCTGGCCGAGGATCTTGCCGCGCTCAGCTTCCGAGAAGCCGCGCCTGGCCAGCCCGTCGATGATGTTGGCGAAGTCGGCCGGCGAGCGGAACCACTCCTGCCATGCCTCGTGCGGCGCGTAGGGCGGGATCTTCGCCTGCTCGCGCGACCAGCGGGCGTAGCGCCACCAGGTGCGGATCGAGGCGGGATGGCCGGCGCAGTAGTCGGTGCCGATGCCGACCGCGTCGACGCCCATCAGGTCGACGGTGCGCGCCACCAGCTCGGTGAACTCCTCGAGCGTGGCGTCGGTGCCCTTGGCGATCAGCGAGCGGTTGGGGCACACGCCGAGGACGCCCTTGCGCCGCGACAGCGCCTTGAGCGCCTCGCTGGTCTTCAGCCGGCCCGGCCCGAAGCCCGGGTCCTCGACGAAGGCGCGGGCGTTGGAATGGGTGATGGCGACCGGCCGCGAGGAGTATTCGATGGCGTCGAGCGTGGTGCGCTCGCCGCAATGCGACAGGTCGATCAGGACGCCGACGCGGTTCATCTCGTCGACGGCGGTGCGGCCGAAGCGCGACGACAGGCCGCTGTCGCTCTCCTCCCAGTAGCCGGCGCCGATGTAGTTCTGCAGGTTGTAGGTGAGCTGCATGATGCGCACGCCGAGCTCGCGGAAGGTGGCGATCAGCTCGATGTCGTGCTCGATGGGCGCGGTGTTCTGGAAGCCGAGCACGACGGCGGTGCGGCCCGAGGCGGCGATCTTCTCGATGTCGCCGCCGCGCAGCGCCGGCGCGACCAGGTCGGCGTTGTCGGCGAAGGCCTGGCGCCAGGCCGCGAGCCGCTCGAGGGTGGCCTTGGCCCCCTCCCAGATGGCCACGGTGACGTGCACGCAGCCGACATTGCCGGCGCGCCACTCCTCGAACCAGCGCCGTTCGGGCACCGGGTACTGCAGCGCATCGATGATCAGGGGATGGGCGGTGCTGTCGGACATGGGTCTTCCTGTTGCGTGTTGCGGGATGGCCGGGCGCCTCAGGCGGCGAACGGATCGGCCGGCGGCGCGTGATCGGTGACGGTGGCCTTGACGATCTGGAACTCGCGCATCGCCTCGAGGCCGTTCTCGCGGCCGAGACCGGACTGCTTGTAGCCGCCGAAGGGCACGCGGTAGTCCATCATGCGGTAGGCGTTGACCCACACGGTGCCGGCCTTGAGACGGCGCGAGACGCGGTCGGCACGCGCCATGTCGCGCGTCCACAGGCCGGCGGCCAGGCCGTACTGGCTGTCGTTGGCGATTGCCACGGCCTCCTCCTCGTCGTCGAACGGCACCACGGCGACGACCGGGCCGAACACCTCCTCGCGCCAGATCTCCGATTGCGAGGCGGCGCCGAGCACCAGCGTCGGGCTGAAGAAGAAGCCCTTGTCGAACGGCGCCGGCAGCTCGGGACGGCCGCCGCCGACCACCGTCGCGCCGGCCGCGGCCGCGCCTTCGACCATGCCGGACACGCGCTCGAACTGGCGTGCGGAGGCGAGCGGGCCGATATGGGTCGACGGATCGAGCGGGTTGCCGAGGCGCAGTTCCGCCGCGCCCGCCGTCAGTCGCTCGACGAAGGCATCGAAATGGCGGCGGTGGACGAGGAGCCGCGAGCCGGCGACGCAGGTCTGCCCGGCGTTGGAGAACACGCCCTGGCGGGCGGCGACGTAGGCGGATTCGACGTCGGCGTCGTCGAACACGATGTGCGCCGACTTGCCGCCGGCCTCGCAGACGAAGCGCTTCATGCGCGCGCCCGCCTCCGCGCCGATGCGCCGGGCCGTCGCCGAGCTGCCGGTGAAGGAGATCATCGCCGTGCGCTCGTCCTCGATCAGCGCGCGGCCGACCGCTTCCGATCCCGGCACCACGTTGAGCACGCCGCGCGGAATGCCGGCCTCGACGGCCAGTTCGCCGAGCAGCAGCGTCGTGCCCGGACACTCGATCGGCGGCTTGACGACGATGGCGTTGCCGGCGGCGAGTGCGGGCGCCATCTTCCAGGCGCCGAGCGAGAACGGGCCGTTGAACGGGGTGATCGCCGCGACGACGCCGACCGGCTCGAGGGCCGTCTTCGCCTCCGCGCTCTTCGACAGGCGGATCGTCTGGCCGGCGATCTTGTCGGCCATGCCGCCGTAGAAGCGGTACCAGGCGGCCGCGCGCGCCATCTCGCGCTGCGTCGTCTTGAGCAGTTTGCCGGCGGCGCGCACCTCGAGCGGCGCCAGGCGCTCGGCGTTCTGCTCGATCAGATCGGCCAGCCGGAACATCAGCCGGCCGCGCTGGGTGGGATCCATCTCGCGCCACTCGGCGCTGTCGGCGGCACGCGTCGCCGCGTCGAGCGCGGCATCGACCAGGTCGGCGGAATCCGTCGCCTCGCCCCAGGCCTCGGCGGTCGCGGGATCGACCAGCGGAACCCGCTCGCCCGACCCGGAAACCGCCGCTCCATCGACAAAGGCGCCGAAGCGCGAAACACCGTCTGCAGACATTCAAAACCTCCTGATATGCTCGCTTTGTAAACGTTATCTCACGCCTTGTCAACGTTTACATGACGACTGATTCACCGCCATGGCCGGTCCGGCACGCGCGCGGAAAAGCAAGGCTGCAGCAAACGGTCGAAGGGTGTTCGCGGCGTGGCCGCGCGCGTGCCCGCAAGCCTGGCGGGACGCAGCAGCACGGGCCGATCCGCGCTTCCGTGAAACGCAGAACGGCGCTAGAGCGGCGGCTCGTCGCGCAGGTAGCGGGCGAGCGTCGCGGCGACCTCGGCCACCGGCGTGTCCTCCGGCACGAGCGCCCAGCGCCGTTCCGGCGACGGCGCATTGCGCGCCAGCGGCACCACGCCGGCATCGGTCATGCAGGGGAAGTCGGGGGTGTCGGGGCTTTCCAGGCCGCCGCTGTCGAAGCGGCGCGCCACCGCCAGGAATTCGGCCGGGTCGGCGGCGAACACGTAGCCGCGGCAGCTCACCTGCGGCCCGTCGGCGCCGGGTGCGCTGTCGACGAGGCACAGATAGTGGCCGGACCCCTCGCCCGCCGCGGCCACCGGCAGCACGAAGCGGGTCATCATCTGCACCGCGCCGAAGACGTCGTTGACGAGGCTGACGGGGCGCGGCCGCGCGCCCCAGCCGGTGTCGTCGAGCACGCGCGCCAGCTCCCGCGCGGCCCCGGAAAAGCGCGACGTCGTGCCCCACACCCAGCCGTTCAGGCACAGGTTGGTCACCATGCTTGCGGTCAGCGCCGGCGGCGGCGCGACGCCGGCGAGCTCGACGCCAATGCGCACCAGATCGCGCACCGTGGCGACCGCGTAGAGCGCGTCGCGCTGCGGCGTCATCATGTCGGCGGCCACGTCCGGCGGCACCGCCAGATCCTCCGCAATGCGGATGAAGTCCGTCACCGTGCGGATCGCGTGATCGTAGGCGCGCTCCACCACCGCCTCGGTCAACGCGCCGTCCGACAGCGCCAGAAACGGCGCGTGAAAGGCGACGCGCGCGCCCGCCTCGATGCCGCGCGCCACAGTGGTCATGCCTTCCTCGCCGCTCGCCGTGCCGCCGAGAAAGGCGATCGCGCAGGCCGACAGGCAGACGTCGCCCGCCTCGACCAGGGTGCGCACCTGCGCTGCGGCGAAGAAGGCGGCCAGCGCCAGCCCCTCGCGATAGCTGCCGCCGGCGCTGTCGAGCGTCACCACCGTCGCGTCCTCGGCGACGGCGAGCCGCTTCAGCCGCGCCAGGTCGCCGGGCACGATCGGCCCGGCGAGGCGGATGCGGCGCAGCTCCGACCAGCCGTCATGCGCCGTGCCGTCGAGGCGGATGTCGGCCGGCAGCGCGGCCGGGGGTGCCGCCAGCAGCAGCACGAGAACGAGAAACCGGCGCAGCACCCCACCTCCCCCGGCGCCTCGGCGATACCGCGACCGGCGCCCTGCCGGGCATAGCGCCACCGCCGGCGCCGGCCGTCAAGATGCCGCTCAGAGGGTGCTCGTGTAGTAGAAGATGTGGCTGCCCACCTTGCCGGTGCGCTGCAGCTTGTCGGCCCACCACGGCTCGACCCAGTCGGCGTGGTAGTGCGTCGAGCGGCCGACCGGCCCGCTGGCCTGGCGGCAGGTGCTGTCGCAGCGCAGCGTGTCGGAGGCGATGCGCTTGGCCTTGTCGTAGGCGCGCGGCTCGGCGATGCGCTCGGGCAGGCCGTCGCAGGCGAAGGAGAACTGGCAGGCGTCGCGCATGTGCTCGTTCTGGAAGACGACGCCGCACACGCTGTCGGGATAGTAGGCGCTGTCGACCCGGTTGAGGATCACGCGGGCGACGGCGCGCTGGCCGTCGAGCGGCTCGCCGCGCGCCTCGAAGTAGATCGCCTGGGCCAGGCACTCGGCTTCCTTCTGGAAGCTGCGGTAGACGGGCGGTTCGGGCCGGATGAGCGGCGCGGCCGCGGCCGCGCCCGCCCACGCCAGGACAAACGCGGCGCACAGCGCGCCGGCGACGGGCCGCAGGCCCGCGAGCGATCGGTTCATGATGCAACCCCAGTGTTTTCTTGCTGTTGTGGCCGCCTTTCCCGAATCAATGGGGCAGCAAGTTGAAAGGCCTGCGGCAGAACATGGGCCTTTGCGGTCGGCGGCGATTTTTTCGCCGCGCGGCGCCGGCCGGGCGCTTTCGCGCGGCCCGCCGCTCGGGCATAAGGTGCGGCCGGATGCCACGCCGCGCCCGCTGCGCGGCCAGCCGAGGAGAGCCGCCCTGCCTGCCGTGACCCGACGCCCGCGCCCCGTCGGCGCCCGCCGCCCCGGCTCCGGCCGTGGCTGAGCGCGGCGGCCGTCCGGCGCTCGCCGCCGTCGACTGGGGCACCAGCAGCTTCCGGCTGTGGCTCGTCGACGAGGCCGGCACGGTGCTCGCCGCGCGGCGCAGCGACGAGGGCCTGGCGCGCGGCGCGGCGGAGGGCTTCGCCACGATCCTCGAGCGCCACCTTGGCGCGCTTGCCGCGCCGGCCGGGCTGCCGGCGCTGGTGTGCGGCATGGCAGGCTCGCGCCAGGGCTGGCGCGAGGCGCCCTATGTCGACACGCCGGCGCGGCTCGCCGATCTCGCCGCGTTCGCCGTCGCCGCGCCCGATGCCCTACGCCCGGTGTGGCTGATGCCCGGCATCGCGCAGCGCGACCCCGCGCGGCCCGACGTGATGCGCGGCGAGGAGACCCAGCTCCTCGGCGCCTTCGGCGCACGGGCCAACGGCGTCGCCTGCCTGCCCGGCACGCACGCCAAGTGGGCGCGCATGGCGGCGGGCCGCGTCGTCGCCTTCGCCACGCACATGACCGGCGAGCTCTATGGCGCGATCGGCCGGTCGACGATCCTCAGCCACGCGCTCGAAGCCGGGACGGGCGAGCCGGGCCCCGCCTTCGAGGCGGCGGTCGGCGACGCGCTCGCCGATCCGGGCGGGCTGACGGCGGCGCTGTTCGGCATCCGCGCCGGCCAGCTTCTCGGCCAGGCCGCGCGGACCGACGGGGCGGCCCGGCTGTCGGGACTGCTGATCGGCACGGAGATCGCCCACGCCCGCGCCGGCCTGGCGCCGGGCGAAACGGTGACGCTGATCGCCGCCGGCGCGCTCGGCGCGCTCTACCGGCGCGCGCTGGCCGTGGCCGGCCTCGCCGTGCGGCCGGTCGATGCCGAAACCGCCGTGCGCGACGGGCTGCTTCGCGCCTGGACCGCGCACGGCAGAACCGCAGAGGACACACGCCCATGAGCGAACGCATCGCCTGGCCCGGGCTCGCCCGCGGCCTCGTCGCCATCCTGCGCGGCATCACGCCCGACAGCGCCGTCGACGTCGCCGGGGCGCTGGCCGAGGCCGGCTTCGAGGCGATCGAGGTGCCGCTCAACTCGCCCGACCCCTTCGATACGATCGAGCGCATCGCCGCCGCGCTCGGCCAGCGCTGCCTGGTCGGCGCGGGAACGGTGCTCGAGGCGGACGACGTCGCGCGGCTGGCGGCGGCCGGCGGCCGGCTGTGCGTCAGCCCGAACGTCGATCCGGCGGTGATCGCGGCCGCACGGGCGGCCGGCATGGTGACGCTGCCTGGCGTCTTCTCGCCGAGCGAGGCGCTGACGGCGGCGCGCGCCGGCGCCTCGGCGCTCAAGTTCTTTCCGGCGAGCGTGCTCGGCCCGTCCGGCATCGCGGCGGTGGCCGCGGTGCTGCCGGCCGGCCTGCCGCTGGCCGCCGTCGGCGGCGTGTCGGAGCGCGATTTCGCCGGCTATGCGACACGCGGCGTGTCGCTGTTCGGGCTCGGCTCCAGCCTCTACCGGCCGGGCGCCACGGCCGACGAGACGGCGACGCGCGCGGCCGCCGCGGTGGCGGCCTACGATGCGGTGTTCGGCGCGGAGGCCGCACGGCCGGAGACGGGCTGAGGTTCGGCGCGGGCGCGGCCGTCGCCGACGGCCGGCCGGGCCGGAGGCCGGCGGTGCCGCCTCAGGCGACCGCCTGGCCGGCGCGCACCACCGCATCCATGGCGTCGTCGGCCAGGAAGTCGGCGCCCATGGCGGCGAAGAGGCGCGGCTCGCCGGCCACCGCCGCACCGCCCAGGCACACCTTGATGGCGCGGTTGCGCGAGACCTTGCGCGCGGCCTTGATCGTCTCGGCCAGGCCCTCGGCCGCGGCGATCGAGCCGACCGACAGGCCGAGCACGGAATAGGAGCGCGACTGCAGCTCGGAGAACAGCGCCGAATCCGCCTCCAGCACGGCGCCGCCGCAGGCTTCCCAGCCGGCGCTGCGGAAGCAGGCCTCGACGATGGCGAGCCCGATGGTGTGCGCCTCGCCGCGCGGCCGGGCGAGCAGCACGCGGCGGTCGAGCGCGGCGCGCGGCGGATCGAGATCGACATGCGCGGTGAGCTCGTTGACGACGAACTGCAGCCGTGCGGAGGCCACCGTCACGTCGACGAAGGAGGCGCTGTCGTCGCGCCACATGTTGCCGAGCCGGGCGGCGACGGGGACGAGCAGCGCGCGGTAGAGATGCACCAGCCGGGGACGCTGCTCGCGCAGCGCCTCGACCAGCAGCGCCAGGCGCGTGCGGTCCTTCTCGAACAGCGCCGACAAGAGCTCCTCGACCCGCGCCTCGAGGGGGCGGCCCGCTTCGCGACCGGCGGTGCTCACCGAGTCGGCCTCCGCGGACCGGCCGCAGCGCATGCGGCGCGCAACCTCGGCGTTGATCGCGCGAGCCAGGATCGCCTGGCGCGCTGCGATGGAATCGGCGGCATGATGTCGGATGTCTTCTCGGTCAGGTCGAGTCCAATCGATACCCAGCACTCGGCCGCCCGGCGTCGCTCCGTGACGGGCCATCTTCCCTCCCTCGCACGGGAATGGGGCAATTTCCCGTGCCTTGCGAGAAGCATACACCTTTTTCGCCGTGCGGTGCGACAAAAAACCCCACCCGCGCCGCGCTCGGGCGGAAGCTGGGGATAACCCTCGCGTCAGCGCAGCGAGACGAGCCGGGCGGCCTCGCCGGCGGCGGCGGCGCCGTCGAGCGCGGCGAGCACCTTGTCGACGATGTGCGGCGCGTTGAGCCCGGCCTCGTCGTACATGGCGGCCGGTCCGGCCTGCTGGATGAAGCGGTCGGGCAGCGTCATCGCGCGCACCTGCACGCGGCCGTCGAGCAGGCCGTGCTCGGCGAGGAAGGCGAGCACCAGCGCCCCGAAGCCGCCCGACGCCCCCTCCTCGACCGTCACCAGCACCTCGTGCTGGCTGGCGAGCTGGCGCACCAGATCGGCGTCGAAGGGCTTGGCGAAGCGCGCATCGGCCACCGTGGTCGACAGGCCGCGGCTTTCCAGCTCGAGCGCGGCCTTGAGGCATTCGCCGAGCCGCGCGCCGAGCGACAGCAGCGCCACCGTGCGGCCCTCGCGCACCACCCGGCCGCGACCGATGGGCAGCGGCCGGCCGCGCTCGGGCAGCGCCACGCCGACGCCCTCGCCGCGCGGATAGCGCAGCGCGATGGGGCCGGCATCGTGCGCGACCGCGGTCGCCACCATGTGCACCAGCTCGGCCTCGTCGGACGCCGCCATCACCGTGAAGCCCGGCAGGTTGGCGAGATAGCCGATGTCGAAGGCGCCGGCATGGGTCGGACCGTCGGCGCCGACCAGCCCGGCGCGGTCGATGGCGAAGCGCACCGGCAGGCCCTGCAGCGCCACGTCGTGCACCACCTGGTCGTAGGCGCGCTGCAGGAAGGTCGAGTAGATGGCGCAGAACGGCCGCATGCCGGCCGCCGCAAGCCCGGCGGCGAAGGTGACGGCGTGCTGCTCGGCGATGCCGACGTCGAAGCTGCGCTCGGGATGGCGGCGGGCGAACAGGTCGACGCCGGTGCCCGACGGCATCGCCGCGGTGATGGCGACGACGCGCCGGTCGCGCTCGGCCTCGTCGGCGAGCGCGCGGCCGAACACCTTGGTGTAGCTCGGCGGCCCGGCCGCCGCCTTCTTCTGCTCGCCGGTCACCACGTCGAAGCGGCCGACGCCGTGATACTTGTCGGCCGCGCGCTCGGCCGGCGCGTAGCCGGCCCCCTTGCGGGTCAGCGCGTGCAGCAGCACCGGACCGTCGGCGCCGGCCTTGAGCGCGCGCAGCACCGGCAGGAGCTGGCGCAGGTCGTGGCCGTCGACCGGGCCGACATAGGTGAAGCCGAGATGGTCGAACAGCGTGCGGCCGCCGGCCAGCCCCTTGAGCAGCGCGCGGGCGCGCGCCGCGCCGTCGCGCAGCGGCCCGGGCAGGAGCGCGGCCGCCTCGCGCAGCACCGCGCGCATGTCGCGCGCCGGCGCGGCCGCGCAGACCGCGGCGAGATAGCGCGACAGCGCGCCGACCGGCGGCGCGATCGACATGTCGTTGTCGTTGAGGATGACGAACATGCGCTTGCCGAGCGCGCCGGCGTTGTTCATCGCCTCATAGGCCATGCCGGCCGACATCGCGCCGTCGCCGACCACGCACACCACCTCGCCGGGGTCGCCGCCGAGGTCGCGCGCCACGGCGAAGCCGAGGCCGGCCGACATGGCGGTCGAGGAATGCGCCGCGCCGAACGGATCGTGACCGCTTTCGGCGCGCCGGGTGAAGCCGGACAGCCCGCCCTCCTGGCGGATGGTGTGCATGCGCGCGCGCCGCCCGGTGAGGATCTTGTGCGGATAGCACTGGTGGCCGACGTCCCAGATCAGACGGTCGCGCGGCGTGTCGAAGACGGCGTGGATGGCGACCGTGAGCTCGACGACGCCGAGGCTGGAGCCGAGATGGCCGCCGGTGCGCGCGACGGAGCGGATGGTGTCGCGGCGCAATTCGTGCGCCAGGCGGCGCAGGTCGCCGTCGCGCATGCGCCGCAGATCGGCCGGCTCGCGCACCGCATCGAGCAGAGGTGTCGGCGCGTCGAGGTCCAGAACCGGCAGCATGGCGTCCTCCTCCCGTCCTCGGCGCCCTTCGGGGCGCCCCGGCGGGGCGACGGCGGCACGACCGGGCCGCGCCGCGACACGCCCCAAACGGACTGCCATTGTCGGCGCGCCATGCGCAGTTGTAAACTATTTTTTACAGTCGTATGTCAATTAAACATGACAGCTCCGCGGCACGGGCGGCCGCGGAGCATGGCGCACGCGCGGCGCGCCGGCCCCCGCCACCGGCCTTGCCGCATGGCTGCAGATGGGCGCGGAGCGCGCCGGCGACGGCCCCGAAGCGTTGCCAGGCGACGTGGAAACCGGGTCGCCGTCCGCAAACGCGTCGAGACAATGACTTGGAGCCGATCTGCGATGCCGTGACAAGCAGATCGGATCTAGTCTTCCGCCTCGCCGTTGCCGGTGTCGCTGAACTGCTTCAGATAGGCGATCACGTCGGCGATCTGCTGCTCCTCCTTGAGGCCGGCAAAGGCCATCGTCGTGCCCTTGACCACCTCGCGCGGCGCGGCGAGATACTCGGTCAGCGTCTCCTCGTCCCAGACGTGGTCCTCGCCGAACTCCTGCATCGCCTTGGAATAACGGAAGCCCTCGACCGTGCCGGGCGTGCGGCCGATCACGTTCTGCAGCGTGGGCCCCACCTTGTTCTGGTCGGAATCGACCACATGGCAGACCTGGCACCGCTTGAACACGGTCTCTCCCGCCGACGCGTCGCCTTCCTGTGCAAACGCCGGCGCGGCACCCGACAGAAGGCCGGCCACCAGAACAACACCCACTTCCTTGCGCATAGCTTCTCTCCGGATTGTCCCTCCGGCGACAACTTAGGCGCCGCAGCCGCGCCGTCAACGCGGCCGGCCGACCGCCTTTGGTCGAAGCCGCCGGCCGGCGCGCCGGCGGCCGACGCCGCCGATTGCATTTCGCGCCCGGCTGTACCAATCTGTTGACAGCGAAGCGTCAACTTTTATTGACGCAACCTGGCAGGGAGGCGCCGATGACCGCACCGTTCCCCTTCTCGGCCATCGTCGGCCAGGAAGAGATGAAGGACGCGCTGGTCATGGCAGCCGTCGACCCCGCGCTCGGCGGCGTGCTGGTGTTCGGCGACCGCGGCACCGGCAAGTCGACCGCGGTCAGGGCGCTGGCCGCCCTGCTGCCCAAGATCGAGACCGTGCGCGGCTGCCGCTACAACTGCGACCCCGCCGCGCCGGCGCAGCACTGCGACGACTGCCGGGCGCGCACCAACGGCAAGGCGCCGCCCACCGTGAAGGTCGCGACGCCCGTCGTCGACCTGCCGCTCGGTGCGACCGAGGACCGGGTGGCCGGCGCGCTCGACCTGGAGCGCGCGCTGGTCGCCGGCGAGAAGGCCTTCGAGCCCGGCCTTCTGGCGCGCGCGCATCGCGGCTTTCTCTATGTCGACGAGGTCAACCTGCTCGAGGACCACATCGTCGACCTTCTGCTCGACGTCGCCGCCTCGGGCGTCAACGTGGTCGAGCGCGAGGGGCTGAGCGTGCGCCATGCGGCGCGCTTCGCCCTGGTCGGCAGCGGCAATCCGGAGGAAGGCGAGCTGCGGCCGCAGCTTCTCGACCGCTTCGGCCTCGCCGTCGACGTCGCCTCGCCGCACGACATCGCGCAGCGGCTCGAGGTGGTGCGCCGGCGCGAGGCCTACGAGCGCGACCCCGACGGGTTCGCCGCCGCGTGGCAGGCGCGCAACGCGCGGCTGCGCGGCCGCATCCGCCGCGCCAAGGCGATGCTCAGCGAGGTCGCCGTGCCCGACGCGGTGCTGGAGACCGGCGCGACGCTGTGCCTGCGGCTCGGCGTCGACGGCCTGCGCGGCGAGCTGACGCTGATGCGCGCGGCCCGCGCGCGCGCCGCGCTCGACGGCCGGGCCGAGGCCACGCGCGGCGACCTGCTGGCGATCGCGCCGATGGCGCTGCGCCACCGGCTGCGCCGCGACCCGCTCGACGAGGCCGGCTCGGCCGCCAGGGTCGAACGCGCCGTCAGCGACGTCACCGACGGGGTCGCCGGCCATGCCTGAGCCGGCGCCGCGCTGGGCCGACGCGCTTGCCGCGGCGCGGGTGCTGGCGGCCGGCGGGGCGCGGCTCGGCGGCGTTCATGTGCGGGCCCGCGCCGGGCCGGTGCGCGACGCCTGGCTCGAGCGGCTGCGCGCGCTTGTGCCGGCCGGGCAGCCCTGGCTGCGCGTGCCGCCCTCGGTGGCGCGCGAGCGGCTGACCGGCGGCCTCGACGTCGCCGCGACGCTGCAGGCCGGCCGGCCCGTCGCCGAGGCCGGCCTCCTGGCGCGCGCCCGCGGCGGCGTCCTCGTGCTGCCGATGGCCGAGCGGCTGGCCCCCGGCCTCGCTGCGCTGGTCGCCGGCGCGCTCGACGGCACCGCCGGCGGCCTCACCGTCGTCGCGCTCGACGAGGGCGACGGCCCCGAAGAAGGCTTGTGCGCGGCGCTCGCCGACCGGCTGGCGCTCAGCCTGCCGCTCGACGGCATCGCCTGGCACGACACGCACGCCGCGCCGGACGCACCCGACGCAGGCGTCGCCGCGGCGGCGCCGGAGCCGGCGGACCTCGACGACCGCCTGCTCGCCGCCCTTGCGACCGCCGCGCTGGCGGCCGGGCGGCCGTCGCTGCGCACGCCGCTCTGGCTCGCCCGCACCGCCCGCATCCTCGCCGGCCTCGACGGCGCGGCGGCCGTGTCGCCGGAGCATGCGGCAACGGCGCTGCGGCTCGTCTGCGGCCTGGCGCCCGTGGCGCCGCAGGCCGACGCGGCGGCCGATCCGCCGGACACGGCGGAGGCCGGACCGTCCGACGCGCCGCCGCCCGAGGCGCCGGACGGGCCGCCGGCCAGCGACAACGAGCCGGATGCGCAAGCCGACGGCGCGCCCGGTCCGGTCGATTTCGACGCGCTGCAGGAGATGCTGGTGGCCGCCGCCGCCGCGGCCCGGCCG
>NZ_JAOAOP010000019.1 GCF_030398335.1 Aquibium sp. A9E412
GGTGGGGCCGGGGCAGGCGTCGGCGGGTTCGGTCGACCGGCCGACGCGGGCGAAGCTGGCCCGCGGCCGCGTGCCGCTCGAGGCGCGCGTCGACCTGCACGGCATGACGCAGGCCGAGGCGCACGGGCTGCTCCTGTCGTTCCTGCGCCGCGCCCATGCCGGCGGGCTGCGCCACGTGCTGGTCATCACCGGCAAGGGCTCGGCGCCCGGCGACAGCGGCGTGCTCCGCCGGGCCGTGCCGCAGTGGCTCGCCACGACGCCCTTCCGGCCGCTCGTCTCCGGCGTGTCGGAGGCCGGCCGCCGGCATGGCGGCGGCGGCGCGCTCTACGTCCGGCTGCGCCGGACCGGGAGCGAGCGGCCGTGACCCCGTTCGGCGAGCGTGTGCGCCAGTTGCGGCGCGAGCGCGGCATCTCGCAGCAGGCGATGGCCGAGGCGCTCGGCGTCAGCGCCGGCTACCTGTCGGCCCTCGAGCACGGCCGGCGCAGCCCGCCGAACTGGGCGATGGTGCAGAAGGTGATCGGCTTCTTCAACGTCATCTGGGACGAGGCGGAGGAGCTGGAGCGGCTGGCGCGCGTTTCGCATCCCCGCGTCGCCGTCGACACCGCCGGTCTGTCGCCGCGCGCCACCGCGCTCGCCAACCGGCTGGCCGAGACCGTCGGCGAGCTCGACGAGACGGCGCTGGAGCGGCTGACCGAGCAGCTCGAGACGGCGCTGCGCGGCAGCCGCCGGCGGGCCCGGCGCCGTTCATGACGGGGCGAGCAGCGCCTCCAGCTCCTCGAGCTTGTCGTTGACCAGCCAGCCGTAATAGTTCTCCTGCGGCAGCCGCGGCCGGCGGCCGGTCCGCCGGCGCTCGGCGTTCTCGGCGGCCAGCGTGCGGGCGCGCGCCTCCGGATTGCCGAGATTGTAGAGCGTGGCGGTGATGCCCGGATTGCCGGAGATGTCGTAGCCGGCGATCTCCTCATAGGCCTCGATCGCGGCCTTCAGCGTCGCCGCGACATAGGCGAGCGTCATGTCGGGGTCCATGATCGTGCGGTAGACGTCCTGCGGCTGCCGGTGGTCGAGCTTCGGCAGCTTCGAGGTCTCCGCCACGCGGTCGGTCATCTGCAGCGCGGTCAGCGGGTTGAGCTGGCCGATGCCGAAGGTCTGGCCGGCATAGAAGGGCTGGAAGAAGACGGCCGAGAAGCGGTCGTCGGGAAACGCGCTTCCCTCGACGGTCCTGCCGCGGAAGCTCGTCTCCCACACCGCCTCGCGACAGCTCCACAGCGCGTAGCTGTCGTCCATGTCGCAGCCGGCGAACTGCGGCCGCGCGATGAAGTCGTCGATGTCCTCGCCGCCATGGGCGAAGGCGAAGCGGCTGTTCAGGTAGGACACCGCCTTGACGTAGTAGGTCTGCAGCCGGTCGTAGGCGTCGACGTTGTAGCTGTGCTCGCCGACCAGCGCGCCGACGATGTGGATCGGCGCGATGTCGTAGTCGGCCGCCACCGCGCGGATCTTGCCGATCAGCGCCGGGTCGTTTTTCAAAAGGTCGTGGATCTTGCGGTATTTCGCCTCGTAGGTCGTCTTCAGCGCCTGCGTGCGCCGTGCCGAGGCACCGGGCACCGGCGGCTGCTCCGCATTGCGGTTGCCCGGCGGCACAGGGGTCGCCGCCACGGCCGGCGCGGCGGCCAGCCATGCAAGGCACAGGGCGATGAGGAGCGGTCGGATCGGCATCGGCAGGTCGGTTCGCAAGCGCGTCGGGCGCAGCAAACTAGGCGCTGCGCGCCGCCGAGTCGAGGCGCCGGCGCATGCCGGCGGCCGGCCGTGCCCTTTCGGCCACAGCCGGCGGCGAGCCCGCGCTACAGGATGAAGCGCGACAGGTCGGTGTTCTTGGCCAGGTCGCCGACATTGGCGTCGACATAGTCGGCGTCGATCACCACGGTCGTGTCGGGGCGGTCGGGGGCCTCGAAGGAGATCTCGTCGAGCACCCGCTCCATCACCGTCTGCAGCCGCCGCGCGCCGATGTTCTCGACGCTCGCGTTGAGGTCGACGGCGATGCCGGCCAGCCGGTCGATGGCGTCGTCGGTGAACTCCAGGCTCACCCCTTCGGTCGCCATCAGCGCCACATACTGCTTGATGAGGCTCGCCTCGGTCTCCGTCAGGATGCGACGGAAGTCCTTCTTCTCCAGCGCCCTGAGCTCGACGCGGATCGGCAGCCGGCCCTGCAGCTCGGGCAGCAGGTCGGACGGCTTGGAGACGTGGAAGGCGCCCGAGGCGATGAACAGCACGTGGTCGGTCTTCACCGGGCCGTACTTGGTCGCCACCGTCGTGCCCTCGACCAGCGGCAGCAGGTCGCGCTGCACGCCCTCGCGCGAGACGCCGGCGCCGAGCCCGCCCTCGCGGGTGGCGATCTTGTCGATCTCGTCGAGGAAGACGATGCCGTCGTTCTGCGCCGTCGCCAGCGCCCGCTGGATCACCTGGTCCTGGTCGAGCAGCTTGTCGGACTCGTCGTCGATCAGGTGCTTGTAGGACTCCTTGACCGTGGTCTTGACGGTTTTCTTCTGGCCGCCGCCCATCGCCTTCGACAACAGCTCGTTGATGTTGAGCACGCCAATGTTGGCGCCGGGCATGCCGGGAATGTCGAGCCCCGGCATGCCGGGATTGCTGTCCGACACCTCGACCTCGATCTCCTTGTCGTCGAGCTCGCCGTTGCGCAGCTTCTTGCGGAAGCTGTCGCGCGTCGCCGGGCTGGCCTGCTTGCCGACCAGCGCGTCGACCACCCGCTCCTCGGCGTTGAGATGGGCCCTGGCGCGCACGCCCTCGCGCATCTTCTCGCGCGTCAGGCCGATCGACACCTCGACCAGGTCGCGGATGATCTGCTCGACGTCGCGGCCGACATAGCCGACCTCGGTGAACTTGGTCGCCTCGACCTTGATGAACGGCGCGCCGGCCAGCCGCGCCAGGCGGCGCGAGATCTCCGTCTTGCCGACGCCGGTCGGGCCGATCATCAGGATGTTCTTGGGCATCACCTCCTCGCGCAGCCCGGCCTCGAGCTGCTGGCGCCGCCAGCGGTTGCGCAGCGCGATCGCCACCGCCCGCTTGGCGTCCTTCTGGCCGATGATGTAGCGGTCGAGCTCGGAGACGATCTCGCGCGGGGAAAACGTGGTCATGGCTGCGTCTCGTGGTTCGTGTCGTGGTGCATGATGTCGGGCGGCGCGCCGCGGCCGGGCCGCCGGCGCAGGCCGGGCCTACGCGGCATCGAGGGTTTCCACCACGATCGAATCGTTGGTGTAGATGCAGATGCTGGCGGCGATCTGCATCGCCTTGCGGGCGATCGCCTCGGCGTCGAGATCGCTGTCGAGCAGCGCCCGCGCGGCGGCCAGGGCGTAGTTGCCGCCCGAGCCGATGGCCATCACGCCTTCCTCCGGCTCCAGCACGTCGCCGTTGCCGGTCAGCGCCAGGGTGATCGACTTGTCGGCGACCAGCATCATCGCCTCCAGCCGGCGCAGGTAGCGGTCGGTGCGCCAGTCCTTGGCGAGCTCCACGCAGGCGCGCATCAGCTGGTCGGGATACTGCTCGAGCTTGCCGTCGAGCCGCTCGAGCAGGGTGAAGGCGTCGGCGGTGGCGCCGGCGAAGCCGGCGATCACGTTGCCCTTGCCGATGCGGCGCACCTTGCGCGCGTTGCCCTTCATGATGGTCTGGCCCATGCTCACCTGGCCGTCGCCGGCGATCACCGCCTTGCCGCCCTTGCGCACGGTGACGATCGTGGTGGCATGCATCGAGGTCTGACTGTCCATGGGATACTCCGTCGCGCCGACCGGCCGGCTGCCGCGCCGGTCGAGGGCCTTATGTATGTGGCATGGCCGTGATTGCAAACCGCGCCGGCGCGGCCGCCGCGCGCCCGGCGATGGCTCTGGCCATGGCGGGCGGCCGCTGCTAGAAGGCACACCTCCTCGCAACGGAGCGCACGCTTCATGGCATCCGGCAGCACGGCGCGCACGGCCAGCATCACGCGCGGCACCAACGAGACCGCGATCGCGGTGACCGTCGATCTCGACGGCACCGGCCGCTTCGACATCGCCACCGGCGTCGGCTTCTTCGACCACATGCTCGAGCAGCTCTCGCGCCATGCGCTGATCGACGTGACCTTGAAGGCGGAGGGCGACCTGCACATCGACGACCACCACACGGTGGAGGATTGCGGCATCGCGCTCGGCCAGGCGATCGCCCGCGCGCTCGGCGAGCGGCGCGGCATCGTGCGCTACGCCTCGCTCGACCTGGCGATGGACGAGGCGCTGACGCGCGCGGCGATCGACGTGTCGGGCCGTCCCTTCCTGGTGTGGAACGTCGCGTTCCCGGCCGCCAAGATCGGCAGCTTCGACACGGAGCTGGTGCGCGAGTTCTTCCAGGCACTGGCCCAGAACGCCGGCCTCACGCTGCATGTGAGCAATCTCTACGGCGCCAACGCGCACCACATCGCCGAGACCTGCTTCAAGGCGGTGGCGCGCGTGCTGCGCGCGGCCATCGCGCCGGACGACCGCCAGCCCGGCGCGATCCCCTCGACCAAGGGCACGCTCGGCGGCTAGGACATCATGCGAGAGAGCGGGGCCGGGTTTTTCGCAGATAGCGATGCGACCACAAACAGACAGCGCACACGTTCCGATTCCGTCAGAACGCATTGTGCTCGAGAGCGTTTGCAGGCGAAGTGGAAACCGGTTCGCCGTTGGCGAACGCATTGAAACGACAACTCGGAGCCGGTCTGCGTTTCCCTGAAGGGCAGATCGGCTCCGGAGCGTGATCGCGGGCGGTCGTTGCCGCGGCCGGTCGCGGGTGCACCACACAGGCAGAGGCCGGCCGCCGCACGGGCGGGACGGCCGCTGCGCAACGATCGACAGGACGAAGAGATCCATGGCCAGCTACGTCGTCATGGTCCCGCCCGACGGGGCGGCCGCCGCACCAGAGGAGCGCGCCCAAGCGGTGCGCGACGGCTTCGCCGTCTTCGCCTTCCTGGCGCCGTTGCTGTGGTTCCTGTGGCATCGCATGTGGATCGAGGCGCTGGCCACGCTGGTGGTCGCCGTCGGTCTCGGCCTGCTGTCGCGCGTCGACGCCGTGTCGGCCGCGCTGCCGGTGATCTCGCTCGCCGTCTCGGCGCTGTTCGGGCTCGAGGCGCAGACGCTGCGCATCGCCGCCCTGCGGCGCCGCGGCTGGCGGAGCTGGGGTGTCGTCGAGGCCGGCTCGCGCGACGAGGCGGAGGCGCGCTACGTGGCGGAAGCGGTCGCCGCGCAGGAGGCGCGCGCCGCATCGCCCGCGCCGGCGCGGCCGGCCGTCGCCAATCCGCCGGCCGGCGTGCCCGGCCGGCCGCCGCGCACCGGCCCCGCCTTCGGCCTGCTCGACTACCCCTGGAAGCGCTGACATGCGCGTCGCCATCATCGACTACGGCTCGGGCAACCTGCGCTCGGCGCTCAAGGCTTTCGAGCGCGCCGCGCGCGAGGCCGGGCTCGCCGCCGAGATCGAGCTGACGGCCGAGGCCGAGCGCGTGCGCACCGCCGACCGGGTGGTGCTGCCGGGCGTCGGGGCGTTCGCCGACTGCCGCGCCGGTCTCGACGCCGTGCCCGGCATGGTCGAGGCGCTCGACGAGGCGGTGCGCGGCCGCGGCCGGCCTTTCCTCGGCATCTGCGTCGGCATGCAGCTCCTGGCGACGCGCGGTCTGGAAAAGACGGTCACCCCCGGTCTCGGCTGGATCGCCGGCGACGTGCGGCTGATCGAGCCGGCCGACGCCAGCCTGAAGATCCCGCAGATCGGCTGGAACACGCTCGACCCGCGCCGGCCGCATCCGCTGTTCGACGGCATCGCCACCGGGCCGGACGGCCTGCACGCCTATTTCGTCCATTCCTACTGGCTCGATGCGCGCGAGCCCGGCGACGTGGTCGCGGTCACCGACTATGGCGGTCCGCTGACGGCGGTGGTGGCGCGCGACAACGTGGCCGGCACCCAGTTCCACCCCGAGAAGAGCCAGACGCTCGGCCTGGCGCTGATCGGCAACTTCCTGCGCTGGGCACCCTAGAGAGGCATGCGGCCGATCGCCGACGGCAGCCCGGCCTGCCTCAGGGCGTGTGCCGCATGACCGCGCCGCCTGGCCTCGGCGCCCGGCGGCATCGAACGTAAGCGGAGACATGACAATGACGAAAAAGGGCTACTGGATGGCGATGGTCGACATCGACGACGCGGAGACCTATCGCCGCTACGTCGAGGCCAACGCGGCGGCGTTCGAGAAGTACGGCGCCCGCTTCCTGGTGCGCGGCGGCCGGCACGACGACCCGGAGGGCCCGAGCGGCGACCGCCATGTCGTCATCGAGTTCGAATCCTACGAAACCGCGCTCGCCTGCTACCGCTCGCCGGAGTATCAGGCGGCGGCGCGGATCCGGGCGCCGGCCGCGCGGGTCCGCTTTGCCATCGTCGAGGGTGTCTGACCGCATGATCCTGTTTCCCGCCATCGACCTGAAGGACGGCGCCTGCGTGCGCCTCGAGCTCGGCGACATGGAGCGCGCCACCGTCTACGGCACCGATCCGGCGGCCCAGGCGCGCGCCTTCGAGGAGGCCGGTTTCTCCTGGCTGCACGTCGTCGACCTGAACGGCGCCTTCGCCGGCCGCAGCGTCAATGCCGAGGCGGTCGAGGCCATCCTCGGCGCGACGAGCAACCCGGTGCAGCTCGGCGGCGGCATCCGCACCATGGCCGACATCGAGCGCTGGCTCGGCAAGGGCCTGGCGCGCGTCATCCTCGGCACCGTCGCCGTGCGCGACCCCGACCTGGTGCGCGCCGCCTGCAAGGCCTTTCCCGGCCGCATCGCGGTGGGCATCGACGCGCGCGGCGGCAAGGTGGCCGTCGAGGGCTGGGCCGAGGCATCGGAGCTGACGGCGCTGGAGCTCGCCCGGCGCTTCGAGGGCGCCGGCGTGGCGGCGATCGTCTACACCGACATCGACCGCGACGGCGTGCTGACCGGCATCAACTGGGAAGCGACGATCGCGCTCGCCGACGCGGTGTCGGTGCCGGTGATCGCCTCCGGCGGCCTCGCCTCGCTGGCCGACGTCGTGCGCATGACGATGCCCGACGCCGCGCGCCTGGAAGGCGCGATCTCCGGCCGCGCGCTCTATGACGGCCGCATCGACGTCGCCGAGGCGCTGCGCATCCTGCGCGAAAGGCCAACCGGATAAATACCTTGCTGCCTCAGGCTATCTCCTTGAAAGAAATAGCTTATCTTGACAGCAGGCCCTCTTCGTCCTAGATTAGGTGAAATGGATTGGGGTTTCCCGGTCGGCGTCGGGCCTTGGAGTATTCCGAGGCCTTTCGCTTTTCTATGGCACGAAGATGCCCGGCGCCGGCTTCGAGGCTCGTGGGTCGCGATACAGTTTCGGCGCGATGAGGGCGAGGGCGCGGTTGGGTTGGTTGCGTCGAAAGGCGCTGAGCCCGAGCGGACGTGCGGTCAGATCGGCGATCTGCATCCCCGTCGAGTTGTTTTTCTTGTCCACGAAGCGGATGTCGAAACCGGTGAACGGTACCGCCAGATCGTTCTGGCCGTCGACGACGCGACGAAATTCCAACTCCAGTTCGAAGTCTTCCCGTCTGCCCCGCTTCTCGAAAAGGAAGTGCGTGCGCTTGCCGCTCTGCCGCCTGCGCTTTAAGAAGCGGAACGCCTGTTGCAGACATATCCGCAGCGAGATGGCGTAGGGATTCACGGGGAAGAGGTCGAGCTTCAGGTCCGGCTTCAGGATCACGGTGCTGAAGATGGTGAACGGACTCGCCTGAAGGCAAGTGGCCAGATCGTCGAGGAAAGCTTTCCGGCGTCTCACATCCGTCAGGATACGGAAATCCTTCGACTGCTTTCGAATGTCATGTTCATGAAGAACAACCGCATCATGCCCGAAATAGCAGAATTTCAGTCTCTGGAAACGTGGGACGATTCGGGAGCAGTAGATCTTCTTTCTGAACGCACAAAGCGACAAGGAAAAGACCGGATAGTCCGGATCGACGGAAGTCAGCGAATGATCGCCGCTTTCGTCGGCATAGAAAATGAATTCGCTGTCGCTGGAACATGAGTCCATTGCGCAAGTCTATTGGACCGCTCATCCCCATGCAAAGCCGAGTGAATCGCCGAGCCGGCAGCACGATCGTGCCCGTTTCGGCAGGCAGCCCTGCGTGGCACGCGGCCGTCGAAGGCACTGGCCGGCCCGTTGCCACGCCATGCGAGGACACCGCCCGATGACCCTGAAGGCCCGCGTCATTCCCTGCCTCGACGTCAAGGACGGCCGCGTCGTCAAGGGCGTCAATTTCGTCGACCTGGTCGATGCCGGCGATCCGGTCGAGGCGGCCAAGGCCTACGACGCGGCAGGCGCCGACGAGCTGTGCTTCCTCGACATCACGGCGAGCCACGAGGAGCGCGAGACGATCTTCGACGTGGTGGCGCGCACCGCCGAGCAATGCTTCATGCCGCTGACGGTGGGCGGCGGCGTGCGCACGGTGGCCGACATCCGCAAGCTGCTGCTGGCCGGTGCCGACAAGGTGTCGATCAACACCGCCGCCGTCGCCGAGCCGCAGTTCGTCGCCCGTGCGGCCGACAAGTTCGGCGACCAGTGCATCGTCGTCGCCGTCGATGCCAAGCGCGTGTCGGAGGCCGGCGGGGCGCCGCGCTGGGAGGTCTTCACCCATGGCGGGCGCCGCGCCACCGGGCTCGACGCGGTCGACTACGCCCGCCGCGTCGTTGACCTGGGTGCCGGCGAGATCCTGCTCACCTCGATGGACCGCGACGGCACCAAGTCCGGCTACGACATCGCGCTGACGCGCGCGGTGGCCGATGCGGTGCGCGTGCCGGTCATCGCCTCGGGCGGCGTCGGCACGCTCGATCACCTGGTGGAAGGCATCCGCGACGGCCACGCGACGGCGGTGCTGGCCGCCTCGATCTTCCATTTCGGCACCCACAGCATCGCCGAGGCGAAGGCGCACATGGCGGCCGCCGGCCTGCCGGTGCGCCTCGATGCGCCGGCCGTGGCGGAGGCGGGCCGATGAGCGGCTTCGATCTCGCCGCCCTCGAGCGCATCGTCGCCGAGCGCGCCCGCTCCGGCGCTGCGGACTCGTGGACGGCCCGGCTCTATGCCGCCGGCATGGACAAGGCCGCCAAGAAGCTCGGCGAGGAGGCCGTCGAGACGGTGATCGCAGCGGTCGGCGGCGACCGCGACGCGCTCGTTTCGGAAAGCGCCGATCTTCTCTATCATTGGCTCGTGGTGCTGGCGCTGGCCGACGTTCCGCTCGAGGCCGTGCTCGACGAGCTCGAGCGGCGCACGGCCCGCTCCGGCATCGCCGAGAAGGCGGCCAGACCGCGGGACTGACAGGTGGCAGCAGAACCGGAGGTTGCACGCGCGATGGACCAGGCCGCCCCCGCCGAGGCCTATTCGCCCTATCGCGTCTTCTCGGCCGAGCGCTGGGCGCAGTTCCGCGCCGACATGCCGCTGACGCTGACCGAGGACGAGGTGCGCCGGCTGCGCTCGCTCAACGACCCGGTCGATCTCGAGGAGGTGCGCCGCGTCTACCTGTCGCTGTCGCGGCTCCTGTCGGCGCATGTCGAGGCGAGCCAGCTCCTGTTCGAGCAGCGCAAGGTGTTCTTCAACTCCGACAACGCGGTCAAGACGCCCTTCATCATCGGCATCGCCGGCTCGGTGGCGGTCGGCAAGTCGACGACGGCGCGCGTGCTCAAGGAGCTGCTCGCCCGCTGGACGTCGAGTCCCAAGGTCGATCTGGTCACCACCGACGGCTTCCTGCTGCCGAACGCCATCCTGCGCCGCGACAATCTGATGGAGCGCAAGGGCTTTCCCGACAGCTACGACGTCGGCGCCATCCTGCGCTTCCTGTCGGCCATCAAGGCGGGCGTGCGCAATGTGCGCGCGCCGCTCTACTCGCACATGACCTACGACGTGCTGCCCGGCGCCTTCGTCACCATCGACCAGCCGGACATCCTGATCTTCGAGGGCATCAACGTCCTGCAGACGCGCGACCTGCCGAGCGACGGCAAGGTGGTGCCCTTCGTGTCGGACTTCTTCGACTTCTCGATCTACATCGACGCCGACGAGGCGCTCATCCACCGCTGGTATGTCGACCGCTTCATGCGGCTGCGCGAGACCGCTTTCCGCAATCCGGATTCCTTCTTCCACCGCTACTCGCAGCTCTCGGCCGATGCCGCGCACGCCATCGCCGAGGGCCTCTGGAAGAACATCAACCTGAAGAACCTGAAGGAAAACATCCTGCCGACCCGCCCGCGCGCCGACCTGATCCTGCGCAAGGGCGAGGACCATCTGGTCGAGGAGGTCGCCCTCAGGAAGCTGTGAGATACCGTCAGGTGGCGCGCGGCGCCGGCGCCGGCAGCGCCCCCGGCGCGGTGCGCCGGCCGGCCGGCGCGGCGGCGCGGCGCACGGCCAGATAGATCGCCGCGACAAGCGGCACTGCGACGTAGGCATCGATCGCGTAGTGCCAGGCGAGATAGACCGAGCTCGCCGCGATCACCGCCAGATAGGCGCACATGAAAAGGCCGAGCCGGCGCGACACCTCGAAGGCGAAGAAGGTGTTGAGCGCGGTCAGCGCCACATGCACGCTGGGGAAGGCCGAGATGCCGGAGCCGAAGCCGGCGCGGCCCGACTCGTGCAGCCGCCACAGATAGTCCTGCAGCACCACCGCCGCGTTGGCCGCGCTGTCGCTGCGCGCCAGGAAGGCGAGCTGCTCGCCGAAGCGCGCCGCATCGCCGGTCACCAGGCCGTAGAAGGCCGGTCCGGCCGACAGGAAGAGCCCGGCGAGGAGATTGCCGACGACCACCCAGACCAGCATGAAGCACAGCACGTAGCGGCCGCGCAGCGCCGCCGCCCTGGGCGAGGTGGCGACGAAGAACAGCGTCGCGAAGGTCAGCACCAGCCAGCCGACATTGTAGTTCCACTGCACCGCCTCGCGCAGCCAGTCGCGGCCGGCCAGCGCCATCAGCGGCCGCCACGGGTCGACGCCGAAGTGCAGCCATCGGTCGATGTCGGCATGCAGCCGGTCGTACGGAAAGCCGCCGTGCCACACCGGCAGCGCGTTCTTGACCGAGGTGAAGGTGCCCTGGAAGACCATCAGCCCGGTCAACAGCGCGATGCCGCCGGCCATGTGCGCGAAGCGGCGGGCCGAAAAGATGCGCCGGGCGGCGAGCCGGCGGCGCCGGTCGAAGCGGTGCACCAGCATCACCGCATCGAAGACCAGCGCCACCGCCGGCATGAACAGCGCGAACAGCACGGTCCACTGCACGACGTAGCGCGAATAGGCGAGCCGGTCCCAGGCGCCGGCCGCGATCACGAAGGCGAGGCCGGCGAGCGTGTAGAGCGCGATCGCCAGATAGAGCCCGCCGTCGCGGCGCAGCGCGGCGCCGAGCGTCGGGACGAAGCGCGTCTGCCTGCCGTCGGCCTGTGCCATCCTCACGCGTCCTTCACCGGTCGGTCCGGTGTAGGGCGAAAACCTCAAGATTTGCTTAGGGGACGGGGCGGCGGCGCCGGGCCGGAGCGCGGCCCGCGAAGCGGCGCCGCTTTTCAAGCCGGGCGATTTCCGCCATACCGGCCGTCGCCGGCCGGCGCAGCGCCTGCCGGCACGGCCAGCGGAGCGGCGACAATGAGCCTCAGCGAAAAGCGCATCCTGCTCGTCATCGGCGGTGGCATCGCCGCCTACAAGGCGCTCGACCTGATCCGCCGGCTGAAGGAGCGTGGCGCGGCGGTGCGCTGCGTGATGACGGCGGCCGCGCAGCAGTTCGTGACGCCGCTGGCCGCCGGCGCGCTGAGCGCCGATCAGGTGTTCACCGAGCTGTTCGACCGCCAGGCCGAGCACGACGTCGGCCATATCCGTCTGGCCCGCGAGGCCGACTTGGTGGTGGTGGCGCCGGCGACGGCCGACCTGATGGCCAAGCTCGCCAACGGGCTGGCCAACGACCTGGCCTCCGCCATCCTGCTCGCCACCGAGACGCCGGTCCTGATGGCGCCGGCGATGAACCCGCGCATGTGGGCGCATCCGGCGACGCGCCGCAACCGGGAGCGGCTCGCCGCCGACGGCGTCGCCTTCGTCGGCCCCGGCCGCGGCGAGATGGCCGAGGCGGGCGAGGCGGGCGAGGGCCGCATGGCCGAGCCGCTGGAGATCGCCGCCGCTGTCGAGCGGTGTCTCGGTGCGGCCGACCGGCCGCTCGCCGGCCGCCGCGCGATCGTCACCTCCGGCCCGACGCACGAGCCGATCGATCCGGTGCGCTACGTCGCCAACCGGTCGTCCGGCCGCCAGGGCCATGCCATCGCCGCCGCCCTCGCCGGTCTCGGCGCCGAGGTGGTTCTGGTGTCGGGCCCCGTGGCGCTCGCCGACCCGCCGGGCGTCACCGTCGTGCATGTCGAGAGCGCGCGCCAGATGCGCGACGCGGTCGAGGCCGCACTGCCGGCCGATGCCGGCATCTTCGTCGCCGCCGTCGCCGACTGGCGCCCGGAGACGCACGCGGCCGAGAAGATGAAGAAGACGCCGGACGGCGCGCCGCCGGCGCTCGCCATGGTGGAGAACCCGGACATCCTGGCCACCGTCGGCCACCACGCGCAGCGTCCACGGCTCGTCGTCGGCTTCGCGGCGGAGACGCAGAACCTGCTGGAGAACGCCGCCGCCAAGCTCGCCCGCAAGGGCGCCGACCTGATCGTCGCCAACGACGTCTCGCACGACAGCGGCATCGGCCCCGGCGGCGTGATGGGCGGCGCGCGCAACCGGGTCCGGCTCGTTTCGGCCGACGGCGTCGAGGATTGGCCGGAGATGGACAAGCAGGCGGTGGCCGAGCGCCTCGCCCGGCTCGTCGCCGAGCGGCTCGCGTGAGGCAGCCGGCGGCCGGCCGCTGCGCGGCGCCGGTGCTGGAGACCGAGCGGCTGGTGCTGCGCGCCCACCGGGCCGACGATCTCGACGCCTATGCCGCCATGTGGGCCGACCCCGAGATGGCGCGCTATGTCGGCGGCCGGGCCTTCACCCGCGAGGAGGCCTGGACGCGCCTGCTGCGCCATCGCGGCTCGTGGGCGCTGCTCGGCTTCGGCTTCTGGGTGGTCACCGAGCGCGCCGGCGGCCGGCTGATCGGCGAGGCCGGCGTGCAGGAGATGCAGCGCCGGATCGACCCGCCGATGACGGGCATGCTGGAGGCCGGCTGGGGCGTGCTGCCGGAGGTTCAGGGGCGCGGCCTGGCGCGCGAGGCCGCACGCGCCGTGCTCGGCTGGGCCGAGGCGCGGTTTCCCGGCCGACCTTTCGCCTGTCTGATCGACGCCCGCCACGCGGCCTCGATCCGGCTTGCCCGCGACCTCGGCTTCCGCGATTTCGCCCTGAGCCGCTACGAGGGCGACGAGGTGGTTATCCTGCGCCGCTGACCGCCGCGATGCCCTCTCAGCGCGCCTCGAAGATCTGGATGAGGTTGCCGCATCCGTCCTCGAACAGGGCGGTGGCGGGTGACCCTGCGATCTCCGTCGGCGCGCCGCGGAATGTCACGCCTTCGGCGCGCAGCCGTTCATACTCGGCGCGGATGTCGTCGGTGGCGAAGGCGGCGGCGGGAATCCCCGCCTCGAACAGCGCCTTCTGGTAGCTGCGCGCGAAGTCGTGGCCCACCGGCTCCAGCAGCAGCTCCGTGCCGCCGCTCTGCCCGGGCGTCGTCACCGTCAGCCAGCGCGCCGCGCCGACCGGAAAATCCTGCTTCTTCTCGAAGCCCAGAATCCCGGTATAGACTCGCTCGGCCTTCTCCTGGTCGTCGACCGGCACGCTGGTCAGCGCGATTCGCAACATGGTTTCCTCCATCGGCGTGAAGCGGCCGGACGGCCGCGCGAGAGCGTCTGCAGGCGGCGCGGACCCCGCTCCGCCGTCCGAACGCGGTGACACGGCGACATCGGGCCGACCGGCGATTCCGCGGGCGGTGGAGCGGCGCGAGCGGCCGGCCTGGCGTTCTACTGGCGCGAGAAGCGTTCTCTGTAGTCCGCCTCCAGCGCCGTGATGCGCGACCAGAAGGGCGGCGTCGGGGCGCCGGCCAGGACGGCCGCAAGCACGGCGAGATGGGCGTGCCAGCCGCTCGAGACGTTGGCCATCGCATCGCCATCGGCGAGGCGGCTGTGGGTGATCACAAGCAGGGTCCGGTCGCCGTCGGGAAAGAGCTCGAAGCGCACCACGCTGCTCTCGCCGTCGCCCGGCCAGGTCATGGCGAGGACGCGCGGCGGATCGCATTCCAGAATGCGGCCTTCGCAGGCGACGCCGGTCTCGTTCATCGCGCGATAGCGCGCCGGCGGATCCTCGTCGGTGAAGTTGGCGTGGCGGAAGACGAGACGGGCCGTGCCGCCGGGGCGGAGGTCCATCGTGCCGTCGGCGAGCCATTGCCGGCGCTTGTCGGGCTGCGTGAGATAGGCCCAGATCCGCTCGGCCGGCCCCGGCAGGCGACGCTCCAGGCGCACCGTGTCGGAGGCGGTGGCCACGCCGTAGCTGTCATCGGACATCGTCGGTCCTTTCCCGGTTGCGTGAAGGGGCGGAGCGCGCCGGCGTGTCCCGTTGCGCTGCAGCCGGCGCGTCCTCGGCCGCGAGAAGCGTTTCGAGACGGTCGAGCCGGCGGCTCCAGAAGCGCTCGTAGTGCTCGAGCCAGGCCTGCGCCTCGGCCAGCCGTGCGGCCTCGAGCCGGCACAGATGCGTGCGCCCGCGCACCTCGCGCCGCACCAGGCCGGCGCGTTCCAGCACCTTCACGTGCTTGGCCGCGCCGGCGAAGCTCATCGCATAGGGGGCGGCGAGGTCGCCGATGCTGAGCGCGCCGTCGCAGAGCCGCGCGAGCATGCCGCGCCGCGTGCGATCCGAAAGGGCGTGAAAGACGATGTCGAGCGCGTCGCGTTCTTTTTCAACCATGAGGTTGAATTACATCCGGGCGGAGCAATTATCAACCGTTCGGTTTAATGATGGGATCGAGAAAAGGCCGGTGCGTGGACCGGCCTTTCGTCATTTTGCCGGCGCCGTTCGGCTTCTCACGGAAGCGCAGATCGGCTCCGGGCGGTCGTTTCAGCGCGTTTCGCGCGCGGCGGAGCGGCGTCCGCTCGGCTCGCGAACGCGCCCGCGGCGCCGGTTCAGGCGGACGGCTGCTTGGTCTTGCGCAGATAGGGCAGCACGGTCTCGAACGTGCCGAACTTCTCCTTCGCCGCGTCGTCGGAGAACGAGGTCGGAATGATGACGTCCTCGCCGACGTTCCAGTTGGCCGGCGTGGCGATGGTGTGCTTGGCCGCCGCCTGCAGGGCGTCGAGCGCGCGCAGCACCTCGGCGAAGTTGCGGCCGACATTCATCGGATAGGTCATCGACAGCTTGAGCTGCTTGTCGGGTCCGATGATGAAGACCGAGCGCACCGTGGCGCTGTCGTTCGGCGTGCGGCCGTCGGGCAGGTAGGCCTCGGCCGGCAGCATGTCGAACGCCTTGGAGACCTCGAGCTTGTCGTCGGCGATGATCGGGAAGCCGGCCTTGCTGCCGCCGACCTTCTCGATGTCGCCCTTCCACTTCTTGTGGTCCTCGACATTGTCGACCGAGATGCCGATCACCTTGGTGCCGCGCTTGGCCCACTCGTCGGAGAGCTGGGCGACGGCGCCGAACTCGGTGGTGCAAACCGGCGTGAAGTCCTTCGGATGCGAGAACAGGATCGCCCAGCTGTCGCCGATCCAGTCATGCAGCTTGAAGGTGCCCTGGTCGGTCTCGACGGTCAGGTTCGGAATCGTGTCGTTGATGCGCAGTCCCATGGCGCTACTCCTTTGTCGATTTGCACCGGAATATGAGAGGTGGCCCCGCCGGGGGCAAGGATCAACTTTTCAGTCCGCGTCCGGTGGTCGCGGGCGGTCTGCGAAATGCGCCTTGAGCCGCGCAATATCGTTCCCGTCCCAGCCCTGCGGCTCGGTCAGCGAGATCCAGGCGTCGATGTAGTCCTCATGCGCGTAGACGTGGCCGAAACCGGTCGGCGTCGTCGTCGCGAGGGCCATGTCGAGCGCCAGTTGCAGCTGCGTCACCACCGGCGTCCAGCGCAGCGCGTCCGACACGTCCGGCGCGCGCGCCCCCCGCATCCAGGCGGGTTCGCGGTAGACCGCCGTCGGCTCGAAGAAGGTCACGGGATCGCTGGCATATTGCAGGAACACGATGCGCAGCGGTCCCCAGGGCGCGAAGCCGTCGTCGAGGTGGTTCTGCTGGTTGGTGAAGCGCATCACCGAGCCGTCGCGAAAGCGCGGCAGCCAGGCCGGTGAGCCGGGCTGGCGGTCGGCCACGGCGGCGTTCCAGGTCGGCGTGGAGAACGGCGGTCCGCTCCACAGCGCGCCCTGGAACGGCTCGCCGACGATGTCGAACAGGTCGACCGACAGGTCGGAGTTGAGCGCGCCGAGGCTGAGCCCGTGCAGATAGAGCCGCGGGCGCTCGTCCTGCGGCAGGTCGCTCCAGTGCCGGTAGACGGCCGTGAACAGCGCCCGCGTGGCATCGGCGCCGTAGCCCGGCTCGATCAGCAGCGCCAGCCAGCTCGTCAGATAGGAGTACTGCACGGCGACCGAGGCGACGTCGCCGTCGTGGAGATATTCGAGCGGGTCCATGGCGGCCGGGTCGATCCAGCCGGTGCCCGTCGGGGTGACGAGGACGAGCACGCTGCGCTCGAAGGCGCCGACCCGGATCAGCTCGGCGAGCGCGAGCCGCGCGCGCGCGGCGTGCGTCGGCGCCGAGTTGAGCCCGACATAGACGCGGATCGGCTCCCTGGCGGCGCGGCCGGAGACCGCCGCGATGTCCGCGGCGCCGGGACCCGAGGCGACGAAACGCCGGCCCATCCGGCCGAGATCGTCCCAGCCGATCAGCGAGGCGGCGCTGCCGGTCTTGAAGGCCGCGCCGGGCGGCGAGAACTCGCTCTGCATCAGCGCGTCGAGCTGCCGGAAGGAGGTGTCGGCGGCCCGCAGTCCGAAGCGGAATAGCACGCCGTCGACCACCGACCAGAAGACGAGCCCGGCCAGCAGCACCGCCAGCACGTTGGCGATGCGCGGCGGGATGAAGCGCTTCATGCGCCGCGACGAGGTCGCGTGGACGAGCGTGAACAGCCGCGCCACCATCAGGATGGCGAAGAACACGGCGGCGGCGATCAGGCCGACCTCGAGCGGCCGCGCCGTCTCGACCGGGTCGAGCCCCATCGGCACGCGGATCGAGTTCTGCCATTCCGACGCCGTCCACAGGAAGCTGGCGACGACGGCGCCGCCGAACAGCGCCGCCGACCAAGTCGTCAGCCGCTCCGTCCGCGCCGAGAACGGCGGCAGCCCCATGTAGAACCAGAGCCAGCGCAGGAAGACGCCGATCGCATAGCCGGCCGCGAAGGAGCAGCCCGACAGAACACCCTGAAGCAGGAAGGAGCGCGGCACCAGGCTCGGCGTCAGCGACGCGGCGAAGAAGAGCGTGCCGATCAGCACGCCGACCGAGCAGAGCGACCGGCCGATGCGCCAGAACCTTTGGATCATCGTTCTCCCCGCATCGTCGGCGGCGCGCCGTGTCGGCAAGCCTACCGTGCCGACGGCCGCTGGCAAGGCGGCGTGCGGGCGGTCAGGCCGCTTTCTCGCGCGGCTGGTAGTCCTTGACCGCGTCGAAGCGGATCGCCGTCCAGCGCTCGGCCTCGTAGTTGAGGCCGAAGGCGTGCGGTGCCAGGAACACCGGATCGCCGTCGAGGTCGCGGGCGATGTCGCCGCGATGCGCGTTCATGAAGCGCTCGAGCTCGGCCTCGTCCGGCGCCGAGATCCAGCGGCAGACGGAGAACCGCGCCACCTCGAAGTCGACCGGCAGGCCGTACTCCACCCTCAGCCGCTCGCGCAGCACGTCGAGCTGCAGCGCGCCGACCACGCCGACGATGGCCGGCGAGCCGTCCTCCGGCGAGAAGAGCTGCACCACGCCCTCCTCGGCCATCTGCTGCAGCGCTTCCTTGAGCTTCTTGGCCTTCATCGCGTCGCCGAGGCGCACGCGCCGCAGGATCTCCGGCGCGAAGTTGGGCACGCCGCGAAAGCGCAGCTCCTCGCCCTCCGTCAGCGTGTCGCCGATCCGCAGCGTGCCGTGATTGGGGATGCCCACCACGTCGCCGGCGAAGGCCTCGTCGGCGGTGACGCGCGTCTTGGCGAAGAAGAACTGCGGCGCCGTCAGGCTGATCGGCTTGCCGGTGCGCACCAGCTTGGCCTTCATGCCGCGCGCCAGCCGGCCCGAGCACACGCGGGCGAAGGCGATGCGGTCGCGGTGGTTGGGGTCCATGTTGGCCTGGATCTTGAAGACGAAGGAGGTCATGCGCTCCTCGCCGGCCTCCACCTTGCGGCTGTCGGCCTCCTGCGCGCGCGGCCGCGGCGCGAAGCGGCCGAGCGCCTCGATCAGGTCGCGCACGCCGAAATTGCGCAGCGCCGAGCCGAAATAGACCGGCGTCAGGTGCCCCTCGCGGAAGGCCTCGACGTCGAACGGGCGGCACGCCTCGCGGGCGAGCTGCATCTCCTCCACGAAGGCCGCGCGCTCATGCTCGGGCAGTCCGCCGGACACGGCGTCGGCCTCCGGCCCGTTGACGGCGATCGGCTCGACGTCGGCATCGGAGCGGCGCATCGTGTTGTCGGCCAGGTGGTAGGTGCCGGCGAAGGAGCGGCCGCGGCCGATCGGCCAGGTCACCGGCGCGGTGTCGAGGGCCAGCTTCTGCTCGATCTCGTCGAGGATCTCGAACGGATCGCGGCTTTCGCGGTCGAGCTTGTTGACGAAGGTGACGATCGGGATGTCGCGCAGCCGGCACACCTCGAACAGCTTGAGCGTGCGCGGCTCGATGCCCTTGGCGGCGTCGATCACCATGACCGCCGAATCGACCGCCGTCAGCGTGCGGTAGGTGTCGTCGGCGAAGTCCTCGTGGCCCGGCGTGTCGAGCAGGTTGAAGACGTGGTCGCCATACTCGAACGTCATCACCGAGGTGACGACGGAGATGCCGCGCTCGCGCTCGATCTTCATCCAGTCCGAGCGCGTCTGGATGCGGTCCTTCTTCGCCTTGACCTCGCCGGCGAGCTGGATCGCGCCGCCGAACAGCAGCAGCTTCTCGGTCAGCGTCGTCTTGCCCGCGTCGGGGTGCGAAATGATCGCGAAGGTGCGGCGGCGTGCCACCGCGTCGGAAATCGTCTCGGCCATGGGCGGAAATCTCGTGTTCGCGCCGGCTTTTAGCAAGGCCGGCGCCGCGTGTCGAACGCGAAATCCCGCCGGCGGGGCGCGCGCCCCCGGCCATTCGCCCCGGCCTCAGCGCCCGCGGTTGTGCGTGCGCTCGGCCAGCTCGCGCACGATGCGGCTCGCCGTCGTCTCGAACAGGAAGGGCAGCAGCGCGTGCGTCAGCGCCGCGCCGGCGGCCAAGGTCAGACGCGAGCCGAACCACAGCGCGAAGCGCATGTGGCCGAAATAGCTTTCGCCGACCGAGCCGGGGTGTGCGGTGAACAGGCGGGCAAGGCGAGCCGTCACGGCGGTCTCCTGTCGTCGGGTTTTTCGCGAAAGCGCGACGCGATGGCCGAGACTGGCACGCGCGCGCCGGGAATGGGTCCCATTTCGTCCTTGTTATCCGCCAGATATTGGGACATTGTCCCACGAATGGCCGAGGAGATCGACGCAATCGACCGCCGCCTGCTCGCCGAGCTGCAGCGCGACTGCAGCCTGTCGGTCGATCAGCTTGCCGCGCGGGTGAACCTGTCGCGCAATGCCTGCTGGCGCCGCGTGCGCCGGCTCGAGGCGGACGGCGTGATCGCCGCCCGGGTGGCGCTGGTCGACGCCGGCAAGCTCGGCCTCGGCCAGTCGGTGTTCATCCTGGTGCGCACCTCGCGGCACGACCCGGACTGGCTGGCGCGCTTCCGCGCCGCCGTCCTGTCGTTTCCCGAGATCACCGGCGTCTTCCGCATGTCGGGCGATCTCGACTACGTGCTGCGCGCCCGGGTGGCCGACGTGAAGGGCTACGACCGGCTCTACCAGAAGCTGATCGCCGCCGTGCCGCTGTCGGACGTCGCCGCCTCCTTCGTCATGGAGGAGATCAAGGACACCACCGTGCTGCCGACGGAAATCCGTTGATCGCCGCCCCGGCGGCTTGACGCGGGCGCGCGGCGGCGCGATGGGACACCCGCCATGACCGCTTCCGATCTTCCCGTGCTTGGACCCGTCGTCGGCGTCGTGCGGCTGCCGCACGGCGCCGGCCTCGAGCTGCCGGCCTATGCCAGCGCCGGGGCCGCCGGCCTCGACCTGCGCGCCGCGGTGCCCGACGACCGGCCGCTGCTCCTCCTGCCCGGCCGCCGCGCGCTGGTGCCGACGGGCCTGGTGCTGGAGCTGCCCGAGGGCTTCGAGGGCCAGGTGCGGCCGCGCTCGGGGCTCGCCCACCGGCATGGCGTCACCTGTCTCAACACGCCGGGCACCATCGACGCCGACTACCGCGGCGAGGTGAAGGTGCTGCTGGTCAATCTCGGCGACGACGATTTCGCCGTGGAGCGCGGCATGCGCATCGCCCAGCTCGTGGTCGCTCCGGTGGTGCGTGCCCGGCTCGAGGAGCGCGCCGCGGCCGGCGCCTCCGGACGCGGCACGGGCGGTTTCGGCTCGACCGGGCTCGCCTGAGCCGGCGCTTCCTCCGATCTCCCTTTGCCGCGGCGCTGCGCGCCGCGCAGCCATTTGCCGTTCGTGATCGAACCGCGGGCCGGGTGCGTGCGTTGAGCGGGCTGACCTTTCAACCAAAAGCGGCAAGCAAGGAGGCCCGCCATGCCCGCCATCAGCGACGCCAGGATCATGATCCTCGCCACCAACGGCTTCGAGCAGTCCGAGCTCGAGGTGCCGCGCGACCGGCTGAAGGAGGCCGGCGCCACCGTCCACGTGGTCGCACCGCAGGACGGCGAGATCACCGGCTGGGACAAGACCGACTGGGGCAACGCCGTGCCGGTCGACCGCACGCTCGACGCGGTGTCGCCGCAGGACTACGACGCGCTCGTGCTGCCCGGCGGCCAGATCAACCCGGACCTGCTGCGCGTCGAGGCCAAGGCGGTCGACTTCGTGCGCGCCTTCGCCGGCACCGGCAAGCCGCTCGCCGCCATCTGCCACGCGCCGTGGCTGCTGATCGAGGCCGGCGTCGCCGAGGGCCGCCGGCTCACCTCCTACAAGTCGATCGTCACCGACCTGAAGAACGCCGGCGCCGACTGGCAGGACGGCGAGACGGTGGTCGACGGCAACCTGATCACGGCGCGCAACCCCGGCGACCTGGAGCCGTTCTCGCGCGCCATCGTCGAGGCGGTCGAGGCCGGCCCGCAGCGGCAGGCGGCCGAGTAGCCGCCGCCGATCCGCCCGGCAGCGCGCGTGGCTGCCACAGGCGTGCCGCGGCGCTGCCGGGCGCCGCACGCAGGAGGCCCGGCAGCGTCCGCACCGCGCGTTCCCGCCGCATGCGGGTGAGGCCGCCGGCCGGCGAGGGCCGGCTTGACGCTCTCGCGGGCGCGGCCTAGTTTGGAATGATTCTAAACTAGATCGCCGCGCTCATGTTCACCCGCCTTTTCGGTTTTTCCCGCCGCTCCTTCGCCTCGCTGTCGGAGCAGGAGGTTCTCGCGCTCGCCATCTCCTCGGAGGAGGACGACGGCCGCATCTACCGCGCCTATGCCGAGGGGCTGCGCGACGACTATCCCGCCTCGGCCGCCGTGTTCGACGAGATGGCCGAGGAGGAGGACCGCCATCGCGCCGCGCTGATCGAGCTGCACCGCGCCCGCTTCGGCGAGCGCATTCCGCTGATCCGCCGCGAGCACGTGCGCGGCTATTACGAGCGCAAGCCGGACTGGCTGGTGCGCCCGCTCGGGCTGGAGACCGTGCGCGCCCAGGCCGAGGCGATGGAGGCGCAGGCGCATCGCTTCTATCTCGAGGCGGCCAAGCGGACGAGCGATGCGGCGACGCGCAAGCTGCTCGGCGATCTCGCCGCGGCGGAGAAGGGTCACGAATCGCTCGCCCGCCGGCTGAGCGACAGGCATCTCGGCGAGGACGTGCGCAGCGAGGAGGACGCCACCGCCCGCCGTCAGTTCATCCTCACCTATGTGCAGCCGGGGCTGGCCGGCCTGATGGACGGCTCGGTGTCGACGCTGGCGCCGATCTTCGCCGCCGCCTTCGCCACCGGCGACACCTGGCAGACCTTCCTCGTCGGGCTGGCCGCCTCGCTCGGCGCCGGCATCTCGATGGGCTTCACGGAGGTCGCGTCCGACGACGGCGTGATCTCCGGCCGCGGCTCGCCGATCAAGCGCGGCCTGGCGACCGGCATCATGACCACGGTGGGCGGCCTCGGCCACGCGCTGCCCTACCTGATCCCCGACTTCTGGACGGCGACCACGGTCGCCGTCGTGGTGGTGTTCATCGAGCTGTGGGCGATCGCCTACATCCAGAACCGCTTCATGGAGACACCGTGGAACCGGGCGATCTTCCAGGTGGTGCTCGGCGGTGCTCTGGTCTTCGCCGCCGGCATGCTGATCGGCAACGCGTAGCGCGCGCCGAGGCGAAGGGCGACCCCGGCCGCGCTCGGAAGACGGGGCGAGGCAACAGGGTCCGCGCCGAACTGCGCTCCGGTGGAAGGCGGACCGGCCCCGCCGCAGCGCGCAGCAAAACGGCCGGGCACCGGGCCCGGCCGTTCCTTCCGCAAGCCGGACGGCGCCCGGCGGGCGATGCCGGCCGCCGGGGCGCGTCCGCGGCGCCTTACTCGGCGGCCGCCAGGTTGACGCGCTCCTCGGCGATCCGGTTGAGCTTGTCGTCGGCCGCCTTCTCCTCCTGGAGCGTCTTCTTCAGGACCTCGGCGCAGTCGTGCCGGCCGAGCTCCTTGGCCCAGGTGACGAGCGTGCCGTAGCGCGTCATCTCGTAATGCTCCACCGCCTGCGCGGCGGCCACCAGCGCGGCGTCGAGCACGCGCTTGTCGTCGACCTCGCCGGCCACCTCGTCGGCTTCCTTGAGGATGCCGTCGATCGCCGGGCAGTCGGTGCCCTTGGCCTCGACGCCGTGCATGCGGAACACCTCCTCGAGGCGCTCGACATGGCCCTTCGATTCCTCGAGATGCGACTCGAAGCCCTTGCGCAGCTCGGGATTGGTCGCCTTGTCGATCATCTTGGGCAGCGATTTCACGATCTGCTGCTCGGCGTAGTAGATGTCGCGCAGGGTGTGGACGAACAGGTCGTCCATGGTCTTGATGTCCTTGCTGAAGATACCCATCGGTCGTGGCCTCTTTGCTGTTGCGTGTGTTGGCGTGACGCGTGTGTCGTGACGCTTGTCTGGTGTGCGAGCCGAACGGCGGTTCCCCTCCGGGGCGGGAAGCCTCGCCGCTCCGCCCGGCTCGTCTGCGAAACGCGGTGAGGCGTGGCGCGTTCCCGGCCGCGCGGCGCCGGGGCGAAATTGTTCGCGGTGAGACCAAGCCGCCGCGCCGCCCGGCCGCATTCATCGACCGTTCACTCTTGTGTGGCAGGATGAAAGCCGGGAAGGGACTCCCAGTCGGGATCGCAAACGATGGCATTGTGGAAGTGGTTGGCCGGCCGCGCGTCGGCGCTGCGCGGGCTGATGGCGCCGCGCTATCACCCGGAGCGGCACTACATGCGCGGCCCCGGGCCGGCCTGCGCGCGCCGCGGCTCCGGCAGCCAGCCCGCCACCTGACGACGCGCCCCGCCGCGGCGTTGGGGCCGTTCCGCTTGTCGCGGACGCTTAGAGTCGATCTGCGTTTCACGGAATCGCAGATCGGCTCTAACTCATTGTTTTCACGCGTTTCCGGTCGGCGAACCGGTTTCCCGTCGCCTGCAAGCGCTCTCTAGCCGCCGGCGCAGGGCCGGATCGTCACCGCCTCGCCCGCCGCCGCGCCCAGCTCGCGGCAGGTGCCCGCCGCGCACAGCCGCCAGCCGCCGCCGGTCGCCCCCGAGGCGGCGAGCCGCAGCGCCGGCAGCGGCGCGATCGCCGGACGATAGCGCCACCATCCGTTCTCGAAGACGGCGTCCGCCGGCGGTTCCATGCCGGCGCCGGAGCCCTGCACGCGTGCCTCGACCAATTCGAGGCCGGCCGGCGTCACGCGCCAGTCCTCCTGCCATGCCGTCTTCTCGACCGAGTGCGTCCAGCCGAGCGTGAAGGCGGAGACGGCGAGCGTCAGCGCCTGGCCGGCGGCCGCCACGCACAGCGCCATCGCCAGCCCCGCCCGCTCAGGCCGGCACGCTGCGCCGCGCCCGCCACCAGTGCAGGCCGAGGAACGCGGCGGCGAGCGCGAAGCCGATCTCGTCGGTGATCGGCAGCGCGGCGATCAGGGTGAAGGCGGCGGCCGCTGCCAGCGCCCGCTCCCACGGCGCCACCGGGCCGCGCAGGTGGCCGATGACGGCCGCCCCCCACAGGCCGATGGCGAGCGCCGCCTTGAAGACGATGTAGGCGACGGCCGCCGGATAGCCGATCGTCTCGGCCAGCGGACCGCCGTCCTGCAGCATCAGCGCCGGCGTGTAGACGGCCATGAAGGGGATGACGAAGCCGGCCGCCGCCACCTTGACCGCCTCGAAGGAGATCTTCAGCCCGCCCTCCTTGGCGATCGGCGCGGCGGCGAAGCAGGCGAGCGCCACCGGCGGCGTGAGGTCGGCCAGGATGCCGAAGTAGAACACGAACATGTGGCTGACGATCAGCGGCACGCCGAGGTCGAGCAGCGCCGGGCCGGCGATCGACGAGGTGATGATGTAGTTCGGGATCGTCGGGATGCCCATGCCGAGGATGATGCAGGTGATCATCGTCAGCACCAGCGACAGGAACAGCGACGTCTCGCCGACCGACACGATGTACTGGCCGAAGGTGTTGGCCACGCCGGTCAGCGTCATCGTGCCGATGATGACGCCGACGACGGCGCAGGCCACGCCCACCGGCAGCGCCGTCTTGGCGCCCTCGGCGAGCGAGTCGCGGCACAGCGCCAGGGTCCGGCGGCCGCCGTCGACGAACAGGTTGGCGAGGATCAGCAGCGCCGCCGCGGCCAGGATGGCGCCGATGCCGATGCGAAAGAAGCTCGCCGCCACCAGCCCGAGGCCGATCCAGAACACGACGCGCAGCACCTGCGAGGGCAGGCCGAGCGCGACCGAGCCGCCGAGGATCAGCAGCACCGTCAGCGCCAGGCCGATGGTGCCGGCGTAGAGCGGCGTGTAGCCGGAAAACAGCAGATAGACGAGCACGGCGAGCGGCAGCACCAGGTACCAGCCGGCCTTGAGCGCGCGCAGCGGCGACGGCAGCTCGGCGCGCGGCAGGCCCATCAGGCCGTGCTTGCCGGCCTCCAGATGCACCATCCAGAAGGCCGAGGCGAAGTAGAGCATCGCCGGGATGAGCGCCGCCTTGACCACCTCGTAATATTCGACGCCGAGCGTCTCGGCCATGATGAAGGCGACCGCGCCCATCACCGGCGGCATGATCTGGCCGCCCATCGAGGCGGTCGACTCGACGCCGCCGGCGAAGGCGGCGCGGTAGCCGAAGCGCTTCATCAGCGGGATGGTGAACTGGCCGGTGGTCACCACGTTGGCGACGCCGGAGCCGGAGATCGTGCCCATCAGGCCGGACGAGATCACCGACACCTTGGCCGCGCCGCCGCGCGCATGGCCGACGAAGCCGAGCGAGACGTCGGTGAACAGGCGGATCATGCCGGCCCGCTCGAGGAACGAGCCGAACAGGATGAACAGGAAGATGTAGGTCGCCGACACGTAGGTCGGGATGCCGTAGATGCCTTCCGTGCCGTAGGCCAGGTGGTCGATCACCTGGCCGAAGCCGTAGCCGCGGTGGTTGAGCGGCGCCGGCAGGTACTCGCCGAACAGGCTGTAGAGAAGGAAGGCGCCGGAGATCAGCGGCAGCGCCAGGCCCATGATCGCGTAGGCGGCGAGAAACACGGTGGCCAGCGCGACGACGCCGAAGACGATGTCGCGCTGCAGCGGGTCGCCGGCGCGCAGCAGCAGCGGCTCGTACTCGACCCACTGGTAGAGCGCCACCGCGACGCCGGCCAGCGCCAGCCCCCAGGCGACGGCCTTGCCGGACAAGCTGCGGCCGGTCGCGGCGGCGACCAGCGGAAAGGCGAGCAGCGTGAGAAAGCCGACGTGGAAGGCGCGCACCAGCTGGCTCGGCAGGCTGATGACATGCGCCGCCACGGCGATCTGGTAGAGCGAGAAGACGACGGCGATCCAGAACAGGAGCCGCCCCTCGCGCGTGCCGGGAAAGCCGCTGCCGGTCGGATCGTGCAGCGTCGCCGTTACCTCGGCCTCGTGTTTCGTGCTGGTCATCGCGCCCCGCGCCTCCCCGCGCGCTCGGCCCGCCCGCCCGGCCGGGTGCCGTGACCCGGCCGGGCGGTGCGGTCGCGGTCGGTGCCTACATCAGGCCCTTTTCGCGATAGTAGCGCTCGGCGCCCGGATGCAGCGGCACCGGCACGCCCTTCGGCCCCGCCTCCAGGCTGATCGCCTTGGCCGCGGCGTGCGCGGCGACCATCTCGTCGAGGTTCTCGAAGAGCTGCTTGGTCATCTGGTAGGCGGTTTCCTCCGAGACGTCGGAGTGGGTGACGAGGATGTTGGTGATGGCGAGCGTCGGCACGTCCTCCGCCTGGCCCTCATAGGTGCCGGCCGGGATCGTCGCGGCCTGGAACGGCGCGCCGAGCGTCTCGGCCACCGAGGCCGGCACCGACACGACCGTGATCGGCAGCGACACCGACAGGTCCTTGATCGACGACACGCCGAGGCCGGCCGACTGCAGCGTGGCGTCGAGCTGGCGGTTCTTGATGAGCTCGACCGACTCGCCGAACGGCAGGTACTCGACCTTGCCGAGATCGTCGTAGCTCATGCCCATGGCGTCGAAGATGCGCCGCGCATTGAGCTCGGTGCCCGACTTCGGCGCGCCGACCGACAGGCTCTTGCCCTTGAGGTCCTCGAAGCTGGTGATGCCGGATTCCTGCGAGGCGACGACCTGGATGTAGTTGGGGTAGATGGCGGCGATGCCGCGCAGCTTGTCGAGCGGCTGGGCGAAGCCCGCTTCCTCCTCGCCCTCCCAGGCCGACTTGACCGAATCGCCGAGCGCGAAGGCGATCTCGCCGCGGCCCTGCTGCAGCAGGTTGAGGTTCTCGACGGAGGCCTTGGTCGACTGCACCTGGGTGCGGGCGCCCTCGATGGTCTCGCCGTAGATGTTGGAGAGCTGCGCGCCGAGCGGATAGTAGACGCCCGAGGTGCCGCCGGTCAGCACGTTGATGAACTCCTGCGCCTTGGCGCCGGCCGTACCGAGGCCGAGCGACAGCGCGACGGCGCCCGCCGCGAGCGCCCCTGATCGGATGAAATGCATGCGAAACCTCCCTGTTTGGTGGCGCCGGCGCCGGGCCGCGCGGACCCGGGCGCTTGCGTCGCCGGAAGGTTGCATTGTCGAAGACCGCAACGCAAATGCAAGCGATTGTTGCGGCATTCTGACGCTGGGTCAGCGCACCAGGAAGCCGCCGCCCAGCGGGTCGTCGTCCTCCACCACGAGCTCCGCGCGGCCGCAATAGTGCGCCTTCCCTGCGATCCGCGCGACGATCGCCGGCCGGTCGCCTGCCGTCGTCGTGCGCGCCACCGCGCCGGTGAAGGTGGAGCCGACGACGCTTTCGAAGACGCGCCGCTCGCCCGGCGCGACCAGCCCCCTGGCATGCATGGCGGCGAGCCGGGCGGTGACGCCCGAGCCGGTCGGCGAGCGGTCGACCTGGCGGTCGGCGAACACGCAGATGTTCTTCAGCGCGCGGTCGGGGCCGCCCGCCTCGCCGTCGGTCAGGATCGAGCCGTAGAGGAAGGCGAGGTCGTCGTGATCGGGATGCGACAGCGGGATCGCCGCCTTGACCGCTTCCGTCAGCGCGGCCGCCGCCGCGACGAAGGCGGCGGGCCGCTCGCGGCCGAAGGCGAGCCCGAACCGGCCGGCCTCGGCGATGGCGTAGAAGGCGCCGCCATAGGCGATGTCGAAGGTGACCTTGCCGTAGCCCGGCACCTCGAGCGTGCTGTCTCGGGCGAACAGGAAGGCCGGCACGCTGTCGAAGGCCACGGTGCCGGCGCGGCCGTCCTCGACCGACACCTCGGCGCGCACCAGGCCGCACGGACACTCGATGGCGACCGGCGTCACCGGCGCGCGCGGCGTCACCAGCCCGTGGTCGAGCGCGTAGCGGCCGAGCGCGATGATGGCGTGGCCGCACATGGTCGAGTAGCCCTCGTTGTGCATGAACAGCACGGCGAGGTCGGCCTCCGGCAGCTCGGGCTCGACCAGCAGCGCGCCGTACATGTCGGCATGGCCGCGCGGCTCGAACATCAGCATGCGGCGCAGCGCGTCGTGCCGCGTGCGCACATGGGCGCGCTTTTCGAGAATGGTGCCGGCCGGCAGCGGCGGATAGCCGGCGGTGACGATGCGCAGCGGCTCGCCCCCGGTGTGCATGTCGACGACGGAGAAGGTCCTGGGCATGGCGGTCCTGCGGTGCGTTCGGCCGGCGGCGGCTGCCGCGTTTGATAGAGCGTTTCCAGGCGAAGTGGAAACCGGTTCGCCGTCCGGGAACGCGTCAAGTCAACGGGCCAGGGCCGATCTGCGATTCCGTGACGGGCAGAACGGCTCCAGCCGGCCGCGCCGCCGCGGCCGGGCGGCCCGGCGCGTCAGTCGAGCGTGCGGCGGAAGCGCAGCAGCGCCAGGCTGGCGTAGATCAGGATGAACAGGCCGAGCACCGCCGTCTCCGTCGCCACCTCGGGCGCGGCCGCGCCCTTCAGCATCACCGCGCGCACGACGCGCAGGAAATGCGTCAGCGGGAAGATCTCGCCGAGCCACTGGGCCCATTGCGGCATGCCGCGGAACGGGAACATGAAGCCCGACAGGAGCAGCGACGGCAGAAAGAAGAAGAAGGTGAGCTGCAGCGCCTGCATCTGCGTGCGCGCCAGCGTCGAGATGGTGTAGCCGAGCAGCACGAGCGCCAGCACGAAGGCGAGGATGGCGAACAGGAGCAGCGCCAGCGAGCCGACGAAGGGCACGCCGAACAGCAGCGCGGCGGCGGCCAGCACCACGACCACCTGCACCGCGCCGACCACCAGATAGGGCAGGATCTTGCCGAGCATGATCTCGAGCGGCGTCGCCGGCATGGCGAGCAGGTTCTCCATCGTGCCGCGCTCGGTCTCGCGGGTCAGCGCGATCGAGGTCATCATCACCATGGTCATCTGCAGGATGACGCCGAGCAGGCCGGGCACGATGTTGTATTGCGAGATGCCTTCCGGGTTGTAGCGCCGGTGCACGATCACCGCGAGCCGGTCGGACGGTCCCGGCGCGGCCGCCGCCAGGCCGCGCTCGCGCGTCAGCGCCTCGGCGGCCACCGTGCCGAGCGTCGAGATGGCGCCGCTCGCCACCGCCGGGTCGGTGGCGTCGGCCTCGATCAGGATCTGCGGGTCGTCGCCGCGGTCGACGCGCCGCGCGAAGTCGGACGGGATGGTGACGACGAAGACGACGTCGCCGCCGGCCATCAGCGCCTCGGCCTCCGCCGCGCTGTCGGTGACGTGCTCGAAGCGGTAGTAGCCGGTGGTCTCCAGCGCGGAGACCATGGCGCGCGTGTAGTGGTCCTGGCTGACGGCGACGAGCGCGGCCGGCAGCGCCTTGGGGTCGTTGTTGATGGCATAGCCGAACAGCACGAGCTGCATCAGCGGCACGCCGAGCATCATGCCGAAGGTGATGCGGTCGCGCCGCATCTGGATGAACTCCTTGACCAGCAGCGCGCCGAGCCGGCCGAGCGAGAACAGCCGGCTCACAACGGTGGTCTCCGGCATCGCCCGGCGGCGGCGCGCCGGCTGGCGGGCGCCGCGCTCATGCCGCCCGCCCGCCGGCCATGATGTCCTGCGCGCCGGCCATGAACTGGATGAACACGTCCTCGAGGCTGGTCTCGCCGCGGCTCACCGCGACGCCGGGACGTTCGCCGAGCGGCGTCAGCGTCGCCTCCAGCGCGGCCGCGTCGGTGCCGACCACGTGCAGCGAGGCGCCGAACGGCGCCACCTGCTCGACGCCCGGCCGGCCGGCGAGCTCGGCGGCGATCGCGTCGAGGCCGGGGCCGGTGACGACATAGGTGACGAGGCCGGCGTCGCGCACCACCTCGGCCACCGTGCCGGCGGCCAGCATGCGGCCGTAGGAGATATAGGCGATGCGGTGGCAGCGCTCCGCCTCGTCCATGTAGTGGGTCGACACCAGCACCGTCAGCCCGCCGGCTGCCAGCCGGTGGATCTCGTCCCAGAACTCGCGCCGCGCCTTGGGATCGACGCCGGCGGTCGGCTCGTCGAGCAGCAGCAGCTTCGGCTTGTGCATGATGCACGCGGCGAGCGCCAGCCGCTGCTTCCAGCCGCCCGACAGCGTGCCGGCGAGCTGGTCGCGGCGCGCCGTCAGGCCGAGCTCGTCGAGCGTCCGGCCGACGTGCCGGCGCACCGGCCTGAGCCGGTAGAGCCGTGCCACGAAGGCGAGGTTCTCGGCGATCGTCAGGTCCTCGTAGAAGGAGAAGCGCTGCGTCATGTAGCCGACCTCGCGCTTGATCCTGAGCGGCTCGCGCGTCAGGTCGTGGCCGAGCACCGTGCCGCCGCCGGCGTCGGGCGTCAGCAGCCCGCACATCATGCGGATCGTGGTCGTCTTGCCGGAGCCGTTGGGGCCGAGAAAGCCGACGATCTCGCCGCTCTCCACCGTCATCGACACGCGGTCGACGACGGTGCGTCCGCCGAAGCGCTTGACCAGCCCGTGCACGTCGATCGCGCTCATGGCGGGTCGCGCGCCGGGGCGACGTCGACGATCTGGCCGGGCTTCAGCCGGCCGGCCTCTCCCTCGGGCCGGGCCTCGACCAGGTAGACGAGCTTCTGGCGCGTCTCCAGCGAGTAGATGACCGGCGGCGTGAACTCGGGATCGGGCGACACGTAGGAGACGCGCGCCGCCAGCCCGTCCGGGCAGCCGTCGCAGCGCACCGCCAGCCGGTCGCCGACCGCCAGCGCCGAGAACGCCGTCTCCGGCAGGTAGAGCTTCAGCTTGATCGCGCCGTCGGGCAGCATCGAGATGACCGGCGCCGACGGCCCGGCGATGTCGCCGGCGCTGCGCACCACGTCGTCGATGCGCCCGGCCGCGGGCGCGGCGATGGTGCGTTCGCCGAGCCGCCAGCGCGCCTGGTCGAGCGCGGCGGCCGCCTGGTCGCGGCGGTAGCGGGCGGCCGCGATGGTCTCGGCGCGTGCCGGCAGCCGGGCGACGGCGAGGTTGGCGTCCGCCTGGCCGAGCTTGGCGGCGGCCAGCGCCTGCGCCGTCGTCGCCTTGTCGAGCTCGGCCTGCGTGGCGATGCCGCGCTCGAACAGGTCGCGCGTGCGCGCCAGCACGCGCTCGGCCTCCGCGGCCTCGGCGCGGGCGGATTCGCGCGCCGCCTCGAGCACGGCGATCTCCTCCGGCCGCTTGCCGTGCTTGAGGTCGGCGAGATGCGCCTCGGCCTCGGCCAGCGCCGCTTCCGCCTGGGCGACGGCGAGCGCGACGCCGCGCTGCTCCATGCTGGCGACCGGCTGGCCGGCCGCGACCCGGTCGCCGCGGCGCACCGCGACCGAACGCACCTGCGCGACCTCGGTCGGCGCCAGCAGCACGTATTCGCCCTCGACATAGCCGACGGCGAGCGGCGCCTCCGGCGGGCAGGTCGACAGGAGCCCGGCGACCAGCGGCAGGGCGCACAGCCAGCTCATGACGGGGGCCTGACGCGGGCGGCGAGCATGGCCTCGAGATTGGCCCGCGCGGCGGCGGCCACGGCGGCGGCCTCCGCCTCGCCGACGCTCTGCCAGCCCATGCGCCGGCGCACGCCCTCGCCGGCGATGCGGAAATAGAGCACCTGGCCGATCAGCGTGAAGACGGCGAGCTTGGTCGCGTCGGCCTCCGCCGGTTCGCCGGTCGCCGCCGCCCACACCGCGCACAGCCGCCGGTGGATCGGCGCGAACAGCCCGTCATAGATGGTGTCGAGCGCGCTAGTCGGCTGCGCCAGCTCGCGCAGCACGAAGGGCACGATCTCGCCCGCCTCCGGCCGCGCCACGACGAAGCGCGCCATCGTCTCGACCAGCCGGCCGAGCACGGCGCGCGCCTCCTGCGGCCCGGCCGGCGGCGCCGCCTCGCCGGCCGGCAGCACGCTGCCGGCAATGGCCCCGACCGTGTCGACGACATAGACCGCGCAGGCCGCGCGCAGCCCCTGCTTGCCGCCGAAATGATAGGCGATCGAGCCGATGTTGGCGCCGGCCGCCGCCGCGATGTCGCGCGTCGTGGCGCCCTCGAAGCCCTTCTCGCCGAAGGCGACGAGCCCGGCGCGCACCAGCGCGCGGCGGGTGTGCTCGGCGCCGGTCAGGCGGTTGGCGGTGGCCGGGTGCGGTGCGGACGGGCTGGTCATGGCATCGTTTAATCAATCGATTGATTAATTGTCAAGCGCCGATGCTGCGCCCCGCGCCCCGCGCCCCGGTGCGGCGACGTGACGGTGCGGCGCTCGGTCTCCTCCCTTGCACGGCTGCCGCTGCCGCGCTTTGATGCCGCGCATGGTCAAGGAGGTGGAACGCAAGTTTCTGGTGGCGGACGAACGCTGGCGGGCGGATGCCGAGCCGGCCGGCGCGCTGCGTCAGTTCTATCTCGCCGCCGCGCCCGACCGCTCGGTGCGCGTGCGCATCAAGGACGGCCGTTCGGCCCGCCTCACGCTCAAGTTCGGCGCCGGCGCGCGCGAGCGCGACGAGTTCGAGTACGACCTGCCGCTCGGCGAGGCGCGTGAGATGGAGCGTTTCGCGCTCGGCAACGTCATCGAGAAGACGCGCAGCCTGGTGCGCCACGACGGCCACGTCTACGAGGTCGACGTCTTCGCCGGCGCGCTGGCCGGCCTGGTGGTGGCGGAGCTCGAGACCGAGGCCGAGGTGCCCGACGCGCGCCTGCCCGGCTGGCTCGGCCGCGAGGTGACCGGCGAGCCCGGCTACTACAACGCAGCGCTGGCGCTGGAAGGCCTGCCGGACGCCGCGCCGTGAGCTACCGCATCGACCCCCGGCTGCCGCTCGCCGCGGAGATCGGCCGCATCGCCTCGGAGGAGGCGCGCGCGGCGATCGCGCTGCTCGCCGTGGCGGCCGAAGGCGGCGCGCCCGACCTGCACGCCACCCGCAAGCGGCTGAAGAAGCTGCGTGGCCTGCTGCGCCTGGTGCGCGACGGCGATCCCTGTTTCTACGCAACCGAGAACGCCCGCTACCGCGACGTCGCCGCCAGCCTGTCGGCGGCGCGCGACGCCGGCGCGCTGGTCGAGACGGCCGACCGCTTCCTGCGCGATTTTCCCGAGGCCGCGCAGCCGCTCGGCCGGCTGCGCGCCGCGCTCGCAGAGCGGCATGCCACCGCCGAGGCCGATGCCGATCTGCGCGCCGCCGTGCGCGCCGCGGTGACCCGCCTCGAGGCGGGGCTGCGGGCGCTGGAGCATCTCTCGCTGCCGCAGGAGCCGGAGGCGGCGGCGCACGTGCTGCGCGCCGGGCTGGAACGGACGCTGCGCCGGGCCCGCCGCCAGATCGCCGCGGCGCGGCGGCAGAAGTCGGCCGAGCCGCTGCACGAGCTGCGCAAGTCGGTCAAGCATCACTGGATGCATGTCGGGCTGTGCCGCGCGGCGTGGCCGGGTTCCGCCGGCAAGCAGCGCACGCGGCTGAAGGCGCTCGGCGAGCGTCTCGGCGAGCTCAACGACATCGACGTGCTGCGCGCCGCGCTCGAGCGCGAGGACACGGCGCTGGTCGCGGCCGACGACCTGGCGACCGTGCACGCCCTTCTGGCGCGGCAGGAAAAGGCGCTGCGCAAGCGCTGCCTCGCCGGCGCACGGCGGCTGTTCGACGAGAAGCCGGCCAAGCGCGCCGCGCGCGTCGCCCGGCGCTACCGCAAGGCGGCGCGCCGCGCGGCGGGCAAGCCGCGGCTCGCGCCGCCGGTCGGCGCGCTGCGCCGGGCGTGAGCGGCGGGCGCGCCGGCATGCTTTGCCCCGCCACGGTTCTTTCTGCTACAGCGCCGTGCGATGGCGGATCGGCGCGTCGCGCCGGACCGTGAAGCCACGCCGGCCCGCGGGCCGGCAGGCTCCGAGGCGCGGTGACGCAGGGCGCGGCAGCAGGACGGCGGGCGGCAATGGCGGAAGCAGGCGACACGATCCTCGACCGGTTCGGCCGCTTCCTGGCGCGCCGGCTGCAGAGCGAATCCTCCGGCTACGAGCCCTACACCCCGTCCGACACCGAGACGCTGCACCGCACGCTGCAACCCGGCGACGTGCTCCTGGTCGAGGGCAACCAGCGCATCTCGGCCGCCATCAAGTATCTCACCCAGTCGACCTGGAGCCACTCCGCGCTCTATGTCGGCGATGCGCTGCCCGAGTCGCCGGACGGCGCGGAGCGGCCGCGCCTCGTCGAGGTCAATCTCGGCGAGGGCTGCGTCGCGGTGCCGCTGTCGAAATACGCCACCTACAACACCCGCATCTGCCGGCCGAGCGGGCTGACGCCGGACGACCGCAAGGCGGTGGTCGGCTTCATGGTCGAGCGGCTGGGGCTGCGCTACGACATGCGCAACATCTTCGACCTGCTGCGCTATTTCTTTCCGACGCCGCCGGTGCCGGTGCGCTGGCGCCGCCGCATGATCGCGCTCGGCTCGGGCGATCCGACGCGCGCCATCTGCTCCTCGCTGATCGCGCAGGCCTACCAGACGGTCGGCTATCCGATCCTGCCGGACCTGCGCAAGGTGCGCGGCCGGGCCTACGCCCGCTCGGCCTATTCGCGCCGCGAGATCCTGCACATCCGCCACCACTCGCTGTTCGTGCCGCGCGACTTCGACCTGTCGCCCTACTTCCTGATCGTCAAGCCGACGCTGGCCTTCGGCTTCGATTACAAGCGGCTGCGCTGGGCGCCGCAGGCGGGCGAGGGCGAAGGCGAGGCCGGCAGCGCGGCGCCGGCCGGCGCCGCGGCCTCCGGCGGGGTGGCGGAGACCGACCGGGGCTGAGCCGGTCGGCGCCCCGGCTTCAGGCGGCGGCCGGCCGGTCCGCGCGCAGCGCCGCCAGCGCCGTCGCCACGTCGGGCGCGAACTGCACCTGCGGCGGGCGGGCGCCGTGGCTTTCCAGCATGTGGCGGATCTGCGGCGCCGCGCCGGCGACGACGAAGCGGATGCCGTGGCTTTCGGCGCGCGCCGCCGCTCCGGCGATGACGTTGGCGGCGGTGGAATCGAGCAGCGGCAGGTCGCCGCAGTCGAGCACGAAGCTGCGCCGCCGGTCGGCAATGCGGTCGAGCACCGAGCCGACGGTGGCGGCCGAGCCGAAGAAGAAGGCGCCGGAGATGCGGTAGACGACGATGTCGGGATCGCTGGCGCGGCCCGGATCGTAGGCCTCGCGGCCGGTCGCGGCGCTGCCGTCGGCGACGTCCTCGGCGACGCGCGGCACCACCGCTTCCACGCTGACGCTGCCGGCCATGCGGGCGATGAACAGCACCGCGCCGATCGCCGAACCGACGACGATGCCCTCCATCAGGTCGCGGAAGACGACCAGCGCGAAGGTGACGATGAGCACCAGCGCATCGCCGCGCGAGCTCCGGGCGAGCGCCCAGAAGGCATGCTTCTCGACCATGTTCCAGGCGACGTAGACGAGCACGCCGGCGAGCGCGGCGAGCGGGATGTAGGCGGCCAGCGGCGCGGCGACCAGCATGAAGGCGAGCAGGAACAGCGCGTGCAGAATGCCGGCCACCGGGCCGTGCGCGCCGGCGCGCACATTGGTGGCGGTGCGCGCGATGGTGCCGGTCACGCAGATGCCGCCGAACAGCGCCGAGCCGATATTGGCCGCGCCCTGCGCGACGAGCTCGCAGTTGGAGCGGTGGCGCCGTCCGGTCATGCCGTCGGCGACGACGGCCGACAGCAGCGATTCGATCGCTCCCAGCAGCGCGAAGGCCGCCGCGTCGGGCAGGACGGCGAGCACCAGGGCGAGGTCGAACTCGGGCAGCGCCGGCGCCGGCAGCGCGCGCGGGATGCCGCCGAAGCGCGAGCCGATGGTCTCCACCGGCAGGCCGAGAAGCGCGGTGACGAGCGCCGCCGCGGCGACCGCGATCAGCAGCCCTGGCCAGGCCGGGCGCCAGCGCTTGAACCCCGCGATGACGGCGACGGTGAGCACGCCGAGCGCCAGCGCCGCCGGCGTCACCGTGCCGGCGGCGGCCGCCAGCGCGGCGAGCTTCGGCGCCAGCGCCGCCGGCTCGTCGCCGCCGAGCGTCAGGCCGAAGAACGGCCGCACCTGGCTCGCCAGGATGATGACGGCGATGCCCGCGGTGAAGCCGACGGTCACCGGGTAGGGGATGTACTTCACATAGGTGCCGAGCCGCAGGAAGCCGGCCGCCATCAGGAACAGGCCGGAGATCGCGGTCGCCAACAGCAGGCCCTCGATGCCGTGCCTGGCGACGGTCGCGGCGACCAGCACGATGAAGGCGCCGGCCGGGCCGCCGATCTGGAAGCGGCTGCCGCCGAGGGCGGAGACCAGCGCGCCGCCGACGATGGCGGTGTAGAGGCCGTGCTCCGGCGGCACGCCCGACGCGATGGCGATCGCCATCGACAGCGGCAGCGCGACGATGGCGACCGTCAGTCCGGCGAGCGCGTCGGCGCGCAGCGCGCCCGCGCCGTAGCCCTCGCGCAGCACGGTGACGAGCTTGGGCGTGTAGAGCTCCCGGAAGTTCGGCCCGGGTGCCGGCTGGCCGATCGCATCGGGCATGGCGGCGTCTCCCTGCTCGGGCCGCGCCGGTGGTCGCCGCCGCCCGCCCCGCTGCATAGCCGCTGCGCCGGCCGCGACCAAGGCCGGGCGATTGGTCCAGCGGCCGGGCGCGGTCGGCGCCGTCGTCTTGTGGCTGTCGTCGGCCATGCGGTAAGCTGGCCGCCGGGGGAAACGGACGGCCGCGGAAAGAGGAGCGGACAGGTGCTGCGCAGAGTGTTCACCCCGGTCGCCGGCCTGGCCCGCATCGTCGTCGCGGCGCTGGCCCTCGGCCTGGCGGCCGGCCCGGCCGCCGCCTTCGATCCCTTCCTCGACCTTGCCGTCGGCGAGGCGGTGGAGGTCGGCGACACCGACCGCGCCGTGCGCCTGCTCGAAGACGCCATAGCGGCGGCCGACGACCCCCGCGTCGTCGAGGATCTGCTGCGCCGGCTGGCCGAGCTGCACGCGGCGGCCGGCGACGCGGCGGCGGCCGCCGCCGCCTGGCAGCGGCTTGCCGGCGCGCTCGCCGCGGCGGCGGGAGACGACGCGCCGGAGCGCGTGCCGGCGCTCGACCGCGCCGCGGCGCACTATCGGGCCGCCGGCATGGCCGATGCCGCGGTCGACGCGCTCGACGAGGCGCTGCGCGTGCTCGCGGTGGCCGGCCTCGCCGAGGCGCAGGGCGCCCCCTTCGTCGCCCGCCTCGAGGCGCTGGCGGAAGACCGCGCGGCGGCGGCCGCCGCGCTCGCCCGCCACGAAGAGCGGCTGGCCGAGACCGTGCGCATGTTCGCCGTCGATCCCGAGCAGGGCTATGCGACGGTCCGCATCTACTACGCGACCGACCGCCAGCGCTCCGGCAGCACGCTGCCCAACGAGTTCTACGGCGGCGAGCGCGGCATGCTGGAGATGGGCACCGCCGAGGTCTCGATCCCGCCGCGTCACCTGCCCGGCAAGATCGAGAAGCCGACCATCTGGACCTTCGACTTCCGCGAGGACCCCGAGCGCCACGTCGTGCTGCAGAGCGTGACGCCCGATGCCGACGCGGCGGTGTTCGCCGCCATGCGCGCCCAGGTCGCCGAGACCGGCAACACCGAGGCCTTCGTCTTCGTGCACGGCTTCAACGTGCCGTTCCACGAGGCGGCCAAGCGCACCGCGCAGATGGCCTACGACATGAATTTCGACGGCCTGCCGATCCTGTTCTCCTGGCCCTCGCGCGGCTCGATCCTGTCCTACATCGCCGACACGGCGGTGGTGAACCTGAGCGGCCGGCGCCTCACCGTCTTCCTCGAGGAGGTGGTGGCGCGCTCCGGCGCCGAGCGCATCCACCTGATCGCCCACTCGATGGGCAACCGCGCGCTGACCGACGCGCTCGAGCTCTACGCGCTGCGCCACGCCGGCGAGCCGCCCGCCTTCGACCAGGTGCTGTTCACCGCGCCCGACCTCGACGCCGGCCTGTTCGCGGCGATGGTCGAGACGATGCGGCCGACGGCCCGCCGCATCACGCTCTACGCCTCGAACCGCGACTGGGCGCTCGCCGTGTCGCGCCGGCTGCACGGCGATTCGCCGCGTGCCGGCCAGGGCGGCGACGGCATCCTGCACCTGGCCGAGGTCGATTCCATCGACATGACCAGCATCGGCGAGGACATGCTGGCGCACAGCTACTACGCCAACAACCCCTCGGCGCTGACCGACATCCTGTCGCTGTTCTGGCGCGACGCGCCGCCCGACGACCGCTGCGGCATGACGCGGGCGCGCGGCGCCAACGGCAGCTACTGGCAGTACACGCCGGAGATGTGCGACAGCGACGCGCTGCTGTCAACGCTGTCCTACCTGCGGCGCGGCGAGGTGGCGACGTTCAACGAGGCGCGGCTGTTCATGAACCGCTTCATCATCCCCTCGACCATCGATCCGGGCGAGCGCTCGCGGCTGGAAGAGGCGCTGGTGCGGCTGTTCGGCGACTGAGGCCGGCGCCCGGCCGCCCCGGGTGGTCAGCGGTGCGACAGCACGTTGATCAGCCGGCCGGCCGGATCGCGCAGGAAGAAGCGGCGCACGCCCCACGGCTCGTCGGCCGGGCCGTAGACGATCGCGTGCCCGGCCGCCACGGCGCGCGCATGCAGCGCGTCGACGTCCTCGACCTCGATGGACAGATCGGGCACCGGCGTGCCGTTGCCGCCCTCGCTGGCGAAGCCGAGCTGCGCGCGGTGCGTGCCGCTGCCGGCGAGCGTCAGGATCCAGCCGTGATCCATCACCGTCTCCAGCGCAAACAGGTCGCGGTAGAAGGCGGCGAGCGCGGCCGGCTCGCCGGCCGGCAGATTGGCGACGATGCGTTTGACGGTCATGACGGTCTCCTCGGTTACTCCTCGAAGCCGGCCAGCACGCCGACCGCGTTGACGCCGATCGCCTCCACCGCATAGCCGCCCTCCATGACGAACACGGTGGGCAGGCCGAGACGGGCGAGGCGGCGGCCGATGCGCGGGAAATGTGCGCTGTCGAGCCGGAAGCGGCTGATCGGGTCGCCGGCGAAGGTGTCGACGCCGAGCGAGACGACGAGCGCGTCGGGCCGGTGCCGCGCCACCTCGTCGCAGGCGGCGTCCAGGGCGTCGGCCCAGGCCTCCCAGCCGGTGCCGGCCGGCAGCGGCAGGTTGCGGGTGAAGCCGGCGCCGGCCCCCGTCCCGGTCTCGTCGGCATGGCCGAGAAAGAAGGGGAACTCGGTCTTCGGATCGCCGTGGATGCTGACGAAGACGACGTCGTCGCGGGCGTAGAAGATGTCCTGCGTGCCGTTGCCGTGGTGGTAGTCGATGTCGAGCACGGCGACGCGCGCCGCGCCGCGCTCGCGCAGCCGCTCGGCGGCCAGCGCGGCGTTGTTGATGTAGCAGTAGCCGCCCATGAAGCGGGCGCCGGCGTGGTGGCCGGGCGGCCGGCCGAGCGCGAAGGCGGCGGGCGCGCCGTCCGCCACCAGATCGGCCGCCGTCAGCGCCACGTCGTGCGCGGCGCGGATCGCCGTCCACGTGCCGGCGACGAAGCTCGCCCCGCCGTCGAAGGAATGGAAGCCGAGCCGCGCGTCGATGCGCTCGGGCTCGACGTCGCGCCGCAGGCCCGGCACCGGCCAGGCGAACGGCATCGCCGGCCCGTGGCGCCCCTCGGCCCGCCACAGCGCCCAGACCTGCGGCAGGAAGGCGAGATAGGCCGCGTCGTGCAGCTTGTGCGCGGTGGCGAGCGTCTGCGCGGCCGGCGGCACGACCGGCCCGAGGTCGACCTCGTCGATGCGCGCGCGGATGATCTCGGCGCGCTCGGGTTTCTCGAAGCCCGGCACGATGGCCCCGGCGACCAGCTCGCCATGCCCCGAATGGCCGCGATGGGCCTCGCTGTAGACGGTCTTCACGCCTGGCTGCCTCCGCTTGCGCCGGCCGCCGCCGGCTGCGCCCTTCCCAGAGCCGTGCCGCACGACAGCGGATCGCGGCCCGGGCTTCAACCCCGGTCTTCAACCCCCGGCCTTCAACCCCCGGCCTTCAACCCAACGTCTCGTCGCGCTTGTGGACGGCGGCCGGTGTCCGCCTCGCCTTGGACCGCTATAGCGCAAGCTGCCGCCGCGTGGCACCGTCCGCGGTCGCAAGTCTGCGGCGGCACCAAAGAAAAGGGCCCCGCGGTTCGTCCGCGGAGCCCCGATCCTGCCGGCTGGCCGCCGGGTCACATGCGCGACAGCCAGTCGTCGATCTCCCGGTCGGCCTCGTCCTGCGCCTTGCCGTAGCGCTCCTGGATGCGGCCGGCCAGCTCGCGCCGGTCGCCCTTCACCACGTCGAGATCGTCATTGGTGAGCTTGCCCCACTGCTGCTGGGCGCGGCCCTTGAATTGCTCCCAGTTGCCTTCGATCTGGTTCCAGTTCATCGTCGTCCTCGCATCGTTCGGTTTGTCCGGTCTTGCTGGCGTCATCGCCCGCGCGGCGGGCGAGCCGCCGTCGCCGCAACAACGCCGGCACGCCGCGGCCGGTTCCGCCGCGGCCGCGGCAACCCGCGGCAGGCCGCGGCAGGATGTCCGGCGGTTTGAACGGCCGCGCGCGCAGACCTAGATTCGGCGCAATGCGAGGAGCTTCATGGACACCACGCCCGCCCCCTTCGTGCCGCCGGCGCCCGAGCCGCGCACCAAGCCGCCGACGACGCTGCAGATGATCCGCATCGTCTACCGCAATCCGCTCGAACTGTGGGGCGAGCCGTCGTTCAACGAGCCGGTGATCCACATCAAGACCGGCATCGGCGGGCCGCTGGCGATCGTCAACGACCCGGCGCTGATCCGCCGCGTGCTGGTCGACAACGCGCAGAACTACAAGATGGCGCGGGTGCGCCAGAAGATCCTGCGGCCGATCCTGCGCGACGGGCTGCTGACGGCGGAAGGCCAGGTCTGGAAGCGCTCGCGCAAGGCGATGGCGCCGGTCTTCACGCCGCGCCACATCGCCGGCTTTGCCGGGCCGATGCTCGCACGCGCCGAGGCCTTCGCCCGCCGCTACGAGATCGCGACGGAGCCGGTCGACGTCGCCCGCGACATGACGGTGCTGACCTACGAGATCCTCGCCGAGACGCTGTTTTCCGGCGAGGTGGCGGGCGAGGCCGACGGCTTCGCCAAACAGGTCGACCGGCTGTTCGAGACGATGGGCCGCGTCGATCCGCTCGACCTGCTCGGCGCGCCCGACTGGCTGCCGCGCATCACCCGGCTGCTCGGCCGCAACTCGATGGCCTTCTTCCGCGGCATCGTCGCCGACACGATGGCGCAGCGCCGCGCGCGGCTCGAGCGCGAGGCCGACGCCGCGCCCGAGGACTTCCTCACCCTGCTGCTCAGGGCCGAGGGGCCGGACGGCCTCAGCCGGGCCGAGATCGAGGACAACATCATCACCTTCATCGGCGCCGGGCACGAGACCACCGCCCGCGCGCTCGGCTGGACGCTCTACTGCCTGGCCGAGGCGCCGTGGGAGCGCGAGCCGATCGAGGCGGAGATCGACGCGGTGCTCGCGCGCGAGCCCGACCCGGTGAAGTGGCTCGACGCGATGCCGCTGACGCGCGCCGCCTTCGAGGAGGCGATGCGGCTTTATCCGCCGGCGCCGTCGATCAACCGCGAGGCGATCGCCGACGACCGCCTCGGCGACCTCGCCATCGCCCGCGGCACCCAGGTGCTGGTCATGCCGTGGACGGTGCACCGCCACAACGCGCTGTGGCAGAAGCCGCGCGCCTTCATGCCCGAGCGCTTCCACCCGCAGAACCGCGAGCGGCTCGACCGCTTCCAGTACCTGCCCTTCGGCGCCGGGCCGCGCGTGTGCATCGGCGCGACCTTCGCCATGCAGGAGGCGGTGATCGCGCTCGCCGTGCTTCTGTCGCGCTACCGCTTCGACACGCTGCCGCAGACCCGGCCGTGGCCGGTGCAGAAGCTGACGACGCAGCCCGAGGGCGGCCTGCCCATGCGGGTGACCCCGCGGCGCTGACGGCGCGCGCCGCCGGTGCCGTGCGGCGGCCGGCCGTTGCGTTCCTACACCAGCGCCATGACGCGCGTCGGTCCGCCGGTGCCGCCGCGCACCTTCGGCGCGCCGACGACGAGCGTGGCGCCGGTCGCCGGCAGTCGGTCGAGGCCGGCGACGCATTCCAGCCCCCAGCGGCCCGACGGCAGCCAGGCGTAGTGCACCGCAAAGTCGGGCGACGGCCCGTGGTCGAGCGACAGCGTGTCGACGGCGATGCCGCGCACGTCGGCCTCCTCCATCAGCATCTGCGCGGCCTCCAGGTGGAAGCCGGGGAAATGCATCGTCTGGCCGTCCTCGCCGACATTGCGGAAGCGCGCGCCGTCGACATGCGCGTCCCAGCCCGAAAGCATCGCCACGCAGGCCCCTTCGGGGATGTCGCCATTGGCTGAGATCCATGCCGCGAGATCGTCCGGCGTCACCTGCGCGTCGGCGTTCTCGGCCGCCCGGTCGCGGATGTCGACGATCGCGAGCGGGCAGATCAGCGCGCCGACCGGCAGCTCGGCGACCGAGGCGCCGTCGGCCGAGAAGTGCAGCGGCGCATCAATATGCGTCCCGGTGTGCTCGTTGATGCGCCACTCCTTCAGGTTGAAATTGTGCTCGGCGAAGGTGAACTTGTCCTCGACGAAGAGCTGCTGCTCGCCGAAAAAGGTGGGAAAGGCCTCGTGCAGCGTGTGCGTCAGGTCCTCCGCGCGGCGCGGCAGCGCCTGCTGGGCGAACAGCGGTGCCGGGGCGGCGACGGTGGCGGCGGCCGCGCCCGCCAGCGCGGCGCCGCGGAACACGTCGCGCCGGCTGAGCATGCGCGCCTTGACGCTTTCGGTGACGCAATGATGGCACATGATGTCTCTCCCGCTGTGCAGGGTTGTGCCGCATCGCGGTCAGGATGGCCCACGCCGCCCTGCGACGCAAGGCCGCAGGGTCGGCTCAGCCGCGGCCGTCGAACAGGCGCGGCACGTGCACCGGCCAGCGCCGCGGCAGGATGGCGACGAGGTCGAAGCGCAGCGACAGCCGCGCCCGGTCGGGCCGGCGCGCCAGCCACAGGTCGGCCGCCGCCTCGATGCGCCGCTGCGCGGCCGGCGTCACCGCGTCCATCGCCGCCGCGAGGCTCGGCCGCGCCTTCACCTCGACGATCAGCACCAGGTCGCCGCGCCGGGCGATCAGGTCGATCTCGCCGAGCCGCGTGCGGTGGCGCATGGCCAGGATGCGGTAGCCCTTGACCAGCAGCGCCAGCGCGGCGCGCCATTCGCCGCTGCGGCCGCGGCGCAGCGCCCGGCGCCGCCGCGCGCGGCCGCTATCGGCCATCGCCGGCGTCCTTGAGCGCGAGCAGCCGGCGGTAGAGCTCGCCCTTGGGCCGGCCGGTGCGCCGTGCCGCTTCGGCGGCCGCGCGCGCCGCCGGCATGTCGACGATCAGCGCGCGCAGCAGCGCCTCGACGTCGGCCTCGTCCGGGGCCGCCTCCTCGCCGGGCGGCGCCACGCACACCACCACCTCGCCCTTCGGCGGACCGGCCTCGGCATAGCCGGCGGCGAGCGCGCCGAGGGTGTCGCGGCGCACCTCCTCGAAGGCCTTGGTGAGCTCGCGGGCGACGGCGGCCGGCCGGTCGCCCAGCGTCTCGTGCATGGCGGCGAGCGTGGCGGCGAGCCGGCGCGGCGATTCGAAGAAGACCAGCGTGCCCGGCACCGCGGCGAGCGCGGCCAGCCGGCTGCGCCGCTGCCCCGCCTTGCTCGGCAGGAAGCCGGCAAAGAAGAAGGAATCGCTCGGCAGGCCGGACACCGCCAGCGCCGCCAGCACGGCCGAGGCGCCCGGCACCGGCACCACCTTGATGCCGCGCGCCAGCGCCTCGCCGACCAGCCGGTAGCCGGGATCGGAGACGAGCGGCGTGCCGGCGTCGGAGGCGAGCGCGACGGAGCGGCCCTCGCCGAGCGCGGCGAGCAGCGGCGGCCCGGCGCGCGCGGCGTTGTGCTCGTGATAGGCGGTCAGCCGGCGGCGGATGCCGTAGCGCTCGGCCAGCACCCGCGTCACCCGGGTGTCCTCGCAGGCGACGATGTCGGCGCCGGCCAGCGTCTCCAGCGCGCGCAGCGTCACGTCGCCGAGATTGCCGATCGGCGTGGCCACCAGATAGAGCGCCGGCTCGAGCGGCCGCGCCGCGACCACCGTGCCGCCGACCACAAAGCTGCCGCCTGTCTCCGCCACCGCGCGTCCCCCTGCCGCCATGCGCCGTGCCGGCGGCCTTCGCCCATTCCTGTCGCATGCCGCGCTCGGCCTTGCCAAGGTCGCGGCGCGGCGCCTCGCGGCGCAGGCGGAATCCGCAAGCGCCCTAGCGCGCCAGGTCGGCGACCACTGCGTCGAGCACGATCATGCCGGCCGGCGTAGCGCGCAGCCGGCGGTTGCCGAGGCGGGCGACGAGGCCGGCATCCTCGAGCTGGGCGACGCGCTCGGCCGCCAGCGGCCGGCCGGCGAGCGCGGCATGGCGCTCCAGGTCGATGCCCTCGACCAGCCGCAGCCCCATCAGCAGGAACTCGTCGGCCTCCTGGCCGCGCGTCAGCCGTTCGCCGTCGACGACCCCGTGACCGCGCGCCTCGACCAGGTTGAGCCAGGTCTCCGGCATGCGCTCGGCGACGGTGACGACGCGCCGGCCCTCGGCCACGAAGCGGCCGTGCGCGCCGGGCCCGGCGCCGACATACTCGCCGTAGCGCCAGTAGACCAGGTTGTGGCGGCTTTCCGCGCCGGGCCGCGCGTGGTTGGAGATCTCGTAGGCGGGCAGGCCGTGCGCCGCCGTCACCGCCTGCGTCGTCTCGTAGAGCGCGGCCGCCGCGTCGCCGTCCGGCACGGCGAGCCGGCCGGCCGCGTGCAGCGCGTGGAACGGCGTGCCTTCCTCGATGGTGAGCTGGTAGAGCGACAGGTGGTCGGCGGCATGGCCGATCGCCGTTTCCAGCTCCGCCGCCCAGGCCTCGGGCGTCTGGCCGGGCCGCGCATAGATCAGGTCGAAGGACAGCCGCGGAAAGGTCTCGCGCGCCAGCCGCACCGCGCTGAGCGCCTCGGCCGTGTCGTGCAGCCGGCCGAGCGTCTTCAGCGCCCGGTCGTCGAGCGCCTGCACGCCGAGCGAGACGCGGTTGACGCCGGCCGCGCGGTAGCCGCGGAAGCGTTCCGCCTCGACCGAGGTGGGGTTGGCCTCGAGCGTGATCTCGGCGTCGCCGGGCAGGTGCCAGTGGCGCGCCACCGCATCGAGCAGCGCCGCCACCGTCGCCGGCGCCATCAGCGACGGCGTGCCGCCGCCGAGAAACACGCTGGTCACCGTGCGCGGCCCGCTGCGCTGGCGCATCGCGGCGAGCTCGCGCGCGAAGGCGGCGGCGAAGCGCGGCTGGTCGACCGCGGCGTGGCGGACATGGCTGTTGAAGTCGCAATAGGGGCATTTGGCCGCGCAGAACGGCCAGTGCAGATAGACGCCGAAGCCCGGCGCCGTGTCGGCGGCCTGGTTCACCCGACGCCGAGCCGCTGCCGGGCGAAGCGCTCGAAGGCGCGCGCCCGGTGCGACAGCGCCGGCCCGCCGCCCGGCTGCCAGCCGTGCTTTTCCCGCGCCGTCATCTCGCCGAAGGTGACGGCGTGGCCGTCCGGCTGGAACACCGGGTCGTAGCCGAAGCCGTCGGTGCCGCGCGGCGGCCACACCAGGCGGCCTTCCACCTCGCCGCGATAGTACTCGGTCTCGCCGTCGGGAAAGCACAGGCACAGCACGGCGACGAAGCGGCCGGTGCGCGTTTGTGGCGTGTCGGCGCCGCGCGCGGCGAGCAGCTTCTCCGTCTTCTCCATGGCCATCATGAAGTCGCGGCTGCCGTCTTCCCTGGTCGCCCAGTCGGCGGTGTAGACGCCCGGCGCCCCGTCCAGCGCGTCGACGCACAGGCCCGAATCGTCCGACAGCGCCGGCAGGCCGGTCGCCTCGGCGGCGGCCAGCGCCTTGATGCGGGCGTTCTCCTCGAACGTCGTGCCGGTTTCGGCCGGCTCGGGCAGGCCGAGCTCGGCGGCGGAGCGCACCGTGTAGCCGAAGGGCGCGAGCAGGTCGGCGAACTCGCGCAGCTTGCCCGCATTGTGGCTGGCCAGCACGAAGGTCTTGTCGGCGATCGCTCTCAATCCAGCCCCCAGATGCGCGGCTCGGCGAACTCCAGCGAGTTGCCGAAGGGATCGCGGAAATAGATCGACCGCCCGCCCTTCGGCCATTCGAACTCGGCCTCGATGGCGATGCCGTGCGCCTCGAGATGCGCCTTCCAGCGCACGATCTCGTCCGCCGTGGCGGCGAAGCACAGATGGCCCGGGCCGCGCGCGCCGTGCGGCGGCACCGGCAGCCGGGCGTCCGGCGCCGGCGGCTCGGACGTGGCATCGGGATCGAACAGCAGCACGACGCTCGCCCCGCAGCGGAAGAAGACGTGCCGGCCCTCGACGCGCTGCAGCCGCTCGAGCCCGAGCACCGCGCCGTAGAAGCGCTCGGCCTCGTCGAGGTCGGACACGTAGAGCGCGGATTCCAGGACGGCAGAGGGTCGCATCGGCGGCTTCCTCAGGCGATGGCCATCTTCTGCAGCTCGACCAGCCGGCCGATGCCCTTGCGGGCGAGCCCGACCATGGCGAGGAACTCCTCCTCCGAGAACGGCCGCGTCTCGGCCGTGCCCTGGATCTCGACGATGCCGCCGGAGCCGGTCATGACGAAATTGGCGTCGGTCTCGGCCGAGGAGTCCTCGGCGTAGTCGAGGTCGAGCACCGGCGTGCCGTCGACCAGCCCGCACGAGACCGCCGCGACGTGGTCGCGCAGCACCTTGTCGAGGCCGACCATCTGGCGCGCCTGCATCCAGGCGAGGCAGTCGTAGAGCGCCACGAAGCCGCCGGTGATCGCCGCCGTGCGCGTGCCGCCGTCGGCCTGCAGCACGTCGCAGTCGACGGTGATCTGCATCTCGCCGAGCGCGCGCAGGTCGACGACGGCGCGCAGCGAGCGGCCGATCAGCCGCTGGATCTCGAGCGTGCGGCCGCCCTGCTTGCCGGACGAGGCCTCGCGGCGCATCCGCTCGCCGGTCGAGCGCGGCAGCATGCCGTATTCGGCCGTCACCCAGCCGCGGCCGGAGTTGCGCAGCCAGGCCGGCACCTTCTCCTCCAGGCTCGCCGTGCACAGCACCTGGGTGTCGCCGAAGCGCACCAGGCAGGAGCCCTCGGCGTGCTTCGACACGCCGCGCTCGAAGGAAATCGCGCGCATCTCGTCCGGATCGCGCCGTGAGGGTCGCATGCGGCCTTGGCCTCCGTCTCGAATCCCGTTTGCCGGCGGCTTGTAGCTTCGGCGCGCCCGCGACGCAAAGCATTTCCGGCCCGCCGCGCGCGCCGCCGGCGTTGTGTTCGCCGCCGTGCCGCCTATATTCTTGCCCCCAGGAGACGTGCCAGGGCCATGACCAAACCCGTGCTCGACCAGACGCTGCAGAGCCTCGACGCGCGATCGCGCGACATCTTCCGCCTGATCGTCGAATCCTACCTCAACGACGGCGAGCCGCTCGGCTCGCGCAACCTGTCGCGGCTGTTGCCGAGCGCGCTGTCGCCGGCCACCGTGCGCAACGTGATGAGCGACCTCGAGCAGCTCGGGCTGATCTATGCGCCGCACGTGTCGGCCGGCCGGCTGCCCACCCAGCAGGGTCTGCGCTTCTTCGTCGACGCCTTCATGGAGATCGGCGACCTGTCGGACGAGGAGCGGCGGGTCATCGAGGCGCAGGTCAAGGCGGCCGGCGCCGGCCCCTCGCTCGAGCATCTTCTGACCGAGGCGAGCCAGATGCTGTCCGGCCTGTCGCGCGGCGCCGGCATCGTCGTGGCGACCAAGACGGAGGCGGCGCTCAAGCACATCGAGTTCATCCCGCTCGAGCCGCGCAAGGCGCTGGCCGTGCTGGTGTCGCAGAACGGCGACGTGGAGAACCGCGTCGTCGAACTGCCCTCCGGCGTCACCTCCTCGCAGCTGCACGAGGCGACCAACTTCCTCAACGCCCACATCCGCGGCCGCACGCTGGTCGAGGCGCGCGTCGAGATCGCGCGCCTCAAGGAGGAGACGCGCGCCGCCCTCGACACGCTGTCGCAGGCGCTGGTCGAGACCGGGCTGGCCGTGTGGGCCGGGCCGGAGAGCGGCCAGCCGGCGCAGCTCATCGTGCGCGGCCGTGCCAACCTTCTGGAGAACGTCAAGGCGCAGACCGATCTCGAGCTGCTGCGCCACCTGTTCGACGATCTGGAGACCAAGGAAGGCCTGATCCAGCTTCTCGACGTTGCCGAGGCGGGGCCGGGCGTGCGCATCTTCATCGGCTCGGAGAACCGGCTGTTCTCGCTGTCGGGATCGTCGCTCGTGGTTGCCCCGTACCGTGACAAGGAGGCGCGCGTGATCGGTGCGCTCGGCGTCATCGGCCCGACGCGGCTCAACTATGCGCGCATCGTGCCGATGGTCGACTACACCGCCCAGGTGGTCGGCCAGATGCTGCGCTGAGCGGCCGCGCGGCCGGGCGGTTCCCGCGGCCGCCCTTGATTTTCCCGGCCCGAAGCTCGATATCGGGCGCAATTCCCTGATCTGTCGACAAACGGACACGCAATGACCAACCAGGCAAAGCACGACCGCGCGCCGCAGCGGGACGAGACCGAGAACGAGGCGAACGCCGCGGCCGGCGATCCGGCTGCCGGCACCCAGGCCGGTGCGGCGGAGACCGGCGCCGACGAGGCGGCGCGGCTGACGGCGGAGAACGAGGAGCTGAAGGACCGCGCCCTGCGGCTCGCCGCCGAGATGGAGAACCTGCGCAAGCGCGCCGCCCGCGACGTACACGACGCGCGCGCCTATGCCATCGCCGCCTTCGCCCGCGACATGCTGTCGGTGTCCGACAATCTGCGCCGCGCGCTCGAGGCGGTGCCGCAGGACGCGGCCGAGAACGGCGACAGCCTCAAGGCGCTGGTCGAGGGCGTCGAGATGACCGAGCGCGCCATGCTGTCGGCGCTCGAGCGCCACGGCGTCAAGCGCATCGAGCCGGAGGGCGAGCGCTTCGATCCCAACTTCCACCAGGCGATGTTCGAGGTGCCGAATCCCGACGTGCCGGCCAACACGGTCGTGCAGGTCGTGCAGACCGGCTACCTGATCGGCGAGCGGGTGCTGCGGCCGGCCATGGTCGGCGTCGCCAAGGGCGGCCCGAAGCCGGGCGAGACGCCGGCCGGCGGCGAGGCGACGGCCGAGCCCGGCCCGCCCGATCCGCGCGCCGAAAAGGACGCCTGAGCCGGCGCCGCGCCATGCGCCCCGCGCGCGCGGGAACCGCCGTTCGGGCCGGCGGCAGGTGAGCGCGCTGTTCCTGCTCGACTATGCCGGCGTGGCGGTGTTCGCCGCCACCGGCGCGCTGGCCGCCTCGCGCAAGCAGCTCGACATCATCGGCTTCCTGTTCTTTGCCGGCGTCACCGGTATCGGCGGCGGCACGCTGCGCGACCTGGTGCTCGACGCGCCGGTCTTCTGGGTCGCCGATCCGGGCTATCTCGTCGTCTGCGCCGCCGTGGCGGCGGTCGTCTTCTTCGCCGCGCCGCTGGTCGAATCGCGCTACCGGCTGCTTCTGTGGTTCGATGCGCTCGGCCTGTCGGCCTACGGCGTGCTGGGCGCGGCCAAGGGGCTGGCGCTGACCGGCTCGGCCACCGTGGCGCTGGTCACCGGCATGCTGACGGCGACCTTCGGCGGCGTGCTGCGCGACCTGCTGGCCGGCGAGCCCTCGGTGCTGCTGCGGCCGGAGATCTACGTCACCGCGGCGCTGACCGGCGCCGGCGTCTACACCGCGGCGACGCTCGCCGGCCTGCCGGTTGCCGCGGCCGCGCCGCTCGCCTTTGCCGCCGCGCTTGCCGTGCGCGGCGGGGCGCTGGTCTTCGGCTGGCGCATCCCGCGCTACCGGGCCCGGCCCGGCCGGCCGCCCGACGCCTCCGGTTGAAACGTTTCCAGGCGGTGTGGAAACCGGTTCGCCGTTCGCAACGCGTCAAGGCGACAAGCTGGAGCCGATCTGCGATTCGGTGAAAAGCGGAGCGGCTTGGCGCGTTCTTCCTGGCACGGCGGGACCCGGAGCGCCGCGCCCGCGGCGTCAGATCAGTCCGGCCTGCTCGGCCTCTTCGCGCAGGTTCTTGTGCGGCCGCGGGCCGATCTGCTGGATCACCAGGCCGGCGGCGAGCGAGCCGAGCCGGCCGCAGTCGGCGAGCGGCCGGCCGCTCGTGTAGCCGAACAGGAAGCCGGCGGCGTAGAGGTCGCCGGCGCCGGTCGTGTCGACCAGCTCGTCGATCGCGATCGCCCTGACGGCGATCGTCTGCTCGCGCGCCACCACGATCGAGCCGTGCTCGGAGCGCGTGACGGCGGCCAGCCGGCAGTCCGCGCGCACCGCGTCGAGCGCGCTGTCGAGCGACGCCGTCTGGTAGAGCGACATCAGCTCGTGCTCGTTGGCGAACACGATGTCGACCGTGCCCGAGCGCATCAGCCCGAGGAACTCCTCGCGGTAGCGGTCGACGCAGAACGGGTCGGACAGCGTCATCGCCACCTCGCGTCCGGCGGCGTGGGCGATCTCCGCCGTCTGCCGGATCGCCTCCTTGGCGCGCGGCGGGTCCCACAGATAGCCCTCGAAATAGGTCACCTTGGCGCCGGCCGCCTTGTCCGCCTCGACGTCCTCCGGCCCGAGCTCGACGCAGGCGCCGAGATAGGTGTTCATCGAGCGCTCGCCGTCCGGCGTGACGAAGATCATCGAGCGCGCCGTCGGCGGGTCGCCGGCCAGCGGCGCGGTGTCGAAGGCCACGCCCTGGGCGCGGATGTCGTGCGTGTAGATGTCGCCCAGCGTGTCGGACGAGACCTTGCCGAAGAAGGCGGCGCGCCCGCCGAAGCTGGCCACCCCGGCCGCCGTGTTGCCGGCGCTGCCGCCGGAGGCCTCGATGGCCGGGCCCATGCGCGCATAGAGCAGCTCGGCCCGCTCGCTGTCGATCAGGTTCATGCCGCCCTTGACGATGCCGTTGTCGCGCAGGAACGCCTCGTCGCAGCGGGCGAGGATGTCGACGATGGCGTTGCCGATGCACAGGACGTCGTAGGCGGCACTCATGGGCGGCTCCGGGAAACGGTTCGGGCGGGTCCCGTCCCTTAGCCGCTCAGCCCCGCTTTGCAAAGGCTGCCGCCGCCGCCGCCCGTCCGCCCGCCTTGCGGCGGCGCCGGCCAGCCCCTATCTCGCGGAGGCCCGCCGGGTGGGCGGGGCAAGGAGCACGCATGATCCTCGACTCGGCCCGCGCCGCCGCCTCAAACCTGGTCTCGCCGGCCTTCCGCACGGTGTTCTTCAAGACGCTGGGCCTCACGCTGCTGATGCTGGCGGGGCTGTGGTTCGGCCTGCGCGAGCTGTTCGACGCGCTGGCGCTGCCCTGGCTGCAGGCGCTGCTGCCGGACCTGCCGGACTGGGCCGGCTGGCTCGGCTTCATCGCCGCCGTGCTGGCCGGGCTCGGGCTGGCGCTCGCCCTGGCGCTGCTCGTCGCGCCGGTCACCGCGCTGGTTGCCGGCCTGTTTCTCGACGATGTCGCCGAGCACGTCGAGCGCGCCGACTATCCCGGCGAGCCGGCCGGCCGGGCGCTGCCGGCGATGACCGCGCTGTGGCTGTCGCTCAAGTTCCTCGGCGTCGTCGTCCTCGGCAACATCGTGGCGCTGCTGCTCCTGCTGGTGCCGGGCATCAACGTCGCCGCCTTCTTCCTGGTCAACGGCTACCTGCTCGGCCGCGAGTTCTTCGAGTTCGCCGCCATGCGTTTCCGCCCGCCCGAGGAGGCCAGGGCGCTGCGCCGCACGCATGCGCTGACGGTCTTCGTCGCCGGGCTGGTGATCGCCGGCTTCCTCGCCGTGCCGCTCTTGAACCTGCTGACGCCGCTGTTCGCCGCCGCCATGATGGTGCACCTGCACAAGGCGATCGCGCGCCAGGACGGGCCGGCGGCGGCCGCCGCGTCGCGGGCGTAGAGCCGTTCTGCTTTTTACCGAACCGCAGATCGGCTCCAACGTGTGGTCTTGACGCGGTTCCGGATCGCGACCCGGTTTCCGCGTCGCCTGGAACTGCCTAGCCCGGCACCGGCTCGTCGCCGGCGAGCGGCGCGATCTCGACGAGCGGCGCCGGCACGTCGGTCGTCTTTTCCGGCGCCTTGCAGAGGTCGGCGATGACGCAGGCCGGGCAGTCGGGCCGGCGCGCCTTGCACACATAGCGACCGTGCAGGATCAGCCAGTGATGGGCGTGCCGCAGATAGGGCTCCGGGATGACCGCGAGCAGCGCCGCCTCCACCGCGTCCGGCGTCTTGCCCGGCGCCAGGCCGATGCGGTTGGCGATGCGGAAGATGTGCGTGTCGACCGCCATGGTCGGCTGCCCGAAGGCGACGTTGAGCACCACGTTGGCGGTCTTGCGGCCGACGCCCGGCAGCCGGGTGAGCGCCTCGCGCTCGGCCGGCACCTGCCCGCCATGCTCGCGGATCAGCGCCTCGCTGAGCGCGATCACGTTCTTCGCCTTGTTGCGCCACAGGCCGATGGTGCGGATGTGGCGGCCGACCGCCTCCTCGCCGAGCGCCACCATCTTTTCCGGCGTGTCGGCGGCGGCGAACAGCCCACGCGTCGCCTTGTTGACGCCGGCATCGGTCGCCTGCGCGGAAAGCACGACGGCGACCAGCAGGGTGAAGGGATCGACATGCTCGAGCTCGCCCTTCGGCTCCGGACGCTGCACGCCAAAGCGGCGGAAGATCTCCGCGATCTCGGCCGCGCTGTAGGCGGTGGCGGCCGGCCGCCGCGGCCTGGGGCGCGCCTTGGCGTTCGATCCGTCGCGCGTGGCGGGCCGCTTTGCGGCGGTTTTCCGGCTCTTCGGCGCGGCTTTGCTCTTGGGCTTTTCCATGCGGCCTCTATAATTTGAGCCGATGAGCAACACAAACGCCGCCGACGAACCGATCTTCAAGGCCCTGCTGATGCCGCACCGCTCGCTCGGCCGCGGCGGCTTCGTCGTCCTCATGGCGGCGGTGGCGACGCTGTGGCTGGGCACCGGGCTCTTCTTCCTCGTCGCCGGCGCTTGGCCGGTGCTCGGCTTCTTCGGCATCGACCTGCTGGCGCTCTACGTCGCCTTCCGGCTCAACTATCGCGCCGGCCGCCAGCGCGAGGAGGTGGCGCTGTCGCGCACCCGGCTCGACATCCGCAAGGTGGCCCCCTGCGGCCGCGCCGAGGAGCACCGCTTCAACCCGTTCGGCACGCGCTTTTCGGTGAGCCGCCATGCCGAGATCGGCATCACGCGCATGGCCGTCGAGGCGCGCGAGCGCAGCGTCTCGCTCGGCGGCTTTCTCAACCCGGACGACCGCGAGAGCTTCGCCGACGCGTTCGGCGCGGCGCTGGCCACTGCCAAGGGGCGTTGAGCACGGCGAGAATCGGGTGGCGGCGGCCGCGGCCGCGCGCCATTGTGCGTGCAAGGAGACCAGAGCCATGACCCTGCACGATGCCCTTTTGACCGAGGCGGTCGCCGGCGCCGTCGAGACGACGCCCGGCGACGACGACTACCGCGTGGTGCGCGGCGTGATCGAGGCGATCAGCCTCGGCTACCGCGAGCAGCCCTCGCTCGAGGCGCTGGCCGAGGCCGTCGGCGAGACGCCGGGCGGGCTGCAGAAGCGCTTCACCCGCTGGGCCGGTCTGACGCCCAAGGCGTTCCTGCAGGCCGTCACCCTCGACCATGCGCGGCGCCTGCTCGACGACGGCCTGCCGCTGCTCGACGCCGCGCTCGAGGTCGGCCTGTCGGGGCCCGGCCGGCTGCACGACCTGTTCGTCACCCACGAGGCGATGTCGCCCGGCGCCTACAAGGCGCGCGGCGCCGGCCTGACGATCCGCTACGGCTTCCACCTGTCGCCGTTCGGCCGGGCCCTGGTCATGGTCACCGAGCGCGGCCTGGCCGGCCTCGCCTTCGCCGATCCCGGCGGTGAGCGCGCCGCCTTCGCCGACATGGCCGGGCGCTGGCCGCAGGCCGCCTATGTCGAGGACATGGCGGCGACCGCGCCCTATGCCGGGCGCATCTTCGACCCGGCGCGCTGGCGCGCCGAGCAGCCGCTGCGCATCGTCATGATCGGCACCGATTTCCAGGTGCGGGTGTGGCGCGCGCTGCTGCGCATACCGCTGGGCCGGGCGCGCAGCTATTCCGACATCGCCGCCGGCATCGGCGCGCCGGGGGCCGCGCGCGCCGTCGGCGCGGCGGTCGGCGCCAACCCGCTGTCCTTCGTCGTGCCGTGCCACCGCGCGCTCGGCAAGGCCGGCGCGCTGACCGGCTATCACTGGGGCCTGACGCGCAAGCGCGCCATTCTCGGCTGGGAGGCGGGGCAGATGGCGCGCGCGGAGCGATCCGCCGTTTCTCCCGTGCGCGAAACCGGCTAGCCTCTGCCCGCTCCACACGCGGCGAGGCGCATCGTGATCACCGTCATCGGCTCCATCAATCTCGACCTCACCGCCACGGTGGCGCGGCTGCCGCGGCCGGGCGAGACGGTGCCGGGCGAGGGCTTCGCCACCGCGCCGGGCGGCAAGGGCGCCAACCAAGCGCTCGCCGCGCGCCGTGCCGGCGCCGAGGTGCGCATGGTCGGCGCGGTCGGCCGCGACGGCTTCGCCGAGGCCGCGCTGGCGCTGCTCGCCGCCGACGGCGTCGACCTTGCCGCCGTGCGCCGGACCCGCGCGCCGACCGGCACGGCGATGATCCTGGTCGACGGCGCCGGCGAGAACATGATCGCCGTGGTGCCCGGCGCCAACGCCGCGCTGACGCCGGGCGACGTCGCCGCCGCCGGCATCGGCGCGAGCGACCACGTGCTTCTGCAGCAGGAGGTGCCGCACCGCGTCGTCGAGGCCGCCCTGTGGCAGGCGCGCGCGGCCGGCGCGGTGTCGCTGCTCAACGCCGCGCCGTTCCACGACGGCTGGGCCGACCTGCTGCCGCTGGCCGACATGCTGGTCGTCAACGAGAGCGAGTTCGCGCGCGCCGCGGCCGCGCTCGGCCTGCCGGATGGCGGGCTGGAGCCGCGCATGCGGGCGCTCGCGGCGAAGACCGGCGGCACGGTGGTCGTCACGCTCGGCGCGGCCGGCGCCGCGGCGGCGACGGCCGACAGGATGCTGAGCGTGGCCGCGCCCGCCGTCACGCCGGTCGACACCGTCGGCGCGGGTGACACTTTCTGCGGCTATCTGGCCGCCGGCCTCGCCGACGGGCTGCGCCTGGAGGCGGCCTTGCGCCGCGCCGCGGCGGCTGGCGCGCTCGCCTGCCTCAGGGCCGGCGCCCAGCCGGCGATCCCGCTCGCCGCGGCGGTCGACGAGGTCCGTGCCGCGGCCGGCTGAGCCGCGCCGTCACAGCCGGGCGAGCCGCTCCGTCAGCAGCGCGAAGAAGCCCTCGTGGTCGATGCGCCGCATCACCATGGCGTTCGGCGGACGGTCGGTGACGCGCCACCAGTCGACCACCGTCATGCCCATGGTCAGCTCCGAGCCGGTCTCCACCGCCACGTTGCAGTGGCGGCCCGAGAACAGGCGCGGATTGAGCAGATAGGCGATGACGCACGGGTCGTGCAGCGGGCCGCCGTCGGTGCCGTACTTCTCCTCGTCGAAGCGCTCGAAGAACTCCAGCAGGGCGGCGGTCGCCGCGCCGACCGGCGTGCCGAGATCGCGGATGGCGGCGACGCGCGCGGCGGTGGTGAGTGCCTGATGCGTGACGTCGAGCGGCATCATCACCGTGGGGATGCCGGCGCGCAGCACGACGTCGGCGGCGTGCGGGTCGACATAGATGTTGAACTCGGCCGCCGGCGTGGTGTTGCCGCCCTCGAAGAAGCCGCCGCCCATCAGCACCAGCTCGCCGATGCGCGGCGCGATCCGCGGCTCGCGGATCAGCGCCAGCGCGATGTTGGTGAGCGGGCCGAGCGCGCACAGCGTCACGCTGCCCGGCGCCTCGCGCATCAGCGTGTCGACCAGGAAGTCGACGGCGTGGCCCTCGGCCAGCGGCATGCTCGGCTCCGGCAGGTCGGGACCGTCGAGCCCGCTCTTGCCGTGCACGTATTCGGCGGTCACCAGGTCGCGCACGAGGGGCCGCTCGGCGCCGGCGTGGACGATCGTGTCCGGCCGCCCGGCGAGCTCGCAGATCTTGCGCGCGTTGAGCTGGGTGAGCGCCAGCGGCACGTTGCCGGCCACCGCGGTGATGCCCAGCACGGCGAGCTCCGGGCTGGCCAGCGCCAGCAGGATGGCGACCGCGTCATCCTGGCCCGGATCCGTGTCGATGATGATCTTGCGTGCGGTCTCGGCCATCCGCCGGCGCCCTCGTCGAAAGCTTGAATTCGTGCTGCGCGCGGACCATATCAGCCTCGGGTGCGAAAACGCCATCCCGGGTTCTCGCATCCTCACGTCGCTCTTCGAGGACATGAGACATGACGCGCATGACGCCCTTCTCGAACCCGCTTCTGCTGGGGTTCGACACGATGGAAAAGACGCTCGAGCGGGTCGCCAAGTCGGGCGACAGCTATCCGCCCTACAACATCGAGCGCGTCGCCCCCAACGGCGAGGCCGGCGAGAAGCTGCGCATCACGCTTGCGGTGGCGGGATTTGCCGACTCCGAGCTCGAGGTCTCCACCGAGGAGAACCAGCTCGTCGTGCGCGGCCGCCAGAGCGAGGACGACGGCGACCGCGAGTTCCTGCACCGCGGCATCGCCGCGCGCCAGTTCCAGCGCATCTTCGTGCTGGCCGACGGCATGCGCGTGCTCGGCGCGGAGCTCAGGAACGGGCTCCTGTCGATCGAGCTCGACCGGCCCCAGCCCGAGCGGCTTGTACGGAAAATCAACATTTCCGTGGCCGACTGAACGGCCGGACTGCGGAACCCAACGGCTCTATTGCGGGTTGGTCGACTGGACGGCCCGCGCAACGGAGGCTGACATGACTGAGAACGAGACCAGAATCACCGTGAGCCCCGACGAGCTCGCCCATATCGGCGAAGGTGTCGTGGCCTATATGCGCGAGATCGAGGCCGAAGAGCTGATGGGCAAGTTCCCCAACCTGCCCCGCATCGAGCCCGGCACCAAGCTGTGGGCGCTGTTCGCCGCCAACGGTCAGCCGATCATGCTCGCCGACGCCCGTTCGAGCGCCCTCGCCGGTGCGATGGAGAACGACCTGACGACGGTCAGCGTGCACTGAGCGACACCCCGCTGCTGCGGGCGTTACCGCGGCAAGACGACGGATTTTTTGGCAGGGCCGGCGCAGTGCGCCGGCCTTCGTGCGTTCCGGGGACCCGGCCCGCCGGACCCGTCCTTTTTTTACGGCGGCGCAGATCGGCCCGAACGGATGGTTTCATCGCCTTTGCGGACGGCCAACCGGTCTCCGCGTTGCCTGGAAGCGCTTTAGGCGGCGTTCGAGGCCGGCGTCTGCGACAGGAAGGCGTGGATCGCGGCGGCGTCCTTGGTGCCGCGGATCTTGTCCACCGTGTCGGCGTTGCGCAGCACGCGGGCGATGCGCGACAGCGCCTTGAGGTGATCGGCCCCGGCCCCCTCGGGCGCCAGGAGCAGGAACACCAGGTCGACCGGCAGGTCGTCGAGCGCGTCGAAGTCGACCGGCGTCTCGAGGCGCGCGAAGACGCCGCGGATCTCGGTGATGCCCGGCAGCTTGCCGTGCGGGATGGCGATGCCGTTGCCCACGCCGGTCGAGCCGAGCCGCTCGCGCTGCAGGATGGTGTCGAAGATCTCGCGCTCCGGCAGGCCGGTCAGCGCCGCCGCCTTTTCCGCCAGAAGCTGCAGCAGCTGCTTCTTGGAGTTGGCCTTGAGGGCCGGCATCACGGCGGAGACCTCGATCAGATCGCTCAGATCCATTCTCTCAATCCTTCGCTTGGGCCGCGGCCCCTTGCGGGGCGGGCCGTCTCGCGGCCGGCGGCGCTGGGCGCGGCATGGCTCAGGCCCGCTCGCTCCCGGCCGGGTCGATCCAGCCGATGTTGCCGTCCGCCCGGCGGTAGACGACGTTGACGGCGTCGGTGCCGGCGTTGCGGAAGACGAAGACGGGGCTGTCCTTGGTGTCAAGCTCGATGACGGCGGAGGCGACGGACATGGTGCGCAGCGCCATGGTGGATTCGGCCACCACGGTGGGCGCGTAGTCCTCCGGCACCTCCTCGTCCTCTTCGGCGACCGGCGCCATGACGCGGTAGAGCATGTCCATCGGGTCGGGCGCGGCCGCCGCGTTGTGCGACTTCAGCCGCCGCTTGTAGCGCCGGAGCCGCTTGTCCAGCCGCTCGGCCGCCGCCTCGAAGGCGAGCTGCGGATCCTGCGCCTGGCCGGTGGCCTGCAGCGTCATGCCGGTGTCGAGATGCAGCATGCAGTCGGCGGTGAAGCGCGAGTTCGCCTTCTCGACCGTGACGTGGCCGGAGTAGCCGCCGTCGAAATACTTTTCCACAGCCTCGCCGATGCGACCCTCGATGCGGCCGCGGAAGGCGTCGCCGATGTCCATGTGCTTGCCGGAAATGCGCAGATTCATGGAAATCCCGCTCGTTCGGCCCCGCCGGGGCACTCGTCTCGAAGTTTATACAGGTGGTCCGATCGCACAAGTTCGCCTGGCGCGGCGCGCGCCAGGCACGGGACTGCTGATCTCGTCTGCTGTCGTGCCGCCTGAGGCCGACCGCCGGCATGCCTCGTCCGGCCATGGCTCATGCGCGCGGGCTTCTAGTGGCTTCGCCGGGGCTTGTCAATCAAGCCGCCCGGCGGCCCACGGCAGTGAACTCGGGTTAACGGTGTTTCGAACTTGCTTGGGTTCTGATTCGGTTGGTGGCGGTGATTCGGAGACCGCTGCCATGCTTGAGAT
>NZ_JAOAOP010000001.1 GCF_030398335.1 Aquibium sp. A9E412
GGCGGCGCTCGGCGCCGCGGCCGGCGCGCGCGAGCCGCCCGCCGCGCCGCGCTGGCGGGCGCTGTTTCGGGGGCCCGCTGTGGCGCTGCACGCCATCGCCCTGTCGTTCGGCGCCACCTCGGCGATCTATATCTCGTTTGCCGCCGACCGCGTCGCGCAGGCCAGCGGCCTGGCCGGGCTTCCGGCAGAGGCGTCGTCGGCGATCGTGTTCGTCGGCTACGGGACGTTCGGCCTGCTCGGCCTCGCCACCGGGCGCGCCAAGGCGGTGGCCGGCCTGCCGGGCCTGCTGCGTGGGCTGCTCGCTGCCTCGGCGCTCTCGCTCGCGCTGGTCGCGGCGGTGCCGGCGTCGTGGCCCGGTGTGGTTCTGTCGGCCGGGCTTCAGGGCGTCTACGTGATGATGACGAGCGCGGTCCTCGCCTTCTGGTCGGAGCGCCTGTTTCCGACGCTGCCCTCGTTCAGCTTCACGGCCGCGCTGCTGGCGGTCGGCGTCGGCAACGTCGCGGGGCCGGTGGCCGCGGGACTTATTTCCGACGCGGTCGGGTCCGGCACGATGTTCTTCGGCGCGGCGGCGATCTCGGCGGCGACCGCCATCGCGGTGCGGCCGCGGCACGTGCAGGAGCGGCCGGCCGGCGCTTGGCCGGGGGCGGGCGCGCACACCAATAATTGACAATAAGGAACTCCCGGCGGCACGAGACGTGCGAGAAGGTGCAACCTCATCTACTGCCGCCACGGCTACGACGCCGAGACGTTGGCGAACGAGCCGCTGCACATCTACGTGGCCGGCGAGGCCGATCCCCAGTACGAGCCGATCCTCGACGCGCGGGCGCGCGACGACACGGCGCTCAACGGCGAGGACGACGAGGTGTGCCGGCTGATGCAGACCTTGACGTTCTCCGCCGATCCGGCGACCGACCTCAGGGACCTGCTGGCGCGCGCCGAGTGAGGCCGTCCGCCAGGCCGCTCACAGGATGGCGGTGGCCTCGACCTCGACCAGGAACTCCGGCCGTGTGAAGCCGCCGACGATCATCAGCGTCGACGCCGGCTTGACCGCGAGGTCGCGCAAGAACGCGTCGCGCACGGCCATGTAGTCCTGCATGTGCGCGCGCTCGGTGACATAGGCGTTCAAGCGCACGATGTCGGCCTTGCCCGCTCCGGCCTCGGCGAGGATCGCCGCGATGGCGTCGAGGCACAGTCCGGCCTGGCCGGCGACCGTGTCGGGCACGGTGCCGTCCTGGCGCACGCCGAGCTGGCCGGAGGTCACGATGAGCGTGCCGGCCGGCCGCGCGATGCCGTGCGAATAGCGCCCGAAGGGCGGGTGGATGGTCGACGGGGCCAGCGGCGTGTTCATGCCGTGCCCCGGTCGGCTTGCGGCCGGGCGAGGCCGCAGCGCGCCAGCACGAGCTCGGTCGCCTCGCGGATGATCCGGTCGGCGTCGAGCGCCTCGCCCTCCGGCGTCTCGAGCAGGGTGCGCACCTGCGCCTCGTATTCGGCGTAGTGCTGGGTGACCGCCCACATGTTCATCTGGAACAGGACCGGGTCCACGGGGCGGATCAGGCCGGCGTCGATCCAGGAGCGGATGACCGCCGAGGCCTCGTCGACGGCCGCCTTCAGCTCGCCCCAGTGCTGCGACAGGACCGAGGCGCCGCGCGCCACCTCGCTGGCGAACAGGCGGGAGACCTCGGGGTGCTCCAGGGCGTGGCGCATCTTGCGGTCGATGTAGGAGCAGATCACCTCGGCCGGATCGGAGGAGCTGGTCGAGAAGAAGAAGATGTCCTTCCACTCGCCGACGATGAACTGCAGCGCCTCTTCGTAGAGCTCCTCCTTGGAGGTGATGTAGTAGTGGAGCTGCGCCTTGGTCAGCCCGGCGGCCGCCGCGATCGCCTGGGTCGACGTGCCGGCCAGGCCGTTGCGGGCGAACTCGCCGATCGCCGCATCGAGGATGGCGCGGCGGATCTCCAGGCGGCGCCTGCGGGTTGCCGACATCGTCGCGCCTTCGGGAACGGTGGAGAGCTGGGTCATGCGAACCGCGTCGTTTCGCTCTCGACACAGGGCAGGGGCGTCGCCGTGCGGGCCGTGTCGCGGGGTCTTGTCGTGGCGCTGCGGCCGCGCGAAGCGGCAGCGGCGATGGAACAGCATCCGGCAGCCGCGCGCAAGCATCGCGCCCCGGCCCGGGCGGCCCGCCGAAGCCGGCCGCCCGCTGCCGGCCGTCACTCGGCCGTGAGGCGCTGCTTGATGTCGATGCCGTGCCCGGCATTGACGAACTCGGTCGTGGCGACCTTGGAGACGTCGACGGCGCCGGGCTCGATGATGCCCGAATCCACGGCGAGCTGGTGGAACGCCGCGATCCGCGACTGCGACATGGCGCCGATGCCCTTTTCCAGCGCCTCGCCGACATCGATGTTGCCGAGCGCTTCGAACTGGGCCATCTCCTTGTCCAGCTTCTCGACGGTCATCTCCGGGTTGGCGGCGATGATCGCCTCGTAGGCGGCGGTGCGGTCGCCGTAGAGGTAGTTGTACCAGCCCTCGATGGAGGCGTTGACGAAGCGCTGAACCAGATCCGGGTTCTCGTCGATCAACTGCTGGCGCGTCTCGATCGTGCTGCCGTAGGTGCTCCAGCCCTGGTCGGCCAGCAGATAGGTGTCCACCTCGGCACCCTGCGCCCTGGCATAGATCGGCTCGGCGGTGCCGTAGGCCTGCTGCACGACGTCCTCGTCGCTCAGGAACTGGGCGAGGTTGTAGCCGTAGGGGCGGAGCTGCTCGTTGCGGAAGCCGTGCACGTCGACCAGCCACTTCCAGAAGCTGAACTGCGCGTCCTTCGACATCAGGACGGTGGGCGCGGACGAAAGGTCCGCGAAGCCGTCGTAGCGTCCGGCATGGGTCATCAGCGCCTGCGGGTCGCGCTGGAAGAACGCCGCCACCACCGTGGTGGGAATGCCGTTGCGCACGTTGTCGAAGGACAGGAGCAGATTGCCCGTCATCAGGAAGTCGAGCCGGCCGGCGGCCAGCATCGGCCGGTTGTTCATCTGCGGGCCGCCCATCATGATCTCGACGTCCAGCCCGTACTTCTCGTAGGTGCCGTCCACCTGCGCCTGGTAGAAACCGCCATGGCCGCCCTGCGCGAGCCAGTTGGTGCCCATCACCACCTTGTCGGCGGCGAAGGCGAAGCCGGCGCTTGCGGCGGCCGCGAAGGCGGCGAGCGCCGCCGTGATTGCATGTCTCATGATCCTTACCTCTCCCCTGCCGGAGTTTCTCACTCTGCTCTCGCCATGTCGGCGGTCCAGCCCCGGGTCTTGCCGGGGTTCATCAGGCCGTAAGGGTCGGCCTGTTTCTTGAACTCGATCTGCGCGGCATCGATCTCCTTCATGCCGCCGTCCTCGATGGTGACGACGTGCGGGTCGAAGATCGTGCAGCCGTCCGTCTCTTCCAGCTCGGCAATCAGCGCATACATCGCCTCGCGGCCCTGCCAGCGCACCAGCGGCAGCGCGAAGATCTGGATGTCGCCGCCCATCCGCGCCATCTCGTGGTGCCAGTAGATGCTGTCGCCGTACCGGTGCATCTGGCGCATCACCAGATCGGGATCGAAGGGGCGCGGATATGCGACCTGCAGATAGGTCCAGCTGCGGTCCGCCTTGAGCGCCTGAAGCGTGGTGTGGTTCCAGCCGCACTCATAGGCCGGCTGCAGCCCCGCCGCCCTGATCTCGGGCTTGGTCATGGCGAACGAGATGCGGCCGCCCGCCGCCTCGGCCCTCGCGGTGAAGCGCGCCATCTCGTCGGGCGCGACCATCGCGAAGACGGCGTCGCGGTCGTCGGGGAACAGCGCGCCGAACTTGCGGTAATAGGCGGCGAAGCGGCGCTCGACGGCCGTCAGCAGATAGCAGTCGAGACCCTCCTCCTGGGCGCCCTGGGCGAAGCGCAGCGCCGTGCCGTAGCCGTCGAACAGGGCGGCGCAGTGCACCCACTCGGTCGCCCGGGTGAGCGCCAGCTCGAGCTCGACCACGATGCCATTGGTGCCATAGGCGTGCTGGACCTTCTGGATGTCGGCGTCGAACAGCTCGATGACGCGCGGCTCCGGCTCCACCGTGACGACCTTGGCGTAGGTGATGTTTCCGGGGTCGCGCAGCATGCCGTGGCGCAGCGAGCCGATGCCGCCGGAGCCGCCGGCGAGAAAGCCGCCGATCGTGGCAAGCTGCCGGGTGGAGGGATACATCAGCAGCTCCTGACCCGTCTCGCGCACCGCGTCGTCGAGCCGCGAGATGCGCGCCCCCGCCTCGACCCGCACGGCGCCGTCGCGGATCGCGATCACGCGATCGAGCCGCGTCAGGTCCATCACCACGCCGCCGTCGAGCGGCACGCACTGGCCGTAGTTTCCGGTGCCGCCGCCGCGCAGCGTCAGCGGCACGCGGTGCCGGGCCACCGCGCCGGCGATCCGCTCGACCTCGTCCTGCGTCTGCGGCAGGATGATCAGCTCGCCGATCCGCCCGTCGAGCTGCTCGTTGAGGATCGGCGAGTACCAGAAATAGTCGCGCGACCTCGCGTCGAGATATTTGGGGTCGTCGTGCCAGCGGATGCCCTCCATCTCCGCCTTGAAGGCGTCCCAGTCGACGGCGCGTCGCGGTCTTTCCCACTTGGTCATGTCGGGCCTTTCTGTGCGGTGTCTGTCAGCGGACGTCCCCGGCGCCAGACCCGGCGCGCAGCGCGCGGGTGGCTGATCAGGTCGTCCATGTCGGTCGCGTCGAACCAGATGAAATCGGCGCTTCGGCCGGCGGCCACGGCGAGGGAGACGCCGCACCATGCGGCGGCGGCGCCGGTGATGCCGGCGAGCCACCGCGTCGGGTCGAGGTGGCCCGACAGGACGACGGCGCGGTAGGCCTCGAGCGGGTCGTAGCTGCCGTAGGGGTAGAAGCCGTCCTGCACGTTGTCGGAGGCGATCAGAATGTCGACGCCCGCCGCGCGCGCCTCGTGCAGCGGCGCGAGGCCGCGCAAGCGCGGCGTGCGGCCCGGCGCGGCGTCCTGCAGCCAGGCATTGGTGGTCGGCAGCACCGTCAGGCCGAGGCCGGCCTCGCCGCCGCGCGCCAGAACCGCGTGCACCTCGTCGGCCGGCCGCACCGAGAGCGCGCAGCCGTGGCCGCAGAGCACCCGGCCGGCAAACCCTCTGCCGGCCGTTTCGGCCACGATGGCATCGAAGCCGCGCGCCTCGGGCTCGAGCCCCTCGTCGACGTGGAAATCGAGATGGAGACCGGCGGTCTCCGCCAGGTCGAAGACGCGGGCGATCTTCCGGTCGGCGTCGGCATTGCGGTAGACGAAGGCGCCGAGCACGCCGCCGTCGGCGGCGACGCGCCGGGCGATGGCCGGTCCGGCTTCGGCGAGCAGGTCGAGCGGCGTCAGCGAGGCGAGCTGCAGCTCGACCGAGCCGCGCCACTCCTGCTTCAGCTCGTTGAGGACCGACCAGGCGAGCGGCGCGGCCGGCTCGTTCCAGTCGACATGGCTGCGCATCACGCCGACGCCGTTGGCCCAGGCCGACTGCAGCGCCCGGCCGGCGCGCGCGCGCAGGTCCCGTTCGCTCCAGCCGGCGCGGTCCGCCGCCATCAGGTCGATGGCCTCGAAGAGCGTGGACGGCCGCGCCGACAGCCGGTCGCGGGTGAAGGTCTTGTCCAGATGGACGTGGGCATCCGCCAAGAGCGGCAGCAGCAGCCCGCCGCCGGTGGCCGCGGACGGGGCGAGGGCGGCGATGCGGCCGTCGGCGACGGCAAGGCGCCAGAAGCCGTCGCGGCCGGCAATCCGCAGCCCGTCCAGCACGGCGTCGGGTTGGTTGAGCACGGCGTTCAGTTCTCGCGCTTGATCTCGCTTTCGTGCCAATGCCCGAGAACGGCCTTCGACAGGAAGCTGGTCAGCAGGAAGATCACGACGCCGAGCAGCGACACCAGGAAGAGGGCGGCGAACATGCGCGGGATCTCGTTGCGGAAACTGGATTCCAGGATGCGCGAGGCCAGCCCGGTGTTCTGCCCGGCCGTGCCGGCCACGAACTCGGCCACCACGGCGCCGATCAGGGCGAGGCCGCCGGCGATCTTCAGCGCCGCCATGAAGTAGGGCAGGGCGGACGGCACGAGCAGCAGCCGCAGCCGCTGCCACGGGCTCGCCTGGTAGAGCGTGAAGAGGTCGCGCAGGTTGTGGTCGGCGCTGCGCAGGCCGATCGCCGTGTTCGACAGGATGGGAAAGAAGGCGACGATCCAGGCGCAGATCAGAAGCGCCACGAAGGTGTCGTGCACATAGATCAGGATGAGCGGCGCAATCGCGATGACCGGCGTCACCTGAAGGATCACCGCGAAGGGAAACAGGCTGATCTCGACGAGGCGCGACAGCGCGAAGACCATGCCCAGCGCGACGCCGCCGACGATCGCCAGCAGCAGCGACAGGAGGGTCAGCTTCACGGTGAACCACATCGACGGCAGCAGGCTGCCGAAATCGCTGGCCAGGGTGGCGGCGATGCGGCTCGGCGCCGGGATCAGATAGTGCGGCACCTCGTGGTACCACACCAGGCCTTCCCAGATCGCCAGCGCGATGGCCAGCGCGCCGAGCGGCATCAGCACCCGCAGCCGCCGCTCGCGCGCCGCGCCGCGCGCGATGCGCCGGCGCATGTCCGGCTCGGCCGCGGAGCCGGAAGCGGCGATGCCGGCGGCGGCAGCCGTGAGCTCAGTGGTCGATGTCGACATGGTCCAGGGTCTCCTCGAGCGCGGCGCTGACCACGCGGCAGTTCTCGGCATAGGCGGGGCTGTTGCGATAGCGGTCGGTGCGCGGGTGGTCGCCGGCCAGGTCGATCTCGCTCACCACCCGGCCGGGCCGCGCGGCCATGATGACCACGCGGCTCGACAGGTAGACCGACTCGAAGACCGAGTGGGTGACGAAGATCACCGTCAGGCCATGCCTCTCCCAGAGCTTGAGGACGTCGTTGTTGAGCTTGAAGCGCGTCATCTCGTCGAGCGCGGCGAACGGCTCGTCCATCAGCAGGAGGCGCGGCCGGGTGACGAGCGCCCGGGCGATCGACACGCGCATCTTCATGCCGCCCGACAGCTCGCGCGGATAGGCGCGCGCGAAGCGCGTCAGGCCGACCGAGGCGAGGGCCTCCTCGACGCGGTCGCGCGCCTCCCGGCGCCGCATGCCGCCGAGCCGCAGCGGCAGGAAGACGTTGTCGAACACCGTCGCCCAGGGCATCAGCGTCGCCTCCTGGAAGACGAAACCGGTGTCCTGTCCGCCGGTCTGCTCGCCGGGCCGGTGTCCGTTCACGGTGATCTCGCCGGCCGAGACCGAGAGCAGCCCGGCGATCATCTTGAGCGCCGTGCTCTTGCCGCAGCCGGACGGGCCGAGGAAGCTGATGAACTCGCCCTGCCGGATCGTCAGGTTCATGTCGCGCACGGCGACGGTGCCGTTGGCGAACTGCTTGTGGACGCCGGCCATGCGGATCATTTCGGGACCGCGCACGCGGTCGGCCGAGACGGCGGCTTCAGCGGTCATGGGGCTCCTCACCAGGCCGGGGTGTTGTCGAGCCACGACACCGGGGCGCGGTCGATCTCGGAGAACAGCTCGACGAGCCGCGCGGTGGCGAAGGCGAGGGTGGCCTCGCCCTTCTCCGCGGTCGCCGCGGCGGCATTGCCGCAGGCGCCCTGCGGATGCATGTCCTGCGCCTGCCAGGCCGGCTTGGCGCCGCCGGCCAGGGCGATGTGGCGGTAGTGCCGGCTCCACTCGTGGCTGAGCGGGCGGAAGTCGCGCGCCTCGGCCATGGCGACGTTGCCGGGGTCGAGCGCGAGCATGACCGAGGTCTCCATGTCGCCGGCGTGGATGCCGTGCGTCATCTCCGCCTCGTCGTAGGTTCCCGGCGGCATGCCCTGGCCGAACCAGTTCACGCAGAAGGCCAGCATGGCGTGGCGCACGCGCAGCTCGCGGGCGACGATGTCCATCGTGCTGATGTTGCCGCCATGCGCGTTCAGAAGCACCAGCTTGCGCACGCCCGAGCGCGCCACGCAGGCGCCGATCTCGCACCACATGGCGATCAGCGTCTCGGCGGAATGGGTCAGCGTTCCGGGATAGCGCAGGTGCTCGTTGCTCTTGCCGATCGCCTGGGTGGGCAGGAAAAGCACCGGGCTTTCGGCCGGAAGCGCGTCGGCCAGGCGCGCGACGATGCCGTCGGCCACGCAGGCGTCGACCTTCATCGGCAGATGCGGCCCGTGCTGCTCGGTCGCCCCGACGGGGAGCACGGCGATCAGCCTCTCATGGTCGAGCCGGGCGAACTCGGCGCTGGTGTAGTCGGACCAGTACCGCTTCATCGTCCCACCCCGTCTGCGCCGCAGCCGACGGGGGCGGGCGTCGCCCGCCGACGCTCGGCCGGCCGGCCGCGGGGCCGAAGCGACGGGCGCGGCGGATAGTCGACGCGGCGCCGGAGCGGCTTTCGGGCGGGCGCCTTCGACGCCGCCGGGGGATCCTCGTTCATCGCTCACCGCCTCCCTCGGTCGGGGAATAGAAACAAAACCATAGCAATCGGTCAAACTTTTTGGTAGGTTTTTGCAACACCTTGAATTTCCATCTGTTTTTTCGAGCGGTTGAGGCAAGGTTTCAGAGACGGGGAGGGCCCGCCGGTGGTCTGCCGGACGGGATGGCCGGCCTTGCGCGCCGGGCGCGGAAGCAGCGCCGCCGGCGCGCAAGGCGAGCGGCGCCCCCCGCAGACCGACAGGAAAGGACAGGCCGATGACGACCATCGCGATCGCCGGTGCCGGCCAGGCCGGAGCCGCCCTTGCGGCAAAGCTGCGCGGCCTCGGCTTCGACGGACGCATCCGCCTGTTCGGCGCCGAGCCGGTCGCCCCCTACCAGCGTCCGCCGCTGTCGAAGAAGTATCTGATGGGCGAAATGGGGGTCGACCGGCTGCTCCTGCGGCCCGAACGCTTCTACAGCGAAAACCGGATCGAACTGGCGCTCGGCCGGCCCGTCACCGCGATCGACCGCGACGCGAAGACGGTGCGCGCGGGCGACGAGGTCGTCGCCTACGATCACCTGGTTCTGGCCACCGGAGCGTCGCCGCGGCGGCTGCCCGCGGCGATCGGCGGCGACCTGCCGGAGGTCCACACCGTGCGGAACCTGGCCGATATCGACCGCATGGCACCCGCCTTCCGGCCCGGACGCCGGCTTCTCGTCGTCGGCGGCGGCTATATCGGCCTCGAAGCCGCGGCGGTCGCCGCCGGGCTCGGCCTCACCGTCAGCCTCCTGGAAGCGGCGCCGCGCATCCTGCAGCGGGTCGCCGCGCCGGAGACCTCAGACTTCTTCCGCGCGCTGCACCGCGACAACGGCATCGCCATTCTCGAGCACACGGGTCTCGAGCGGCTGGAGCCCGCGCATCCGGGCCTTACGGCCCGGCTGTCGGACCGGCGGGTGATCGAGGCGGATTTCGCCATTATCGGCATCGGCGTGGCGGCGAACGACGCGCTGGCCGTGGCGGCCGGCCTCGAGACCGGCGGCGGCATCCGGGTCGACGCGATGGGCCGGACGTCCGATCCGGCGATCTGGGCGGCCGGCGACTGCGCCTGCCTGCCGTTTCGCGGCGCGATGATCCGGCTGGAAAGCGTGCAGAACGCCGTCGACCAGGCCGAAGCCGTGGCCGCCAACATCATGGGCGCGGACGTGCCCTACGACCCGAAACCGTGGTTCTGGTCCGACCAGTTCGACGTCAAGCTTCAGATCGCCGGGCTGAACGCGGGCTACGACAGCGTCGCGGTGCGCCACGGCGAAAGAGCGAACGCGCGCTCGCACTGGTACTACAGGGGCGAGCAGCTTCTCGCCGTCGACGCGATGAACGACGCGCGCAGCTACATGCTCGGCAAGCGGCTGATCGAGCGCGGCATCTCGCCGCCGCGCGGGTCCGTCGCCGCGCCGGATGCGGACCTCAAGGCCTATCTCGGCTAAAGCCGACCTACTTTTCACGGACTCGCAGATCGGCGCTCACTTGTTGTGTTGACGGCCCGCACGGCACACGGCTCCGCCGGCGTTCACCGGAAGTAGATGCTGTGATCGCGGCGGATCGCGGCGTCGAGCTGCGGATCGATCTGCGGGCCCGCCGCGGCGAGGATCGCGTTCTTGCGCGCGGTCGGCCGTCCGACCGCGACGGCACGGCGCGGGCTGCGGCTTTCGGGCGCCATCGCGGGCGCTATAATCGATGATGCCGCATGGGGCCGTCCGAGGCCGGCCGACCGGCCATGCGCGGACGAGACCGCCGCCGTCGCCGATGCGGCACGGCTTTCGGAAAGGCAGGGACGGGACGGGTGATCGACCTCCGGCAACTCCGGCAGTTCATCGCGGTTGCGGAGGAGCTGCATTTTCACCGTGCGGCGGCGCGGCTGAACATGTCTCAGCCGCCGCTGACGGCGACGGTGCGGCGCCTGGAGGCGGAGATCGGCGCCGCGCTGCTGGAGCGCGGCAACCGCGTCGTGCGGCTGACGCCGGCCGGCGCGGCGCTGCTCGCGCATGCGCGGCTGACCGTCGAACAGGCCGAGCTTGCGGTCGCCGCGGCGCGCGACGCCGCGGCCGGGCACACCGGCACGCTTCGGCTGACCTATGTCGGCAGCGCGATGTACGGCCGGCTGGCCGGGACGGTGCGCGCCTTCCGCCGCAGCTTTCCCGCCGTGCGGCTGGAACTCAGGGAGGCGACGACCGCCGCGCAGGTGGCGGCGCTGCGTGACGGCACGAGCGATCTCGCCGTGCTCCTCGCTCCGCTGCCGGACGACACCGGGCTGTCCGTCAGCGCGTTCGACCGGGACCGTTTCGCCATCGCGCTGCCGGCGGGCCATCGCCTGGCGGCCAGCGCCGGGCTTGCGCTCGCCGACCTCGCCGACGAGCCCTTCGTGTTGTGGCCGGCGGCGGAAGGCCGCGGCTTCCACCACCAGGTGGTCCGGCTGTGCGCCTCGGCGGGCTTCGTGCCGCGCGTGGCGCAGGAGGCACACCAGATGCACGGCGTTCTCGCCCTGGTCGCCGTCGAGGTCGGCGTCTCGGTGGTGCCCGCCAGCATGGCGGGCTTCCGCGCCGACGAGATCGTCTACCGGCCGCTGGAGGTCGCGGGAGCGGCCTTCACCCTGTCTCTGTGCCGAAGCGACGGGCCGCTTGGCGCCCCGGCGCAGAACTTTCTCGATCTGGCGTTGCGATAGGTTATGACTATCGTGGGTGCCTCAAGACGGTATTGGACGGATCGCATGGCGGTTTCCTAGCCTTCCCCACACCTGTCGGGGAGATGCGCATGATCCGTTTCGATGACCGCACCGCGATCGTGACCGGTGCCGGACGCGGCATCGGCTATGCCTATGCCGAGATACTCGCCGCGCGCGGGGCGCGCGTGGTCGTCCACGACATCGGCGCCGGGCCGGACGGCACCTCCCGGGACGCCTCGGTCGCCGCGGCCGCCGCCCGGCGGCTGCGCGCGCGGGGCCACGCGGTCCGCGCGGCGAGCGGACCGATCGACAGCCGCGCCGGCTGCCGCGCGCTGGTCGAGGAGACCGTCTCGGCGTTCGGCGGCCTCGACATCGTGATCCACAACGCCGGCTGGGTCGGCTACCAGAGGATCGAGGAGCTCGCGCCGGACTTCCTCGCCCGCATGACGCGGCTCGGCGTGGAGACGCCGCTGTGGCTGGCCCAGGCGGGCTGGCCGGTGATGAAGGGGCAGGGCTACGGCCGCATTCTGCTGACGACGTCGGACCGGGCGCTTTTTCCAGAGCATGCACAGGCCGGGCTCGCCGCCTATGCGGCGGCGAAGTCGGCCACCCTCGGCATCATGAACGTACTGGCGCACGAGGGCGCGCCGCACGGCATCCGCGTCAACGCCATCTCGCCGGTCGCCAAGACGCGGATGTGGGGCGTGCAAGGCGACGTCGACGAGCTGCGGCCGGACGCCGTGGCGCCGGGCGCGGCGTTCCTGGTGTCGCAGGCGTGCCGGGCGAGCGCCTGGATGCTGCGCGCGAGCAACGGCCAGTTCCGTGCCTTCAAGCCATGCGAAGCGTCGGGGGTCGACTATCCGCGCGACCTCGGTGCGGTGACGGCGGAGAGCCCCGAGGCCGTGGCCGCCGCGTGGGATGCCATCGCGGGCGACGCGCCGCAGGCGGAGTGATGACATCGCCGCGTCCGCCGGCGTTCACCGGAAGTAGATGCTGTGGTCGCGGCGGATCGCGGCGTCGAGCTGCGGATCGATCTGCGGGCCCGCCGCGGCGAGGATCGCGTTCTTGCGCGCGGTCGCCCGGTCGAGGAGCCGCGGGCGGTCGGCCTCGACCCATTCCTTCGGGCTCATGCGGTTGCCGAGCGCGGGGTAGACATACTCCGTCTGCATCAGCCGCAGCGTCTGCTCGGAGCCGAGATAATGGCCCGGCCCGTCGAGGCAGACGGCCTTCATCGCCTCGATGGAGGTCGTCTCCTCGGTCACCTCGATGCCGCGCACGCAGCGCAGCACCTGGCCGACGATGTCGTCGCCGAGCACCAGGCTCTCCATGCAGAAGCCCAGCAGCGAGGCGTGCATGCCGACCGATTCATAGACCATGTTGAGGCCCGACAGGCCGGCCAGCGTGTTGGTGATCGCCTGCTCCCAGCCGGCCTGCATGTCGGGCAGCTTGGAATCGGAGATGCCGGCGGCCGCGCCGCCGGGCAGGCCGTAGAAGCGGTGCATCTGGGCGCAACCGGCCGTCAGCAGCGCCTGCTCGGCCGAGCCGCCCGACATGGCGCCGGTGCGCAGGTCGCTGACGAAGGGCCAGGTGCCGAAGATCGCCGGATGGCCGGGCCGGATCGCGTTGACGTAGACGACGCCGGCGAGGCATTCGGCCATCGTCTGCACGATGGCGGCGGCGATCGGCGCGGGCGCGGTTGCGCCGGCCTGGCCGGCCGACAGAAGCAGCACCGGCATGCCGGCGCGGATCAGCTTCTCCATCGTCACGCAGCTTTCCTCGGCGAACTTCATCGGCGGCACGACGAAGCAGTTCGAGTTGGACACGAACGGACGGTCGCGCCAAGCCTTTTCGCCGCCGGCGATGCGGTGCAGCAGCGCCATGCAGCCGTCGACGTGGTCGGGCTCGCTGAACGAGGTGCCGATGTGCTTGGTGGTGCCGGCGCAGCAGGCATAGAGCGTGTTGATGTCCATCTCGAAATTGTCGAGCACGTCGCGGCAGACCAGCGCGCGCTGGAAGAAGTGGACATTGTCGAGATGGTGGACGAGGCGCGCCGCGTCGTAGAGGTCCTGCGCGGTGGAATCGCGGTAGGCGCCGGTGTGGGCGTCGACGACGTGGACCGCGGCGCCGGCCGTGCCGAAATGCACGTTGCTGCCGGTCAGGTGCAGGTCGTGGCGCGGATCGCGCGCGCAAAGGGTGATGTCGCGCGCGGCCACGGCGAGCATGTCCTCCACCAGCGCGCGCGGAAAGCGGATGCGGCCGTCGTCGCCGAGCCGGGCGCCGGCGCCGGTCAGCACCGCGACGCCCGACTGCGGCGCGTTGGCCAGGCCGATCACCTCGAGCGCGTCGAGCGCAGCGGCGTGGATGCGCGCCATGTCGGCGTCGGCGAGCGGCCGGTAGCGGCCGCCCGGCAGCCCGGGCCGGACCGGCCGCAGATGCTCGGCCAGCGGCGCCGCGCGCTGCGCCCGCCGCGCCTCGCGACCACCGGCGCGTGCTGCCCGCCGCGGCGGGCATTCCATTGCCTCTTCCGACATCACAGCCTCCCTGAAAGCCTGTCGCTTCCAACACGTTCGGGCGGGCGCGCGGCTGGCCGCGACGCGCTCATATGCGCATGCGTTCGGACTTCGGGTCGTAGAGCGGCCGGCGCGCGGCGTCCGCCTCGACCCGGCGGCCGGCCACCTCGATGGCGTAGTGCGCGTCGACGAGGGCGGCCGGGTCCTCGCCGGCGCACGGCACGTAGCCCATGCCGATGGCGGCGCCGAGATGATGGCCGTAGGCGCCCGAGGTGAGATGGCCGACGATGGTGCCGTCGCGGATCACTGGCTCGTTGTGGTAGAGCATCACGTCCGGGTCGCGCAGCCGGAACTGCAGCAGGCAGCGCTCGAGGCCGGCCTCCTTCTTCCTGAGCACCGCGTCGCGGCCGACGAAGCCGGGCTTGCCGGTGGCGACCGCGAAGCCGAGCCCGGCTTCCAGAACGTGGTCCTCGCTGGTGATGTCGTGGCCGAAATGGCGGAACGCCTTCTCGATGCGGCAGCCGTCCATCATGTGCATGCCGCACAGCTTCAGCCCGAACGCCGCACCGGCCTGCCAGAGCGTCTCGAAGACATGCGCGGCCATGTCGGCCGAGACATAGAGCTCCCAGCCCAGCTCGCCGACATAGGAGATGCGGTGGGCGCGGGCGAGGCCCATGCCGATCTCGATCTCGCGGGCGGTGCCGAACGGGTTGGCGGCGTTCGAGAAGTCGTTCGGGCTGACCGCCTGCAACAGTTTGCGCGCGTTGGGGCCCATCACGGCCAGCACGCCCTCGGCCGCCGTCACGTCGGTCAGCACGACGGCGCGCTCGCCGAGGTGGCGGCGCAGCCAGGCCTGGTCCTTCGGCCGGGTGGCGGCCGGGGTGACCACCAGATAGGCCGTCTCCGACAGCCGCGTCACCGTCACGTCGGCCTCGATGCCGCCGCCGGCATTGAGGAACTGGGTGTAGACGATGCGGCCGACCGGCACCGACAGGTCGGCGCCACAGACATGGTTGAGGAAGCTCTCGGCGTCGCCGCCCTCGACGCGGATCTTGCCGAAGGACGACATGTCGTACATGCCGACATTGGTGCGCACCGCCGCGTGCTCGGCCGCCTGGTTGGCGAACCAGTTCTGCGGTCCCCAGGCGTAGCGGTAGGCGCGCTCCTGGCCCGCCTCGGCGAACCAGTTGGCGCGCTCCCAGCCGGCGACCTCGCCGAACACCGCGCCCTCGGCAGCGAGATGGGCGTGGAAGGGCGAGCGCCGCACGCCGCGTGCCGTGGCCTTCTGGCGGAACGGGAAATGGTCGGCGTAGAGCAGGCCGAGCGTCTCCTTGGCGCGCTCGAACAGGTAGTGCCGGTTGCCCTGGAAGGGGTGGTTGCGGGCGATGTCGACATCGCCGAGGTCGAACGGCTTGTCGCCGGTGTCCATCCACGCGGCCAGCGCCATGCCGGCGCCGCCGGCCGACTGGATGCCGATCGAGTTGAAGCCGGCGGCGACCCAGTAGTTGTCGAGCTCGGGCGACAGGCCGAGATTGTAGGCGTCGTCGGGCGTAAAGCTTTCCGGCCCGTTGAAGAAGGTGTGGATGCCGGCCTCGGCGAGAAGCGGCAGGCGGTTTACCGCGCGTTCCAGGATCGGCTCGAAATGGCCGAAATCCTCGGGCAGCTGGTCGAAGCAGAACTCCTCGGGGATGCCGTCCATGCCCCAGGGCTTGGCGTTCGGCTCGAAGGCGCCGAGCAGGTATTTGCCGGCGTCCTCCTTGTAGTAGGCGCATTCGTCGGGAACGCGCAGCACCGGCATCTCGGCGAGGCCGGGGACCGGCTCGGTGACGATGTAGAAGTGCTCGCAGGCGTGCAGCGGCACGGTGACGCCGGCCATGCGGCCGACCGCGTGGCCCCACATGCCGGCGCAGTTGACGACGTGCTCGGCCTCGATCTCGCCGCGCGCGCCGTCGGTGGCCCAGGCGACCGCGGTGGCACGGCGCCCGGCGACGCGGATTGCCGTGACCTTGACGCCCTCGAGGATGCGTGCGCCCTGTCGGCGGGCGCCCCTGGCGAGCGCCAGGGCGATGTTGGCGGGGTCGCCCTGGCCGTCGGTCGGCAGCCACACGCCGGCGGTCACGCCGTCGATGCTGACATGCGGGTAGCGCTGCGCCACCTCGGCCGGCGACAACTCTTCGACCGGCACGCCGAAGGCACGCGCCATGGAGGCGTTGCGGAACAGCTCCTCGCGGCGCGCCGCCGTCAGCGCGAGCGAGATCGAGCCGACGGTCTTCACTCCCGTCGCCAGCCCGGTCTCCGCCTCGAGCCCGCGATAGAGGTCGGCGGAGTATTTCGCCAGCCGGGTCATGTTGGCCGAGGCGCGGAGCTGGCCGATCAGGCCGGCGGCGTGCCAGGTGGTGCCGCAGGTGAGCTGCTTGCGCTCCAGAAGCACGATGTCGCGCCAGCCGAGCCTGGCCAGATGATAGGCCACCGAGCAGCCGGCGATGCCGCCGCCGATGATGACGACGCGGGCCCTGGCGGGGATGTCAGCCATGCCGGCACCTCCGCTGCGCAGATGCCGCTGCGGGCGCCGCGGCCGGCGCGTCGGCGGTCATGCCCGCAGCCTTTCGTTGCCGGGGTCCCAGAGCGGCCGGTCCGGCTGCACGACGGCGGGCCGGCGTTCGCCGTAGATCTCGACCTCGACGGCGCGGCCCGGCTCGGCGAGATCGCTGCGCAGCATGCCGAGCGCGATGGAGCGGCCGACGCGGTAGCCCCAGCCGCCGGAGGTGGTCTCGCCGACCACGCGGCCGTCGTTCCACAGCGTCGACATGTAGGGCGCGTCGGCCTCGCCGGCGTCGACGACCAGCGTCACGAAGCGCTTGGTGACGCCGCGCCGCTTCTCCGCGGCGAGCGCGGCCTTGCCGGGAAAATCCTCCGGCTTGTCGAGGCGCACGAAGCGCCCGAGCCCGGCTTCGAGCAGCGAATAGTCGCTCGAGAGGTCGCCCTTCCAGGTGCGGTAGCCCTTTTCCAGCCTGAGCGCGTTCAGCGCCCACATGCCGAAGGGCCGGGCGCCGCCGGCGAGCACCGCCTCGTAGATCGCGGGGACATGCGCGTTGTCGGCGTGGATCTCCCAGCCGAGCTCGCCGGCGAAGCTGACGCGGGCGAGCAGCGCCGGGCAGCCGGCGACGGTCGCCTCCTGGATCGACAGCCAGGGCAGGGCGAGGTCCGCCTCGGCGATGCCGGCCAGCAGCGCGCGCGACCGCGGGCCGGTGACGACGAGCGCGTCGCGCTCGCGCGTGCGGTCCTCGAGCGCGAGGCCGTCGGCGAGGCCTGCCTGCAGCAGCTCGCGGTCGTGCCACTGGGCGGCGGCCGCGGTGATCAGCGTGAAGCTGTCCTCGGCGTGGCGCAGGATCGACATCTCGGTGAGGATGCGGCCGCGCGCATCGGGGAAGTAGCCGAGCGTCATGCGGCCGATTCTCGGCAGCGCGCCGGCGATCCGGCCGCTGAGCCAGGCCGCGGCGCCGCCGCCGGACAGCTCGAAACGCGAGAAGCCGGGCAGGTCGAGCACGCCGACGCCGTCGCGCACGGCCTCGCATTCGGCGCGGATGCGCGGCTCCCAGGGGCCGGCGCGGCCCCAGGTCATGGTGCTTTCGGGCGTCGTGTCGTCGCCCGGTTCGGCGAACCAGTCGGCGCGCTCCCAGCCGTTGTAAGCGCCCATCACGCCGCCGGCCGCGCGCACCCGCTCGTGCACCGGCGACAGCTTGCGGTCGGGCGCGGCCGGCCAGCGGTGCCGGGGGAAATGCATGGCGTATTCGTGGCCGTAGACCTCGCGCGCCTTCTCCACGCAGTAGTCGTGGTCGGTGTAGTCGGTGTAGCGGCGCGGGTCGCACGACCACATGTCCCACTCGGTGCAGCCCTCGGTGACCCATTCGGCGAGCACCTTGCCGGCGCCGCCGCCCTGGGCGATGCCGAAGGTGAAGACGCAGGCCTCGAAGGCGTTCGGCACGCCGGGCATCGGGCCGATCAGCGGGTTGCCGTCGGGGGCGTAGGGGATCGGGCCGTTGATGACCTTGCTGACGCCGGCCTCGCCGAGCACCGGCACGCGGGTGAGCGCGTCCTCGATGTAGGGCGCCAGCCGGTCGAGATCGTCGGGATAGAGCTGGAAGCTGAAATCCTCCGGCAGCGGGTCGTCCGGCGTGACCCAGTGGGCGCGGCAGTCGCGCTCGTAGGGGCCGAGATTGAAGCCGTGCTTCTCCTGGCGCAGATAGTAGGAGGTGTCGACGTCGCGCAGCAGCGGCAGCTTGCGGCCGTGCTCGGCCGACCAGGCACGCACCGCCTCGACCGCCTCGAACAGCAGATACTGGTGGCTCATCGCCGCCATCGGCACCGTGCGTCCGCCAAAGGGGCGGAACCACTCGCCGACGCGCTGGGCGTAGTAGCCGGCGGCGTTGACGACATACTCGCAGCGGATGTCGCCCTTTTCGGTGTGGACGATCCACTCGCCGTTCTTGCGGCTGACGCCGGTCGCCGGGGTGAAGCGCAGCACCGTCGCGCCCATGTCGCGGGCGCCCTTGGCCAGCGCCTGGGTGAGCTGAGCGGGGTCGATGTCGCCGTCGGCCGGGTCGTAGAGCGCGCCGGCGAGGTTGTGCGTCTCGATGAAGGGATACCGGTCGCGGATCGCCTCGGGCTCGAGCAGCTCGAGCGCCATGCCCTGATGCAGGCCCATGCCGCGGGCACGCTCGAACTCCTGCATGCGCTCGCGCGAGTGGGCGAGCCGAAGCGAGCCGGTGACATGGTAGTTCATCGGATAGTCGACCTCCGTGCCGAGCCGGGCGTAGAGCTCGGTGGAGTAGCGCTGCATGTTCATGATCGACCACGAGGTCGAGAAGGTCGGCACGTTGCCGGCGGCATGCCAGGTCGAGCCGGCCGTCAGCTCGTTGCGCTCGACGAGCACGCAGTCGCGCCAGCCGGCCTTGGCCAGGTGATAGAGCGCGGAGACGCCGGCGACGCCGCCGCCGACGATGACCACGCGCGCTGTCGAAGGAAACCCGGCCATGTCGCTCTCCCGCATCCCGCGCGACCAGTATTGCCGCGCTTGCGGGCCGCTTTCCATTCGCCGGCTCATGCTTTATTGATCGGCATATCCGATTAGGGAGGGGACGCATGCCCGGCTTGCTCCTCGACGATGCGCCGCGCTGCGCCGAGGCCGGATCCGCATGCGGGCGGGCAGGGGCCGCCGCGCCGGTATCGCGATGCAGATCGCGCTGATCGAGACCTTTCTCGACCTGTGCGAGACGCGCAGCTTCAACCGCACGGCGGACCGGCTGGGCGTCACCCAGTCGACCGTGTCGGGGCGGATGAAGGCGCTGGAGAAGGCGCTCGGCCAGCGGCTGTTCGTGCGCTCGCGGGCCGGCACGGAGCTGACCACGGAGGGGCTGCGCTTCGTGCCGCACGCCCGCACGCTGCGCCACAACTGGACCGAGGCGCGCCATGCGATCCGCGACCTGGCGAGCGGCGCGGTGACCGTGCGGGTCGGCATCCAGGCCGATCTGGTGGGCATCCACTTCAGCGACCTGATCAACGATTTCCGCGCCGTCCTGCCGGAGGCGTCGTTCCTGTTCGAGGCCGACTATTCGGCGCAGATGTCGGCCGACCTGGCGACCGGCAACGAGGACATCGCGATCCTGTTCACGCCGCGGTTCCACCCCGACCTTTATTTCGAGACGCTGGGCGAGGTCGCCTATCTGATGGTCTCGACGGAGACCGACCGCCTGGAGGCGGTGCGGGCGGACACCTACATCACGCCGCATTTCTCCGACGCGCTGCCGCAGATCCACGCCAAGCTGCTGCCGCGGCTGGCCAGGGGGAGCCTGTCCATCGGCCAGAACGCGGCGATGGTGTCGCTGCTGGAGACGATGGGCGGCACGTCCTACGTGATGAGCGATTCGGCGCTGGCGCTGCAGCGCGCGGGAACCTGCCGGCTGGTCGCCGACGCGCCGCCGATCGCGCTGCCGGTCTATGCCGGGGTGCACATCCGCAACCGCCAGCGGCCGCTGCATCGCCGGCTGCTGCAGATCCTGCGGGCGCGCTTTCGCGCCGGCGAGCGGCAGACGGCGCAGCGGCGGCTGCGCTGAGGCCGCGCCGGCCCGACGTCTTCCCGCGCGGCGCGCCTCAGCGGTTGGCGAAGGACAGCTTGATGAGCCGGCTGTTCATCACCGCGTGCTGCCACTCCACCACGCGGCCGCCGGCCAGCGCGCCGGTCGCGGTGACGTCGAGCAGCGGCGCGTTGCGCGGGCATTCCAGCAGCGCCGCCTCGCGCGCGTCCGGCAGGCGCGCGCCGACCGTCGTCGCGGTGCGGTGCAAGGCGCCGAGCCCGGCCTCGGCGAGCAGCGCGGTGAAGGAGCCGGTGCGCAGGAGCCGGGCGTGGAAATCCGCCATCAGGTCGGCGGGGAAGTGGCGCGTCGTCAACAGGAACGGCACGCCGTCGCCGAGGATGACGGCGGTGTGCGACAACACCGCATGGCCCGGCTCGACGCCGAGGCGCGCCGCCAGCGCGGCGTCGGCCGGCGCCACCGCGCTGTCGACGAAGCGCGAGGCGCTTTCGACGCCGTGCTCGGCGAGCGCCGTTCTCAGCCGCGACAGGGCATCGATCTCGTAGGTCACGCCGGTCGGCATGACGAAGCTGCCGCTGCCGTTGACGCTGCGGATCGAGCCGTCCTGCGACAGGGCGAGGAAGGCGCGCCGCACCGTGTTGCGGCTGACGCCGTGGCGCTGCGAGAGCTCGTTTTCCGACGGCAGCCGCGCGCCAGCGGCGAGCCGGCCGGCGTCGATGTCCGATCTCAGGCTGCGGTAGAGCGCTTGCCACTGCGACGCCATCGGCCCTGTCGTCCTCCCGCCGACCGGCGGTGCCGGCCTGTCGAATGCCCCTCGATCTGTACCTACAGCTGTCATTCACGTTACACAATACGCCGCTACCCAAACGCCCGGGACGTCGATCCCCTGCCATCGCCGAATGGCTGCGAAGCAAGTGAGACATCGCCACAGCGAGCGGCATCCGGCGCGGTGCGCCGGAGGACGGCTTTCGCTGTGCGAAAACCGGAGAGTGAAATGAACCGCAGACAGCTTCTGAGTTGCACCTTCGCGGCCGCCGCGCTGATGGCCGCGCCGGGTGCCGCGCTTGCCGATGCCGACCGCATCGACGTCTACATCACCGGCGATTCCAACATCATCAACTTCTGGAACAACGTCATCAAGCCGGTCTACGAGGCCGCACATCCCGAATACACGCTGAACGTCGTCAGCGCGCGCAACAACATCGCGCCGATCGTCGAGCGCACGATGGCCGCGCTGGGCACCGACACCGACCCGCAGGTCGACATCTTCGACGAGAACGACCCCAACCTGCCGGCCGGCGCGATCGAGAAGGGCCTTTGGGTCGACTTCACCGCGGCGGGGCTGGCCAATTACGACAAGCTCAACCCGGTGACGCTGGAGACCGACTACGGTCTGCCCTATCGCGGCACCCAGGTGGTGCTGGCCTACGACACCGGCAAGCTCGACCCGGCCGACGTGCCGACCACCTGGGACGAGCTGGTCGCCTGGATGAAGGCCAATCCCGGCGAGTTCGTCTACAACCGGCCCGACACGGGCGGCTCGGGCGGCAACTTCGTGCGCCGCGCCATCCACGAGGCCAACGGCCGCGACCCGTCGCTGTTCCGGATCGACAACTATGTCGAGGGCGAGAGCGACGCGATGCTGGCCAAGGGCTTCGAGCTGCTCAAGGAGATCGCGCCCTACACCTACGGCCCGGGCTCCTACACGGCCGACAACATGCAGTCGATCCAGATGCTGGCGCAGGGCGTGGTGACGATGGCGCCGGTGTGGTCGGACATGGCGCTCGACGCCGTCAACAAGGGCGTGCTGCCCGAGACGATCGCCTTCGCGCAGCTCCAGGACCTCGCCTTCGCCGGCGGTTTCGCCGACATGACGGTGCCGACCAACGCCGGCAATCTCGAGGCGACGCTGAAGCTGGCCGACATCGTGCTGTCGGCGCCGATCCAGGAGAAGGTGGTCACCGAGATCGGCGCCTTCCCGGCGGTCGCCTGGGAGCATCTGCCGGCCGAGCTGGCCGAGAAATACGCCGCGCTGCAGCCCGCCTCCATCCCGACCTTCCCGGGCGGCCCTTGGGTCTCGGCCATCAGCGACGGCTGGTTCCGCAGCGTGGCGCCGCATGTCGCGCGTTGACGCGACACCGATCGGCGCCGACGCGGCATCGCGCGGCGCCGGCGGGAGGAGGCCGGTCGGCCTCCTCCTCGTCGCCGCGCCCGTGGCGCTGGTGCTGGGGCTCATCATCTGGCCGGTGGCGCTGTCCGTCTTCGATACGCTGACCGTGCGCGGGCCGCAGGGGCTGCAGTGCAGCCTGGAGGCCTACCGCTTCTTCTTCACCGACGATTTCAGCCTGCGCAATCTGTGGCTGACGATCCGGGTCGCCGCGATCTGCACGGTGCTGCTGCTCGTCATCAGCCTGCCGATCGCGCTCTATCTGCGCTTCGCGGAGACGCGGCTGGCCGGCTACATCCAGGCGCTGGCGCTGTTTCCGCTGTTCGTGCCGTCCATCCTGCTGGCCTATGCGCTGATCCGCACGCTCGGCCCCAACGGCACGGTCGACACGCTTCTGGTCGCCGTCGGCCTGCCGAAGATTCCGACCCCCTATCTGACGCCGTGGGGACCGATCATCGGCCTGGTGTGGGACAACCTGCCGCTGACGCTGCTGATCGTGCTGGCGGGGCTGGCCAACGTCTCGCGGGCCTCGATCGAGGCGGCGCGCGATGTCGGCGCCGGGCCGCTGACCATCCTGTGGCACATCATCCTGCCGCGCATCCGCGGCACGCTGCTGATCGCCGCCTCCTTCGTCATTCTCGGCCTGTTCTCCGCCTTCACGCTGCCCTACCTGCTCGGCCCGGCGGCGCCGGAGATGATGGGCCCGTTCATGCGGCGCACGATCATCGAGGTCGACGATCCCGTGCAGGCGCGCACCCAGGCGGTGGTGACCTTCGCGCTGTGCGCCGTGTTCGCCCTGTTCTACGTGCGCTCGGTGGCGCGCACCCGGCGCGAGCAGGCGTCATGATCGCGCGTCTGGGCCTCCCCCGCCGGCCGGACTGGAAAGGGCCGCTGATCGCGGCGGTGCTGTCGGTGGCGATCCTGCTGCCGCTCGTCAATGTGGCGGTCTGGGCGTTCACCGAGGTGTGGCGCTATCCCGCCGTCATCCCGCAGAGGTTCGGCCTGCGTTTCTGGGGCGACATGCTGGCGCGCGGCGACGTGCGCGAGGCGATGTCGACGTCGCTGTCGCTGGCCGCCATCGTCACGGCGCTGTCGGTGGTGATCTGCCTGCCGGCGTCCTACGCCTTCGCGCGGATGAGCTTTCCGGGGCGCAACCTGTTCTTCATGTCGTTCCTGACCGTCTATGCGTTCCCCAAGTTCGGCCTCTACATCACGATCGCCGCGATCTTCATCGGCCTCGGCCTGATCGGCAACTTCTGGGGCGTGGTGCTCATCCAGCTCGTCTCGACGCTGATGTTCATGGTGTGGATCCCGGTGACGGCGTTCCAGAACGTCGACCGGCGCCAGGAGGAGGCGGCGCGCGACCTCGGCGCCTCGCCGGTGCGCGTGTTCTGGTCGGTGACGCTGCCGCAGGCGCTGCCGGCGATCTCGGCGGCGGTGCTCCTGACCTTCGTCAACACCTTCTACGAGACCGAGGTCGCCTGGCTGATCGGCGCGCCGGAGGTGCGCACGGTGCCGCTGCTGATGATCCGCTTCATCAATTCCGAGCTCGTCGTCCAGTACGGCGCGATCCTCTCCCTCGCCATGTGGGTTCCCTCGTTCCTGCTGCTCATCGCCGCCCGCCGCTTCCTCGGCGCCCAGGCGCTGGGCCGGGCGCTGGGCGCCTGACAGACCGGAGTCGAAAAACGATGGCAACGCTTGAAACCCGCAATCTGGGCCGCCGCTTCGGCCCCACACGCGCCGTCGACGACGTGTCGCTGACGGTCGGCGACGGCGAGCTGCTGTGCCTGCTCGGGCCGTCCGGCTCGGGCAAGTCGACGGTGCTGCGCATGCTCGGCGGCTTCGAGCAGCCGAGCGCCGGCGCGGTGCTCATCGACGGCGACGACGTGACCCGCCTGGCGCCGGAGCGGCGGCCGACCGGCATGGTGTTCCAGAGCCACGCGCTGTGGACGCACATGAACGTCTTCGCCAACGTGGCCTTCGGGCTGAAGCTGCGGCGGCTGCCGCGCGCGGAGGTGCGCCGGCGCACCGAGGCGGCGCTCGACATGGTCGGGCTGGCCGGCCTCGGCGCGCGGCGCCCGACGCAGCTTTCCGGCGGCCAGCAGCAGCGCGTCGCGCTGGCCCGCTCGCTGGTGCTGGAGCCGAAGATCCTGCTGCTCGACGAGCCCTTCGCCAGCCTCGACCAGCATCTGCGCGAGCGGCTGCGCGAGGAGGTGCGCGAGATCCAGCGGCGCGCCGGCATCACCATGGTGTTCGTCACGCACGGCCAGGACGAGGCGCTGGCGCTGGCCGACCGCATCGCGGTGCTGCGCGAGGGGCGGCTGGAGCAGGTCGACCGCCCGGAGGTCGTCTACCGGCAGCCGCGCACCGAGTTCGTCGCCGGCTTCATCGGCCGGATGAACCTGATCGACGCGCGGGTAGAGGGCGGGCGGCTGCTCGCCGCCGGCATGGCGCTGCCGGCCGCGCTCGCCGAGGGACCGGCGCGGCTGGCGCTGCGGCCGGAGGACCTCGGCCTCGTCGCCGCCACAGACGAGAGCGGCGCGCGCGTGCTGCGGGTGACCGATTTCGGCGCCCATCTGGCGATCGAGCTCGAGACGGTCGACGGCCGGCGCCTCAAGGCGACCGCCGAGCCCGGCGCCGGCTGGACGGCCGGGATGCGGGCCGCGCTGCGGCCGCGCCGCTTCGCCGTCTACCGCGACGGGCATCTGTGCCCGATGCCGGCGCAGCGCGCCGGCGACCTGCCGGTCTCGCTGCAGACGCTGGTCGCCGGCCAGCCGGCGGCCGGCACCGGCCGGCTCGCCCCGCATCATCACCAGCACTAGCGCCGGTCTGCCTGCCACCGCAGCGCGAGACCGGCTTCGCTCCGCCGCTTCGCCCCCAACCCTCTGGAAAGACAGCCCGCCATGCTCAACGCCTTCACCTCGCCCGGCAGCTTCCTGCGCGGCAACCTGCACTGTCACTCCTCGCGCTCGGACGGCGATCCGACGCCCGAGCGCGTGTGCGCCTTCTACCGCCGCGCCGGCTACGACTTCATCAGCCTGACCGACCATTTCATGGAGCGCTTCGGCTTTCCGCTGGTCGACACGGCCGCCTATCGCGGCGACGGCTTCACGACGCTGATCGGCGCCGAGCTGCACGCGCCGCGACTGGCCAACGGCGAGACGTGGCACCTGCTGGCCAACGGCCTGCCGCTCGACTTCGCGCCGCCCGGCGACGGCGAGACGGCGGCGCGGCTCGCCCGGCGCGCGCTCGACGCCGGCGCCTTCGTGACGCTCGCCCATCCCGGCTGGTACGGCCTGACCGTGGAGGACGCGACGGCGCTGCCGCCGGTGCACGCGGTCGAGGTGTTCAACGCGATGTGCGACTGGGAGACCGGGCGCGGGGCGGGCGACTATCTGCTCGACCAGCTCGCCGACCGCGGGCGGCCGCTCGGCGCGCTGGCGACCGACGACGCGCACCGCTACCAGGGCGAGGCGTGCCGCGGCTGGGTGATGGTCAAGGCGGCCGAGAACACGCCGGAGGCGATCCTGGCGGCGCTCAAGGCCGGCGCCTACTACGCCTCGCAGGGGCCGCAGATCCATCACGCCGACATCGAGGGCGACCGGCTGAGCGTCGAGACGAGCCCGGTCGACAGCGTCTGGCTGGTCGGGCAGGGCGCCCGCTCGGCGGTCGTCATGGGCGACGGCGTCACCCATGCGCGGCTGCCGCTCGACAGGTTCGCCGGCGGCTGGGCGCGGCTGGTGATCGGCGAGCGCAGCGGCCGCCGCGCCTGGAGCAACCCGTTCAAGGTCTAGGGACCGGGCCTTTCGCGCCATCGCCGCGCGGCTGCGGATCGAAGGGCCGACGCGTTTGCGGCCGACGGACCGGTACACGCTTCGCCCGGACGCCGCGGCGTGTCGTGCGGGCAAAGGCCTTCGCGCGCCGATGGCACGGCGCAGTCCCCGAGGGGGCTTCCGCTAGCGAGGCGCTGCGCGTGTGCGAAGCCTGCGCGGCGGGCCAAGGGCGCGAAGCGTCGAAGCCGGCGCGCGTGAACCCCGTTGCGAGGGGTGCAGTCCCACGCTCTGAACGGCGTTAACCGCTTCTTTTTACGAGAAATCTTTGTCTGAGAGCGATCGGTTCAAAACGGATGTAAATTCGTTATTGACGCCGCGGCAGGTCGTGTGCTGAATATAAACGAACAGCATTCGTCTTTGGGGCTTTGCCGCACCATCCGCCGACGTGCCCATACAATGAGAGAGGTTTTGACCGATGGAAGCCGCAATCCGCACCCAGGAGCTCAATCCCCAGAAGCTGGCTCGCCTGTTCCAGCGACAGTTCGACCTCTGCAAAGTCACCAAAGGCCAGACCGTGGCCATCGTCTCGGACATCGGGACGAGGCGCGAGTATATCCACGCCGCCTTCGCCGCAGCCGACGAAATCGGCTTCGATATTTACGAGATGTGCGTCAATACGGTGCCCGGCTGGACCAAGGTGGGCGTTCCGACCGTGGGTCAGTGCAAGGGCACGCTGGAGGCGCTCAAGGCCTGCGACATGATACTGATTTTCCATGTGCCGCTTTTCGCCAGCTGGCTGCGCGAGGTGCAGCAGGCCGGCGTGCGGGTGCAGATGATCATCGACGCGCCGGACGATCTCGAGCAGTTGCAATCGCCCAGGGGGCTCAAGGAGGCGGTGCTGCACGCCCACGAAATGTATGAGCGGACGCAGAACGTCCGTGTCACCAGCGACTCCGGCACCGACCTGCACTACTCCTGCGGCGAGTATCCCGTGATGAGCCAATACGGGATGGCGGACGAACCGGGGCGTTTCGATCACTGGGGGGTCGGGCTGATCCACACTTTCCCGAACGAAGGCAGCGCCCGCGGCAAGGTCGTCATCATGCCCGGCGATATCGTGATCCTGCCTTATTGCCGCTATGTGGTGGATCCGATCCATCTGGAAATCGCGGACGGTCACATCACCGCTATCGAAGGGGGGCTGGATGCCGAGCTCATGCGGGAATGGCTGAAGGCCGGCGAAGAGTTCGAAGGCGATCGCGACCCGTATGCGCTGTCGCATCTGGGGTGGGGGTTGAACCCGCAGTGCCGGTGGGACTCGATCGCGCTCTACGGTGACGCCCCCGAGCGCAGCCGTGCCGCCTCGCGCTGCTTCCCGGGCAACTTCTTGTTCTCGACCGGTCCCAACACGCAGGGCGGTGGCAAGCGAACCACACGCGGCCACTATGACGTGCCGATGCGAAACTGCACGATCGAACTCGACGGCAAGGTCGTGGTCGAAAGGGGCCGCATCGTCGTGCCCGAGCAGATCGTGCCCAAGGAAGAACGCGGCTGAGCCAACCTGCTTGGGCCCCCGCCTGCGATTGCCCCGGCGCAAGCGGGGCGGGGTGTCCCGGCACGAGGATCTCAGGAAGGAAAGGGAGGGGAAGTGAAGACGATAAGCCAGATCCTTTTCGTGCCGCCGGCCCCCGTCGTCTGGGCCGAGCGGCAATCCACCTTCGCCCGGCAGGGCGTGACGGTGGAAACGCATCAGACGCTTTCCTCGAATGAGATCGGGCAGAGCCTGAGCACGGGCGAACGGGACCTGGGCATCGCCGTCATGGACAACGTTCTGTTCTGGAACCAGAAGTTCGGAGCGGACCTGCGCATCATCGCCCAGCTCGAGCAGCATACCGAACTGCGGTTTGTCGCCCCGGATGCCGACGCCGGCATGGCGGAGGTCGCACGGCATCCCATTGCCATCGACGCGGACGACAACGGGTTCGTTCTCGTGCTCTACCGCGCGCTCATGCAGGCCGGGATCGACTGGCGCAGCTGCAGCTTCGACCTGGTTGGCGGCGTCAAGCACCGCTTCGAGGCGATGATGAAGGGTCGCTCGCGCTCGTCCGTCCTGATCCCGCCATTCGATGAGCTGTTGCAGGCAAGGGGATTCCACACGCTCTGGACCCGCGCGCAGATGGCGCCGGACTATCCCGGAGTGGTCGTGGTTGCGAGGCAATCCTGGCTGGACGCGAACGGTGATCTGGCCACAGCCTATCTGCGCGCGCTGTTGAACGCGACGCAATGGGCCGCGGCGCCGGGAAATCGCCACGAGGCGGTGCAGGCGCTGCTCGATGCGCGCTACACGCCCGCTGTCGCGGAGGCGCTGGTCGATGCGCCCGTCGCGGGGCTGGAGCCGTCGCTCGCCGGCTGGAGCGAGACCCTGGCGCTGCGCCGGGAATGCGCGCTCGAGCTGGAACACGAACCACTGGCAGCAGAAATCATCGCCACTGCCGCCCTGCGGCAGGCCCGCGAGGCGGCTGGAGCGGCATCATGAGGTTGGAGACGCCACGAAGCCTCGACGAGGCCTTGTCGTTGCTGACCTCGCCGGGCGCCCACTGCCTTGCAGGGGGGCAGTCGCTGGTGGCGATGATGAATGCCCGGCTGATCGAGCCGGAATTGCTGGTCTCGCTGCGGTTGCTGCCCGATCTGCGTCGCGTGGAGGCGCTCGAGGGGGGCGGGCTGCGGGTCGGAGCGATGGTCACCTACCGCGAGATTGCGGATCTGCCGCGCGAAAACGCTGCCGCCAGTCTCTTTGCGCAAGCCGTACCGGTGGTGGCGCATCCGGCGATACGCACCCAGGGCACGATTGGCGGCTCGCTGTGCCAGGCCGATCCGGCAGCCGATTTCCCGGTGCTGGCCGTTTGCGCCGAGGCGACGATCCGGATCGCAGGCTCCGATGGCGTGCGCGTGGTCGCCGGCGCGGATTTCTTCGAAGGCGTCTTCGAGACGGCAGTCGAGCAAGGCGAGATCGTCGTCGCTGTGGATCTGCCAGCGTTGCCTGATGGGGTGGGGGCGCACTACGAGAAGTTCATGCTGACCGACGGCGATTATGCCGTGGCATCGGTGGCCGCGCTGATCGGTGTGAAGGATGATGTTTGCAGTTTCGCCCGCGTCGCCGTGGGCGGTTGCAACACCGAGCCAGTGCGTTCGACGCAGGTGGAGCAGATGCTGGTCGGCACCGACTTGTCGCCGGACCTCCTGGCGCGAACCGGTGCCGAGCTCGCCAATGCCTGTGATCCCTTCGACGATTTCCGCGCCAGCCGCGACTACCGCTTGAAGATCATTCCCAGGCTAGTCGCCCGGGCCATAGAGGCCGCACGTCGGAAGGCCGAGACGCAGAATGACTGAGAAGATCGACTTCACGATCGCCGTGAACGGCGCCCGACATGCGGTTTCGGTCCCGAGCGATGCCACGCTCTTGCGGCTTCTGCGTGAGGACCTGCTGCTGACCGGCGCCAAACGCGGCTGCAACCAGGGTGTCTGCGGTGCCTGCACGGTCTGGATCGACGGTGCGCCGGCGCGTGCGTGCCTGACGCTGGCGGCCAATGTCGGCGAGCGCGAGGTGACCACGATCGAAGGGATCGGCGAACAGGGTCGGCTGACGGCCTTGCAGGAGGCGTTCGTCAATCACGGCGCCATGCAATGCGGTTTCTGCACACCAGGGATGGTGATGAGCCTGGAAGCGTTCTTGCGAGACAACCCGGCGCCCGACCGCAGCGCGCTGCGCGCATCCCTTTCAGGGCAGCTTTGCCGGTGCACCGGCTATTCCAAGATCCTCGATGCCGCCATGGCCGTTGTGAAGGACCGCAAATGATTCAGGACGACGCGGGCGTTGGAGCGCGTGTGCCCCGGTTCGACGGGCCACGGAAGGCAAGCGGGCGGGCGCGCTATGTCGATGATATGTCGCGCCCCGGCATGCTGCATGCCGCCATCGCGCAGAGCCCCTACGCTTCTGCCCGGATCAAGGGCTACGACCTCAGTCGCGCCCTCGAACTCGAGGGGGTGAGAGCGATCGTCACCGGTGCCGACTACGCGTTTCGCCGGGTCGGCGGCACGTTGCGTGACGAGACGATGATCGCGGTGGGCAAGGTGCGCTACATGGGCGAACCGGTCGCCGCGGTCGCGGCGGTGGACCAGGAAACAGCGGAGCGTGCGGCCCAGTTGATCGAGGTCGACTACGAACCGCTCGAACCGGTCATCACGCCCGATGCGGCTTTGAGGCCGGACGCGCCGATAATCCACGAGGACCTGAGCAGCTACGTGAAAACGCTGCCGGGCACGCCGCACGGCAACGTCGTGTGGGAAACGGAGATGGCGGATGGCGATCCGGACGAGGCGTTCGCCAATTGCGCCCATGTGGCCGAGGCGGTCTTCGAGACCCAGGCCCAGCACCACGGGTACATGGAGCCGAACGGCGTTCTGGCCGAAATCGACGAGAACGACCGGATCGTTGTAACGGCTTCGGTGCAGTCGGTTCACATGCTTCAGGCCCGTGTGGCTGAGGAACTCGACGTCCCGATGTCGCAGGTGCGCGCGGTCGCTGCCGAGGTTGGCGGCGGCTTCGGCGGCAAACACCACACCAACATCCATTCCATCGCGGCGTGGCTGGCGCGGGTGACCCGCCGGCCGGTGAAGCTGGTCCTGTCGCGCATCACCGACATGGAGATCCAGAAATCCCGTCATCCGGCACGCATCTGGATCAAGACGGGATGCGACGCGGAAGGCCGTTTGCTGGCGCGCGATGTCCGGATCACGCTCGACGGCGGCGCCTACGCCGACGAGAGCCCCAACGTCCTGTCGTTGGCCGTGTTGCTTTCACGCGGGCCCTACCGCATCCCCGTCATGCGGGCGCGGGGGCGGGTGGTCTATACCAACAAGCTGCGCGCCGGTTCCTATCGCGGCTTCGGCAACCCGCAGATCACCTTCGCCTCGGAGTCCCAGCTCGATGAGCTGGCGCTGATGTCGGGGATCGATCCCGTGGACCTGCGGCTGAAGAACGCGCTGCAGCCGGGCGACACCTGGTTCGGCGGTCAGCCTATCCAGACCGGCGCGATGACCGAATGCCTCAGACAGCTGCGTGCCGCGCGCGAATCCGCACCGGCGCTGCCGCCCGCCGCACCGCATATCCGCCGCGGTGTCGGCTATGCAGGATTGGCCCATACCTGCGGTCTGCTCGGCACGTCGGCAAGCGTGCAACTGCGTGGTGACGGCAGCGTCGTTCTCGGGGTCGGCGCGATCGACATCGGGCAGGGGTCGGGCACGGTGCTCACCCAGATGTGCGCCGACATACTCAAGCTGCCGGCCGAAATGATCGCACGCACCGGCGTGAACAGCGACGCTGCGCCTTTCAACTGGAAGACGGCAGCCAGCCGGACCACCTACATGACCGGGCGGGCCGTCGTCCAGGCGACCGAAAACCTGCGCACATGCATGGTCGAGCATGCGGCCGAGATGCTCGAGGCGGACCCCGACACCATGGAGATCCGGCCCGGCGGGGTGATCGCCGCGACCGGCACCAACAAGAGCGTCACCTTCGCCGATGTGGCCATGCGGTCGATGTTCCGGACCGGCGGGCCGCTGATCGGCACCGGCTCGCTCGTCTATGACGGTCCGCCGATCGACCGCGCGAACGTGCGGGTCGAGGGCATGGCCTTCGGCAATATCGGCGGCTACGCATTCGGTGCGCAATGCGCCGAGGTGGAGGTCGACGAGATACTCGGCACGGTGCGGGTCGTGCGGGCATGGTCGGCGCATGACGTCGGCCAGGCGATCAATCCGACGCTCGCCGAGGGCCAGATCGAGGGCGGCCTCGTGCACGGCCTGGGACTGGCGCTCTGCGAGCAGATGGTCTGGGACGACGATGGCCGTCTCGCCAACCCCTCATTCGCCGACTATCGCCTTCCCGGCGCGCATGAGGCTCCCGAGATTTTTCCCATTCTCGTCGAGGAGCCCGATCCGACAGGGCCTTTCGGCGCCAAGGGGCTGGGCGAGATGCCGACGGTCGGAATTCCAGCGGCGATCGCCAACGCGGTCGCGCAGGCCACGGGCAAGCGCATCCGCCGACTGCCCCTGACGCCCGAGCGTGTGCTGACGGCTATCGACGGCGAGGAAAGCGAATGAAAATAGAAGGTTCGGTGAGCGTGGACGCGCCGGCAGATGAGGTCTGGACTGCCCTTTTCGATCCGGCGGTGATGAATTCCTGCATACCTGGCGCCACCGATATCGAGCGGGTCTCGCCGACGACGTATCGCGGCAAGGTTGGCATAAAGATCGGCCCGATAGCCCCCAGTTTCGATGTTGTGGTCGAGATCGACGAGACGACGGAGAATGAATCGGTATCCGCCACGATACGGGGCGAGGAAGGGTCGCGCGCGAGCATGGTCAACGCCAATGCGTTGATGACGCTCGAGCCGCTGACCGCCGAGCAGACGGAGCTGCGGTACAGCACCACGGTCTCGGTGACGGGGCGGCTGGGCAAATTCGGTCTCGGCATCATGAAGAAGACAGCCGAGAAACAGGCTCGTCAGTTCGCCGAAGCGCTTTCGCGGCGGCTTTCCGAGGCGCAACCGGACGACCGGGGCGAGCAGGAGCAGACGCCCGAGCCGCATCGGGTGCGGACGCGCAGCGCGTCGCAGCCCCCGGCACCGTCCGACCTGGCCTGTTCGCTCGAGAACATCAGCTTCGAGTACGCGCTGCCGGGCGGGAAGACGCTCCCGGTGATCGAGGACGTGTCGTTCGACTTGCGCCGCGGGGAGGTCGTCACGATCCTCGGGCCTTCGGGCTGCGGCAAGAGCACCTTGCTGCATATCGCCGCCGGCCTTCTGCCCTGCAAGAGCGGTCGCATAACGATCGACGGGGAGAACATCATCGGCAGGCCGGGCAAGACCGGGCTGATGATGCAGAGCGACGAGCTTCTGCCTTGGCGCACGGTGCTGGAAAACGTGCTCTTGGGCCCGGAGGTGCTGAAGGGCGGCACGACGAAGGCCGACAGCATGCGGGCGCTGGAGCTGCTCGAAATCGCAGGCTTGCTCAACTTCGAGCATCACTACCCGAACGCTCTATCGGGCGGGATGCGCCAGCGTGTGGCCTTCGTGCGCACGCTGATGCTGGACCGGCCGCTGGTGCTGCTCGACGAGCCCTTTGGCGCGCTCGACGCGATCACCCGGGGCGAGATGCAGCAATGGTTGCTCGAGATGCGCGCGCAGCTCGATCAGACCTTGCTGCTCATAACCCACGACGTCGACGAGGCGATATTCCTCTCGGACCGGATCATGGTCATGTCCTCGCGTCCCGGACGCATCGCCCTCGAACGGGCTTCCGAGTTCGATCGCCCGCGCAACTTTGAAGAAATCGTCGTGGACCCCCGCTTTGGAGCGCTCAAACGCGATCTGCTCAAGGCGATCCACCCCAGGAACTCCAGCCGATGATGCCCCCGGACCACGCAGTCAGGAAACGATCATGTTGAAGCCTATCCCCTATCCGGCATTCTTCAATGCGGGTGCGGTTTTCCGGGAAGTTCTACCGGCCATTCTGGTTCTGGCGGCGTTCGTCGCGCTTTGGCATCTGGCGGTCGAGGCCTTCGACGTCCGGCCCTTCGTTCTGCCGACGCCAGGCGCGGTTCTCGCCACCTTCTTCTCCAATTTCGCCGAGATCGCGAAGGCTGGCCTGATAACGGCAACATCGTTCGTGGGCGGATTTCTCATAGCCTCCGTCGTCGGTATCGGCCTGGCCACGCTGATCGTCCTGCTTCCCACCCTGGGGCGGGGGATCTATCCGCTCGTGATCGCGTCGCAGACGATCCCCGTGATCGCGGTGGCGCCGCTGTTGATCATCTGGCTGGGCTTCGGTGCGGCTGTGAAGGTCGCGATCGCGGCAATCGTGTCGTTCTTCCCGATCGTCGTCAGCTCGGTGCTCGGTTTCAGATCGGTTCGCGGCTCGACGATCGAACTGATGCGTGCGCTGCCGGCTTCCCGGCTCACGATCTTCCGGAAGCTGATGTTCCCATCGGCCTTGCCGACCATCTTTGCCGGCCTGCGGACGGGCAGCGTGCTGGCCGTCATAGGATCGGTCGTGGGCGAGTTCGTCGCTGGAGGCGACGGCATCGCCGGACACATCATCATTGCTCGCAGCCAGTTCCAGACGGACCGGGTGATGGCCGACATTCTTGGCCTCGCGCTGCTGGGCGCCGTGTTCTACGGCGTCGTCGCCCTGATCGAGTACTGGGCTCTGCCTTGGAAGCGTCTGTCCTTCAAGCAGACGCGGCAAACCGGGTGACCGGCAAGACAACGACCAAACAACAAAACGAAACCGACACAGGAGGGAATTTCAATGTTGCGCGATACTCGCAGGTTCTCACCCGGCGCCCGCAAGCTGGCCGGCGTGGCAACGTTCGCTCTGATGGCGCTGGGCGGGCTGGCCCTGCCCACACAGGCCCAGGACAAGACGACGATCCAGTATCAGCAGGCGTTCGCACCCTCGGCTGCGGATCTTCCGCTCTACACCGCACAGGCCAAGGGCTTCTTCGAGGAGGAGGGGATCGAGGTCACGATCCGCAGCTCGCAGGACGCGGCCAATGCGGTGACGCTCGTGGGGATCGGCGATGCCGACATCGGCATCAGCTATCCACCCGACATCCTGCTGGCTCATGCGAAAGGGATTCCCGTCATGGGCATCTGGGCGAAGTACCAGATCAACCCGATGGGGATCGTGTCGCTCGAGGACGAGGCCAACATCGCCACTCCGGCCGACCTGAAGGGCAAGCGGATCGGCCTGACGCCGTTGCCGATCGATCAGACTCTCTTCGACGCCGTTCTGGATAACGCCGGGTTGACGCGCGATGACGTCGAGATTTTCAACCCGGGTTTCAACGGCGGCCAGATGGTTGGCGAGAAGAAGCTCGACGGTGCTTCCGCCGTGCCCTGGTACGAAGTGGATCAGCTGAAGGCCAACGGCATGAAGCCGGTCCTGATGGAGTACCGCGAGCACGGGGGGATCGATTTCCCGTTCATGACGCTGATCACCAACCGCGACTTCGCTGAGACGAACCCGGAGGTGTTGAAAGCGTTCCTGCGCGCCCTTCGCAAGGGATTTGAATACAGCAAGGAGCATCCGCAGGAGGCGCTCGATTTCCTCATCGAGGCAGAGCCTGCGCTGAACCGCGCTTCGCAGGAGCTGACCATGAAGACGGTGGCGCCGATGCGCGAGACCGAGGCAACCGCTGAACATGGTCTGGGGTATCTCGACATCGGCGAACTGCAGCAGCTGGCCGATTTCCTGTACGCGCGCGATCTTCTTGAAGACGAGGTCGACGCGGGCGACGTCTTCACCAACGAGTACAGGTAGGTTGCGGACATGAGCAACACGAAGGCGCTCCCCGGGCAGCATGGCCATGCCGGCGAGATCTGTCGCTCCACCGCCATCGATCTCGCCGCGCGAATGAAGGCCCGAGAGCTTTCGCCGGTGGAGGTGACGGAGGCTTTCATTCATCGCACCGAAGCATTGGAGCCGCAGCTGCATTCCTTCTCGCTGCTGACCTTCGAGACGGCGCGCCAGCGCGCCAGGGAGGCCGAGCGCAGGATCCTGGCGGGCGACGACCTCGGCCCGTTGGCCGGGGTGCCCGTGGGGGTGAAGGACCTGCTGCATATGAAGGGCTTCCCGACCAGCTTCGGCTCGGTTCCGTTCCGGGACAGGGTCGTCGCGGTCGACGACCCGGTGGTCGAGTTGACGCTTGCCGGTGGGGCCATCCCCATCGGCAAGACCAACTCACCGGAGTTCGGCTTCAGTTCGGTGGGACACAATCCGGCCTTTCCCACGACCACCAATCCCTGGGACACGTCGCTCACGCCGGGCGGTTCGAGCTCGGGTTCGGGCTCGGCCGTGGCGTCGGGGCAGGTGCCGATTGCACTTGGAACGGACCGGGCCGGCTCGATCCGCATTCCTTCCGCCCACTGCGGCATCTTCGGGTTCAAGCCGTCCGCCGGACGGGTGCCGGTGGATGCCCGCGCCGATGCGATGTCGCAGGCGGGTCCGATGACGCGCACGGTGGCGGATGCGGCGCTGATGATGAATGCCATCGCCCGCTATGATCCGCGCGACCGCCAGTCACTGCCCGACGCGGGGATCGACTGGCTCGCCGCCATCGAGGGGGACCTCGAAGGCCTGGTCGTCGGCTACAGCTCCGATTTCGGCTATGCGCCGGTCGATCCCGCTGTGACGCGGATCGTCGATCGCTCGGTGACGGTTTTCGAACGCGATCTCGGCTGTACCGTGGAGACCTTCGAAGCTCCATGGCCCGATCCGTGGGACGCCTTTCTCACCCTTTGTGCGTTCGGGCTCGATCTGCGCCAAGTGCGCGAGTTGGTGGAGGAGCATGGCCACGAGATGTCACCGCATCTGGTCGATGTGGTTCGACGCCGGATGGTCGACGAGGATTTCACCAATGCAGAGATGATCCGGCGCAAGGTCTGGGCCGGCATGGTCGACCTGACGCAGAAATTCGATCTCCTGGTCACGCCCACCGTCGCCGTGCCGCCTTTCCCGGTCCATTATCAGGGTCCGGAGCGGATAAACGGTCGGATCGTGCGGCCGATGGAATGGATCCCCTTCACCTTCCCGGTAAACATGTGCGGGATGCCGGCAGCGTCGGTTCCGGCCGGCTGGACCGACAACGGGTTGCCCGTCGGGATGCAGATCATCGGACGGCGGCTCGATGACGCGCGCGTGCTGCGTGCCTGCGCCACATTCGAGAGCGCAGCCCCTTGGCACCACCGCTGGCCGCCCGTCGGCGTCGCCGCACAAGCCTGAGACCGAACTCGGGACGGACCGGAGCCATGAAGATAGAGGACTATCCGTCGCAGGAACCGCTTTCCGAGGTTGCGCGCGGCTATCATGAAGGCTGTCTCGCGCGGCGTCGCGAGGAGGGGATCGACATCGCCTATGGCGCCGACCCCTATCAGCGGCTCAACCTGTTCCCGGCGCCGCGCCCCGACGGCCGTGTTCTGGCCTTTGTGCACGGCGGCGGATGGACCAACGGCTACAAGGAATGGATGGATTTCATGGCACCGGCCTTCACGCGGGCAGGTGTCACCTTCGCCAGCATCGGCTACCGACTGGCGCCCGCGTTCTTGTTTCCGACAGGCCCGGAGGACGTCGCCGAAGGGGTGATGCACCTGCGCGAGATCGTGGCAGATCACGGCGGTGATCCAGAACGACTTTTCCTCGGCGGACATTCAGCCGGCGGGCATTATGCAGCCCTGCTTGCAACGCGCACGTCCTGGCACCGCGCGCGCGGCATCGCCGAGAACCCGCTGCGCGGCTGTCTGCCGGTGTCTGGAGTCTACGATTTCGGGCCGTCGAGCGCTCTGCCGATGCGACCGCGCTTCCTCGGGCCGCCGTCGGACGATGTCGACCGCGTCGCCAGTCCCCTGGAAGGTCTGGAACGCGCACCGCCATTTCTGATCGCCTTCGGCGAGAGAGACTTTCCGCATCTCAAGGCGCAAGCGGCGAAGATGGTGCAGGCTCTTCGGGAAAGGGGCGGGACGGTGCGTCAGATCGAGTTTCCCGGCCTCGACCATTTCGAGGCGAGCTATCTCGCCGGCGACCCCGACGGCATCTGGGTCGCCGAGGCGCTGCGGTTCATGCAGGATCCATCGTGAGATGCAGCGGCTTTTTCGCAGGCGAGGCTCGACATCAATTCGGCGCGAGAGAACAGATGCAAGTCAAAAAAGCTGAAGTCCATGACGCGATCGTCGACAGCGCCACAAAACTGTTTTCCAGAAACGGATATGCGAAGACGACGATAGGAGAGATCGCCAAGGAGGCCGGTCTCCCCACATCCAACATCTATGTCTATTTCTCCTCGAAGCTTGAAATTCTCTGGGCGGTGATGACGCCATGGTTGCATGAGCAATTCGACGCGCTCGAGCTCGAGTTGGCTTCCATCTCCTCCTCGGAGGCGCGGATCAAGCGGCTGCTCCTGGCACTTTGGCGCGACATCCCGATGGCGCAGAACAATCTCGCCAGCAACCTGCTTCAGGGCATCGCGCTGTCGGAACCGGACGAGAAGTACAGCCGCAAGCTGCTTTTCGAACTGGAAAAGCGCGTCTCGGAAATGTTGGCCGCGCATCTGCCCGCGCACCGGCGGGATATCCTGACCCGCGACGACGCGTTCTCGCATCTGCTGTTTATGGCTTTCGACGGCTTCGTCCTGGCAACGCGCCTGCAGGGCAAGTCGCGTCGCGTCGATCAGGTTGTGGCCATCATGCTGGATTTCTTGTTCGGTGACCGGCGCTGAGCCTGCGAACTCCACCGCGCAGCAGGACAACCAACCAAGCGCCGATGCCGCGACCGCCTCACCGTTGCGCAGCGAGAAACAGCGCGGGTGCTGGAGCGGCTGGCGAGGCGGGATGATCCGGCCCCGACCAGCGGGACGATCTGCAGGGCATCTTGCACGACCTAGAATGCCCGCTTGCCCAGACGGAGACGCTGTGGGGCCTGCGATGCGGCCCGACCGACTGTGGCGGCTACGGCTTTGTCGAAGTGGACCGTGGCCCGGACGCCCGGCCGGACCGGGAGGCGATCACGCTGAGGGCGCCGTTGCGCTCGAGATGGGCTTCGGCGACGTCCTCGACCCGGGTCACGCCCTTCAGGCGCAGCTCCTCATTCAGGTCGCGCGGTCCCAGTCCGCTGTGTCGGGCCGCCTCCCAGTCCACCGCACCCTGCCAGATCAGACGGATCGGCCGGCCCTTCACGAGGTAGGAGACCATCTCGTTCCGCGGGGCGAGCGCCGAAACGGCGGCATGCAGCACGACCAGCACCGCCGTCGCCACCAAGGTGGGCAGCAGCGGCGCGTTGCCCGTCAGCGCGCGGCTGAGGCACGAGCCGAGGATGACGGTGAGAACCAGATCCTGGGCCGACAGGTTGGCGAACGACCGCCGCGGCGCCAGGCGATAGAGCACGAGCGCGTAGAGGAAAATGATCCCCGCGCGGATCGTCATCTGCCACCACGCCATATGCGGCGTGTCCTGGCCGACAAGGTGGTGAAACGTGTCCATGATCGTTCGCCTCCGCTCGCCTGCTGCGCGAACAGGCTCCTTCTGCCGCGGTCATCGTCGCAGGAACGCGCCGCCATAGCGTTGCCAGGCGAAGTGGAAACCGGTTCGCCGTTCGCAAACGCGTCAAAACGATAAGCTGGAGCCGAACTGCGGTTCCGTGAAGAGCAGATCGGCTCTCAAGGTCACGAGGCGTGGGGGCCTTGCGGCACCTGCGGGCCGTGTCGGCGGTGCCGCTGTCGGGGCAGGGCACTCCTTCGCGGTGATGTCTGTGTGCGTCGACCAACGGGGGCGGGTGATGCAGCAGGCGCGGACGACGCGGGCGTTCGGCCGGCTGAACGAGCCGTGCCGGCCCGTTTCGCGCGCGGCCGCCGTCCAGCTCAGGACCGGGTTGCGGCGAAGCGGGCGAGGATGTCCCGCAGTTCGCGGGTCGTGACCGGCTTGATCCGGCGCGGCGCCTCGGCCAGCGGCCCGGGCAGCGCCCGGTCCCTGTAGCCGGTGACGAAGGCGATGGGGATGCCTCGTGCCTGCAGCACTCCGGCGGTCTCGAAGGTATCGCCGTTGTTCAGGTTGATGTCGAGGAGCGCACCGTCGATCGGCTCCGTCCCGGCCAGCGACAGCGCGTGATCGCGTCGCCCGGCCGGACCGACGACTTGGCAACCGAGGTCCGCGCGCTCCTGCTCCAGGTCCATCGCCAGGACGAACTCGTCTTCGACCACAAGGATACGCATCATCCGCGCGCCGCGCCGACGCCGACCTCCGCCGCAGTGCTCTCGTCGGGCCGCTCGAGCGGCACGTCGATGTCGCAACGCAGGCCGTCCTCCGTGGCTTCGAGCTCGGCCTTGCCGCCCAGCAGATAGGGCACGATCTCGCGGATCAGCTTGCTGCCGAAGCCGCCCTCGAGTTCCTTCGTGCCGCCCGGAACGCCCCTCTCGCGCCAGCCGAAGACAAGGCGGTCCGCGTCCGCCGAGCGCTTCCACGACACATCCAAATCGCCGCCATGCGCCAGCGCGCCGTATTTCACTGCGTTGGTCGCAAGCTCGTGCGCCGCCATCGCGAGCGCCTGCGCCGTCCGCCGCGACAACAGGACCGGATCGCCCTCGACCGTGACCTGCCCGTCCGGCGGCGCGCCGTGCGCCTCCAACTCGGCCGCAATGAGGGTCTTGAGATCGACGCCCCGCCCGCCCTCGCGGCTGAGGATGTCCTGGGTGCGCTCGAGCGATCCGAGCCGGTCCGTGAAGCGCCCGAGGAAGCCTTCGACGCTCTCGGCGCCCTTGCTGGTCAGCCTCAGCATCGACCTGATGTTGGCAAACAGGTTCTTGACGCGGTGCTGCAGCTCGTCGAGCAGCGCCTGCTGCGCCCGCTCGGCGCGGCGGCGTTCGGTCACGTCCTCGATCGCGAGCAGGATGAGCTGCACGTGGTCGAGTTGCCTGCCGTTCAGCAGCATGTCGCGATGGCCGAGACCGGTGAAGTCCGCCGCCATCGCCAGATCGTCGAAAGCCTTGTCGTGCGGCAGCACCTCGTCGAGCAGGCGCCGGAGCTCGGGCAGGTCCCACCGGCCGCCGCCGACATCGAAGACCTTGCGGCCGACGGCCTCGTGGCCGGAAACGTTGTAGGTCTGGCAGAACGCGTCGTTCGCCGAGACCACGTTGAGCGAAGGGTCGAGCACCAGCAGCGGATGGCGCACCGTCTCGACGATGCTCTCGGAAAACTCCTTGGCGGCCGCGATCTCCTGCTCGTTCCGCCGCCGCTCGGTCACGTCGCTGAAGGTGACGACGACGCCGTCGATCCGGTCCTCGGCGCGGTAGGGCACGATCCGACGCTCGAACCAGCGGCCGGCGCCCGTCCCGACCTCGCGCTCGCGCGGCTGCAGGGTGCGCAGCACCGCGCGCGCGTCCTCGACGAAGTCGGGGTCATCGAACTTCTGCGCGAGGTGCGACACGGGCCGGCCGATGTCGCTCTCCAGCACGTCGAGCAGGTCGCGCACCGCCGGCGTGGCGAAGCGGATGCGCATCTCGCGGTCCAGGAACAGCGTCGCGACGGCGCTGCTGCTCAAGAGGTTGTCGAGGTCGTGCGTCCGCTGCTCGAGCTCCGCCACCTTGCTCTGAAGCTGCACGTTGACGGTGTTCAGCTCCTCGTTCAGCGACTGCATCTCCTCCTTCGAGGTCTCGAGTTCCTCGTTCGTCGACTGGAGCTCCTCGTTCATCGAGGTGATCTCCTCGTTCGAGGCCTTGAGCTCCTCGTTCGAGCTCTCGAGCTGTTCGACCGTCTCGCGCAGCTCGGCGCGCGAGGCGCGCAGCGCGTCCTCGAGCTCGTTCTCCGTGCGCGGCGGCCGCTCGCCGGCCTCGCTCGTCGCGGCGGATGGCGCGTCGGCGTCGCCCGCCTGAAACGACACCAGCAGGCGGCGCGGCTCCTCGCCGAGCGGAGCCACGGTGATGCGCACGGGCACGAGCTTCGCGCCGTCGAGCTGCGCCTCCGCCGTCACCGGCTCGCTCTCGCGCATCGCGCGGTGCACGGCCGCGCGCAGCCGCGCCGCCAGCCCGCGCTTGGCCAGGCTCAGCAGGTCGCGCGTCGGCTCGCCCCGCGGCTGGTCGAGAAAGCGCTCGGTCTCGCCGTGGAAGAAGTGGACGTGGAAGTGCTCGTCGATCAGCACCGAGGGCGGCGCGAAATGCTCGAGCAGCGCCTCACGCGCGCGCTGGGCCGGCGCCTTCACGCCGGGTGCGGCCGTGAGCGGCATCGCCGGCGACCGGTGGTGGTGCCCCGCAACGGGGAAGTCGACGATCTCGTGGCGGGTCGGGCCGACGCGGCGATAGATGCGCCATTTCTTGGACACCGTGTGGAACATGTCCTCGCGCTCGCCGACGCCCTCGGCCGTGCCGAGGAACAGATAACCGCCCTCCCGCAGCGCGAAGTGCAGGAGCGCCGTCACGGGCTTCTGCGCCTCCGCGTCGAGGTAGATGAGCAGGTTTCGGCAGGAGACGAGATCCATGCGCGAGCTGCTGTTCTTCGCCGTCCTGCAGGCTGGCGGCCTCGGCGGGCGCCCGAACGTAGGCGTGCGCGGCCAGCGCCAGCAGCTCCTGCGCCATCGCGTCCGGCGGCAGCACGCGGTCGGCCATCCCGGCGCCGATCGTCGCCTGCGGCATGCCCTGGTGTTCGGCCGTCTCGGGGTCCTGGACGAGGACGATCCCGCCTTCCTCCTTGACCCGGATGGCGCCCGCCGTGCCGTTGGTGCCGGTGCCGGACAGGACCACCGCGATGGCCTTCTCGCGCTGCTCCGTCGCCATGGAGCCGAACAGCGTGTCGACCGGATGACGCGGGCTCTCGCCCGCCGGATTCACGCGAATGCGGCCCTCCTCGAGCGTCAGCGCGTGCTTCGGCGTGATGACGTAGACGTGGTCGCGCTCGATCGCCGTGTCGCCGTCGACCTCATGCAGGGGGAGCTTCACGACCTTGCGCAGCAGGTCGGCCAGGTGGCTCTCGTGCTCGGGATGCAGGTGCAGCACCACGATGAAGGCCATGCCGGGCTTCTCGGGCACCGCCGCGAAGAACGTCCTCAGGGCCGCGATGCCGCCCGCCGAGGCGCCGATGCCGACCACGGGAAAGTCGAGCGCCGGCGCAGCACGATCGGCGGCCGTGCCGCCGTTGTCCGTCTCGTCGCTCATCGCCGTTTCCTGCACCGGATTGCCAGAAATCAAGAGCATAGGGCGGCTCGGAAAAGATGGCCAGTGCGGGTGTCCGGTCCCGCGGTTCGGATGCCGTCTGCAGGGACGGAACCCGAACTCTTCTCAGGCGAGCATCGCCCGTCCGAAGGCGGAGGCCACGGGTTCGGACCCGGTCGGATGCGCCGTTTCTTCTGCACGATCAAAGCAATAGACCGGCGTCTTGCCGAGGGACCTCGGCCTGCGCGGCGATGTCGCGCAAACACAGCGATCGCAACGGCGCGCCGAGGCGGTGTCGCACGCGGGTCGAGCGGCCGACGAAGCGGCTCAGCGCAGGTTGCGGACCGCAGGCGACGACAGTTCGGTGCGGATCGTCTCCAGGGCTTGCTCCAGGTCCGCCTTCACAACGCCGCCGAACGCAAGGCGGATCGCTTGCGGCGCGGCTTCGGTGACGTCGTAGGCGCCGCTGGGAGAAACGGCGATGCCCTTTGCCTTCAGCCGCGCGACGAGAGGCTCAACGCGTGCGCGGCCGGCGAGCGGCAGCCACGCGAACCCAGCATTCCGGTGCGAGAGAGCCGGAACGTCGCCGAGGATGCTGCGGAAGAGCCGTTGCCGCTCGGCTCCGTCTCTTCGCCGGGCGTCCTCGCAGCGTGCCAGCGTCCCGTCCTCGATCCAGCCGACTACCAGTGCGGTGACGAGCGCCGGCGCGTTCCAGGTCGTGGCCCGAACGACGCGGGTCAGGCGCTCGGCATACCGTTCGGGCGCGACGACATAGCCCACGCGCAGGCCGGTCGCGATGCTCTTCGAGAACCCTGCGACGTGCACCGTCCTCTCCGGAGCGATCTCGACGAGGCTCGCCGGCGGATCGGTCTCCAGGAAGGCATAGGCGCTGTCTTCGATTAGCAGGAGATCGTGGCGGCGGGCGACCTCGATCAGGCGGTGCCGCGTCGCCTCGTCCATGACGGCGCCGAGCGGGTTCTGGACCGTCGGCATGAGGTACAGCGCGCGAAGGCCGTCCCGGCGGCATCGGTGCTCGAGCGCATCAATGTCGATGATCCCGTCACGTCCATCAACGGGCACGAGGGAGAGGCCTTGGAGTGACGCGACCGCCTTGAAGCCCGGGTAAGTCAACGGGTCCGTGCCGACGGCATCTCCCCGGCGCAGAAGGCCAAGGGCAGCCATCGCCAGCCCGTGCTGCCCGCCGGAGGTGATCAGCAGCCGATCGGGATCGATTTGGCCCAAGCGCGCGCCGGCGTGGGCGGCGATGATCCTCCTTTCGTGAGATCGGCCGCCATGCGGCTGATACCTCAGCATTGCTTCAAGATCGCCGGCCGAGGCCAGGCGCTTCAAGCCCGCGCGCAGCATCTCCGCATCCGTCGCGTCTCCGGGCATGTTGAAGACGAGGTCGATCAGGCCATCCGCGGCCGCCTGTTCGATCCCGAGCGTCGTCGGCACGCCGGTGTCCCGGACGAAAACGCCGCGCCCCCTCTCGCCGACGATCAAACCGCGCTTCTGCAATTCGCCATAGGCGCGGGTCGCGGTCGCGAGAGCAACGCCTTGGCCTTCTGCGAACGCCCGGTGCGTCGGCAGCCGGGTGCCTGGCGGGAGCGTGCCGTCGTCGATATCCGCGGCGAGCTTCTCGGCGAGGTGCGTGAACTGGGCCTTGGGCATGGGTAACTGTATTTAGGACAGTAATTAGATTGTATCAAATCTGGCGCCATGTCAACGAGGAGCCGATGGCGCAAAGCACAGGACCCGACAATGTCCCGCACGATGGCAGCCACCTGTCTGGCTCTCTCCCTTTTCACGGTGACGTTCGCCGTAAACCTGCAGGCCCCGCTCTACAGCGCCTACGTGGCGGAGAGTGGCCATGCCGCGACGGCCGTTGCGATCGCGTTCTCTGCCTACGTCGCGGGACTGATGCCGACCCTGTGCCTGCTGGGCGGTCTGTCGGACAGGATCGGTCGCCGGACACCGCTGGCTGCTGCCCTCGTCCTCGGTGCGGTCGCCACCGCGCTGCTCGTTTTCGCTCCGACCTGGGGAAGTCTGATCGTCGCGCGGTTGCTTCTGGGCATCGGCACCGGTCTGGCGACGACAGCGGGAACCGCGTACATGACCGAGATCATGGGCGCGGACCAGACCCGCCGCGCCGCGCTGGCCGTGACCTCGGCGACCTCTCTGGGCTTCGGCGGCGGGGCGCTCGCGACAGGTGTCAGCCTGACGCTGCAGGGCGCGACGTTCTTTCCCGTCAGCTTTGCCGCGCTATTCGTGGCGGCGCCGCTCCTGGCTCTGCTCATGCTCGGATCACCCCGACTGGACGATCCGAAGCCCGTTTCCCTGTTGCGGCTTCCGGTTTTTCCGGAGGGGAGCTGGGCCTTCGGGGTCGCATTGGCGCTGGCTTGGTCGTCGACCGGCATGACCATCGCGGTGGTCCCGTTGCAGCTTGCGGCACACGGCCTCGCCGGATGGACCGGCCCCGTGATCTTCCTCGCCATCTTCGTCGGCTTCCTCTGCCAGCCGATCGCGAAGCGGATGACCAACGAAACGGCTCTCGCCGTCGGGCTCGCGCTGATCCCGCTTGGCTTCACCATTCTTCTCGTCGGCGCGTGGATGCAGTCGATCGCGCTCGTCCTGTTGGGCACGGGCTTGTCCAGCGCGTCCAGTTACGGCTTCACCTATCTCGCCGGGCTGTCCGAGTTCGCGCTCCGCGCACCCGACAACCGGGCGCGCGCCACCGCGGGCCTCTTCGTCTATGCCTATGCCGGCTTTTCGCTGCCCGTGATCGGGAGTGGCGTGCTGGCCGACGCGTTTGGACTGATCGAGGCGATGGCGGCCTTCCTCGTTCTCCTCCTGGCAACAAGCGCGATCGTCGCCGCTCGTCGCTATGGCCGCGCGGCGACGCAATATGCACGATCGTCTTGATGCTTAGAGTCCGTGCCGAAACTGTTCATGAGTGGCGGGCGATGCGTCTGACGAGGATTATGACGGCTGCGGCGTAGAGGAATGCGGTGTAGCTGGCGTCCACATTAGGTCTCTCCGAATAGGCTTCGACACCCAATTCGGAAGCACGACCGCGCCAGCTACTCAACCCTTTCGAGACGGGCTCTTAGGGTTGCACCGTCAAGAAAACGAATCCTTGACGTGCGGAGACGAGTCGCCTCTTATATTTGGTTGAATCGAGGTTATTCCTGATTCGCGATGGGAGAAAGCCGGGGTGGCGACCCCGGCCTCCCATCGAAACCGCAACAGCTTCGGAACGGCCTGCGGTTCATTGGTAGTTGCGTCGCGAGGATACTCGCATCCACTGCGCTGTCAAGCCGTTCCGAAGTCCGACATAAGGACTTCTTTATATGGCTATTCCCCAAAAGCCACCCTATCACCTGACCTTTGGCGATGCCGTGGACGTATGGCTTCGCCATTGGAACGGCGAGTATCAGCATCACATCGCGGCATCATACGGCGTCAATCCGGGCCGCGTGAATGATGTTCTGAAGGCCCGGAAACATGCGGGCAGCGAGCAGGTCGCAGCCTCCAAGCGGAGGGCCGCGTGATGACGGACAAGGAACTTCTGAATTGCTTCCGTCGCGATCCAAACGGGATGTGGCGAAGCGTACAGTCGGTGCAAATCAGCGGCCCGAACGGTTCTGTAGGCATCGGGCCGGGGATGAGCTTTAGCCGAGGTGCTGCCTTTATGGGCCTCAACTTGGCTGCTGAGCTTGACCGGCTTGCGGCGGTCTACGGCGAGCCTCCGATCTAACGTCGGAAAGCTCCCCATCAAAGGAGAACTCACCGAAAAGAAGGCACTCGATTGCGATGCGCACTCTGTCCCAATTCGGATAGGGGCCATCTTGACCGTAATCGGGTGAATAATCTTGTCGGCCATGGCATCTCCTAAACGCGGCGGGTTGCCTTTAGGTTGCCCGCCGCTCCCACATCAAATTCCCCCTCACATCTGCCACGCTCCGGAGATGCCCTTCCTCGCGCATGCCTCGCAGCGCATGGTGGCTATCTCTCGGCTCGACAGGGGCCGCCTCATTCCGCAGATCGGCCAGGATCGCCTTCGCAAACGGACGGTGCTTGACGTACCCGGCGAATACGGGCCGCGTGTCGCGGCGGCCTGCACCATCCGGCTAGCCGCATCCGCCACGCCGCGCATGTGCTTCTCTGCACGCATCGCTCGTAGGGGCTTGCTGCCGCGCTTAGTCAAATCCGACATATAGCGCCGGTCTCGCGCGCATCCTCACCGTTTCTTTCCAAGTATCGCGCGAAAGCCGTTAGCCACATGGACCGGCAAACGGTATGGCATGCCAAAAAAAGAAGCTAACTCATTGATTATATTTGTGTTGTGGCGGAGGGAGTGGGATTCGAACCCACGAGACGGTTGCCCGCCTGCCGGTTTTCAAGACCGGAGCCTTCAACCACTCGGCCATCCCTCCGGGCCGGGCCAGTCTATGCGCAATGCGCCGCGGCAATGCAAGGCGTCGCCGGTGGCGCCGGGACGCGGTGGGCCTGCGCGCGGCCGGCGGCGGTGCCCGCCAGGGACGGCGGAGGGCGCGCGGCCGGCGGAGGAGGGGCCGCGCCCGGGGACAGCGGTCGGCGGTTCGGCGGCGGCGGCTTGGCAGCACCGGCGGCTGGACAGCAAGGGGCGGACGGCCGTGCGCTGCGCGCGGGCAGGGCGACGGCGCCGTTGCGGCTCGCGCGCGGATGATCGGCGCGGGCGTGCGCACGCGCGACGCCGCGCTCTACACCCACACCCGTGCCGGCCACGTCCATCGCCGTCGGCGCGGCGGCGGCCTGGGCTTGCTCCGGCGCTTCGGGAGTTCACCGGCCCGCGCTGCCGCGCGAACCGTGCGGCGCTTGCCGGCAGATCCCTGGCGCGGCAGCCCCGCGGCCGGGCGCGGCGCGAACCGTGCGGCGCTTGCCGGCAGATCCGCGGCGCGGCAGCCCCCCGGCGCGGGGGTGGGGCCGGCCGTGCGCGAGGCCGCATTTTTTTCTTGAAGCTCGAGTGGCTGGAGGAATTAGCTGTTGCCGCGCGACAGTCCAGCGAGAGGATCCAGCATGGCCGGCCACCATCATCATCACCACGGCGTCGACGCCGCGTCGGGCGACCGGCGCGTGGTGCTGGCGATCGTCGTCAATCTCGGCCTCACCCTGGCGCAGATCGTTGGCGGCCTGGTCGCCGGCTCGCTGGCGCTGATCGCCGACGCGATCCACAACTTCTCCGACGCCGCCTCGCTGATGATCGCCTTCGGCGCGCGGCGCATCGCGCGCCGGCCGAGCGACCGCAGCATGACCTTCGGCTATGGCCGCGTCGAGGTGGTCGCCGCACTGATCAACTACACCACGCTGATCGTCATCGGCCTCTACCTGCTCTACGAGGCGGCGCTGCGCTTCGTCGATCCGCAGGGCGTCGACGGCTGGCTGGTCATCATCATCGCCGGCATCGCGCTCGTCGTCGACGCGGCGACGGCGCTGCTCACCTATGCGCTGTCGAAGCAGAGCGTGAACATCCGCGCCGCCTTCCTGCACAACGTCGCCGACGCGCTCGGCTCGGTCGCCGTCATCGTCGCCGGCACGCTGATCCTGCTCTACGACTGGCGACTGGTCGATCCGCTGGTCACGGTGATGATCGCCGGCTACATCCTGTGGCAGTCGTTCCGCGAGATCGGCCCGGTGATCCGCATCCTGATGCTCGGCAGCCCGCCCGACATCGCCGCCGACAAGGTGGTGGCCGCCATCCGCGGCGTGGCCGGCGTGCACGCGGTGCACCACGCGCATCTGTGGCAGATGGACGAGCACGAGAACGCGCTCGACGCGCATCTGGTGATCGAGGAGGGCGCCTGGCGCGATGCCGACGACGTCAAGGCGCGCACCAAGGCGCTGCTGGCGCGCGAGTTCGGCATCGGCCATTCGACGCTGGAGATGGAATGCGCCCGGCACGCCTGTCCCGACGCGCAGACCTTCGGCCATCCGAGCGGCGAGGCGGCGGCGCGCTGAGCGCCGGCCGACGCGCGGGCAGGGCACCCCGACCCGGCGGCCGGGACGCGTGCCGGTCTGCGTCGCCCGGACCGGCCGATCGGCGCCCGCACATCGTCGGCACGCCCGCGAACGGCGAACCGATCTCCACGTCGCCTGGAACGCCTCAGGCCTCGCCGTCGAACTCGATGCTGAAGCCGGCCAGCATCGCCTTCTCGACAACGGCTGCCACCAGGTCGCTCTCGCCGAGCGCCAGGTCGGGCAGCAGGGCGCGCACGGCCGCGAGCGTCTGCGACACCGACAGCAGGCGCGGACCGTCGGCGCGGTCGCGCAGCACCGAATCGATGGTTTCAAGCAGCGTGGCGTTGGTCATGGCTGATCTCGCGTCCTGCGGGCGTGCGGGAGCGGCTCGAAACGCGCAGCGCCGACGCGCCCGGATGTCGGCCGGCGATGCGCGGACCATAGGGCCGGTGGCCCGCCGGTGACCATAGACATATGACATAGCCGGCGGAGAATTGCGTCGACCATGCCGGCTCGGTCTCAGCGCGGCCCGGGGCGCGGCAGGCCGATGCCGTGCACGGTGCCCGGTCCGCGCTCCTTGGGCCGGCGCAAAAGGCGCGTGTTCGCTCGCACGAGCGGCGCCTGCAACGGCGCCGAACCGGAGGCGACGAGGTCGCGCACCTCCGACAGGACGAGATTGGCGGCCGGCAGCAACGGCCGCGCGGCGCGCCGCAGCACGCTCAGATCGCGGAAGATCTCCGGCAGCTTCAGCGCCAGCGGCCGCAGCAGCCCTTCCTCCTCCTCGCGGCGGAAGGCCATGGCCGGCAGCATGGTCAGGAAGTCCGATGCTGCGACCGTGCGCTTCAGCGTGTGCACCGAGTTGGCCGACACGCTGGCGCGCGGCGGCTCGAAGCCGGCCCGCATGAACATCTTGCGCAGCTCGAGCAGGATGGCGTTGCCGCTTTCCGGCACGATCCAGGCATAGCGCATGAGGTCTTCGGGCGAGGCGGCGCCGGCGGCGGCGAGCGGATGGTCGCGGCGCGCGACGACGAACATCTGCTCCTTCAAGAGGTCGGTCGCCGCGATCGTCTCGCTGTCCTGGGCGGGCAGGGCGCTGGCGATGGCGAAGTCGACATGGCCGCGCTCGAGGTCGGCAACGAGCTGCGTGCTCGAGGCCTCGACGACATGGATTTCGATCTCCGGCGCCCGCTTCAGCGCCCGCTCGAACACCGGCGGCAGCAGGAAGCTGGCCGCGCTCGGCACGATGCCGACGCGCGCCACGCCGCGCGCCGCGCCCCTCAGCAGGTTGAGATCGGCGATGGTGCGGTTGGCGTCGGCGCGCAGAATGCGGGCATGCGGCACGAACGCCTCGCCGAAAGCGGTCAGGTCCATGCCCAGCGTGTGGCGCACGAAAAGCGCGCCGCCGAGCCGGTTCTCCAGCCGCTTCAGCGCCCGGCTCAGCGCCGGCTGGCTGATCGCCAGCGCGGCCGCCGCGCTGCCCAGGCTGCCGAGCTCGGCGACCTTCAGGAAATAGGAAATCTCGCGAAGATTCAGGTCCATGGCGGATTGTCGGCGCGGTCGCGCGAAAACGCAACAACGCCTAGCGAGCAGAGCCGGCGGCCGCAACCGCGTCGCGGTTGTCGGCGCGCAAGAGGTGCCGGGGTCATGCCGAACGGTTATGGCATCGACGCGAAAAGGCATTATGCAGCACCAGCCCTTTGCGACATGGTGAACGAACGCGCCGCTTTCAGACGGTGCAAAGATCACAGGGTGGGGACTTCTCGCATTGGCTGTCGTCTATACGAACGCGCAAATAATAGACGGAACCGGTAAAAGCTTTTCCGGTCATTTTATTGTCGAGAACGGCGTTATTTCATCGATCGCAGCCGGAGACGCTTCCGTCGCGGGCGATGCGCTCGAGCGGTGCGACCTCGGCGGGCGCACGGTGCTGCCCGGCTTCATCGACTGCCACGTGCATCTGCGCAACGACGGCGTGGCCGATCCGCGCGCCCAGGCGGCCGCCGACAGCGATGCGGTGGCCGTGCTGCGCTCGGCGCGCAACGCGGTGCGCACGCTGGAGGCCGGCGTCACGGCGATCCGCGACTGCGGCTCGCGCAACGGCATCGACTTCGCGCTGCGCCAGGCGGCCGGGCAGGGGCTGTGCACGACGCCGCGGCTGGCGCTCAGCGGCGTGATGATCTGCATGACCGGCGGCCACGGCTGGAGCCTCGGTCTCGAGGCCGACGGGGCGGACGGCGTACGCCGCGCCGCCCGCGGCCAGCTCAAGGCGGGCGCCGACACCGTCAAGCTGGTGGCCAGCGGCGGCATCCTGACGCCCGGCTCGGAGATCGGCGCGCCGCAGTTCACGGTCGAGGAGATGCGCGCCGGCGTCGAGGAGGCGCACCGCGCCGGCAAGACGGCCTGCGCGCATGCGCACGGCACGACGGCGATCAAGAACGCCATCCGCGCCGGCGTCGATTCCATCGAGCACGGCTATCTGATCGACGACGAAGGCATCGCCATGATGATCGAGCGCGGCACCTTTCTGGTGGCCACCTCGTCGGCGGTGCGCAACGTCGTGCGCCACGGCGTGGCCGCCGGCATCCGGCCCGAGGTGGTGGCCAAGGCGGAAGCGGCGATCGAGCACCACATCGACGGTTTCAAGCGCGCCTACAAGGCCGGCGTGCGCATGGCGATGGGCACCGATTCGGGCGTGCCTTTCACCGACCACGGCAACAATCTCGACGAGCTCGTCTACCTGGTCGAGATGGGTGTGCCGGCGATGGAGGCGATCGCGATCGCGACGCTGAACAGCGCACGGCTTTTGCGCATGGACGACCGCATCGGCAGCCTGGAAGCCGGCAAGCGCGCCGATTTCGTCGTCGTCGACGGCGACCCGCTCGCCGACATCACCATTTTGCAGGACCGCGAGCGCATCCGCCGCGTCGTGCTGGACGGCCGCACCGTGGCCGGCCGCGACAGGCAGGCCGGCTGAGCCCGGCCCGCCGCATCCCTACGACACCCGACAAGCCAGACCGGAGACCGCCCGATGGACAAAGCTGAAAAGATCTGGATCGACGGCAAGATCGTCCCGTGGGACGACGCGACGGTCCATCTGGTCAGCAACACGCTGCATTACGGCTTCGGCGTCTTCGAGGGCATACGCTGCTACAAGGCCGAGGGCGGGGCGGCCGTCTTCCGCCTGCGCGAGCACATGGTGCGGCTCGCCCGCTCGGCGGAGGTTCTCGGCTTCAGCCTGCCGCACAGCCTCGACACGCTGGTCGAAGGCACGCGCGCGATCATCAAGGCGAACGGCTTCGAACAGTGCTACATCCGGCCGCTCGCCTATGTCGGCGAGGGCGGGATGGGGCTCGCCTACGAGGAGTGCTCGGTCAGCGTCGCCATCGCGGTGTGGTACTGGGGCGAGTATGTCGGCAAGGGCACCGTGGAGAACGGCAGCCGGGCGCGCGTGTCGACCTATGCGCGCCATCACATCAACACCAACATGTCCAAGGCCAAGGCGTGCGGCAACTACATGCTGTTCCAGATGGCGCGCACCGAGGCGCGCCGCGACGGCTATGACGAGGCGCTGCTGCTCGACAGCAACGGCCATGTGGCGGAAGGCTCGGTGGAGCACATCTTCCTGGTGCGCGACGGTGTGCTGGTGACGCCGCCGCTGACGCATCTGCTCGAGGGCATCACCCGCGACACGGTCATCGTCCTGGCGCGCGAGCTCGGTCTCGAGGTGCGCGAGGAGCTGTTCTCGCGCGATCACGTGCTGACCAGCGACGAGGCGTTCTTCGCCGGCACCGGCGCCGAGGTGACGCCGCTCGTCGAGCTCGACCGGCGGCCGATCGGCAGCGGCAAGCGCGGCCCCGTCACCAAGCGCATCCAGGACGCCTATTTCGACGCGGTCTACGGCCGCAGCACGGGCCACCCCGAGTGGCTGACCTTCGTATGAGACGCAGAGACGCCGCATGACAGCAATGCCAGCCGACGAACACGCCAACAGGGTGGCACGCGCGCGCAGCCTGATGCACGCGCGCGGTCTCGACGGGCTGATCGTCACCGATCCGGTGCACTACGGCTATTTCACCGGCCACAGGGTGCCGGCGTGGATGAAGTCGCGGCCGGCGATCTTCGTGCTGCCGCTGGAGGGCGAGCCGGCGCTGATCACCTGGTCGGGGCCGGACATGTTCTGCCGGCTCTACGACATGCCGTTCCCCTCCTGGGTCGCGGACCGGCGGATCTATCCCGAAGTGCCGTTCGACGATGCGCCGCGCGTCGACTGGGGCATCGCCGAGATCGTGCGCGAGCGCGGGCTGGAAGGCGGTCGGCTGGGCATCGAGCTCGGCCGCGAGACCTGGCTCGGCATTCCCTATGTCGACTACCAGCTGCTGTGCGAGCAGCTGCCCGGGGTACGGTTCGTCGATTCCGGCCCCGTCCTGTGGGGCTGCCGGCTCATCAAGTCGGAATGGGAGATCGACTGCATGCGGCGCGCCTGCGCGATCGGCGGCCGGGCCTGGCAGCGCATGCTCGAGGGGCTGCGGCCCGGCGTCTCCGTGCCCGAGGTGCAGCGCCAGGTGCTGGCCTTCTATGCCGAGGAGGGCGCCGACCTGTCGTCCGAGGCGCCGATGGTGTTCGGCGCCACCGGTGCGGGACGAACCTTTCAGAAAGGAGACGTCCTCTACATCGACGGCGGCTGCAGCTTCGCCGGCTACCGCATGGACATCACCCGCCGCGCCGTCTTCGGCAAGCCGTCGCCGCGCCAGAAGGCCGAGCATGACGGCATGTGGGACCTGCTTTGGGAGATCATCGAACGCATGGTGCCGGGCACCCCGGTCAGCGAGCTGTTCGCCTTCTCGCAGGCGCGTCTGGCGGCCCGGCCGCAGTGGCGCAACTATTCCGACCATCCCGCCAAGCGGATCGGCCACGGCATCGGGCTGGAGAACGAACCGCCGTCGATCTCCGGCACCGACAGGACAGTGCTGGAGGCGGGCATGGTGCTGACGCCGGAGCCGAAGATCGAGAGCGAAGACGGGCTGGTGAATCCGGAGGAGCAGGTGGTGATCCGCGCCGACGGACCCGAGGTCATTTCGCCGGTGCCCGACTGGCGCCTTTTCGAGGTGAACTGAACGGTGACGATGACGAAACAGCCGCTGCGCCTGCTCAGCGAGCAGGACATCCGATTGCTCGGTCTGTCGCTTGCCGACGTGCTCGACCTGACCGAGCTGTCCTACCGGCTCGACGCCGAAGGCAAGGCCGAGGTGCCGACGAAGATCGGCGTCCATCCCGAGCGGCCCGGCAGCTTCCTGCACGCGATGCCGGCCTGGGTCGACGGCAGCCGCGCGCTCGGCATGAAGTGGGTCTCCTACTTTCCCGGCAATTTCGACCGCGGCATGACCGATTCGACCGGCCTGATCGTGCTCAACGACCCGGATCACGGCCATCCCGTGTGCATCATGGAGGGCATGCACGTCACCTTCCTGCGCACCGCCGCCTGCGCGGCGGTCGCCGTGCGCGCGCTGATCGACCGTGCGCCGGAAACGCTCACCCTGGTCGGCTGCGGCGGCCTCGGGCGCTGGTCCCTGCGGGTGATGGGCGCGGCCTTCCCGTCGCTGCGCACCGTCTACGTGTCGTCGAAGACGGCGGCCTCGCGCAGCCGCTTCGCCGAGGAGCTCGCAGGCGAGGGGCCGTGGCGCATCGTCCCGGTCGACACGCCGGCCGAGGCGGCGCGCGCCAGCGACATCGTCGTGTCGTCGGTGCCGCCGGGCGGCGACCGGCCGGTGACGGCGGACTGCCTGGCGCCCGGCAGCTTCTTCGTGCCGCTCGACCTGACCAACGCCTGGCACGACGAGGTGCCGGCGGCGATGGACCGGGTGGTGGCCGACAATCCCGACAGCCTGGCCGCGCTGCTGTCGCGCGCCCGGCCGGCGGCCGGGCTCGATGCCGGGCGCATCGAGCGCACGCAGGATCTCGTCGCCGGCACGGCCCGCAAGGCGGCGCCGGACGCGCGCACCTTCGTCGGCGTGTGCGGCATCGCCAGCTCCGACGTGGTGATCGGCTGGGAAATCTACAGGCGGGCCGTCGAGGCGGGCACCGGCACGCTTTTCCAGATGACCTGAACGCAAGCCGGCGCCCGCGCCGGCACCAAACGTCCGCATAAAGGGAGGAGAACCGACATGCGTGGACTTCGACGGACAGCCAAATCGCTGGCGGCGGCATCGCTGCTGCTGGCCGGCATCGCCGGCGCCAAGGCCGAGGAGGTCGTGCTCAAGGCGCTCACCTACGCGCCACCCTCCAAGGTGGAGGACAGCATGGCGATCTTCAAGGCGTGGATCGACAAGGTCAACACGAAGGGCGAGGGCCGGCTGCGCATCGACATTCTGGGCGGGCCGGAGGTGTTTTCCGTCGGCGATCAGGTCAGCGCCGTCAGCAAGGGCCTGGCCGACATCACGCTGACGTTCACCGCGCACAGCGCGCTGGTGCCGGAGGTCGACACGCTCGGCCTGTCCAGCATCACACCGGCCGAGGAGCGCGAGAACGGCTATCTGGAGATGCTCGACGCTGCGCACAGCAAGATCAACATCAAGGTGATCGGCCGTGCCGCCACGCAGTCGGGCTTCTTCATCTTCTCGAAGGAGCCGGTCGAGACGCTGGCCGACTTCGAGGGCATGAAGATCCGCTCGCATTCGGGCTATGACGGCTTCTTCCGCAAGCTCGGCGCCAATCCGATCGGCATGAACATCTCGGAGATCTACGGCGGGCTGGAGCGTGGCATCGTGACGGCCGCGCCCTACAACATCTTCGCCTACGACCTCGGCCTGCATGAGGTGACGGATTACATGCTGGCCGATGCGTTCTGGCCCTCGCACACCACCATCACGCTGATGAACCGCAAGCGGTTCGACGGCCTGCCGGCCGAGCTGCAGGCGATCCTGACCGACGCACAGGTCGAGATCGAGGCGGAGATGGCCGACATCGTCGCCGAGATGGCCGCGCAGGAACGCGCGCGGCTGAGCGAGGCGGGCATGACCTTCACCAACCTGCCGCCGGACGAGGCCGAACGGTTCCGCCGCATGGCCGCCGAAAGCCGCTTCGAGGTGCTCGAGGAGCTGCTCGGGGCCGAGCGCGTGGCCGAGATCAAGGCGCTGATCGGGCCGCGCTAGGGCATGGCGCGACCGGGTGCGCCCCGGTCGCGCATGGCTGCGGCAGGATCGACGCGACAGGCCGTGGCGACGCCTCGCGCGGCCTGTCGCCGGCGCGGCGCGGGCACCGGCAACCAGCCTCGGAGGAGAACACGACGATGAGCATCGGCCAGCGCCTCGGGCGCTCTTTCGACCGGTTGCTCGATTGCCTCGCACTGGTGGGGTGCGCGCTGATCATGTTCCAGGTGGTCAGCGTCTCCTTCGAGGTGATCGTGCGCTACTTCTTCGGCTTCTCGCTCGGCTGGGTGACCTCGCTGAACGAATGGAGCCTGGTCTTCCTGACCTTCCTCGGCGTCGCCTGGCTGCAGCGCGAGGGCGGCCACACCAGCGACGACACCATCGTCCAGATGTTCCCGGCGCCGGTGCGCGCGATGGCACGCTACGTCGCCTGGGGCCTGGCGCTGCTGACCTGCGCGGTGCTGACCTGGTACGGCGCCAAGGTCACCTGGCAGAACTACGTCAACGAGAACTACGACTTCTTCAAGATCCGCGAGGTGCCGCTCTTCTACATCTACGCGGTGATCCCGCTCGGCAGCCTTTTGTGGCTGATCCAGCTCGTGCGCTCGATCCGCGGCGCGCTGAAGGACAACCGCGCCGAGGCGCCCCACGACACAACGGACGTGTGACGACGCATGGAGTGGTATCTCGCATTTCTGCTGCTGATCGGGACGTTCTTCTTCCTGATCCTGCTCGGCGTTCCCGTGGTGTTCGCCTTTTTCGGCGTCAACATCATCTATCTCGGCTATTTCATGGGGGAGGCCGGCTTCGAGCTGCTGATCGACGGCGTCTACGGCAGCCTGTCGGTCTTCGTGCTGTTGCCGATCACGCTGTTCATCCTGATGGGCGAGGTGCTGTTCCGAACCGGCATCGCCATGAAGATGATCAACACGCTCGACACCTGGATGGGCGCCATTCCGGGCCGGCTGTCGCTGCTGGCGATCGGTTCGGGCACGCTGCTCGCCACGCTGTCGGGCGCCAGCATCGGCACCACGGCGATGCTGATCCGCACGCTGACGCCGGCCATGCAGGAGCGCGGCTACAGCAAGTCGCTGAGCATCGGTCCGCTGCTCGGCAGCGGCGGCCTGGCGATCATGATCCCGCCGAGCGCGCTCGGCGTCATCCTCGCCGTCATCGCCTCGGTGTCGGTCGGCAAGCTGCTGATCGCCATCATCATCCCGGGAATCCTGCTGGCGCTCGCCTATATCGTCTATGTGGTGCTCGCCAGCCGGCTCGACCCGAGCGCGGCGCCGGCCTATTCGTCCGATCCGGTGCCGCTCGGCGAACGCCTGGTGCTGACGGCGAAATACATCCTGCCGCTGTCGATCATCATCTTCCTGGTGATCGGCGTCGTCTTCCTCGGCGTGGCGACGCCGACGGAGGCGGCGGCGCTCGGCACGGCCGGCGCCTTCGGGCTGGCAGCCTGTTACGGCCGGCTGACCTGGTCGGTCACGGTCGAGGCCCTGATGTCGACGCTGCGCATCTCGGTGATGGTGCTGGCGATCCTGGCCGCCTCCAAGGCGTTCACCCAGCTTCTCGCCTATACCGGCGCGACGCAGGAACTCATCGGCTGGGCGACGGCGTTGCCCATTCCGCCGATCTGGGTCATCGTGATGATGCATCTCATCACGCTGTTCCTCGGCGGGCCGATCGGCGGCATCCCGCTCATCATGATGACCGTGCCGATCTTCCTGCCGGTCGTCACCGCGCTCGGCTACGATCCGATCTGGTTCTGCGTGGCGATGCTCATCAATGTCGAGCTGGCGCAGATCACGCCGCCGTTCGGCGTGCTGCTCTACGTGGCAAAGGGCATCCTGCACGACACGACGATGGGCGAGATCACGCGTGCGGCGGTGCCGATCATCATCTGCAACCTGATCGTGATGGCGCTGTTGATCGCCATCCCGGCGCTGTCGCTGTGGCTGCCGGCGCAGATGCTGCAATGACGGCGGTGGACGCGAAGCCGGCGGCCGGGGCTGCCGGCCGCGACGCCCAGACCGCGAAAGCGACGGCACGGCAGCCGCCGCGCCGGACATGACGAGGACCGCAATGCCGACTTCACACACCAGCACCGTCCTGGCCAACGGCCGCATCGTCGACGGCCGTGGCGCGGTCTTCACCGGCTATGTGGCGTTCGAGGGCGCGCACATCCAGGCGGTGGGCGAGGGGGAGCCCGCCGGGGCAGCGGCGCGCTCCGGGGCGCGCGTCGTCGACCTCGGCGGACGCACGGTTCTGCCCGGCCTGATCGACTGCCACGTCCATCTCTCGATGGACGCGCTCGCCGCGCCGGTCGCGCTCGACACGCCGCAGGCGCAACTCGTCGGCCTGATGACGGCATCGAAGAACGCGCTCGCCTCGCTCGGCAGCGGGCTGACGACGGTGCGCGACTGCGGCACGCCCGGCGGCATCGACTTCGCGCTGCGCCAGGCGGCGGCCGACGGTCTGTGCGTGACGCCGCGACTGGTGCTGAGCGGCCGGGCGCTGTGCATGACGGGCGGGCATGGCTGGCAGCTTCTCGGCGTCGAGGTCGACGGTGCCGATGCCGCCCGGCGGGCGGCGCGCGCGCAGCTCAAGGCCGGCGCCGACAACGTCAAGCTGATCGCAACCGGCGGCATCCTGACCCAGGGCACCGAGATCGGCAGCCCGCAGCTCACCGTCGACGAGATGCGCGCGGCGGTGGAGGAGGCGCACAAGGCCGGCAAGATCGCCGCCGCGCATGCGCATGGCGCCCAGGGCATCAAGAACGCGGCCGTCGCCGGCGTCGATTCGGTGGAGCACGGCTATTTCGTCGACGCCGAGGGCATCGCGCTGATGCTCGAGCACGGCACGACGCTGGTGGCGACGTCGGCAGCGGTGCGCAACGTGGTGCGGCAAGGCACTGCGGCCGGCATCCCGGCGCATTCGGTCGCCAAGGCGCAATCGGCGATCGACGCCCATGTCGCCGGCTTCAAGGCCGCGCACAAGGCCGGCGTCAGGCTCGCCATGGGCACGGATTCGGGCGTGCCTTTCACCCATCACGGCAACAATCTCGACGAGCTCGTCTATCTCGTCGAGATGGGGCTGACGCCGATGGAGGCGATCCTGGTGGCGACGCGCGACAGCGCGGCGATGCTGAAGCTCGACGGCCGCGTCGGCACGCTCGAGGCCGACAAGCTCGCCGATCTGGTGGTGGTCGACGGCGACCCGCTGACCGACATCGCGGTGCTGCGCGACCCGCAGCGCATCCGCCGGGTGGTGCTCAACGGCCGCACGGTCGTCGACCGCGACGCCAGCCGCTTCGTCGTCGGCAGCGCCTTCGCCGGGGCATTGGCCGGCGGCGCGGCCGAGGTCGTGGCGGGCTGAGCGACGCCGCCGGCGACACGGGCGGCCGAAGGCGCTGTCCTTCAAAGCCGTCAGGCGCGCTGGGGCGCGCGACCGGGAAGGCGGCGGGCTTTGCCGGCTGCGTGGTGTCCGTCGGCCGGTCGCATCATGGCGATCCGAAAGTCGCATAAGATGGATTATGGAACTTTCCGGTCATGACGGCAGGGCGGATCCGCGGTCGGCCCGGCGGGTCGCGAACGCGCCTGTTCCGGCGTCGCGCCGCGGCTCACGGGGTCGCTGGGCGGCGCCGACGCCCGTGTTCCGACCCGACCTGGCCGCCGCTGCGACCCTGCGGCGGCAGAACCGCCGCGCTTTCGATGGACGGCCGCGGCGCCGGTGTGCGCGTGCCGCGCTCAGCCCTTGTCGGCGGCCGAGGCGATGTCGGCCAGCCGGGCGCCGGCGGCGGCGATGAGCGCGGCCGGTGCGGCGCTGAACACCGCGTCATGCGCGCCGGCCGCCGCCCACACGACGTCATGCGCGAGCAGCCCGCGGTCGGCATAGACCGTGGGCGCGCTCAGATGGCCGATCGGCGCGACGCCGCCGATCGCGAAGCCGGTCTCGTCGCGCACCCGGCGCGGCTCGGCGCGCGTCAGGTTCTCGCCGGCCAGCGCGGCCGCGCGCGCGTCGTCCAGCCGGCGGTCGCCGGGCACCAGAAAGAGAAACAGCCGGCCGCTGTCGGCGCCTGCGAAGACCAGCGACTTGACGATCTGCGCCGGTTCGCAGCCGCATTGCGCGGCTGCTTCCTCGGCCGTGCGCGTCGAGGCGCCCATGCGGCGGACCTCGATGTCGAGGCCGGCGTCGGCCGCCGCGCCGCGCACCCGCTCGATGCTCTTGCTCATCGCGAAAACCTCTTTCCGATCAATCTTCTGGAAAAGGACGTTCAATCACCATGCCATCGTGGCCCGGCGTCACGTGGTCGGGCGTCTCGGCGCGCACCGTGGCATAGTCGAGCGGAATGTGCATGTGGGTGAGCACCGCGCGGCGCGGCTTCAGCCGGTCGATCCAGGCGAGCGCCTGGCCGAGCGACAGATGGCTGGGATGCGGCTTGTACTGCAGCGCGTCGATGACCAGCGTGTCGAGGCCGGCGAGCCGCGGCACGGTGGCTGAGGGAAAGTCGCTGACATCGGGACAATAGGCGATGTCGGCGATGCGGAAACCGAGCGACAGGATGTCGCCGTGCAGCTGCGGCAGCGGCGTGAAGACGATCGGCCCGGCCGGGCCGTCGATGGCGACGGGATCGTCGTGGCTGATCGCGTGGCCGCGCAGGATCGGCGGATAGCCGCTGCCCGGCGGCGTCTCGAAGCAGTAGCCGAACGCCTCGTGCAGCCGCTCCAGCGTCGGCCGGTCGGCATAGACGTCGATCAGCCGGCGCTGCGCCAGCGCATAGCCGCGCAGGTCGTCGATGCCGTGGATGTGGTCGGCATGGGTGTGGGTGTAGAGCGCGGCGTCGAGCGTGCGCACGCCGGCGTCGATCATCTGCTCGCGGAAATCGGGGCCGGTGTCGATGACCACGCGGGTGGCGCGGCCGTCCGGCGCCAGGCGCTCGACCAGCGCGGCGGCGCGCCGGCGCCGGTTGCGCGGCTCGGCCGGGTCGCAGGCGCCCCAGTCGCCGGTGATCCGCGGCGTGCCGGGCGACGAGCCGCAGCCGAGCAGCGTGAAGCGCAGCGTGTCGCGCACGGCCTCAGCCGGCCTCCAGCGCGGCCGGCGGCACCTTGGCAAACAGCCGCAGGAAGTTTTCCGTGGTCAGCGCGGCGACCGCCTCGGCACTCTCGCCGATCGTCTCGGCGAGCACGCGCGCGGTGTCGGCGACATAGGCCGGCTCGTTGCGCCGGCCGCGGTGCGGCACCGGCGCCAGATAGGGCGCGTCGGTCTCCACCAGCAGGCGCTCGCGCGGCACCTCGGCGGCGATCGTGCGCAGCGCCTCGGACTTCCTGAAGGTCAGGATGCCGGAAAACGAGACGTAGCCGCCGAGCGCGACGCCGGTGCGCGCCAGCCCCGCGCCGGAGGAAAAGCAGTGCAGCACGAAGGGGAAGGCCCCCTTCCCGCTCTCCTCCTCGAGGATCGCGGCCATGTCGGCGTCGGCGTCGCGGGCATGGATGACGAGCGGCAGGCCGGTGGCGCGGGAAGCCGCGATGTGGGTGCGCAGGCCCGTCGCCTGGGCGGCGCGCGGCGCCTTGTCGTAGAAGTAGTCGAGCCCCGCCTCGCCGATCGCCACCACCTTGGGGTGATCGGTGAGCCGGGCGAGCTCGTCGGCCGTGACGTCGAGCTCCTCATGCGCGTTGTGCGGATGCGTGCCGACCGAGCAGAAGACCGCGGGATGGGCCTCGGCGATGGCGCGCACGGCCGCGAAACGCCGCACGCGGGTCGAGATCGTTACCATGGCGCGCACGCCGGCCGCCGCGGCGCGCGCGATCACCGCGTCGCGCTCCTCGGCGAAGTCGGGAAAGTCGAGATGGCAGTGGCTGTCGACCAGCATGGCGCCGCTACCCCGCGGCCGCGTCGCGCTCGACATAGCGCGGGAAGACCGGCTGCGGCGCGGGCAGCGGCGTGCCCGGCTCGAGCGCATGCGCGTCGTCGAGATGGGCGAACAGCCGCGCCTCCTGCGGCACGGCCAGCAGGTCGAGCAGCCGGCCGGCCGAGACCGGCATGTAGGGCAGGCACAGGATGGCGATGCGCCGCACCGCCTCGACCGTCGTGTAGAGCACGGCCTGCATGCGCGCCGGGTCGGTCTTCTTCAGCGCCCAGGGCTCCTGCGCGGCGAAGTAGCGGTTGGCGTTCGCCACCACCGCGAAGACGGCGGCCAGCGCGCTGTGGATCGCCTGCGTCTCCATCGCCTTGCGGCCCGTGGCCAGCGCCCCGGCGGCCTGCTCGAGGATCGCCCGGTCGGCCTCGGTGACGACGGCGTTCTGCGGCACCTTGCCGTCGCAGTTCTTGGCGATCATCGACAGCGAGCGCTGCGCCAGATTACCGAGGTCGTTGGCCAGATCCGCGTTGGTGCGGTTGACGATGGCGTCGTGGCTGTAGTTGCCGTCCTGGCCGAACGGCACCTCGCGCAGCAGGAAGTAGCGCACCGCGTCGAGCCCGTAGTGCTCGACCAGCGCGAACGGGTCGATCACGTTGCCGACCGACTTCGACATCTTCTCGCCGCGGTTGAACACGAAGCCGTGGCTGAACACGCGGCGCGGCAGCGCGATGCCGGCCGACATCAGGAAGGCCGGCCAGTAGACGGCGTGGAAGCGGGTGATGTCCTTGCCGATGACGTGCAGGTCGGCCGGCCAGTAGGCCCAGCGCTCGGCCGCCGCGTCGGGATAGCCGGCGGCGGTGATGTAGTTGGTCAGCGCGTCGACCCAGACATACATGACGTGCCGCTCGTCGCCCGGCACCGGGACCCCCCAGTCGAAGGTGGTGCGCGACATCGACAGGTCCTTCAGCCCCGAGCGCACGAAGCTGACGACCTCGTTGCGCCGCTCCGGCGGGCCGATGAAGGCGGGGTTCTCCTCGTAATGGGCGAGCAGCCGGTCCTGATAGGCCGACAGGCGGAAGAAGTAGCTCTCCTCCTCGACCCATTCGACGGGCGTGCCCTGCGGCCCGTAGCGCACGCCGTCGTCGCGCAGCTCGGTCTCGTCCTCGCCGTAATAGGCCTCGTCGCGCACCGAGTACCAGCCGGCATAGGAATCCAGATAGATGTCGCCGCGCTCGGCCATCGCCGTCCAGATCGCCTGCACGGCAGCGTGGTGGCGCGCCTCGGTGGTGCGGATGAAGTCGTCGTTGGAGGCGCCCAGCACCTCGGCCATGCGGCGGAACTCGGCGGTGTTGCGGTCGGCCAGCGCGCGTGGCGACAGGCCCTCCGCCTTGGCCGTCTGCACCATCTTGAGGCCGTGCTCGTCGGTGCCGGTCAGGAAGAAGACGTCCTTGCCGTCGCAGCGCTGGAAGCGCGCCAGCGCGTCGGTGGCGATCAGCTCATAGGCGTGGCCGATGTGCGGCTTGCCGTTGGGATAGGAGATCGCGGTGGTGATGTAGTACTTGTCGCGGGGCATCGGGCGGGAATCCGGGGCGTGTCGTGCTTGCTGGCGCCCAGATAGCGCATCGTCCGGCCGAAGGCCATCCGTCAGTTCGCCGGCCGGCCGGCGAAGGCGGCGTGCAGCGTCTGCAGCGTGCCGACCACGTGCTGCCGGCGGTCGAGATTGTAGGTCTCGGCCTGGCGCACGCTTTCCGTCAGCGTCTCGCACAGCCGCGCCGCGTGCGCGGCGGCGGCGACGTCGCCGGCCTCGGCGGCAGCGGCCGCGCGCGCGGCGACGAGGTCGAACAGGTGGCGGTTGAAGATGGTGAACTGCACCGCCTTGTCGCGGCCGGTCAGCGCGTCGGCCAGACGCTGCGCGCGCACGATGTCGAAGCGGCCGGTCGACAGCAGCGCCTCGCTCTCGGCGGCGATCTCCAGCCCGCCATACTGGGTGAGCAGGATGGCGTTGCGCGCGCTGCCGAGCGACCGGCCGGCGAGCGCCCGGCGCGCGGCCGGGTCCTGCGGCAGGTCGGCCCCCGCCCCTTCGAGCGCGGCGAGCAGCGCATCGTCGTCGAGCGGCTGGAAGCGCATCACCTGGCAGCGCGAGCGGATGGTCGGCAGCAGCCGGCCGGCCGACTGGGCGATCAGCACGAAGACGGTGCGCGCCGGCGGCTCCTCGAGGTTCTTGAGCAGCGCGTTGGCGGCGTTGGCGTTCATGTCGTCGACCGGATCGACGATGACGAAGCGGTGGCTGCCGTCATGCGCCGTCAGCGACAGGAAGCGGTTGACCCGGCGCACCTCGTCGACGGTGATCATCGTCTTGAAGCGCTTCTCCTTGTCGGCATAGGGGCGCGTCAGGTGAAGCACGGCGGGATGCGCGCCCTGCGCCACCAGGCGCGCGGTCTGGCCGGCCCGGTCGGGCGCGGCGAGCCGCCCGGGCGCGGTCGCGGGGTCGGGATGGGCGAGCACGTGCACGGCGAGCCGGAAGGCGAGCGTCGCCTTGCCGATGCCGGGCGGCCCGACGAACAGCAGCCCGTGCGGCAGCTTGCCGGCGCGATAGGCCGCGGCCAGTCGGTCGGCGATCGCCGCGTGGCCGGCCAGGTTGGGGTTCTCGCACGGCTCCGGGATCTCGGGCAGCGTGTCGAACTGCTCGGGCGCGCGGCGCTCGAACATCAGCCGCGCTCCGCCGCGTCGTGCGGCCCGGCGTCGGCCGTGTCGGTCGCGGGGGAAAGCCGCGGCCACACCGCCTCGGCGATCTCGGCGGCAAGCGCATCGCGCGACTGGCTGGCGTCGAACACGAGGCAGCGCTCGGGCTCGGCCCGGGCGATCTCGAGGAAGGCGCGGCGGCGCGCCTCGTGCACCGACAGCGTCTCCTTCTCGAAGCGGTCCGGCGTCTCCTCGCCGCGCCGCTCGGCGGCCCGGCGCATGCCCTCGCGCGGGTCGATGTCGAGGATGATCGTCAGGTCGGGGACCATGCCGTTGACGGCGACGCGCTCGAGCGCGGTCATGAAATCCGGCGCCAGATCGCCGCCGCCCTGGTAGACGCGCGAGGAATCGAGAAAGCGGTCGCACAGCACCACCGCGCCGCGCGTGACGGCCGGCCGGATCAGCGTCTCGACATGGTCGGAGCGCGCGGCGGCGAACAGCAGCGCCTCCATCGCCGGACCGAACGGCTCGGCCGCCCCCGACAGAAGCACGTGGCGCACCGCCTCGGCGCCCGGCGAGCCGCCGGGCTCGCGGGTGACGACGACCTCGCGGCCGATGCCGCGCAGCGCCTCGGCGAGCAGCCGCACCTGGGTCGACTTGCCGGCGCCCTCGCCGCCCTCGAAGGTGATGAACAAGCCTCGCGGCAAAGCGCTTCGTCCCGTCGCTGCCCGTTGTGTCGCCTTCGCTGTAGTCGAGTCCGGCGCCGAGGTCCAATCCGGCGTGGCGTTCGTGCCGCACGGCGCCGGATTCCCCCGGCCCGTCAGCGATCACCACCCGGTGGCGCGCGGCCGGCGCGCGCGATTCGGTCCTGCGGCCCCTCGCGCTCCGGCTCGCCGTCCCGACGCGCCTCGGACCAAGACGTCAGCCGATCTGCGGACCCGTGAAAGGCAGAGCGGCGCTAGCGCAGCCAGCCGACCAGCAGCTCCTGCAGCGCGTCGAGCGCGCGGCGGTGCAGCGGGCCGCGGCCGACGGATTCGGCGGCGTAGAGCGGCGTCTCCTGGCTCAGCGTGTCGCCGATCCACACCTTCAGATGGCCGATCTCGGCGCCCGCCTCGACCGGCGCCTCGACCGGCCCGTCATAGACGATGCGCGCGATCAGACGGTCGCGGTTGGTGATCGGCACGAAGATCGAGATCGGCCCGCGCGCCTTGAGCGCCACGCCCGCCTTCTCGCCGCCATAGAGGCTCGCCTCGCCGACGATCTCGCCGTCGGCGAAGATCTCGTTCCTCTCGAAGGCGCGGATGCCCCAGTCGAGGATCTTGCGCGCCTCCTCGGCGCGCTGCTCGGCGCTCTGCATGCCGCCCATGGCGACGAACAGGCGGCGATCCTTGCGCTGCACCGAGCCGACGATGCCGTAGCCCGATTCCTCGGTGTAGCCGGTCTTCATGCCGTCGGCGCCGATGTCCATGCGCAGGAGCGGGTTGCGGTTGCGCTGGGTGATGCCGTTCCAGGTGAACTCGGGCTGGGCGTAGTACGCGTAGAAGTCGGGATATTCGCGCCAGATGTGCAGGCCGAGCTCGGCGAGCTCGCGCGCGGTGACGAACTGGCCCTCCGCCGGCAGGCCGGTGGAGTTCTTGAACACCGACGTCTCGAGCCCGATCGCCCGCGCGCGATCGGTCATGAGCTGGGCGAAGTTGGCCTCCGAGCCGGCCATGCCCTCGGCGATGATGATGCAGCCGTCATTGGCCGACTGCACGATGACGCCCTGGATGAGGTTTTCCAGCGTGATCGAGGAGTTGACCTCGGCGAACATGGTCGAGCCACCCGAGGCGGCGCCGCCGGTGCGCCAGGCGTATTCGCTGACGTAGAACGCGTCGTCGAGCGACAGCCGGCCGGTCTTGATGGCGTGGAAGACGACCTCCATCGTCATCATCTTGGCGAGCGAGGCCGGCGGCATCGGCTCGTCCGGATCCTTCGAGAAGAGCACGGTGCCCGTCTCGGCGTCGATCATGTAGGCGGTCTGGGCCTTCGTCTCGAAAAGCTGCGCAGCGGCGCTGCCGAGCTGCCCCATCAGCGCAACGGCGATGAGCAGCGCCAGGCACGGCGCCGTCTTCCACCGGGTCGTGGCCACGGTCCCTACTCCCCTAACGGCCCTTCACGAACCGTTATAGGGACCGCACGGCAGGGTTCAACCGCAGACGTGGCGGTGGAGTGGGAAAGCCGGCTGCGCGGGGCGCGGCCTCAGCGTCCGCGCGTCGCCCGCTCGAAGCCCTGGCGCTTCCAGGACTGGGCGATGTCGGCTGCATCCATGTCGGCACGCACCCGGAGCAGGCGGTCGAACGGGCTGCCGCTCGCCTCGCGCACGCGCTGGTCGGCGTAGGAGAGCACCGGCAGGCGCGGCCGCCGACCGTCCGCCGTGTCGCGCTCCGGCCGCTCGGACAGGAGCGGACCGAGAACCGGCAGCGCCGCCGGATCGCCGACGCCCGGCAGGCTGGAGAAGGCGCGCTCGGCCGCGCCGACCGGCGCGCTCGGCGTCGGCCCGTTCATCGCCACCATCACGCCGGGCGCGGCGTCGTCGCCGCCGGGCCGGTAGGAGGCGAGCAGGAACTCGTCGTCGCGGCCGTGCAGCGGCGCCTTGCCGAGATACTCGACCTCGACCTTGGCGACGCCGGCATGGGTGTAGTCGAGCAGCTCGGCGGCACGCCGCGACAGGTCGATGATGCGGCCGCGGGCGAACGGGCCGCGGTCGTTGATGCGCACCACCACCGAGTTGCCGTTCTTCAGATTGGTGACGCGGGCGTAGCTCGGCAGCGGCAGCGTGGGATGCGCCGCCGTCAGGTGCGTCATGTCGTAGATTTCGCCGTTCGCCGTCAGCCGGCCGTGGAAGGCGTCGCCATACCAGGAGGCCGCGCCGACCGCCTTGTAGTCGGGGTCCTCCTGCGGGCGGTACCAGCGGCCCTTGATCTGGTAGGGCTTGCCGACCTGGTAGCGGCCGCCGCCGCGCGGCAGGCGCGAGCGCTTGTCGCTGACGCGCGGGCTCGCCTTCACGCCGTACTCGGCTTCGGAGAAGTATTCCTTGGTGGTTGAGGTCGACCCGGCCAGACCGAGCTTCGGCTCCGGCGTGCCGCAGGCGGCCAGAAAGACCACGGCTGCCATGGCGGCGGACAGCTTGCCGGCCTTGCGGCCGGTGCGACGCAGGTCTAGGCGCATAGGCGGTGCGTCCCCCAACTCCCTCATCCTCGACCGCCTAAAGCATGCCTGCCCTGTCATGGCAACGGATCCCCGGTCCTTCCCTCGCCGAAACGGCAAGACCAACGATCCTTATGGCACAAACTCTTTAGCGGCCGCTTAATCCCATGTGACCGGAAAGGGGCGAGAATATGACCCCGCCGCGGCGCAGCGGCGCGGCGGCGTCCGGCAACGCTGTGGACAAGCGGGCGGGCGCCGGGCCGGCGGCTCGCAATGCGGCGGGAAGCGGCTAGTCTCCCGGCATGACACCCTCGCGCCACATCGACACGCTGATCGCCATCATGGCCGCGCTGCGCGACCCGGAGACCGGCTGCCCCTGGGACGTGCGGCAGGACTTCGCCTCCATCGCGCCCTACACGATCGAGGAAGCCTACGAGGTGGCCGACGCCATCGCGCGCGGCGACCTCGACGACCTGCGCGAGGAGCTCGGCGACCTGCTCCTGCAGGTCGTCTTCCATGCCCGCATGGCCGAGGAGGCCGGCCGCTTCGCCTTCGGCGACGTCGTCGAGGCGATCACCGGCAAGATGATCCGCCGCCATCCGCACGTCTTCGGCGACGAGACGGCGCGCAGCGAGGGCATGGCCAAGGGCGCCTGGGAGCGCAGCAAGGCCGAGGAGAAGGCCGAGCGCCGCGCCCGGCGCCAGGCCGCCGGCGAGCCGCAGGAGGCCGGCTTTCTCGGCGACGTGCCGGTGGCGCTGCCGGCGCTCACCCGCGCCCTCAAGCTGCAGCAGAAGGCGGCCACCGTCGGCTTCGACTGGGGCGCGCCCGAGCCGGTGCTCGACAAGATCGCGGAGGAGACGCAGGAGCTTCGCGAGGCGCTGGCCGGCGACGACCGCGCGGCGGTGGCGGAGGAGTACGGCGACCTTTTGTTCGCGCTGGTCAATCTCGGCCGCCATCTCGGCGTCGATCCGGAGGCCGCGCTGGCCGGCACGAACGCCAAGTTCCGCCGCCGTTTCCATGCCGTGGAGGCGGCGCTGGCAGCCGAGGGCGGCAGCCTCGAAGCGGCCTCGCTCGACACGATGGAGGCGCACTGGCAGCGCGCCAAGGGAAAGAAGGCCGACGGGGGCCGCTGAGCGGCGCCCTGCCCCGCGGCCGACACAAACCGGTTGCTGCGTCGTCCGGAAACGCTCAGCCGGCGTCGGCGCCGAAGCGGCGGCGGATCTCGTCGCGCACCGCGCCGGTGGCGCGCACCGTCAGCGTCACCTGGCCGTCGTCGCCGTCGATGCGGTCGGTCACCGCGCCGTTGCGGTAGAGCCAGTCGAGCGCCGAGAGCCGGGCCGGCGGGATCGTCACGGTGATCGGCGCGACGGCGCCCGACAGGCGCTCCTCGATCATCGCCACCAGCGTGTCGATGCCCTCGCCGGTCGCCGCGGAGACGAGCGCCGGCGGCGGCGCGCCGCGATGCTGCTCCATCAGGCGCTGGCGGTCCTGCGGGGTCAGCCGGTCGATCTTGTTCCAGACCTCGATCACCCGGCCGCGATCGGCCGCGTCGACGCCGAGGTCGCCGAGGATGCGCTCGACGTCCTCGGCCTGCGCCGTGGCGTCGGGGTCGGAGATGTCGCGCAGGTGGATCACCAGGTCGGCCTCGACCACCTCCTCGAGCGTGGCGCGGAAGGCGGCGACCAGATGGGTCGGCAGGTCGGAGATGAAGCCGACCGTGTCGGACAGGATGATCGGCGTGCCGTGCGGCAGGATGACGCGGCGCAGCGTCGGGTCGAGAGTGGCGAACAGCATGTCCTCGGCGGTGACGCCGGCGCCGGTCAGCCGGTTGAACAGCGTCGACTTGCCGGCATTGGTGTAGCCGACGATGGCGACGACGGGAAACGGCACCTTCTGGCGCTTGGCGCGGTGCAGCTCGCGGGTGCGGCGCACGCGCTCGAGCTCGCGCTTGAGGCGCACGATGCGCTCCTGCAGGAGGCGGCGGTCGGCCTCGATCTGCGTCTCGCCGGGGCCGCCCATGAAGCCGCCGCCGCCGCGCTGGCGCTCGAGGTGGGTCCACGAGCGCACCAGCCGGCCGCGCTGGTAGTTGAGATGGGCGAGATCGACCTGCAGCACGCCCTCCTTGGTGCGCGCGCGGCGGCCGAAGATCTCCAGGATGATGCCGGTGCGATCGAGCACCTTGGCGCCGAGCGCGCGTTCCAGGTTGCGCTGCTGGACCGGCGTCAGCGGATGGTCGACGACGACCAGCTCGGCCCTTTCCTCGCGCACCCGCTCGGCCAGCTCGTCGACCTTGCCCGAGCCGATCAGCGTCGCCGGCCGCGGCGCGGCGACCGGCACGATTTCGGCATGCACGGTGTCGAGCTCGATGGCGTCGGCCAGGCCGACGGCTTCTGTCAGCCGCGCCTCCGGCGCGCGCATCGGCCGCGGCTCGCCGCCGCGTGCGGCTGCCCCGGCGCGCTCGCCACCGGCGAGAACCGGCACCACGACGACGGCACGCGTGGGCGGCGCGTCCTCGCCGGTCGCGCCGTTCCGGCCGTGCCCGGGGCCGTCACGCTCGGCCAATCAGGCGTCCCGCCCCGCGGTCTCGTCGGGCTCGAAGAGCTGCACGGGCTGGCTCGGCATGATCGTCGAGATCGCGTGCTTGTAGACGAGCTGCGAGTGCCCGTCGCGCCGCAGGAGCACGCAGAAATTGTCGAACGACGTGACCACCCCTGTCAGCTTCACGCCATTGATCAGGAATATCGTGAGCGGAGTCTTGTTCTTGCGAACGGAGTTCAGGAACAAGTCCTGCAAGTTTTGCGATCGTTCCGCCATTGTTCTTGTCTTCACCCATCCCCCGCGGCCTCGGCCGGGTAGCAAAGTTGTAGCGGGTCTTCGTCAAGGAGAGGTTCGGCCCCTTCGGGCCGCAGACGACCGCCGACGGCCGCCAGAGCTGCACCCGCGCGTTCGTTTGGTTAACAGGCAGGACTTTTTTCCGCAATGTCAAAAAAGGCCCGCCGCAAGGAAAGCGTGACGGAGCCGGGATGGCCATTGGCCACCGGCGCGTCGTCGATCGCCACGACCGGCATCACCACCGTCGTGGCGGCCGTGATGAAGGCCTCGCGCGCCGCCTTGGCCTCCTCGACGGTGAAGGCGCGCTCCTCCACCGCGATGCCGAGATGGTCGGCGACCTCCATCACCGCCGCCCGCGTGATGCCGCGCAGGATGCCGTGATCGGCCGGCCGGGTGACCAGCGTGCCGTCGGCGGTGACGATCCAGGCATTGGTCGCCGCGCCCTCCTTCACCGTGCCGTCGGGATCGACGAACCAGGCCTCCTGGGCGCCGGCCTCGCGCGCCGTCTGGCGGGCGAGCACGTTGGGCAGCAGGCCGACCGTCTTGATGTCGACCCGCTCCCAGCGGTTTTCCGGCACGGTGATGACCGACACGCCGGCCTCCACCTTGCGGGCGGCCGCGGCGGGATCGGTCTGCTTGGCCGTCACCACCAGCGCCGGGCGCGTGCCGGGCGGCGGAAAGACGTGGTCGCGCCTGGCGACGCCGCGCGTGACCTGGAGATAGACCAGCCCGTTGTGCACCCGGTTGCGGCACACCACCTCGCGCATGATCACCTCGAGCGCCGAGCGGTGCAGCGGCCAGGCGATGGCGAGCTCGCTCAGCGAGCGGTCGAGACGGTCGAGATGGCGGCGCATGTCCATGATGAAGCCGCGCGCCACCTCGCAGACCTCGTAGACGCCGTCGGCGAACTGGTAGCCACGGTCCTCGATGTGCACGGTCGCGGCGCCATGCGGCACGTAGCGTCCGTTCACATAGGCGATGCGCGGCATGGCGGTCCCTCCGTCTGATGGCGCCGGCGGCGCCCGATGCTGTCTCGATTCGGCGCCGCAGCGCCGGCCCCCTCTACCGTTGCGGCAGGGCGCTTTCCAGAGGGCCGCGCGGTTTTGCCGCCCGTGGCCTAAAAGAATTCCAGGCTGACGCGGAACATCTGCTCGACCTGACGCACCGCCTCCTCGAGCACGAAGATGACCACCCGGTCCTTCGGCCGGATGCGCAGCGAGCCGTCCGGCTTCAGCACCTCGCCGTCGCGGTAGACGGCGCCGATGCGCATGCCGTCGGGGAACTCGATCTCGCGCAGCGGCGGGCCGACCAGCGGCGAGGTCTCCAGCGCCTCGGCCTCGATCACCTCGGCCGCGCCGCGCTGGATGTTGTGGACGGCGCGGATGCGGCCGCGCCGCACGTGCTGCAGCACCTTGGAGATGGTCACCGAGCGCGGGTTGACGTGCGCGTCGATGCCCAGCGTGCGGGCGAACTCGTGGTAGGTCGGGTTGTTGATCAGCACCAGGTTGGACTTGCAGCCGAGCCGCTTGGCCATCACGCTCGACAGGATGTTGACCTGGTCGTCGTTGGTCAGCGCCACCATCAGGTCGGCGTGGCGGATGTCGGCCTCGAGCAGCAGCTTCTGGTCGAGCGCGCTGCCGTGCAGCACCACGGTGCGGCGCAGCTGGTCGGCGATCGTGACGGCGCGCTCGCGCGCGTTCTCGATGATCTTGACCTTGGTGCTCGACTGCTTGCGCTCCATGGCGCGCGCGACGTAGAGGCCGATATTGCCGCCGCCGGCGATGACGATGCGCGTCGCCTCCGTCTCCTCGTGGCCGAACAGGCCGAGCGTGCGGCGCACCTGGTCGCGCGTCGTCACCACATAGGCCATGTCGCCGGCGACGATCTGGTCGCCCGAATGCGGGATGAACAGCTTGTCGTTGCGCGACAGGCCGACAACGGTCGACGGCAGGTCGGGAAACAGCTCGGTGAGCTGGGCGAGCGGCGTGTTGATGACCGGGCATTCCTCGAGGCACTCGATCGCCACCATGGCGACGTTGCCGTCGGCGAACTGCACCACGTCGGTGGCGCCCGGCAGCGCGATGCGGCGCAGCACCATCTCGCCGACCTCCACCTCGGGCGAGATGATGACGTCGATCGGCATGTGGTCGCGCGAGAACAGGTCCATGTAGTGCGACTTGAGATAGGACTGCGAGCGGATGCGCGCGATCTTGGTCGGCACGTTGAACAGCGAGTGGGCCACCTGGCAGGCGACCATGTTGACCTCGTCGTAGAGCGTGACGGCGATGATCATGTCGGCCTGCTGCGCGCCGGCGGCGGCCAGCACGTCGGGGTGGGCGCCGTGGCCGACGAAGCCGCGCACGTCGAGCGTGTCGCGCACGCCGCGGATCAGCTCCGGCGAGGTGTCGATGACCGAGACGTCGTTGTGCTCGGCGGCGAGCCTTTCGGCGATGCCGTAGCCGACGCGGCCCGCGCCGCAGATGATGACCCTCATGTCCTGCCCCTACCCCTCAACGAAACGCCGCGCCGCGCCGGCGGCGGCCGAACGCCTTGCGGCGACGCCCTGTCTAACCTTTGCGCGCGCGTGAACGCAAAACCGCCGCACCGGCGCCCGGGCCTCACACGCCGAGCGACTTCAGCTTGCGGTGCAGCGCCGAGCGCTCCATGCCGATGAACTCCGCGGTGCGCGAGATGTTGCCGCCGAAGCGGTTGATCTGGGCGATCAGGTACTCCTTCTCGAACAGCTCGCGCGCCTCGCGCAGCGGCAGCGCCATGATGTGCTGGTCGGTCTGGCTCGGAACGCGCGGCATGACGTCGCCGATCTCGGAGGGCAGCAGGTCGGAGGTGATCGCCTGGTCGGCCTCGCCGTCGCGCGCCAGGATCATCAGCCGCTCGACGTTGTTGCGCAGCTGGCGCACGTTGCCCGGCCAGTTGTGCGCCTGCAGCACGGCGAGCGCGTCGTCGCCCATGCGGCGCGGCCGGATGCCCGACTGGGCGGCGATCTGCCGCATGAAGTGATCGACCAGGAAGGGGATGTCCTCGCGCCGCTCCGACAGCGGCGGCACGACGACCGGCACCACCGCCAGCCGGTGGAACAGGTCCTCGCGGAAGCGGCCCTCGGCGATCATCGCCTCCAGGTTCTGCGCCGTCGAGGAGATGATGCGCACGTCGACCTTGACGCGCTTGGTGCCGCCGACGCGCTCGAACTGCTGGTCGACCAGCACGCGCAGGATCTTGCCCTGCGTCTCGCGCGGCATGTCGGCCACCTCGTCGAGGTAGAGCGTGCCGCGATGCGCCTCCTCGAGCGCCCCGACCTTGCGCTCGCCGCCGTTCGATTCGGTGCCGAACAGCTCGATCTCCATGCGTTCGGGCGTGATGGTGGCGGCGTTGAGCGAGACGAAGGGGCCGGCCTTGCGCGCCGAGCAGGCGTGGATGGCGCGCGCCGCCAGTTCCTTGCCGGAGCCGGACGGGCCCATGATCATGATGCGGCTGTTGGTCGGCGCGACGCGCTCGATGGTCTGGCGAAGCTGGCTCATCGGGCCGGAGGTGCCGATCAGGTCGAAGGTCTCGCCGCTGCGCCGGCGCAGGTCGGAGACCTCGCGGCGCAGCTTCGAGGTTTCCAGCGCCCGCTCGCAGATCAGGATCAGCCGGTCGGCCTTGAACGGCTTCTCGATGAAGTCGTAGGCGCCGCGGCGGATCGCCGACACCGCGGTCTCGATGGTGCCGTGGCCGGAGATCATCACCACGGGCAGCTCGGGATGCAGCGTCTTGACGCGGTCGAGCAGCGCCAGGCCGTCGAGCGTGGAGCCCTGCAGCCAGATGTCGAGCAGCACGAGGCGCGGCACCCGGTCGGCGATGGCGGCCAGCGCGCTGTCGCTGTCGCGCGCGGTGCGCGTTTCGTGGCCCTCGTCGCTCAAGATGCCGGCGACGAGCTCGCGAATGTCTTCCTCGTCATCCACGATCAGTATGTCAGACGCCATTTTCGACCTTCTCGTTCTTCTCCGCGTTCCGCGGCGCGGGTCTGGTCCCGCCGCCCGCGGCCGCCGGCAGCACCATGCGGATCATCGCGCCGACACCGCCGTGGAAGTCGGCCGGCGCGTCGTGCAGCTCCAGCCGGCCGCCATGGTCTTCGACAATCTTCTTGACGATCGCAAGGCCGAGGCCGGTGCCCTTCTCGCGCGTCGTCATGTAGGGCTCGAGCAGCCGCTGGCGGTTCTCGCGCGGCAGGCCCTTGCCGTTGTCGGTCACGTCGACGCGGATCGTGTTGCCGATGCGGCGCGCCACGATGCGGATGGCGCCGCCCTCGCTGTCGCCCGTCGCCTCGATCGCCTCGGCCGCGTTCTTGATGACGTTGCCGAAGGCCTGGCTCATCAGCCGCGTGTCGAAGCGGCCGGTCAGCGGCTCGGCGCCGAAGTCGCGCTCGAAGGCGATGTCGCTGCGGCTGACCTCGATCAGGAAGGAGGCCTCGCGCAGCGGCTCGCGCAGGTCGAGAAGCTGGATGTCGGGCTTGGGCATGCGCGCGAAGGCGGAGAACTCGTCGACCATGCGGCCGATGTCGCCGACCTGGCGGATGATCGTGTCGGTGCACTGGTCGAAGATCTCGCGATCCTCGGTGATGACCTTGCCGAAGCGCCGGCGGATGCGCTCGGCGGAAAGCTGGATCGGCGTCAGCGGGTTCTTGATCTCGTGCGCGATGCGCCGCGCCACGTCGGCCCAGGCGGCCGAGCGCTGCGCCTGCACGAGATCGGTGATGTCGTCGATCGTCACCACGTAGGAGTGCGCGCCGCCCTCGCCCTCGCCCTCCTCCGTGGTGATCTGCACGTTGAAGGTGCGCTCGGCGCCGGCGCGGTAGAAGGTGACCTGGTCGCGGTAGACGCGGCGGCCGGCGCGCCGCCCTGTCTCGAACACGCGGCCGACATGCGGCAGCACCTTGGACAGGTTGCGGCCCACCGTGTCGCCGGCGGCGATCGCCAGCATCGTCTCGGCCGAGCGGTTGACGATCGACACCGTGCCGGTCTCGTCGACGCCGATGACGCCGGCCGTGACGCCGGCGAGCACCGCCTCGGAGAAGCGGCGGCGCTCGTCGATCACGTCCTTGGCCGTCACCAGCTCGTCGCGCTGCGACTTCAACTGGAGGATCATCTTGTTGAAGGTGTCGCCGAGCGAGGCGACGTCGCCGTCGGAGGCGCGCACCGGCACCGAGACCTCGAGATTGCCGGTCGCCACCTCGTCGGCCGCGCCGATGAGCTGGCGGATCGGCCGCACCAGCCGGTCGGCGACCGCGATGCCGGTCCAGATCGCCGACAGGATGATGACCAGCGTGACGACGAGATAAAGCAGCGCGAAGGCGACCTGGGTCTGCACCCGGTTGGCCTCCAGGCCGCGGTACTCGTCGGTGTTGGAGCGCACGATCTGGCGCGCGCGGATCACCTCCGGGTCGAGCAGGCGCGAGGTGTAGAGATAGACGCCGGGGATCTGGCGCAGCTTGACGATGGCGCCGACGAGGTTGCCCTGGCGCGGCTCGATCAGCGCCGTACGGCCCTCGGCGGCGGCCTCGAGCGCGCCCGGCGGCGGCTCGGGCAGGCTCGTCTCGCTGGGCATCTGCGCGGCCATGATGACGGAGCCGTCCTCGCGCATCAGCACCGCGTTGGCGAGCGCGCGGCCGACCGCCTGCTGCGTCAGGAGGTTGCGGAAGCCGTTGCGGTCGAGGCTGTAGACCTGGCGCGCCCGGTCGAGATCGAAGGCCATCGACAGCGTCGTGCCCTGCAGGTTGCGCGCGTTCTCCTGCACATAGGCCTCGGCGATCGACAGCGAGGACGAGATGATGACCTTGGTGCGCAGCTCGAACCAGCGGTCGAGGCCGAGGTCGAGGGTGACGGCGGCGATGACGGCCACCAGGATCGCCGGTATGGCGGCGACCAGCGAGAACATCGCGACGATGCGCACATGCAGCCGCGAGGCCGCGCGGCCGCGCCGGCGCGCGGTGTAGATGCGGTGCGCCTCGCGGCCGATCAGCGCCACCAGGAGCACGATGAAGGCGGCGTTGACCGCCATCAGCGCCAGCGTCGTGGTGTCGTCGGGGGTCAGCGGCGTGAGGCCGAGCAGCACGGCGAAGGAGGCGGCGGCCGTGACCAGCGCGCAGGCGACGGCGATGATGCCCGGCCAGGCGAGCAGGCGGCGGCCTTCGCTCAGGCGCGGTCGCGAGAAAAGCCGTCCGGCGGTCGGCGTCTGGGTGCTCATGGATCGCTACAGCCCGTCGTCTGCGTTGCCCTTATGCAACGCCTTGTGGCGCATGTGCAACAGGCGCCTGCGGCCAATCGTGGGCGCCGGCTAAGGCTGTTTTGAGGCGCGGTAGACGTTGACGCCGAGCTCGCGGATCTTCTTGCGCAGCGTGTTGCGGTTGACGCCGAGCAGCTCGGCCGCCTTGATCTGGTTGCCGCGGGTGGCCGAGATCGCGGCCAGAACCAGCGGATACTCCACCTCGCTGACGATGCGATGGTAGAGCCCCGGCGGCGGCAGCTCGCCGCCGAAGCCGGCAAAATAGCGCTGCAGGCAGTGCTCGACGGCGCGGCCGAGCGACAGGTCCTCGGGCAGATCGTCGCGGCTCGGCTCGGCCGGCCGGCCGGCGCTCTGCAGCTCGGCCTCGACGATCTCGGCCGAGATCTCCTCCTGCGGATAGAGCGCGGCGAGCCGGCGCACCAGGTTCTCCAGCTCGCGCACGTTGCCCGGCCAGCGGTAGCGCTTCATCAGATCGATGCCGGCCGGCACGATCTGCTTGGCCTGCAGCCCCTCGCGCTCGGCCTGGCGGAAAAAGTGGCGCACCAGGTCGGCGATGTCCTCGACGCGCTCGCGCAGCGGCGGCAGGCGCAGCGGCACGACGTTGAGCCGGTAGAACAGGTCCTCGCGGAACAGCCCCTGGTGGATCAGCGCGCGCAGGTCCTTGTTGGTGGCGGCGACGATGCGCACATCGGTGCGGATCGGCGTGCGGCCGCCGACGGTGGTGTACTCGCCCTGCTGCAGGACGCGCAGCAGCCGCGTCTGCGCCTCCATCGGCATGTCGCCGATCTCGTCGAGGAACAGCGTGCCGCCTTCCGCCTGCTCGAAGCGGCCGGAGGAGCGGTACTGGGCGCCGGTGAAGGCGCCCTTCTCGTGGCCGAACAGCTCCGATTCGATCAGGTCGCGCGGGATCGCCGCCATGTTGATGGCGACGAACGGGCCGTTGCGGCGCCGGCCGTACTCGTGCAGCGCGCGCGCCACCAGCTCCTTGCCGGTGCCCGACTCGCCGTTGATCATCACGGTGAGGTCGGTCTGCATCATGCGCGCCAGCATGCGGTAGATGTCCTGCATGGCCGGCGAGCGGCCGACCAGCGGCATCGATTCGGGCTGCTCGTCGGCCGGCGGCGCGCTCGGCCGGCGGCGCGGCTCGGCGAGCGCCCGGCCGACGATGCCGAGCAGCTCGTTGAGGTCGAACGGCTTGGGCAGATACTCGTAGGCGCCGGTCTCCGAGGCGCGGATCGCCGTCATGAAGGTGTTCTGCGCGCTCATCACGACGACCGGCAGCTCCGGCCGCGCCTTGCGGATGCGCGGCAGCATGTCGAAGGCGTCGCCGTCGGGCATCACCACGTCGGTGATGACGAGGTCGCCCTCGCCGGCGGCGATCCAGCGCCACAGCGTGGCGGCGTTGGAGGTCACCCGCACCTCGTGGCCGACGCGCGAGAGCGCCTGGTTGAGCACCGTGCGGATGGCGGCGTCGTCGTCGGCGACGAGGATGCTGCCCGTCGCGCCCATCAGACGACCGCCTCGTCGGCCGTCTCCGCGCCCTCCGCGCCGCCGTCGCGCCAGGCCGGCATCAGGATGCGGAAGACGGTGCCGCGCGTGGTGGAATCGCACTCGATGACGCCGCCATGGTCGCCGACGATCTTGGCGACCAGCGCCAGACCGAGGCCGGAGCCGTTCTGCTTGGTGGTGATGAAGGGGTCGAACAGGATCGGCAGGATGTCGTCGGGCACGCCGGGCCCGTTGTCCTGGACGCAGAACTCGAGCGGCAGCGAGACGCGGTCGCGGGTGCCCGGCACCGACAGCCGCATGCCGGGACGGAAGGCGGTCGACAGGCGGATCTCGCCGTCCTCGCGGCCCTCCAGCGCCTCGGCGGCGTTCTTCACCAGGTTGAGGAAGACCTGGACGAGCTGACTGCGGTTGGCCGGCACGGGCGGCAGCGAGGGGTCGTAGTCCTCGACGATGCGCAGCTTGCGGGCGAAGCCGTTCCGCGCCACCGCCTTCACGTGGTCGAGGATGACGTGGATGTTGACCGGCATGCGGTCGACCGGCCGGTCGTCCGAAAATACCTCCATGCGGTCGACCAGCGAGACGATGCGGTCGGTCTCCTCGGTGATCAGCCGGGTCAGCGCGCGGTCGGCGTCCGACACCGCGCTCTCGAGGAGCTGGGCGGCGCCGCGGATGCCCGACAGCGGATTCTTGATCTCGTGCGCCAGCATGGCGGCGAGCCCGGTGACCGAGCGCGCCGCGCCGCGATGCGTCATCTGGCGGTCGATCTTCTCGGCCATCGACCGCTCCTGGAAGAGCACGACGACCGAGCCCGGCAGCTCCGGCACCGGCGCGACATAGATGTCGACGATGCGGTCGGGGCCGAGCCGCGGCGAGGAGACGTCGACGCGGTACTCCTTGAACGGCGCGCGGCGCTCGCGCACCTGGGAGACCAGCGTGATCAGCGGGCTGCCGAAGGGCACGACGTCCGACAGCCGGTTGCGCGCCAGCACGGCGGCACTGGCGCGGAAGAAGTCCTCCGCCTCGGCATTGGCGTAGCTCACCCGGCCATCGGCATCGACCATGATGACGGGATGGCGGATCGTGTTGAGCACGATCTGCGCGGCCTCGGCCGGCGGCGGCACCGACGCGCTCATGCGGCCGCGCCCCGCGTCTCGCCGGCCGCCAGCAGCGCCGCGCACATCAGCCGCATCACGGTGGCGGGCTCGGCGCCGGTGAGGATCGCGCGGCGCGCCTCGGGTGCGGTCCGCGGCGCATGGCGGTCGAGATACCAGCCGAGATGCTTGCGCGCCTGACGCAGGCCCGACGCCGTGCCGTAGAGCGCCAGCATCGCCTCGTAGTGCGCCGCCACGTAGCCGGCCAGCGCGGCGGCATCGCGCGGCACGCCCGGCGCCGCGCGGCCCGCCGCGGCGGCCGCGATCGCGCCCGCCGTCCACGGCGCGCCGTAGTGGGCACGGCCGACCATCACCGCATCGGCGCCGGAGCGCGCGAGGATCGCCGCGGCATCGGCCGGGCCGGCGACGTCGCCATTGGCGACGACCGGGATCGCCACGGCGCGCTTGACGGCGGCGATGGCGCGCCAGTCGGCGCGGCCCTTGTAGAACTGGCAGCGCGTGCGGCCGTGCACGGTGACCATGGCGACGCCCGCCCGCTCGGCCCGCGCGGCGATCAGCGGCGCGTTGAGCGTGGTGTCGTCCCAGCCGAGCCGCATCTTGACCGTCACCGGCACGGCGACGGCGCCGATCACCGCCTCGATCAGGGCGAGCGCGCGGTCGGGCTCGCGCATCAGCGCCGAACCGCAATAGCCGCCGGTCACCTTCTTGGCCGGGCAGCCCATGTTGATGTCGATGATGTCGGCCCCCTCGCCGGCCGCCACGCGCGCGGCCTCGGCCATCGCCGCGGCCTCGCGGCCGGCGAGCTGAACCATGTGCACGTCGACGTCGGGCCGGCGGATGCGCCGCGCGGTGTCGCCGCGGCCGCGCGCCAGCTCGCCGCTCGCCACCATCTCGGAGACGACGAGGCCGGCGCCGTGACCATGCGCCAGGCGGCGGAAGGCGGCGTCGGTCACGCCGGACATCGGCGCCAGCAAGACGCGGTTGCGGATGGCGACGCCGCCGATCGACAGCGGTTCGGCGAGGCTTGTCGGTTCGCTCATGCACATTCCAAGGGCAACAACTGCCATTGCCTAAATTCTAGACATTCGCGGGCGCGGGCGCAACCGGCTTTGCGGCCAGGGCGCGACAAACCGGCTGGCGCTCGCCGCCCGCGGCGACTACAGCTTCGCACGACGAGGCACAACGGGACCGGCATGACGACGACACGAACGGACAGCGCGACGACGGCGGACGACCGGGTGGCGGTGGTGATCGTGGCCGCCGGCCGCGGCGAGCGCGCCGGCGCAGCGGCCGAGGGCCCCAAGCAGTACCGGACGATCGGCGGCAAGCCGGTGCTGCGCCGCACGCTGGAGGCCTTTCTCGCCCATCCGCGCATCGGTCCGCTGGCCGTGGCGATCCACCCCGACGACGGCGCGCTCTACGCGGCGGCCGTGGGGGGGCTCGAGGGCGACGTGGTCGCGGTGCCGGGCGGCGCCTCGCGGCAGGCCTCGACGCGGCTGGCGCTGATGGCGCTGCGCGAGCGGCAGCCGCGCGCGGTGCTGATCCACGACGGCGTGCGGCCATTCGTCGACGGCGCGCTGATCGACCGCGTGGTGGCGGCGCTCGACGCCGGCGACGGCGCGCTGCCCGCCCTGCCCGTCTCCGACACGCTGAAGCGCGCCGGCGCCGACGCCGCGGTCGGGGAGACGGTGCCGCGCGACGGGCTCTACGCCGCGCAGACGCCGCAGGGCTTTGCGTTCGCGCCGATCCTGGCCGCGCACGAGCGCGCCTTCGCCGCCGGCCGCGAGGACTTCACCGACGATGCGGCGATCGCCGAGTGGGCCGGGCTCGCCGTGCGCATCGTGGCGGGCTCGCCCGACAATGTGAAGCTGACCTGGAGCCGCGACCTGGCGCTCGCCGACAGCCGGCTGACGGCGGCGGCCGCCGCGTTCCCCGACGTGCGCACCGGCAACGGCTACGACGTGCACCGCTTCGGACCCGGCGACCACGTCACGCTGTGCGGCGTGGCGATCCCCTACGAGCGGCGGCTGTCGGGCCATTCCGACGCCGATGTCGGGCTGCACGCGCTGACCGACGCGCTGCTGGCGACCTGCGGTGCGGGCGACATCGGCACGCATTTCCCGCCTTCCGACCCGCAGTGGAAGGGGGCGGCCTCGGCGCTCTTCGTCGCCCATGCGGCGGCGCTGGTGCGGGCGGCCGGCGGGCGCATCGCCAATGCCGACGTGACGCTGATCTGCGAGGCGCCGCGCATCGGCCCGCACCGGACCGAAATGGTCGCCAGCATGGCGCGGCTGCTCGGCCTCGCCGAGACGCGGGTGTCGGTCAAGGCGACGACCAACGAGCGGCTGGGCTTCGTCGGCCGCGGCGAAGGCATCGCGGCGATCGCCACGGCCACCGTCGTCTATCCCGGCGGGCTCGCCGAATGAGCGCCGACCTGACGGCGCTGGCGCGCTCGGTGCTCGGCGCGGCGGAGCACCGCGGGGTGATGATCGCCACGGCCGAATCGTGCACCGGCGGGCTGATCGCCGCGCGGCTGACCGACATCGCCGGCTCCTCGGCGGTCGTCGACCGCGGCTTCGTCACCTATTCCAACGCCGCCAAGACGGAGATGCTGGGCGTGCCGGAGGCGACCCTCGCCGCGCACGGCGCGGTGTCGCGCGAGACGGCGCTCGCCATGGCCGAAGGCGCGCTGGCGCGCTCGCACGCCGGGCTCGCCGTGTCGGTCACCGGCATCGCCGGGCCGGGCGGCGGCTCGACGGAGAAGCCGGTCGGGCTGGTGTGGTTCGGGCTCGCCGCGACCGGCCGTCCGGCGCACGCCTCGCGGCGCATCTTCGCCGACCGCGGCCGCGATTTCGTGCGCCGCGAAAGCGTCGCGGTGGCGCTGCGGCTGCTGCTCGACGCGATCGGCACGCAGGCGCGCTAGGCCGTTCTGCGTTTCACGGAATCGCAGATCGGCTCCAACTCATTGTTTTTACGCGTTTGCGGGCGGCGAACCGGTTGCCACCCCCTGCCGGCGCGTCAGCCGACGCTCGCCGGCTTGCCGTAGACGGCGTCGGCGCGGCGCTCGAAGGCCTCGGCGAACATGCGGAAGGCGCGGTCGAACATGGCGCCCATCAGCGTGGCCAGGATGCGGCTCCTGAACTCGTACTCTATGAAGAAGTGGACGTCGCAGCCGCCCTCGCCGGCCGGCTCGAAGCGCCAGCGGTTCTCGAGATAGCGGAACGGCCCGTCGAGATACTTCACGTCGATGCGCCGCTCCTGCGGCCGCAGCACGACCTGGGTGGTGAAGGTCTCGCGGATCGCCTTGTAGCCGACGGTCATCGCCGCGACCAGCACCGTCACGTCGTCGCGCTGCTTGCGCGAGCGCACGGTGAGCGCCTCGCACATCGGCACGAACTCGGGATACTTCTCCACGTCGGCAACGAGGTCGAACATCCTCTCCGGCGTGTGCCCGACGCGGCGGACCGTCTCGTGTTTCGGCATGATTCCAGCGGTTTAGGCGTGAGTCTTCAGGCGCTTCTCGCGCGCGGCGCGCAGCCGCTCGAAATCCTCGCCGGCATGGTGCGAGGAGCGCGTCAGCGGGCTCGACGAGACCATAAGGAAGCCCTTGGAATAGGCCACCGTCTCGTAGGACTTGAACTCGTCCGGCGTGACGAACTTCCTCACCGGATGGTGCTTGCGCGTCGGCTGCAGGTACTGGCCGATGGTGATGAAGTCGACGTCGGCGCTGCGCAGGTCGTCCATCAGCTGCAACACCTCGTTGCGCTCCTCGCCGAGGCCGACCATGATGCCCGACTTGGTGAACATCGTCGGGTCGAGCTCCTTGACGCGCTGCAACAGCCGCACCGAGTGGAAGTAGCGCGCGCCGGGCCGCACCGTGAGATAGTGCGACGGCACGGTCTCCAGATTGTGGTTGAAGACGTCGGGCTTCGCCTCGACGACGATCTCCAGCGCGCCCGGCTTGCGCAGGAAGTCCGGCGTCAGGATCTCGATCGTCGTGCCGGGCGCGGCACGGCGGATGGCGGCGATCACGTCGGCGAAATGGCGCGCCCCGCCGTCGGCCAGGTCGTCGCGGTCGACCGATGTGACGACCACGTGGTTGAGCCCCATCTCACCGACCGCGCGCGCCACGCTTTCCGGCTCGGCCGCGTCGAGCGGCGCCGGGATGCCGGTCGCCACGTTGCAGAAGGCGCAGGCGCGGGTGCAGATCTCGCCCATGATCATGAAGGTGGCGTGCTTCTTGTCCCAACATTCGCCGATGTTGGGGCAGCCCGCCTCCTCGCAGACCGTCACCAGACCGTTCGACTTGACGATCTCGCGCGTCTCCAGATAGCCGCGCGAGGCGGGCGCGCGCACGCGGATCCATTCCGGCTTGCGCAGCACCTCCTGGTCGGGCCGGTGCGCCTTTTCGGGATGCCGCGGCCGCGGCGCGGCGGAAACGGTGTCGAGGATGGTGACCAAGGGTCGCTTTCCCTGTGTGAGACGGTGGCGCCACGGCCGGCGCCGTCACCCGTCCATATAGCCCTTCACGCGCACAAAAACAGCCCGGCGGGCGATGGCCCGCCGGGCTGTCGGCAGCACGTGCCGCCGCTCAGCCGCGGCCGCGGATCGCGCGGTAGACCCAGATCAGCAGCGAGGCGCCGATCACCGCGATGATGAGCTGGCCGATGATGCCGCCGAGCGTCGAGCCGATCAGCGCCAGCAGGATCGCGTTGAGCACCAGCGCGCCGACGATGCCCAGCACGATGTTGGTGAGAATGCCGTGATCGGCCTTCATGATCTTCTCGGCGATCCAGCCGGCGAGGCCGCCGATGATGATCGTCAGTATCCAGCCCAAGCCTTCCATGAATGTCTCCTGTCGGACGTTTCGTTGTCGCCGCCACAACGGCGGGGACCGGCGGCAGGTTCCTCCCTCGCCAGCCGGGACCGGTGCCGACCGCAGCACCGGCGTCAGGCGTTGAGCGCACGGCCATAGGCATCGAGCACGCTCTCCTTCATCATCTCAGACAATGTCGGATGCGGGAAGATCGAGTGCATCAGCTCGGCTTCCGTGGTCTCCAGGTTCATCGCCACGACGAAGCCCTGGATGAGCTCGGTCACCTCGGCGCCAACCATGTGGGCGCCGAGCAGCTCGCCCGTGGCGGCGTCGAACACCGTCTTGACCAGTCCCTGATCCTCGCCGAGCGCCACGGCCTTGCCGTTGGCGGCGAACGGGAAGCGGCCGACCCGCACCTTGCGGCCGGCCTCCTTGGCCTGCGCCTCGGTCAGGCCGACGGAGGCGACCTGCGGGTGACAGTAGGTGCAGCCGGGCACGCGGTTGCGGTCGAGCGGATGCACGTCCTTCAGCCCGGCGATCTTCTCGACGCAGATCACGCCCTCGTGCTCGGCCTTGTGGGCAAGCAGCGGCGGCCCGGCGACGTCGCCGATGGCGTAGAGGCCGGGCACGTTGGTGCGGCAGTAGCCGTCGATCACGATGGCGCCGCGCTCGGTCTTCACGCCGAGCGCCTCGAGGCCGATGTTCTCGACGTTGCCGACGACGCCGACGGCCGAGATCAGCCGGTCGGCCGTCACCTTGGCGACCTTGCCGTCCTTGCCCTCGATGTGGGCGGTGACGGATGCGTCGGCCTTGTCGACCGTCTTCACCTTGGCTTCGAGATGGAAGGTGATGCCCTGCCTCTCGAAGCGCTTGCGGGCAAAAGCGGAGATCTCGGCATCCTCGACCGGCATGATCGTCGGCATCATCTCGACGACCGTCACCTCGGCGCCCATCGTGCGGTAGAAGGAGGCGAACTCGATGCCGATGGCGCCCGAGCCGACGACGATCAGCGACTTGGGGATCGCCTTCGGCACCATCGCCTCGAAATAGGTCCAGATCAGCCTGCCGTCCGGCTCGAGGCCCGGCAGCACGCGCGGCCGCGCGCCGGTCGCCACGATGATGTGCTTGGCGGTGTAGGTGCCCTCCTCGCCCTTGACGGTCTTCGGCTTCGGCGGCTGCGGCTCCATCGGCTTCTTCGCCGGCCTGGCAACGGCGATCTCGCCCGGCTTGGTGAGCTTCGCCTCGCCCCAGATGACGTCGACCTTGTTCTTCTTCATCAGCATGCCGACGCCGCCGTTCATGCGGCCGGCGACGGCGCGCGAGCGTTTCACCACGGCCTCGACGTCGGGCTTGAGCGTGCCGTCGAGCGTCAGCCCGTAGTCGGCGGCGTGGCTTGCCTGGTGCAGCACCTCGGCCGAGCGCAGCAGCGCCTTGGTCGGGATGCAGCCCCAGTTCGAGCAGATGCCGCCGAGATGCTCGCGCTCGACGATCGCCGTCTTGAAGCCGAGCTGGGCGGCGCGCACGGCGGTGACGTAGCCGCCGGGGCCGCTGCCGATGATGATGACGTCGTAGTCCTGTGCCATGGCGGCTTGCGCTCCTCGTATCGCGTCAGCGGCGCCGGCAGGGGCCGGCACGCCGCCGCCGGACGGGAAGCGCGAGCGCCGCTGCGCTCAGCTTTCCGTCGGCGATTCGGGCACCGGCTCGTGCCGCGCCATCATGGTGTAGAGCTCGTCCTTCAGCCGCATGCGCTCCTTGCGCATCTCGGCCATGCGGAAGTCGTCGACCGGCTCGATGTCGGTCTCGGCGCGGTGAATGGCGCGGTTGATCTCGTGATAGGCGTGCGACAGACGGGCGAAATGCGCATCGGTCTCGCGCAGGTGGTGCATCAGGCTGACATATTGCGGGAAGTCTTCGGCCAGTTCGTGCGGGGTGTTCGACATCGGGCATGCTCCATGGTTGCCATGCCCGCAGGCTAGGCCGCCGGCCGCCCGCCTCCTTGATCTCCGTCAAGCGCGGGGCCGCGCCCGCCGCTTTGCGCGCCGCGTCTGCCATCGTCAGAGCCCCAGCATCATGCGCACCATCGGCTCGAGGCCGCGGCCGAGCGCGCGCGTCGCCGCGGCGTCGAGATGCACGCCGTCGACCGGCGTCGTGCGGGCGACGGAGCCGGCGTCGTAGAAGCCGCAGTCGAGCGCGTCGGCAAGATCGGCATAGAGCGAGGCGAGCATGGCCGATTCGTCCAGCGCGCCCTCGAACATCGCCGCGAAATCGGGGTCGGCCGTCTCGCAGAGCGGCGGCGGGGCGACGATCAGCACGTCCGGCGCGGCCGCCTCGACCGGCCACGGGTGATGGCGCACGATCTCGACCAGCCGGCGCATGCCGGCCCGCGCGGCGGCCGCCCGGCCGGCGATCCACGGCTTCAGGTCGTTGGTGCCGAGCATCACGACGACGAGGTCGAGCGGCGCGTGGCTGGTCAAGAGCGTCGGCAGCAGCCGCGCGCCGTTGCGGTCGGCCGGTGCGCCATGGTCGTCATAGGCGGTGGTGCGGCCGTTCAGCCCCTCGGCGACGACCTCGACGCGCGGCCCGAGGGCGGCGGCGAGCACGTTCGGCCAGCGGTCGGCGACGGCATGCCGGGACGGACCGGCCACGTCGTAGCCCCAGGTCAGCGAATCACCGTAGCACAGCACCGTCTTCATCGGCGCGCCGTCCCTCACCGCCGGCCGCCTCAGCGCCCGCGCAGCCCGAAGGCGACGACGAGGCAGAAGACGCCGTTGGAGATCAGCTCGACGGCGAGCAGGACGCCGAGCACGGCGGCCGCCGACCAGGGAAAGTTGGCCAGGATCATCAGGCCGAGCACCACCGACAGCAGGCCCGACAGGAGCGGCAGCAGCCAGCCCGGCAACGGCCGGTAGGCGAGCGCGTAGAGCACCTTGACCGCGCCGAGCACGAGGAACAGCACCGCCACCAGCACGGTGAGCGAGATGACGCCGGCGGCCGGGTCGAGCAGCAGCGAGACGCCGACGACCACGGTGACGAGGCCGAGCAGCAGCGACCAGGTGAAGCCGCGCCAGTCGCGCATGCGGGTCGCCTGGAGAAGCTGCAGCACGCCGAAGATGAGAAACGTCCAGGCGGCCAGCATCTCCGCCGCCAGCGTGGCGGCGAAGGGATTGGCGAGCGCCAGCACGCCGCCGATCAGGGAGACCGCGCCGACGATCGCCAGCCAGATCCAGGCGCTGTGCTGCCGGCTCGGTTCGCTCGTGTCGGTCATCGCTCGTGTCCCCCTTGGCGTCAGCGGCGCGCGGCCGCGTGTCAGACCAGCATGCCCATCGGGTTTTCGATCAGCCGCTTGAAGGCGGCCAACAGCTCGGCGCCGAGCGCCCCGTCGACGGCGCGGTGGTCGGTCGACAGCGTCGCCGACATCACGGTCGCCACCGCCACCGCACCGTCGCGGACGACGGCGCGCTGCTCGCCGGCGCCGACGGCCAGGATGGTCGCGTGCGGCGGGTTGATGACGGCCGAGAAGTGCTTGATGCCGTACATGCCGAGATTGGACACCGCCGTGGTGCCGCCCTGGTACTCCTCCGGCTTGAGCCGGCGGTTGCGGGCGCGCGCGGCCATGTCCTTCATCTCGTTGGAGATCACCGACAGCGACTTCTCCTCCGCGCGGCGCACGATCGGCGTGATCAGCCCGCCGGGGATCGCCACGGCGACGCCGACATCGGCGTGCTTGTGCCTGAGCATCGCCGCCTCGGTCCACGAGGCGTTGGCGTCGGGCACCTCCATCAGCGCCAGGGCCATCGCCTTGATGACGAGATCGTTGACCGACAGCTTGTAGGCCGGCTTCTCGCCATCCTCGGTCTTGCGCATCGGCGCGGCGTCGTTGAGCTGCTTGCGCAGCGCCAGCAGCGCGTCGATCTCGCAGTCGAGCGTCAGGTAGAAGTGCGGCACGGTCGCCTTGGCCTCGACCAGGCGGCGGGCGATGGTCTTGCGCATGCCGTCGTGCGGCACGCGCTCGTAGGAGCCTTCCTCGAACAGGTTGAGGATCGCCTCGTCGGCCATCGGTGCCGGCGCGGCGGCCGGTGCGGCGGGCTTGCCGGCCGGCTTTTCCTCGGCGGCCCGGGGCTGCGGCCTGGCGGTGCCGGCCTCGGCCGCCGCCTCGACGTCGGCCTTGACGATGCGGCCGTGCGGGCCGGAGCCGGAGATCGCGGCAAGCTCGATGCCGGCCTCCTTGGCGAGGCGGCGGGCGAGCGGCGAGGAGAAGACGCGCTTGCCGTCGGCGCGCGGCGCCGGCCCGGCCGCGCTTTCGGCCGGCCGGTCGGCGGCGGGCGCCGCGTCCGCCTTCGGCGCGGCCGGCCTCTGCGCCGCGCGCTCCGCCTGGTCCGCGGCGGGCGCCGCATCGGACCCGGCCTTCTCCGGCTTCTCCGGTTTCTCGGCCTGCTTTGCCGGCTCGCCTTCGGCCTTTGCCGGCTTTTCCTCGGACTTGCCGCCGGCCTCGGCCGCCCTGGCGGCCTCGGCGGCATCCTCGCCCTCGGCGGCGAGCACGGCGATCAGCGCGTTGACCTTCACGCCCTCGCTGCCTTCCGGCACGACGATGCGCGCGACGGTGCCCTCGTCGACGGCCTCGACCTCCATGGTCGCCTTGTCGGTCTCGATCTCGGCGATGACGTCGCCCGGCGCGACACGGTCGCCCTCCTTGACCAGCCAGCGGGCGAGGTTGCCCTCCTCCATGGTCGGCGAGAGCGCGGGCATGGTGACTTCGATCGGCATCGCGCGGCTCCCTCAGTCCCTGTAGGTGACGGCCTTCACCGCCTCGATCACCTCGGCGGCGCTGGGCAGCGCCAGCTTCTCGAGATTGGCGGCATAGGGCATCGGCACGTCCTTGCCGGCGACGGTGATCACCGGCGCGTCGAGCCAGTCGAAGGCGCGCTGCATGACCTGGGCGGCGATGTGGTCGCCGACCGAGGACTGCGGGAAGCCCTCCTCGACGGTGACCAGCCGGTTGGTCTTGCGCACCGAATCGAGCACCGTGTCGAGGTCGAGCGGCCGGATGGTGCGCAGGTCGATGATCTCGGCGTCGATGCCCATCCCGCTCAGCTCGGCCTCGGCCTTGAGCGCGTAGGTCATGCCGATGCCGAAGGAGACGATGGTGACGTCCTTGCCGGTCTTGTGGACGCGCGCCTTGCCGATCGGCAGCACGAAGTCGTCGAGCTTCGGCACGTCGAAGCTCTGGCCGTAGAGGATCTCGTTCTCCAGGAAGATCACCGGATTGGGATCGCGGATCGCCGCCTTGAGCAGGCCCTTGGCGTCGGCCGCGGTGTAGGGCATCACCACCTTGAGGCCGGGAATGTGGCCGTACCAGGCGGCGTAGCACTGCGAGTGTTGCGCGGCGACGCGCGCGGCCGCGCCGTTCGGCCCGCGGAAGACGATCGGCGCACCCATCTGGCCGCCCGACATGTAGAGCGTCTTGGCCGCCGAATTGACGATCTGGTCGATCGCCTGCATGGCGAAGTTGAAGGTCATGAACTCGACCACCGGCTTGAGGCCGGCGAAGGCCGCGCCGACGCCGACGCCGGCGAAGCCGTGCTCGGTGATCGGCGTGTCGACGACGCGCTTCGGCCCGAACTCGTCGAGCAGGCCCTGGGTGACCTTGTAGGCGCCCTGGTACTCGGCCACCTCCTCGCCCATGACGAAGACGTCGCCGTCGCGGCGCATCTCCTCGGCCATGGCATCGCGCAGCGCCTCGCGCACGGTCGTCGGCACCATCTCGGTGCCCTCGGGAATGTCGGGGTCGCCGGCGACGTCGACCTTGCGCGGCTCGGGATGCACCTTGCCCTCGGCCGGCACGCGGCGCGCCTCGATGTCGGCGACCGCCTCGCCGGCGGCCGGCGCGGCGGTCGCCGGCTCGTCGTCGCCGCCATCGTCCTTCGCCTCGTGCGCCGCGGGCGCCGGACCGTCGCCGGACGAGGCCGGCGCGGCGGCAGCCTTGTCGAGATCCTCGGCGCTCTCGCCCTCGCCCAAGAGCAGTGCGATCGGCGTGTTGACCTTGACGCCCTCCGTGCCCTCGGCGACCAGGATGCGGCCGAGCGTGCCCTCGTCGACCGCCTCGACCTCCATGGTCGCCTTGTCGGTCTCGATCTCGGCGACCACGTCGCCGGCCGAGACCTGGTCGCCTTCCTTCTTCAGCCACTTGGCGAGATTGCCCTCCTCCATCGTCGGCGACAGGGCGGGCATGAGGATTTCCGTCGGCATGCCAGCGCCCCCTCAGCGTACGATGTCGGTGTAGAGCTCGGAGACGTCCGGCTCGGGATCGGTCTGGGCGAAGTCGGCGGCCTCGGCGACGATCTCGCGCACCTCCTTGTCGATCGCCTTGAGCTCGTCCTCGTCGGCCCACTTGCGCTCGATCAGGCGCTGCTTGACCTGCTCGATCGGGTCGTGCTCGGAGCGCATCTTCTGCACCTCGTCCTTGCTGCGATACTTGGCCGGGTCGGACATCGAGTGGCCGCGGTAGCGGTAGGTCTGCATCTCCAGGATGATCGGCCCCTCGCCCGAGCGGCAGCGCTCGGTCGCCATGTCGGCGGCCGCCTTGACGGCGCGCACGTCCATGCCGTCGACCTGGATGCCGGGAATCTTGAACGACAGGCCGCGGTGCGACAGGTTGGTCTCGGCCGAGGACCGGGCGACCGACGTGCCCATGGCGTAGCGGTTGTTCTCGATGATGAAGATGACCGGCAGCTTCCACAGCGCGGCCATGTTGAAGCTCTCGTAAACCTGGCCCTGATTGGCCGCGCCGTCGCCGAAATAGGTCAGCGAGACGTTGTCGTTGTCGCGGTAGCGGTTGGCGAAGGCGAGGCCCGTGCCGAGCGGCACCGGCGCGCCGACGATGCCGTGGCCGCCGTAGAAATGCTTCTCCTTGGAGAACATGTGCATCGAGCCCCCCTTGCCCTTGGAGTAGCCGCCGCGGCGCCCCGTGAGCTCGGCCATGACGCCGCGCGGGCTCATGCCGGTGGCCAGCATGTGGCCGTGGTCGCGGTAGCCGGTGATCACCTGGTCGCCCTCCTTGAGCGCCATCTGCATGCCGGTGACCACGGCCTCCTGGCCGATGTAGAGGTGGCAGAAGCCGCCGATGAAGCCCATGCCGTAGAGCTGGCCCGCCTTCTCCTCGAAGCGGCGGATCAGGAGCATGTCGCGGTAGGCCTTGAACTCCTCGTCCTTGGTGAACTTGAGCGGCGCCGGCGCCTTGAGCTCCGGCGCGGCGTCGCGGGCGGCGCCGGAGCGCGACCGGCTGGCCGACCTGGTGGAGGATTTCGCCTTGCTCGAGCTCGACTTGCTCGACGTGGACTTTCGCGCGGCCGTCGCCATCCGGTGCTCCCTGGCTGCCTCTCGGTGGTCATGAAGGCGGGGACCGGCAGGACGCCGATCCGGTTCTGCCAAGGCTAGCATGCGTGCCGCGCCCGGGCCATGCGAAAAATGCATGGCTGGTCTTCCGGCAAGCTACTGAAACGATTACGCTTTATAGGCTTGACCAGATTTCGGTCAAGGCTGCTCACGGGTGCGAAAGATGACGACCTCGCGCTCGTGGGCGAGATTGAGCGCACGCCGCGCCTGCTCGTCCAGCATGTCCTTTTCCAGGGTGCCGTCATGCAGCAGCCGGACGCGGTGCTCGAGCTCGGCGCGCGTCGCGCGCAGCGCGGCGAGCTCGCTCTCGAGCTCGGCCGTGCGCGCCTCCAGGCGATACTTGGCATAGATGCCGTAGTCGCCGTGATAGGCGTGAAAGCCGAAATAGCTGAGAAAGAGCGCGGCGATGGCCGGCACGATCAGCCGGCCGGTCCGTCGTCTCTTGCGCTGGCGCGTCCACATGGCGGCAAAACCCCTTGCCGCCCCATGTGGCCCGATCCTGCTTAATGGAGGGTTACGCCGAGGCGATCCCGCACGCCGTCAGGCGCGCAGGATGTCGCGCCCGGCGTAGCGTGCCTGCGCGCCGAGCTCCTCCTCGATGCGGATCAGCTGGTTGTACTTGGCCAGCCGGTCGGAGCGCGCCAGCGAGCCGGTCTTGATCTGCCCGCAATTGGTCGCCACCGCCAGGTCGGCGATGGTGGCGTCCTCGGTCTCGCCCGAACGGTGCGACATCACCGCCGTGTAGCGCGCGCGCTGCGCCGTCTCGACGGCGTCGAGCGTCTCGGTCAGCGTGCCGATCTGGTTGACCTTGACGAGGATGGAGTTGGCCGCGCCCATGCGGATGCCGTCGCGCAGGCGCGCCGAGTTGGTGACGAACAGATCGTCGCCGACGAGCTGCACGGTGTCGCCGAGCCGCTCGGTGAGGATCTTCCAGCCCTCGAAATCGTCCTCGGCCATGCCGTCCTCGATCGACACGATCGGATAGTCGGCGCACAGCTTGGCGAGGTAGCGCGCCTGCGCCCGGGCGTCGCGCGTCTTGCGCTCACCCTCGTAGACATAGCTGCCCTCGCGGTAGAACTCGGTCGCCGCGCAGTCGAGCGCGATCGCCACGTCGTCGCCCGGCGTGTAGCCGGCCTTCTCGATCGCCGTCAGGATGAAGTCGAGCGCCGCCTTGGCGCTCTTCAGGTTGGGCGCGAAGCCGCCCTCGTCGCCGACCGCGGTGGCGTGGCCGGCGGCCTTGAGGTCGGCCTTCAGCGTGTGGAAGATCTCCGCGCCCCAGCGCACCGCCTCGGCCAGGCTCTCGGCGCCGAGCGGCATGACCATGAACTCCTGGAAATCGATCGGGTTGTCGGCATGCGCGCCGCCGTTGACGATGTTCATCATCGGCACCGGCAGCACATGCGCCGAGGCGCCACCGACATAGCGGTAGAGCGGCAGGCCGGAGGCCTCGGCGGCCGCCTTGGCGACGGCCAGCGAGACGCCGAGGATGGCGTTGGCGCCGAGCCGGCTCTTGTTGGGCGTACCGTCGAGCGCGATCAGCGCCCTGTCGATGTGCATCTGGCCCTCGGCCTCCATGCCACCGATCGCCTCGAAGATCTCGCCGTTGACGGCGGCCACCGCCTGGGCGACCCCCTTGCCGAGATAGCGCTCGCCGCCGTCGCGCAGCTCGACCGCCTCGTGCGCGCCCGTCGAGGCGCCGGAGGGCACGGCGGCGCGGCCCATCGAGCCGTCCTCCAGCACGACGTCGACCTCGACCGTCGGGTTGCCCCGGCTGTCGAGGATCTCGCGGCCGACGATGTCGATGATGGCGGTCACGGGCAGGCTCCTTGGCTCGATCGAAAGTCGGCCCCCTCATAGCCGATGACGCCGAAAAGACAACGCCCGGCCGCACCGCCGCGCGGCGTCGGTTGCCGCCGGCCGCGCGACCCGGCTATGCAGGACGACGCCGCACGGGCGCACCGTCGCAAGACCGGCAGGGAGGCCTCATGTCCGCGACCTGGAAGCCACCGGCGAAGGGCGGGCTTCGCGCCGCCATCGTCGCCGCCGCCGCCGTCATCGGGCTCGTCGCGGCGACGACCGGCGCCGGCGCGGCCGAAAGGCTGGCCGGCGCGGGCTGGCGCGCCACGCTGAGCGTGCCCGAGCGCGCCGCGCCGGTTCCGGCCGTCGTGCTGATGCCCGGCTGCACGGGCCTCGGGCCGCCGGCGGTGCGGGCGGGACTGTCCGCGCATGGCGCGGCGCTGCTGCGGCGCGGCCATGCGGTGGCGGTGCTCGACGTGCTCGGGCCGCGCGGCCGCGCCTCGATCTGCGCGGATGCCGCGGCGCTCGCGCGGCTGGAGCGCGCGGCCGTGCGGCACGCCGGCGAGCTTGCGGCGCGGCTTGGCGCCGATCCGCGAATCGACGGCCGGCGGCTCGCCTTTCTCGGCCAGAGCTTCGGCGGCTCGGTGGCGCTCGCCCTCGCCTCGCCGGCGGCGCGCGGCGGCGGTGCGGCGCCGTTCGCCGCTGTCGTCGCCTACTATCCGTGGTGCCGCGCGCGCTACGGGCCGGCGGACGGGCGGAGCGACTTCGACGTGCCGGTGCTGATCCTCGCCGGGGCGGCCGACAGCTGGACGCCGGTGGCGCGCTGCCGGCGGCTTTCGCCGCGTGCCGGCTCGCGGGCCACCCGCGTCGTCGCCTATCCCGGCGCCGTCCACTCGTTCGATCTCGTGACGCTCGACCGCGGCATGGTGGCCGGCGTCGACGGGGCGCATCCGGTCGGCGGCGACGGCGCGGCCGCGCGGGCAAGCCGGCAGCGCTATCTCGCCTTCCTGACGGTGGCGCTGCGGCGCCCTCAGTAGCCCTTGACCACCCGGTCGAGCGCGACGAGGCGGTCGAGCAGCGCCGGCATGTCGGCGAGCGGCACCATGTTGGGGCCGTCGGACGGCGCGTTGTCGGGGTCCTGGTGCGTCTCCACGAAGACGCCGGCCACGCCGACGGCGACGGCGGCCGAGGCGAGCGGCGCGACGAAGCGGCGCTCGCCGCCCGAGGCGCTGCCCTGGCCGCCCGGCTGCTGCACCGAATGGGTGGCATCGAAGACGACCGGCGCGCCGGTCTGCTCGGCCATGATGGGCAGCGCCCGCATGTCGGAGACCAAGGTGTTGTAGCCGAAGGAGGCGCCGCGCTCGGTGACCAGCACGTTGGCGTTGCCCGAGCCGGTCAGCTTGGCGACGACGTTGGCCATGTCCCACGGGGCGAGGAACTGGCCCTTCTTGACGTTGACGGCGCGCCCGGTCCGCGCCGCCGCGACCAGGAGATCGGTCTGGCGGCAGAGAAAGGCGGGAATCTGCAGCACGTCGACCGCTTCGGCGACCGCCGCGCACTGCTCCGGCGCGTGCACGTCGGTCAGCAGCGGCACGCCGAGCTCGGCGCGCAGGGCGGCGAAGACCGGCAGCGCGGCCTCGAGCCCCGCGCCGCGGCGGCCCGACAGCGCGGTGCGGTTGGCCTTGTCGAAGCTCGTCTTGTAGACGAAGCCGAGGCCGCGCGCGCGCGCCATCTCCTTGAGCGCGCCGGCCATGTCGAAGGCGTGGCCGCGCGATTCGAGCTGGCACGGGCCGGCGATCAGCGTCAGCGGCGCGTCGTTGGCGAAGACGGCGTCGCCGACGGCGACCCGCGCATTGGCGCGCGTCATGCGTGCTCCTCGAAGGCGAAGATGGCGCCCTGGCCCTCGGCCGGCGGCACGATCAGCCAGCCCGCGTGGCGCATCGCCTCGATGCCGTCCTCGGCGAGCGCGGTGTGCACGCGCTCCAGATCGGGCGCGCGGAAGACGATGGCGCGCAGCCGCAGGTCGTCGCCGTCCTCCGGCGCGATCGCCAGCATCGCCTTGACGCCGGAGTCGTTGAGCAGCGACACCAGGCCGTTGGCCGCGTGGTAGTCGGTGCCGCCGGGGAAGGCCTCGACGTGCGCGCTGCCGGTCACCGCGCGCATCAGCGCCTCGTGGCTGTCGGGCTCGACGCAGGACAGAACCACGCGGTCTATGCCGGTGACGCCGTTCTGGTGGCGCGTCAGCGCCACACGGTCGACCTGCGGCGCGCGCACCCGCTCGCAGGCGAAGAAGAAGGCGCCGGGCTGGTCGCCGGGGGCGGTCGCGAAGGCGAGCTTGAAGCGGGCCTCGTCCTCGCCGCCCGCCGCATCGCGCACCGGGCGCGAAAAGGCGAGCTCCGGCCCGGCCGAAAGCCCTTCGGCGACGAAGCGCGCATGATCGGCATCGGCGTCGTCGGTGCGCATGACGAGCGCGGAGAACCCCTCCTCGCCGCAATGGGCGCGGAACAGCCGGTCGCGCGCGACGAACACGTTGTCCGTCGCGACGGCCGCGTCGGCGGCCGCCGCGTCGCCGACGGCCAGCGCCTCGAGAAAGGTGTCGTCCTTGAAGTAGACGCAGGCGTTGCGCGTGCCGAAGGGATGGCTGCCTTCCGGCGCGACGGTGAAGCCGAGCGCCGTCAGGCGCTCGCGCGCGCGCTCGAGATCGGCGGTCGGCAGGACGCAGTGATCGATCGCGCGGGGCGCGCTCGGGCGAGCGGAGGCGGTCTGTGCGGCTGACATGCCTGCCGTTTGCCCCAAGCCGCGCCGCTTTTCAAGGCAATGTGCGGCGCGCGACGGCGGTTGTGCCCCGCCGGCGCCCTTGCTAGGAGCGTGGCGGCGCCGGCCGGCGCCGCGGGGTCCGCGCCCCGCGCCGAACCGGAGACGCGCCATGCGAGGCAAGAAGACAGCACGCCGATAAGCCGCAGCGACAGCCCACCCGTTGCTGCGGCGCCTGCCTGCAAAGATCCGATATCCGCTTCCGATCCGGCAGTCGCCGCGAATGCCCTCATTCGCGCGGAGCGACCGCATGTCCTTCTTCAAGCCCGCCCCCTGGAGCCACAGCCTGCCCTATGCGCTGCTGCTGATGGCGCCGTTCGACATCCTCGCCTCGCTGGCGATGGACATCTACCTGCCCGTCGTGCCGGCGATGCCGGCAGTGCTCGCCACGACGCCGGGCGTCGTGCAGCTCACGCTCAGCCTGTACATGGTGACGCTCGGGCTCGGCCAGCTCGCCTTCGGGCCGCTTTGCGACCGCTTCGGCCGCCGGCCGGTGCTGCTCGGCGGCGCGCTGCTCTACGCGCTCGCCTCGCTGCTGCTGGCCGCCGGCAGCGACGCGACGGCCTTCGTCGTCCTGCGCGTGGCGCAGGCGGCCGGCGCCTCGGCGATGCTGGTCGCCACCTTCGCCACGGTGCGCGACGTCTATGCCGAGCGGCCGGAGGGCGCGGTCATCTACAGCCTGTTCGGCTCGATGCTCGCCTTCGTGCCGGCACTCGGGCCGATCGTCGGCGCGCTGATCGCGGAGCTCGCCGGCTGGCGGGCAATCTTCCTGACGCTGGCCGCCCTCGCCGCCGTCGCGCTCGGCCAGGCGCTCCTGCGCTGGCCGGAAACGCGGCCGGCGGCACCGCCGGCTGGCGGGCCGGGCCCCGGCACCATCCTGGCGAGCGCGCGGTTTTGGACCTACACGCTCGGCTTCGCCGCGGCGATGGGCGCCTTCTTCGTCTATTTCTCGACCGCGCCGCGCGTGCTGATCGAGCGGGCGGGGCACGCGTCGACCGGCTTCAGCCTGCTGTTCGGCTCGGTCGCCGTCGTGATGATCGTCACGGCCCGCTTCGTGCGGCCGCTGGTGGCGCGCCACGGCGCGGCCGGCATGCTGGCGCGCGGCATGCTCGTCATGCTGGCCGGCGCCGGGTTTCTCGCCTTCGGCGCGCTCACGGCGGCGCCGTCGTTCTGGAGCTTCGTGCTGCCGATGTGGCTGGTCGGCGTCGGCATCGTGTTCACCAGCGCGGTCGCCGCCAACGGCGCGCTGGCCGAGTTCGGCGACGCGGCCGGCCTGGCGGTGGCGCTCTACTTCGCCATCCAGAGCGTCGTCGTCGGCGCGGCCGGCACGCTGGCCGTGATCGCGCTCGGCGGCGACACCGCCTGGCCGCTGGTCGGCTTCATCGCCGTGGCCGCGGGCACCGTGCTGGCCGCCCTCGCCCGCCTGGCGCAGCGCGGCGCCGCGCCCTGAAAGAACGCGCAAAGCACGGCGCGGCCCTGACGTGGCGCATCGTGCTTTCCGAAAACCGGGAGCCGGGTTTCGGGCCGATGCGCTAAAACACGACCGGCGGCAGCGGCCGGGCGATCAGCAGGCCGAGCAGGCCGAAGGCGAGGACGGCGAAGACCGCGTCGGCGCGGCCGAAGCCCGGCACGTTGAGCATGGTGCGGTGGCCGGCGGCGGTGAAGCCGCGCGCCTCCATGGCGAGCGCGGTGCGGCTCGCCCGGCGGATGGCGAAGGCGAGCAGCGGCACCACCAGCGCCACGGTCTCGGCCGGCCGCGGGATGCGCGTCAGCGGCCGGCCGCGCCGCATCGCCCGGCTCATGCGCTGCTGCTGCGCCTCGACGGCCAGCGCCGGCACCGTCTGCAGCGCGGCGAACAGCGCGTAGCCGACGCTCTGCGGCAGCCGCGCGCGGGCCACCAGGGCGCGCACGAAGCCGCCGGCGTCGCTGGTGAAGGCGAAGAACACCGAGATCATGCCGCAGGCCACCGCGCGCAGGCCGAGGGTCACCGCCGCCCCCACCGTGCCGCTGTCGAAGACGGCGGCCGACGAGGTCGCCACCACGCCGCCGTCGGCGCGAAACAGCATGTGGGTGACGACGAAGCCCAGTCCGAACAGCACGAGCGGCACCGAAATCGCCGCCAGCACCACCGGCCGGATGCGCCGCGTGACGAGCAGAAAGCCGGCGACGAGGACGATGACCGCCGCCTGGAACACCGGATCGAGCAGCAGCGTGGCGGTGGCAAACCACACCAGGCACATGACAAAGGTCACGATCGGATTCACGGCAGACATGCAGCCTCCTGCGCGGCGAGCCAGTCGGCCGCCGCCATCGCTTCGGGGCGCACCAGCCCGGCCGTCTCCAGCGCCGCGGCGTCGGCCAGCATCTCGGCCGTCGGGCGCAGCGGGCCGACCGTGCCGCCGGCGACGAGCGCGCAGCGCGTCGTCAGGCCGAGCACGGCTTCCGGATCGTGCGTGATGAGGACGACCGCCGTGCCCCGTTCCGCCAGCGCGGCGAGGCTCGCCGCCAGCCGGTCGCGGCCGCGCGCGTCGAGGCCGGCCGTCGGCTCGTCGCAGACGAGCAGCGGCCAGCGGCCGGCGGCCGTCAGCGCGGCGAGCGCCAGCCGGCGCTTCTGGCCGGCCGAAAGCTCGAGCGGGTGCTGCGCGGCGAGCCCGTCGAGCGCCCACAGCGCCAGCGCGTCGGCGACCGCGGCGTCCGCACCGGCACGCGCCGATGCAGGCAGGAAGCGGGCCGCCTCCTCGGCCACCGTGGCGGCGGTGAACTGCGCCTCCGGCCGCTGGAAGGCCATCGCGCCGGGCGGCCCGCGGCGGCGCCCCGCCTTGAGCGGCAGCAGGCCGGCGAGACAGGCGCCGAGCGTCGTCTTGCCGGCGCCGTTGGGGCCGATCAGGCCGACGATCTCGCCGGCCGGAACGGCGAGCGAGACGTCGGTGAGCACCGGGCGGGCGAGGAACGGCGCGCAGGCCGCGCGTTCGAGCGCGACGACCGGCGGCGCGGACCCGGCCGGCGCGGCGGGCGGCGCCGTCCGGTCGGCGAGGAAGGCCGCGACCGCAGCACGGCTGCCGGCCTCGCGCCGGGTGCCGGCCAAAAGCCCGGCGATGCCGGCGAGGCCGTCGCGCGCCGGCCGGCCGAGGCGGCGGGCGAGCGTGACCGCGGCCGGCAGCCACACACCCTCGCGGGCCAGCCGCGCGCCGTGCGTCTCGAAGACCGCGTCCGGCGGGCCGTCGGCGATCAGCCGGCCGTCACCGCCGAGCGCCACCACCCGGTCGACCTCGTCGAGACGGCCGGCGAAGGCGTGGTCGACGATCAGCGTCGTCTGGCCCGGGCGCGGCCGGCCCATCATGCGGTAGAGCCGTTCGGCGGCGCGCGGCGCCAGGTGCCCGGCCGGCTCGTCGGCGACGAACAGATCGGCGTCGACGACGGCCATGGCGGCAAGCGCGACGAGCTGCTTCTCGCCGCCCGACAGCGTCGCCGTCTGGCGCCGGCGCCAGCTTGCCGGCAGGTCGAGCGCGGCCATCGCAGCCTCGACGCGCGCGGCGATGGCGTCGGCCGGCAGGGCGCGGTTCTCCAGACCGAAGGCGATCTCCTCCTCGACGCGCATGCCGCACAGCGTCTGCTCGGCATCCTGGAAGAGCTGCGCCACGCGCTCGGCCCAGGCCGCCGGCGGCCGGCTGTCGACCGGCACGCCGAACAGCGCGATGCGGCCGGCGACGGCGGCCGGGATGGTCGCCGGCACGAGCCCGGTGAGGCCGAGCAGCAGGCTCGACTTGCCGCAGCCCGAGGGGCCGAGCATCAGCACCCGCTCGCCGCGGCCGATCGCCAGCTCGACCGGCCCCACCGCGTCGCGCGCGGCGAAGCGGTAGCGCACGGCGAAGCCTTCGGCGGCGATCACCGGGCCCTCGGCCAGCGGTGCGGTCACAGCGCGCCCTCAGCCGCGCCGGCGGTGCGCCGGTCGGCATCGATGGCGAAGCCCGACAGCGCGCCGGTGCGGTAGAGCTGGTCGACGATCACCTTGCCGAGCCAGCCGCCGAGCAGCGCGCCGCTGGCGCAGCGCAGCACGAACATGACGACCAGGATGGTCGGGTCGAGGGCGCCGTAGTCGAAGCGCACCCAGGTGTAGGCGTAGCTGAAGACGGCCGCGCCGACGCCGGCCGCCATCAGCACCGGAAGCGAATAGTTGCGCCAGCGCGTGGCGGCGAAAACCGTTTCCGCGCCAAGCCCCTGGATGAAACCGCTGACGATCAGCATCAGACCCGCCGGGCTGCCGATCAGCACCTGGACGGCGGCCGCCAGGACCTCTGCGACGAGCGCCACGCCGGGCTTGCGCACGATCGCGGCGGCGACGATGGAGGCGACGAACCAGAAGCCCATGAAGATGTCCATGGACAGGCTGCCGATCGCCGCCTGGGCGATCAGCCAGAGCTGCACCCAGCCGAGATAGAGCAGCGCGAAGACGGCGCCGATGACGGCGACGACGAGGGTTTCCCTGAGAGTCCACACGTTGGAACGGGACATGACACGTCTCCTGAGGATGGCGGATGGAAGAAGCGAAAGGAGGCCGCGACCGGCCTGCGGGCCCGCGCCACGGCGCGGGCGGCGGCCTGTCAGCCGCGGCGGCTCGGGCTGTTGGCCGACACCGTCACGTCGAGCGCGACATGCGCCTGCGGCGCGCCGAAGGCGACGAAGGCCTGGCCGAGCGTGGCGAACACCCGCCCCGCATCGCCGTCGAGCCGGGTGCAGAAGTTCTTGGCGCGGCCGAACACGCCGGAGCGCTTGACGAAGTCGATGCAGGCGTAGATCTCGTCCATGTGCTCTGCGGCGCCGAGCGGGTAGAACGAGAACTGCGCGGCGACCGTCAGGCCGGTCTCGGGTGCCGCCTCCACGGCGGCGAGCGCGGCCGCGATGCGCTCGTCCATCGAGCCCGCATGGGCCGATGGCGCCAGCGGGGTGCAGCGCGGGTCGTCCGGCTCGCCGGGGCAGCCGCGCGACACGGCGGCCGACAGCACGCAGTGGACGCCGTCGCGCGAGGCGGCGCCGTGCAGGTCGCGCATCGCCGGGAACAGGTCGTCGGCCGGCCCGACGATCAGCGTCGACAGGTCGTCGGTCTCGATGCGCAGACGCTCGCGATAGGGATCGAGCGCCGACAGGCTCGACAGGATCACCGGCACGAAGTCGCCGGTCATCGGATAAAGGGAAAATTGCGCGCCAGAGAACATGTCCGCCTCGCTCCGCTGGTATTACCCAGATCAGCTTGAGGGTTTGAGGACATGCCGCCCTCCTCTCAGCCCCGGCCGTACGGAGCACCCCTGTGGTCGCGGCGAGTCATACGGCGGGCGGCGGCCGGTTGCAAGCCCGCGCGGCCCGCGAGAGACGAGAAAAGCGGATCAGACCAGGCGCGCCTGCTCGAGCGCGGCGGCGACGAAGCTGGCGAACAGCGGATGCGGCTCGAACGGCCGGCTCTTCAGCTCGGGATGATACTGCACGCCGATGAACCAGGGATGGTCGGGATACTCGATCGTCTCGGGCAGCACGCCGTCCGGCGACATGCCGGCGAAGACGAGACCGCACGCCTCGAGCCGCTCCTTGTAGTCGATGTTGACCTCGTAGCGGTGGCGGTGGCGCTCGGAGATCTGCGTGCTGCCGTAGATCTGCGCGATGCGCGAGCCGGGCTCGAGCTCGGCCGGATAGGCGCCGAGCCGCATGGTGCCGCCGAGGTCGCCGGCCGCCGCGCGGCGCTCCAGCATGTTGCCGCGCAGCCACTCCGTCATCAGGCCGACGACCGGCTCGTCGGTCGGGCCGAACTCGGTCGACGAGGCGTTCTCGATGCCGGCCAGCGACCGCGCCGCCTCGAGGCAGGCCATCTGCATGCCGAAGCAGATGCCGAAATACGGCACCTTGCGCTCGCGGGCGAAGCGGGCGGCGAGGATCTTGCCCTCCGCGCCGCGCTCGCCGAAGCCGCCCGGCACCAGAATGCCGTGCACCTTTTCCAGCCACGGCGCCGGGTCCTCCTTCTCGAAGACCTCCGCCTCGATCCATTCGAGGTTGACGCGCACGCGATTGGCCACGCCGCCGTGCGACAGCGCCTCGTTGAGCGACTTGTAGGCGTCCTTCAACCCGGTGTACTTGCCGACGACGGCGATCGTCACCTCGCCCTCGGGATTGTGGATGCGCTCGGCCACCTCGCGCCAGCGCTCCATGCGCGGCTTCGGCGCCGGGTCGATGCCGAAGGCGGCAAGCAGCTCCGAATCGAGGCCCTCCGCGTGATAGGCGGTCGGCACGTCGTAGATGTGCGCCACGTCGAGCGCCTGGATGACCGCCGTCTCGCGCACGTTGCAGAACAGCGACAGCTTGCGCCGCTCCTCCGGCGGGATCGGCCGGTCGGCGCGCACCAGAAGGATGTCGGGGGCGATGCCGATCGAGCGCAGCTCCTTGACGGAATGCTGGGTCGGCTTGGTCTTGAGCTCGCCGGCCGCCGGGATCCACGGCATCAGCGTCAGATGGATGTAGACGGCGCCGCCGCGCGGCAGGTCGTTGCCGAGCTGGCGAATCGCCTCGAGGAACGGCATCGCCTCGATGTCGCCGACCGTGCCGCCGATCTCGCACAGCACGAAGTCGTAGTCCTCGTTGCCCTCCAGGATGAAGGCCTTGATCTCGTCGGTGACGTGCGGGATCACCTGGACGGTGGCGCCGAGATAGTCGCCGCGCCGCTCCTTCTCCAGGATGTTCTTGTAGAGCCGGCCGGTGGTGATGTTGTCGTGCCGGTCGGCCGAGCGGCCGGTGAAGCGCTCGTAGTGGCCGAGGTCGAGGTCGGTCTCCGCGCCGTCGTCGGTGACGAACACCTCGCCGTGCTGGTAGGGCGACATCGTGCCCGGGTCCACGTTGAGGTACGGGTCGAGCTTGCGGATGCGCACGCGGTAGCCGCGCGCCTGCAGCAGCGCGCCGAGTGCCGCTGCCGCTATGCCCTTGCCGAGTGAGGAGACCACGCCGCCGGTGATGAAGACATATCGCGCCATGGGAGTCATCGCTTAGCTGCACGAAGCCGATTCCGCCAGCCCAAAAATCGCCCCGCGGCGGGTTTTCCCGGCCGGCATCGCAGCGCGACCCGACGGTCGCGCCGCGCCGCACATGCAGCCGCGAAAAGGCCGCATCGGGTGTGGCCGATCAGCATGTTGGACGGATTTTCCGATGTGTCCCGAGAGGCTCTCGGCCGGCCGCGCGCGGCCGGACGGAGCGGCTACTGCCCGGTCGGCACCGAGGGCGTGGGCTGACCGGTCTCGGCCGGCGGCTCGGCCGGCGACGGCGCGCCGCCCAGCTCGTCGAGAATGCCCGCACCGCCGTCGTCGGCCGGCACGCCATCCTCGGCCGGGACGCGGTCGAGAATGTCGATCGGCTGCTCGCCGTAGCGCGCGATGATCGACAGGGTGAGCGAGGTGGCGAAGAAGGCCACCGCCAGGATGGCCGTGGTGCGCGTCAGCGCGTTGGCCGCGCCGCGCGCCGTCATGAAGCCCGAGCCGCCGCCGATGCCGAGACCGCCACCTTCCGAACGCTGCAGCAGGACGACGCCGACCAGCGCGACGACGACCATGAGGTGGATGACGATGATGATCGTTTGCATGGGGCTTCCGGTGATTGACGGTGGCGGCGCCGCCCGGCCTGCGGACGCGGCTCATTACACAGTCTTGGCGGCTTTTCCAAGCCCTCCCCCATATGGGGACGGCGATTGTGATCGCAAGCGGCGCGGCCGGCGCCGCTCGCTCACAGGCCGCGGTAGGCCTCGGCGATGCCGAGGAAATCGGCCGCCTTCAGGCTGGCGCCGCCGACCAGCGCGCCGTCGACATTGGCGATCGCCAGAAGCGTCGCCGCGTTGGCCGGCTTGACAGAACCGCCGTAGAGAATGCGCATGCGTCTTGCTTCCGCGCCGCAGCGCGTCTCCAGCACGGCGCGGAGATGGGCGTGCGCGGCGGTCACGTCCTCGACGGTCGGCGTGCGCCCGGTGCCGATCGCCCAGACCGGCTCGTAGGCGACGACCGTGTTGGCCGCCGTCGCGGTTTCCGGCACCGATCCCGCGATCTGGCGCGACAGCACGGCCAGCGTCTCGCCGGCGTCGCGCTCGGCCTCCGTCTCGCCGATGCACACGATGGCGACGAGCCCGGCGCGCCAGGCCGCCTCGGCCTTGCCGGCCACCATCGCGTCGCTCTCGCCGTGGTCGGCGCGGCGCTCGGAATGGCCGACGATGACATGGCTGGCGCCGCAGTCCTTGAGCATCTCGGCGGCGATGTCGCCGGTGTGGGCGCCGGACGGCGCGGCGTGGCAGTCCTGGCCGCCCGCGGCCACCGGCGTGGCGGCGAGGATCTGCGCGGCGCGCGCCAGCAGCGTGGCCGGCACGCACACGAGCGCCTCCGTCTCGGCGTCGAGACCCGACTGGAAGCCGTGGCCGATGGCGTGCAGCTCGCCGGTGTCGGCGCTCGTGCCGTTCATCTTCCAGTTGCCTGCGACGAGGGGGCGGATGCCGGGGGTCATGGGCGCGTCCGTTTGAGCGGTTGACGATGGGCCGTCTTCCCTAGCAAAAACGACCCATAAAGCAATCGACACCGCCGGCGGGGGGCGCTATTGCCCTCGCTCGGCAAGAAACGCGTGCGTCAGCGCGCCATCCGATCGGGAGCGCCATGCTCGACAGTCTCCGCAACGCCGCCAGATCCTGGGTGGCAAAGCTGCTTCTCGGCCTGCTGGTGCTCAGCTTCGCCGTGTGGGGCATCTCCGGCCAGATCTTCGGCGGGCTCGGCCGCGACGTGGTGCGCGCCGGCGACACCGCGGTCTCGGTGCTCGACTACCGGCTCGCCTACGACCGGCAGATCGCGCAGCTCTCGCAGCAGTTCGGCACCCGCATTACGCGCGAGCAGGCCAAGGCGCTCGGCGTCGACGAGCAGGTGCTGGCGCAGCTCGTCGCCGGCGCCGTGCTCGACGAGCAGGCGCGCCAGCTCGGCCTCGGCCTGTCGCGCGACAAGCTGGCCGAGCTGACCGCCTCCGACCCCGCCTTCCAGGGGCCGGACGGCCGCTTCGACCGGCAGCAGTTCACCTTCGTGCTCAACCAGATCGGCATGCGGCCGGACGACTACATCCGCAACCGCGAGCAGGTGGCCAAGCGCCAGCAGATCGTCGAGGCGGTGTCGGAGGGCATGGCCGCGCCGGACGCCTTCCTGCGCGCCGTGGCGCTGCATCGCGGCGAGGATCGCACCATCGAGTATGTGGCGCTGCCGCGCAGCCTGGTCGAGCCGGTCGAGGCACCGTCGGAGGCCGAGCTGCAGGCCTGGTTCGAGGAGCGGCAGGCCGACTACCGCGCGCCCGAGTACCGCAGCCTGTCGCTGGTCAAGCTCGAGCCGGAGGACATCGCCGATCCGGCGGTGATCTCCGACCAGCAGGTGCGCGACTACTACGAGGCGAACGCCGGGCGCTACACCACGCCCGAGCGCCGCACCATCGAGCAGATCGTGTTCACCAGCGAGGAGGCCGCGCAGGCCGCCTATGAGAGCACGCGCACCGGCGCCACCTTCGAGGATCTCGTCGAGGCGCAGGACCGCACGCTCGAGGACGCGCGCATCGGCACCTTCACCCGCGAGGAGGTTGCCGACCCGGCGGTCGCCGAGGCGGCATTCGCGCTCGAGGTCAACGAGATCAGCCGTGTCGTCGACGGCGCCTTCGGGCCGGTGCTGGTGCGCGTCACCGACATCGAGCCGGAGGACACCCGCCCGCTGGAGGCGGTGCGCGAGGAGATCCGCAGCGAGCTCGCCCTCGACGAGGCCAACCGCGTGCTGCTCGACGTCTACGACGCCTACGAGGACGCGCGCGCCGGCGGCGCGACGATGCGCGAGGCGGCCGCGCGGCTGAAGCTCGAGATGCGCTCGGTCGAGGCGGTCGACCGCCAGGGACGCCGGCCGGACGGCACGGTGATCGACGACCTGCCGGAATCGCAGGCGCTGCTGCGCGACGCCTTCGAGACCGAGGCCGGCATCGAGAACCCGCCGATCAACATCGGCAGCGACGGCTTCCTGTTCTACGAGGTCGATTCGGTGACGCCGGCGCGCGACCGGCCGCTCGAGGAGGTGCGCGAGACGGTGCTGGCCGACTGGCGCGCGCAGGAGGTGGAGGCGCGGCTCGCCGAGCGCGCGGCGACCTATCGCGAGCAGCTCGCGGCGGGCAAGAGCCTCGACGAGATCGCCGCCGAGATCGACCAGGACAAGCAGGTCAAGCGCGGCGTGCGGCGCACCGCCGACGATCCCGATCTCGGCCGCGCCGGCGTGCAGGCGGTGTTCGGCGTGCCGAAGGGCGGCACCGGCACCGTCCAGAGTCCGACCGGCGACGCGCGGCTGCTGTTCACCGTCACCGAGGTGTTCGAGCCGGCCGGCGCCGGGCCCGACGCGGTGCCGCAGGACGTGCGCCAGACCTTCGCGCGCGGCTTTTCCGACGACCTGCTCGACCAGCTCGTCACGCGGCTGCAGGACAAGTACGAGGTGACGATCAACCCCGGCGCGATCGAACAGGCGCTGAGCTTCTGACCGCCATGACCGACCTCAAGCGCCATATCGCCAAGGCCGCCGCCGGCCAGCCGCTCGATTTCGAGGAGGCGCGCGCGGCGTTCGACGTGATGATGTCGGGCGAGGCGACGCCGAGCCAGATCGGCGGCTTCCTGATGGCGCTGCGGGTGCGCGGCGAGACGGTCGACGAGATCTCCGGCGCCGTGGCCACCATGCGCGCCAAGATGCTGCGCGTCAGCGCGCCGGCCGACGCGGTCGATATCGTCGGCACGGGCGGCGACCAGTCGGGCACCTACAACGTGTCGACGGCGGCCGCGCTGATCGTCGCGGCGGCCGGCGTGCCGGTCGCCAAGCACGGCAACCGGGCGCTGTCGTCGCGCTCCGGCGCGGCCGACACGCTGGCCGCGCTCGGCGTGGCGATCGAGATCGGCCCCGAGCGGATCGCCGCCTGCATCCGCGAGGCCGGCGTCGGCTTCATGTTCGCCCCGGCGCACCATGCCGCGATGCGCCATGTCGGCCCGTCGCGCGTCGAGCTCGGCACGCGCACCATCTTCAACCTGCTCGGCCCGCTGTCGAACCCGGCCGGCGTGTCGCGCCAGCTCGTCGGCGTCTACGCGCCGGAATGGGTCGAGCCCCTCGCCCACGTGCTCAAGGCGCTCGGCTCGCAGGCGGCCTGGGTGGTGCATGGCGACGGCCTCGACGAGATGACGACGGCGGGCACGACGCGCGTGGCCGCACTCGAGGACGGCACGGTGCGCAGCTTCGAGCTGACGCCGGAGGACGCCGGCCTGGCGCGCGCCGCGCCGGCCGACCTCAAGGGCGGCGACGCCGAGCACAACGCCGCGGCGCTGCGCGCGGTGCTGTCGGGCGCGCGCAACGCCTATCGCGACATCGCGCTGCTCAACGCCGGCGGCACGCTGGTGGTGGCCGGGCGGGCGGCGACGCTGGCCGAAGGCGTGGCGATGGCGGCGGACGCCGTCGACAGCGGCGCGGCGACGGCGACCCTGACCCGCCTCGTCCAGGTTTCCAACGACACGACGGCGTGAGGCGGCGATGGCCGACATCCTGAAGACGATCGAGGCCTACAAGCGCGACGAGATCGCCGCGGCCAGGGCACGGCTGCCGCTGGCCGAGATCGAGGCGCGGCTCGCCGACGCGCCGCCGCCGCGCGGCTTCGCCGCCGCGCTCGACGCGCGGCTTGCCGACGGCGGCTTCGCGCTGATCGCCGAGATCAAGAAGGCGAGCCCGTCGAAGGGGCTGATCCGCGCCGATTTCGAGCCGGCCGCCCTCGCCCGCGCCTATGCGGCCGGCGGCGCGGCCTGTCTGTCGGTGCTGACCGACGGGCCCTCCTTCCAGGGCGCGCCGGCCTATCTCGGCGAAGCGCGCCAGGCGGCCGACCTGCCGGCATTGCGCAAGGATTTCCTGTTCGAGCCCTACCAGGTGGCCGAGGCGCGGCTGTGGGGCGCCGACGCGATCCTCATCATCATGGCGGCGGTGAGCGACGACGAGGCGGCGGCCCTCGAGGCGGCGGCGCAGCATCACGGCATGGACGTGCTGGTCGAGGTGCACGACGAGGCGGAGCTGGAGCGCGCGCTGCGGCTCGACAGCCGGCTGGTCGGCATCAACAACCGCGACCTGCGCAGCTTCGTCACGACGCTCGCCACGGCCGAGCGGCTGGCGCCGCAGGTGCCCGGCGACCGGCTGGTGATCGGCGAGAGCGGCATCCACAGCCATGCCGACTGCCGGCGGCTGGAACGCGCCGGCATCCGCAGCTTCCTGGTCGGCGAGAGCCTGATGCGCCAGGCCGACGTCGAGGCCGCCACCCGCGCGCTGCTGGCGCCGGCCTCCGCCCCGGCCGCGGCGGGCTGACGATGGCCGGCGACCGGCACGGCTCGGGCCTCACCCATCTCGGCGCCGACGGCCGCGCCGACATGGTCGATGTCGGCGACAAGGCCGAGACGCGGCGCAGCGCCACCGCGCACGGCGCAGTGCGCATGAGCGATGCGACGCTCTCGGCGATCCTGGCCGGCAACGCGGCCAAGGGCGACGTGATCGCCACCGCGCGCATCGCCGGCATCATGGCGGCCAAGCGCACGCACGAGCTGATCCCGCTCTGCCATCCGCTGATGCTGTCGAAGGTCGCCGTCGACATCGCCCCCGACCCCGCCCTGCCCGGCCTGCGGGTCAGCGCCACGGCCGAGCTGACCGGGCGCACCGGCGTCGAGATGGAGGCGCTGACGGCGGCCTCCGTCGCCTGCCTGACGATCTACGACATGGCCAAGGCGCTGGAGAAGGGCATGACGATCACCGACATCGCCCTGGTCGAGAAGACCGGCGGCAAGTCCGGCGACTGGCGCGCCGGCGACGGCGGCTGAACGCATGGCGCTGCTGCCGGTCGACGAGGCGCTGTCGCGGCTGCTTGCCGGCGCCGCGCCGCTCGCCGCCGAGACGGTGCCGCTCGACGCGGCGGCCGGCCGGGTTCTGGCCGCATCGCTCGCCGCGCGGCGCACGCAGCCGCCCTTCGACGCCTCGGCGATGGACGGCTATGCCGTGCGCGCTGCCGACGTGGCCGAGGCCGGCGCCCGGCTGCGCGTCGTCGGCCGCTCGGTCGCCGGCGCACGCTTTGCCGGCACGCTCGACGCCGGCGCGGCGGTGCGCATCTTCACCGGCGCGCCGGTGCCGGGCGGCGCCGACACGATCCTGCTGCAGGAGGACGCCGAGAGCGCCGGCGACGGCACGATCGTCGCCCGCGAGGCGGTCGCCGCCGGCCGCCACATCCGCCGCGCCGGGCTCGACTTCCAGGCCGGCGACACGCTGCTCGAGGCCGGGCGTCTGCTCGATCCGGCGGCGCTGTCGCTGGCGGCGGCGGCCAACCATGCCCGCCTTTCCGTCGTGCGGCGGCCGCTGGTGGCGGTGCTGGCGACCGGCGACGAGCTCGTCGCGCCCGGTGGCGCGCCGGGACCCGACCAGATCGTCGCCTCGAACGGCGTCGGCATCGCCGCCCTGGCGCGCGCCGACGGCGCGACGGTGATGGATCTCGGCATCGTCGGCGACAGCGACGCGGCGATCGCGGCGGCCGCCGGCCGCGCCCGCGCGGCGGGCGCCGACATCCTCGTCACGCTCGGCGGCGCCTCGGTCGGCGAGCACGACCTGGTGCAGGGCGCGCTTGCCGGCATCGGCATGACGCTCGACTTCTGGAAGATCGCCATGCGGCCCGGCAAGCCGCTGATGGTCGGCCGGCTCGGCGCCAGCCACGTGCTCGGCCTGCCCGGCAATCCGGTCTCCAGCCTGGTCTGCGCGCATCTCTTCCTGCGCCCGCTGATCGCCCGGCTGGCCGGCCGCACGCACCGGCCCGACCTGCGGCCGGCCGTGCTCGGCGCGGCGATGCGCGCCAACGACCGGCGCCGCGACTATGTGCGCGCCCGGGTGGACACCGTCGACGGACGGCTGACCGCCACCCCCTTCGCCACGCAGGATTCCTCGATGCTGACGACGCTGGCCGCGGCCGACGGGCTGGTGGTGCGCGAGCCCTTCGCCGCCGCCGCGGCGGCCGGCGAGGCCTGCCGCGTGCTGATGCTACGCTGAACAAATCGTCAACGAATTCATGAAAATTTAATCTGTTGCGGAACAACACTCGAACATATAGAGTATGTTCTGGGTTTGTTTTTACGATTCTGCCGGGGCGAAGCGATGCTGACGCGCAAGCAACACGAACTGCTGCTGTTCATCCACGAGCGTCTCAAGGAGACGGGCATCCCGCCCTCCTTCGACGAGATGAAGGAGGCGCTCGACCTCGCCTCGAAATCCGGCATCCACCGGCTGATCACGGCGCTCGAGGAGCGCGGCTTCATCCGCCGGCTGCCCAACCGGGCGCGCGCGCTGGAGGTGGTGCGGTTGCCCGAATCGATCGCGCCGGGCCTCGGCGGCGGCCGCCGCTTCTCGCCGAGCGTCATCGAGGGCAGCCTGGGACGCAGCGAGCCGGTGCGCAAGCCGGCGGCCAAGGCGGCCGAGGCCGAGACGGCCGGCGCCGTCTCGGTGCCGGTGATGGGCCGCATCGCGGCCGGCGTGCCGATCGACGCGATCCAGCACCAGACGCACAGCGTCACCGTGCCGCCGGACATGCTGACGGGCGGCGAGCACTATGCGCTGGAGGTCAAGGGCGATTCGATGATCGAGGCCGGCATCTTCGACGGCGACACGGTGATCATCCGCCAGACGCAGACGGCCAATCCCGGCGAGATCGTCGTGGCGCTGGTCGACGACGAGGAGGCGACGCTGAAGCGCTTCCGCCGCAAGGGCGCCTCGATCGCGCTGGAGGCGGCCAATCCGGCCTACGAGACGCGCATCTTCGGTCCCGACCGCATCAAGGTGCAGGGCCGGCTGATCGGCCTGATCCGGCGCTACTGAGGCGCAGGCCGGACGGGCCGCCGCCGCGCGTCCCTGCCCTCGGCGCGTCCGCCGGAAGGCGTTGCCGGGCGATGCGGCAACCGGTTTGCCGTGCGGAAACGCGACGTATCGGGTGTGCGAGCCGATCTGCGATTCGCCCGGAAAGCGCGCCAGCGCCGGGGCGGAAGGGTGTTGGCGGTCCGCACCCTTCGACGCCGCCGCCGCCGCCCTGGCCGCGGCTTTTCGGGGCGTTTCCAGCCGAAGTGGACACCGGTTCGCCGTCCGCAAACGCGGCAAAGCAACAAGTTCGAGCCGATCTGCGATTCCATGAAGAGCAGAACGGCTCTGGCAGGTCCGCCGGCGTGGTGCGGAGGGCTTGCAACCGGAGCGCCGGGCGGTGCGACGGCCGGTTTTCCATGTGCAGCCGGCCTCAGTCGTCGCGACGGTAGGGCGGCAGGCCGCGCGCGGCGCGGCCGTATTGCCGCTGGTCGTGCCAGGGCCGGCGGGCAGCGCCGATGGCATAAGTGACGATGGCGTGCGGCCGGCCGTCGCGGACGGCAAAGCGCAGCGCCGCCGCGCCCCGGCGTGCCAGGTCGCGCTTGGTCAGCACCGTCGCGCCGCGGCCGCAATCGAGCCGCGCGGTGGCGTCGTCGACGACGATCACGGCGGCCGCCGCGCAGTGGGGCCGCGCGGCCGCCGCGTCGGCCGCATGCACGACCAGCGCGCCGGAGGCATGGCGCGCCAGGCACAGCGTCTCGCTGCAGACGAAGCGGCCGTCGGGCGGCAAGGCGGGCGATCCGGCGGCCGACGCCGCCCCGGCCGGAGTCGACGGCGCCGGGCCGTCGGCGTTTGCCGGCGCCGGCCGATCCGCCGCGCGCGGGCCGACATGGCCGTCGGCGCCGAGCGCGCGCAGCCAGTTGTCCATCAGAAATCCGTTCGGCCGGGCGCGGTTGACCGCCACGCTGCCGGCCGGCATGCGCAGGGCGACGAGCCGGCCGTCTTCGGCGACGAGCGCGTCCGGCAGGTCACGCGCGACGATCAGCGCCAGCCCGGCGGCCGCCAGCGGCAAGGCGGCGAGCCTGAGCCGCGTGGTCGCCACGCTCGCCACGACGAGGGCCGCGGTCAGCGCGAGCACGGCGGCGGCCGGTATCGCGCCGGTCTCGTCGAACAGCGTGTTGCGCGAACACCATTCGGCGACCGCGATCACCGCGGCGAGCCCCTTGCCCATCACGTAGAGCGGCAGGGCGTCGAGGCCGAAGGGCAGCAGCGCCAGCGCGAAGACGGCGGAGGGCATGACGACGAGCGAGACGATCGGCATCGCCGCGAGATTGGCGACGAGCCCGAGCGGCGCGGCGCGCTGGAAATGCCAGACGCCGAAGATCGTCGTCGCCGCGCCGGCCATCAGCGAGGTCGCTGCGAGCCCGGCGGCGTAGAGGACGACGAGCCGCGCGGCGCGCGCGGCCGGCCCGCGCTCGACCAACGGCCGCTGCGCATGGCGGCGCTCGCGCCGGGCGTTCCACGCCGCGTAGCCGGCGATCAGCGCGGCGGTCGCGGCGAACGACATCTGGAAGCTCGGCCCGACGATCTCGTGCGGCGCGAGGGCGAGGATGACGAGCGCGGCGATCGCCAGGTTGCGCATGGTGATCGCCGCCCGGTCGGCGAGCACGGCGGCCAGCATCACCGCCAGCATGATGAAGCTGCGCTGGGCGGCGACGGCCGCGCCCGACAGGGCGAGATAGAAGGCACAGGCCGCGAGCGCCGCCGCGGCGGCGTATTTCTTGACCGGGCGGCGCGCGGCGAAGCCGGGAAAGGCGGCGCAGCCGAGACGGATCGCGCCCATCACCGTGACGGCGAACAGCGCCATGTGCAGGCCGGAGATCGCCAGGATATGAGCCAGGCCGGCGCGGCGCAGCGCCTCGTTGACCGGCTCGGGAATGCCGGCGCGCACGCCGGTGACGAGGGCGGCGGCGATCTCGCCCTCGGGGCCGGCGACGCGGGCGCGCACCCGCTCGGCAAGTGCCAGCCGCAGCGTCTCGATCCAGGCGGCGAGCCGGGCGACCGGCGGCGCGGCAGCGTCGAGGGCGACCGGCACGGGATCGCGCAGGAAGAAGCCGACGGCGCCGAGGCCGGCGAAATAGCTCTCGAAGGAGAAGTCGAATCCGGACGGCCGCACCGGGCCGGAGGCGGCCATCAGCCGCACGAGGCCGCCGACCCCTGTGCCCGGCCGGATCGCCGGATCGACCCGGCGCGCCGTCAGCCGCACCCGCTGCGGCGCATAGCGAAGCTGCGGCCGCTCGGTCGCGGTGACGTCGACCGTCAGCCGGTAGCGGCCGCCGGCCTGGCGCTCGACGCGCACCACGCGGCCGGTCAGCCGGGTGGTGACGTCGGCGCCCAGCATGGCGGTGTCGCGGCGCGCGGTCTCGAACTGGCCGGCGGCCATGCCGGCGAGGAAGGCGAGCAGCGCGGCGGCGAGCGGGCCCGCCGGAAAGCGGTCGCGGACGACGAAGGCCAGCAGCGCGGCCAGGCCGATGCCGCTCGCCAGCGCGTGCGCGGCCGGCTCGACGGGCATGACGAAATAGCCGAGGGCACCCGCCCCCATCAGCACCGGCAGGCACAGAAAGGCGGCGCCGCGCTGCCATTCGCGGCCGAACGCGGCGGTCAGGCCGCGGCCGAAGGCGCCGGCACGGCGCGGCCGTGCAGGTCCGCGCGCCGCGTCGCGGCCAGGCACGGACGGTGCGCCGGGCCCGGCGGCCGCACCGCGCGGCGCGGGCTCGCCGGCGGCCGTCGCGGCCAGGTGCGGGCGCTCGTCGGGCATGGCGTGCCGGACCGGCCGGCATGCCGGCGATCCGCCCCAAACGCTTGCGCCCCAACCGCCCTATGCTACATGAGGCGCGGAAAAACGCCACCGAGGCGGCCGGCCGCGGCCGCCGCCCGTCCCCAAACAACGGAACGCTCATGACCGGGACCGTCGTCACCCGATTCGCGCCCTCGCCGACCGGCTACCTGCACATCGGCGGCGCCCGCACGGCGCTGTTCAACTGGCTCTATGCGCGCCACACCGGCGGCCGCATGCTGCTGCGCATCGAGGACACCGACCGCGCGCGCTCGACCGAGGCGGCGACGGCGGCGATCCTCGACGGGCTGGCCTGGCTCGGCCTCGACTGGGAGGGCGAGCCCTATTCGCAGTTCGCGCGCGCCGAGCGGCACCGCGAGGTGGCCGAGACGCTGGTCGAGAACGGCGCGGCCTACCGCTGCTACGCCTCGGCCGAGGAGCTCGAGGCGATGCGCGAGACGGCGCGCGCCGAGGGCCGGCCGCCGCGCTACGACGGGCGCTGGCGCGACCGCGATCCGGCCGAGGCGCCGGCCGGCGTCGCGCCGGTGATCCGCATCAAGGCGCCGCGCGAGGGCGAGACGGTCGTCGAGGACCGCGTGCAGGGCACGGTGCGCTTTCCCAACCGCGACCTCGACGATTTCGTCATCCTGCGCTCCGACGGCAGCCCGACCTACATGCTGGCCGTGGTGGTCGACGACCGCGACATGGGGGTCACCCACATCATCCGCGGCGACGACCACCTGACCAACGCGGCGCGCCAGACGATCATCTACCGGGCGATGGGCTGGGACGTGCCGGTGATGGCGCACATCCCGCTGATCCACGGGCCGGACGGCGCCAAGCTGTCGAAGCGGCACGGCGCGCTCGGCGTCGACGCCTACCGCGCGATGGGCCTGCTGCCGGCCGCACTGCGCAACTATCTGGCGCGGCTCGGCTGGAGCCACGGCGACGACGAGGTGATGTCGACCGAGGACATGATCCGCTGGTTCGAGATCGAGGACATCAACCGCGGCGCGGCGCGCTTCGACGTGCAGAAGCTGGAGGCGCTGAACGGCATCCACATGCGCCAGAGCGACGACGCAGCACTGCTGGCGCTGTTTGTCGACACGCTGCCGCACCTGCCGGGCGGCCCCGCCTTCGCCGCCAGGCTCGACGCGGCGGCGCGCGAGCGGCTGGCCGCCGCCCTGCCCGGCCTCAAGGAGCGGGCGCGCACGCTGGTCGAGCTGATGGACGGTGCCGGCTTCCTCGTCGCCGAGCGGCCGCTGGCGCTCGACGACAAGGCGGCCAAGCTCGTCGAGGCGGACGGCCGCAGCGTCCTGGCGGGGCTCCTGCCGCGGCTCGAGGCGCTCGCCGAATGGAGCGCCGAAAGCACCGAATCGGCGGTGCGCGCCTATGCCGAGGAGGCCGGTCTCAAGCTCGGCAAGGTCGCCCAGCCGCTGCGCGCGGCGCTGACCGGGCGCACCACGTCGCCGGGAATCTTCGACGTCCTGGCCGTTCTGGGCCGCGACGAAAGCCTCGGCCGCATTCGCGACCAGGCCGGCTGAGGCGGGCGAAAGACGCTTGCATTGGCCCCCTGTTGCAGTGCAGCATCCGGCCGCCGGCCAGCTTGGCACGGGGTGTCAAATGCGCTAGCACAAGCCCGCGAAGCGGCATCGCCGTGCGCCGTTCTTGTGTGCGTGCCTGCGCCAAGTTTCCAATAAAAGAGGGTTTGTACGATGACCAAAGCGACTGCGAAGCTGGAGATTGGCGACAAGGCCCACACGTTCGACATCCGCTCGGGCTCGATCGGACCGGACGTCATCGACATCGGCGCGCTGTACAAGGAAACCGGCGCGTTCACCTACGATCCCGGCTTCACGTCGACGGCGAGCTGCGAATCCAAGATCACCTACATCGACGGCGACGAGGGCATGCTGCTGCATCGCGGCTACCCGATCGAGCAGCTCGCCGAGCAGGGCGACTTCCTGGAGGTCTGCTACCTGCTGCTCTACGGCGAGCTGCCGACCAAGGTGCAGAAGGACGACTTCGACTACCGGGTCACCCACCACACGATGATCCACGAGCAGATGTCGCGCTTCTTCACCGGCTTCCGGCGCGACGCGCACCCCATGGCGGTGATGTGCGGCGTGGTCGGCGCGCTGTCGGCCTTCTACCACGACTCGACCGACATCTCCGACCCGCACCAGCGCATGGTCGCCTCGATCCGCATGATCGCCAAGATGCCGACGATCGCGGCGATGGCCTACAAGTACCACATCGGCCAGCCCTTCGTTTATCCGCGCAACGAGCTCAGCTACTCGGCCAACTTCCTGCACATGTGCTTCGCCGTGCCGTGCGACGACTACAAGGCGAACCCGGTGCTGGCGCGGGCGATGGACCGCATCTTCATCCTGCACGCCGACCACGAGCAGAACGCGTCGACCTCGACGGTGCGGCTGGCCGGCTCGTCGGGCGCCAACCCGTTCGCCTGCATCGCGGCGGGCATCGCCTGCCTGTGGGGCCCGGCGCATGGCGGCGCCAACGAGGCGGCGCTCAACATGCTGGCCGAGATCGGCAGCGTCGACCGCATTCCCGAGTTCATCGAGCGGGCCAAGGACAAGAACGACCCGTTCCGGCTGATGGGCTTCGGCCACCGCGTCTACAAGAACTACGACCCGCGCGCCAAGATCATGCAGAAGACGACGCATGAGGTGCTCGGCGAGCTCGGCATCAAGGACGATCCGCTGCTCGACGTGGCCATGGAGCTGGAGCGCATCGCGCTGACCGACGACTATTTCATCGAGAAGAAGCTCTACCCGAACATCGACTTCTATTCCGGCATCACGCTCAAGGCGCTCGGCTTCCCGACGACCATGTTCACCGTCCTGTTCGCGCTGGCGCGCACGGTGGGCTGGATCGCCCAGTGGAAGGAGATGATCGAGGACCCGAACCAGAAGATCGGCCGGCCGCGCCAGCTCTACACCGGCGAGCCGCAGCGCGACTACGTGCCGATCGCCAAGCGGTAGCGGCCGCCGGGGCCGAGGAGACACCGCGAAAGGGCGCCGCTGCGGCGCCCTTTTTCGTTTCGGTCAGCGCTGCGGACCGGCCGCGATGCGCGACAGCACCACGTCGGCGGCGAGCGCCCCGGTCGGCCGCGCGGTGGCGAGCGCGCGCGCCACGGCGGCGAAGCCCGCCTTCTGCATGCGGCGCATCGGCGTGTCGGCCCATAGCTGCTCGATCTCGCGCACGAGGATGTTCGGCCGCAGGAACTGGTTGTAGTGCTCGGGCACGATCGGCCAGTCGGCGATCAGGTTGGGCAGCGAGGCCGACCAGGTGGTGATGAGCCGCGACAGCGCGCCCCACAGCGGGTCGGTGCGGTAGGCCGCCGTCAGCGGCACGCCGGCGAGCGCCAGCTCGAGCGTCACCGTGCCGGAGCAGGCGAGCGCGGCGTCGGCGGCGCCGAAGGCGGCATACTTGTCGGCCGGACCGGCGAGGATGCGCGGCCGCCGCAGCCAGCCGGCCGTCAGTCGCTCGACCTCGGCGGCGACATGCGGCACGGTCGGCAGCACGACCTCGAAGGCGTGGCCGCGTCCGGCCAGAAGCGCGATCACCTCGCCGAACGGGCCGGCCAGGCTGCGCACCTCCGAGCGGCGCGAGCCGGGCAGAACCAGGAGCGTCTTCGGCGCGTCGGCGGGCGGCACGGTGCGCTCGCGCTGCGCCCGCGCGGCCGCCTGCAGCCGCTCGTCGCGGCTCAGCCGGTGGCCGACGAAGGTGCCGGGCGGGCCGCCGAGGCGGGCCAGCGCCTCCGGCTCGAAGGGCAGCAGGCACAGCACGTCGTCGACATGCGGCCGCATCTTCGGCGCGCGGCCTGGCGCCCAGGCCCACACGCTGGGGCAGACATAGTGGACGATCGGGATCGACGGATCGGCGGCGCGCACCTTCTTGGCGACGCGCAGGCCGAAGGCCGGGCTGTCGATGGTGACCAGGCAGTCCGGCCGGGCGCGCACCACCGCCTCGGCGGTCTCGCCGATGCGCCGCACCAGGCGCGGCAGGTCGCGGACGACCGCCGTCACGCCCATCAGCGCGATGTCGCCGGCCGGAAACAGCGAGGCGAGCCCGAGCGCCTGCAGGTGATCGCCGCCGACGCCGGCCAGCGCGACGTCGCGGCCGCTGGCGCGCGCCAGCGCCTCCACCAGGTCGGCGCCGAGCAGGTCGCCCGATTCCTCGCCGGCGACGACGGCGATGCGCAGCGGCTCAGCCATGGCCGTCCCTGCCCCGCTCCGGCAGGCCGTAGAGGAACAGGCCGGCGCGGTCGGCGCGCTCGACCGTGCGCGCGAAGTCGAGCACGAAGGCGCGGCCCGCCTCGACGGCGATGCCGGCAAGCCCCGCCGCCTTGGCGCCGTCGACGGTGGCGGGACCGATGGCCGGCAGGTCGGAGCGCAGCTCCTGGCCGGGCTTGGCGCATTTGACGAGGACGCCGCGCCGGCGGCCGGCCAGTCGGCCGTGGTCGCGCAGGTCGCGCACGCGCGCCAGCAGGCCGTCGGTGCCGTCGATGTCCTCCAGCGCGATGGCGCGGCCGCCGATGGCGACGGCGCCCTGGCCGATGTCGAGCGCGCCGAGCGTGCGCGCGGCCTCGGCCGCCGCCGCGATGTCGCGCCAGTCGGCGCGCGTCGGCCGCTTGCGGCTCATCAGCCCTTCCGGCGCCGTGAGATCGGGCACCAGATCGTGCGCGCCGACCACCGTCAGCCCGCGCCGCTCGACCAGGGCGATGATGACACGCAGCAGGCCGTCGTCGCCGCGCGCATAGGCGGCAGCGAGGCGCGGCAGCAGCGTCAGAACGTCGAGGCCGAGGCGCAGGCGGTGGATCGCGGGCCGGCGGGCGACGCCGCCGGCCAGCACCAGATGGGTGATGCCGGCCTGGCGCAGCAGCGGCGGCGTGGTGCCGAGACGCTCGAGCGGAACCGGCCGCACGGTGGCTCCTTCGGGAAACGCGGCCGCATCGGCCTCGCCCTCGATGGCGAGCACCAGCGGCGTGCGCCCCTCGGCGACGAGCCTTTCGGCGACGTCGACCGGCAGGCGGCCGCTGCCGGCGACGATCGCCACGCGGTCGCCGGCGGCGAGCGCGGCGCGCGCCTTCGTGTCAGGCCGCGTCATCGTCGGCGGCCGCCCCGGCGGCGGCCGGCACGGTGAGATAGCGGCGCTGGCGGTCGCCGATGAAGTCGAGCATGTCGCGCACCGGGGCGAAGTCGCCGTGCTCGGCGCGCACCGCGGCGATCGCCTCGGCGAGCGGCCGGTCGCGGGCAAACAGCGCACGGTAGGCCTGGCGCATGCGCGTCAGCTCGCTGCGCGTCATGCCGCTGCGCTTCAGCCCGACCAGGTTGAAGCCGCGCAGCACCGCGCGGTCGCCGGCCGCCATGCCGTAGGGGATGACGTCGCCGACGACCATGGCGAGCCCGGCGAGAAAGGCGTGGTGGCCGATGCGGACGAACTGGTGGACGGCGGCATAGCCGGAGACAATGACGTGGTCGCCGATCTCGACGTGGCCGCCGAGGCCGGCATAGTTGGCCATGGTCACGTCGTTGCCGAGCGCGCAGTCGTGCGCGACATGGCTGTTGGCCATCAGGAAGCAGCGGTCGCCGATGCTGGTCAGGGCGCGGCTGGTGTCGGTGCCGGCATGCACGGTGACGCCCTCGCGGATCGTGCAGTCGTCGCCGATCACCAGCGCCGAGCGGCCGCCCTCGTGCTTGAAGTTCTGCGGCGGCGCGCCGAGCACGGCCGTGGGGTAGACCGTGCAGCGGCTGCCCAGCGTGGTGTCGCCGAGGATCGCGACATGGCTGACCAGCCGCGTGCCCGGGCCGAGCCTGGCGCCGGCCGAAACGGTGCAGAACGGGCCGACGCTGACGCCGGCGCCGAGCTCGGCGCCCGGCTCCACCACCGCGAGGGGATGGACCGAGACGGCGTCCGCCATCTCAGCCCTGGTCCGCGTCGGCGTGCGCCATCATGGCCGAGATCTCCGCCTCGGCGACCTTGGCGCCGTCGACCGTCGCGATGCAGGCGAAGCGCCAGATGGTCTTTCGCTGCTTGAGCTTGCTGACGTGGATCTCCAGCCGGTCGCCGGGCACGACCGGACGGCGGAACTTGGCCCCGTCGATGGTCATGAAGTAGACGACCGCCGGCGTGCCGCCGCCGGCCGCGTTGAGGCAGATGGCGCCGGCCGTCTGCGCCATCGCCTCGACGATCAGTACGCCCGGCATGACCGGCTGGCCGGGGAAGTGGCCGGTGAAATGCGGCTCGTTCATCGTCACGTTCTTGATGCCGACGGCCGAACGGTCGCCGTCGATGTCGACGATCCGGTCGACGAGCAGGAACGGGTAGCGGTGCGGCAGGAGCGCGAGGATGCGCTGGATGTCCATCGTCTCGAGCGTCTGGGTCGCGGGGGCGTCGGCGCTCATCGGCGGCCATCCTTCTGTTTCTCGACCAGGCTGCGGATCGCAGCGTATTCGCGCATCGCCTCGCGCAGCGGCCGTGCCGGCGACCCGCCCCAGCGCTCGCCGTCGGGGATGTCGGTCATCACGCCGCTCGAGGCGGCGAGCTGGACGCGCGAGCCGATGGTGACGTGGTCGGCGATGCCGACGCGCCCGCCCATCATGACGAAATCGCCGAGCGTCACGGAACCGGAGATGCCGCAATTGCCGGCGATCACGCAGCCGCGCCCGATGCGCACGTTATGGGCGATCTGCACCAGATTGTCGATCTTGCTGCCCTCGCCGATCACCGTGTCGGACAGCGCGCCGCGGTCGACCGTGGTGTTGGCGCCGATCTCGACGTCGTCCTGGATGACGACGCGGCCGATCTGCGGGATCTTCTCCGGCCCCTTCGGCCCGGCGAGATAGCCGAAGCCGTCCTGGCCGATGCGGCAGCCGGCATGCAGGACGACGCGGTCGCCGACGAGCGCGTTCGCGAGCGAGACGTGCGGTCCGACATAGCCGTCGCGGCCGATGCGGCAGCCCGCGCCGACGACGGCGCCGGCGGCGACGGTCGTGCCGCGGCCGACCGCCGCGCCCGGGCCGATCACCGCCCCGGCCTCGACGGTGGCGCCCGCCTCGATCTCGGCGTCTCCGGCGACCACCGCACGCGGCGAGACGCCGGTCTCGCCGGTGACGGATGCAGGCACCAGCGCCTGCGGATACATGGCGCGGGCGACGGCGACGAAGGCGCGCTGCGGCCGTTCCGTCACCAGCCCGGCGATGCCGGCCGGCACCGCCTCGGTCAGGTCGGGCGTGCACAGAACGGCGGCCGCCCGCACGGCCGAAAGCACGGCCGCGTGCCGCTTGCCGTCGGCGAAGACCAGCCGCCCGGCGCCGCCCTCCGACAGCGCCGCGAGCCCGCGCACGACGACGCCGGCCTGGCCCTCGTCAAGCAGCCGGGCGCCTGTCAGGGCGGCGATCTCGCCGGCCAGGAACTGGCGCGAGGGAGTGAAGAACACCGGATCGGTCATGTCCGCCTTCCGGCGCGGGCCGCCGGGCCCGCGCCCGCTCGGAAACGCCTGGGGCTCGGCGCGTTCCGACACTGCCGGAACGCGCGCCCTATCTCTTTGCCATTGCATCGCTGTCGGCGAAAGACCCGCATCCGCCTGGTCGCACGATGCTCTAGAAGCGCGTGGAGACGCCGAAGCTGAAGTTCTGCACGCGGTCGGTCGGTTCCTTGAGGATCGGGAACGCGTAGTCGAGACGCAGCGGCCCGAACGGCGAGGCCCAGATCAGGCCGGCACCGACCGACGCGCGCCAGGCCATGGCGGTGCCGCTGGTGTTGGCGAGATCGCTGCCGAACAGCGTCGCCGCGTCGGCGAAGACCGCACCGCGCACGCCGAAGCCCTGCGGCAGGACCGGCAGCGGGAACTGCGCCTCGGCCGTGGCGTGCAGGTAGCTCTTGCCGCCGACCTGGCGAAGCTCGCCATTGCCGTCGGGCTGAACCGGCCCGATGCCGTTGTAGTCGAAGCCGCGGATGATGCGGTCGCTGCTCTCGAAGTGATCGAAGACGCGCAGGCTGCCGCTGTAGGCCTCGACATGCCCGCCGCCGGCACGCACCAGGCCGACCACGTCGAGCTCTTCCGACAGCGTGCGGTAGTAGTTCGCCTGGCCCGTCACCTTGACGAACTTGGCGTCGCCGCCGACGCCGGCGAACTCCGTCGTCGTCGAGGCGTAGAAGCCGTCGCGCGGGTTCTTCGGGTTGTCGAGGGTGTTGTAGACCAGCGTGCCGCTGATCGACGACTTGACCCAGGTGCCGAAGCCGATGGCCGTCTGCACGGACGGCGGCACCGGACAGGGCGTGCCGGAGCCCGGCTCGGGGTCGGTACAGACCGCCTGCGCGCCGCCACTGTAGGCGTAGCTCTCCTGCGAGTAGTTGTAGGCCACCTGGGCGGCGAGCGCCTCGGTGATCGGCAGGCCGAAGCGCACCGTGCCGCCGGTCGTCTCGCTATCGTAGCTCGAATACTCGCGCGTCTGGCGGAAGATGTCGAAGCCGGCCGCGATGCGGCGGCCGAGGAAATACGGCTCGGTGAAGGAGAAGTTGAAGTCGCGCGAGTTCTGGCCGCCGGCAACCGCCACGCGGATGTACTGGCCGCGACCGAGGAAGTTGCGCTCGGCGACCGAGCCCTCGAGCGTGAAGCCGCCGCCGGTGCTGCTGCTCTGGCCGGTCGCATAGCCCGCGCCGATCGAGAACTCACCGGTCGCCTTCTCGATCACGTCGACGACGAGAACCACCTGGTCGGGCTGCGAGCCCGGCACGGTGGCGATGTTGACGACCTCAAAGAAGTCAAGCGCCTCCAGCCGGCGCTTCGCGCGCTGCACGAGCACCTGGTTGAAGGCGTCGCCCTCGCTGAGGTCGAACTCGCGGCGGATGACGTAGTCGCGCGTGCGCGTGTTGCCGCGGATCTCGATGCGCTCGATATAGGTGCGCGGCCCCTCGTCGATCGAATAGACGATGGAGATCTCGCGCGTCTCGAAGTTGCGGTCGCCGCGCGGCGTGACCTGGGCGAAGGCGTAGCCGCGGCCGGCCATCGTCTCGGTCAGCTCGATCAGCGTGTCCTCGACCTTCTCGGCGCTATAGACGGCGCCCTGGCGGGTCTTGATGTCGGAGCGCAGGCTGGTCGTGTCGACGCCCTCGATGGTCGTCTCCACGTCGATGGCGCCGAAGGTGTAGCGCTCGCCCTCGTCCACCGTGATGGTGATGACGTACTCGTTCTCGGTCTCGTTGAGGTCGGCCGACGACGAGATGACGCGGAAATCGGCATAGCCGCGGTTGTAGTAGAAGCGGCGCAGCGTCTCCTCGTCGGCGCGCAGACGGTCCTCGTCATAGACGTCGTTGCGGAACAGGAAGGAGAACAGGTTCGAGCGCTTGGTGGCGATCACCTCCTGCAGGCGGCGGTCGCTGAAGGCGTTGTTGCCGACGAAGTTGATCGACGCGATCTTGGTGCGGCCGCCTTCCTGGATCTCGAAGATCACGTTGACGCGGCCCTCGTCGAGCTCCTGCACGCGCGGCACCACGGTGGCGTCGTCGCGGCCGACCCGGCCATAGGCCTCGCGGATGGTCTCGGCGTCCGCCTCGAGCAGCGCCTGCGAGAACGGCCGGCGCGGCTGGAGCTGCACCTTCTGGGCGAGCTCGGCGTCCTTGATCTTCTTGTTGCCCTGGAAGAGCACCTGGTTGACGATCGCGTACTCCTCGACCTCGACCACCAGCGTCGAGCCCACCTGGTTGATGGTGACGTTGGCGAACAGGCCGGTGCCGAACAGGCGCTTGACCGCCTCGTTCAGGTCGCCGCGGTCGAACGGGACGCCGGGCTGCACGGCGATGTAGTTGCGGATCGTCTCGGCATCGACGCGCCGGTTGCCGCGCACCTCGATGCGACTGACCGTCGCGGCCTCCACGACCGACACGGATGCGAGGTGAGCGACGACCGCACCGGGAATCGCCACGCCGACCGAAAGGGCGACCGCCGAGGCGGCGCTCATGAACCTGGAGGCTGCCTTCATTGGGCTGTAGAACCTTTTTTCTCTATGTCCCCACGTCGAGAAAACCGGCCATCGCGGTCTAAGTCCCCACCGTAATAGCCGGATTTTCCATACACGCAAGGCTTCTGGTTAAAACGCATTTACTAATCCCGAGCGCGTGGCATTCGCGTCACGCCTATCGATCCGCATGGTAAACAACCCCTCAATGTCCCCCGCGTCCGTCCGTCAGCACCCGAAGATGTCGTTCCAGAAGACGAACCCCATGAACATCAGCACCAGGAGCAGGCCCACCCGGTAGACCATCTCCATGACGCGCTCGGGCACCGGACGCCCGATCAGCGCTTCGATGGCGTAGAACAGAAGATGCCCGCCATCAAGCGGGGGGATCGGCAAAAGGTTGAGAATTCCGATGCCGACCGACAGCAGCGCGACGAGTTGTACCAGCCATTCGAAGCCGAGCTGCGCGGCCTGGCCGGACATCTCGGCGATCTTGACCGGCCCGCCGAGCTGGCAGCGGTCCTCGCGCCCGGCGACGAAGCGCTTGAGGAACTGGCCGGTGCGCTCGATGATGCGGCCGGTCTCCAGCACCGCCTCGCCGAGCGCGGCGAGCGGCGTGTATTCGACAAGCCGCGGCTGGCCGAGCTCCTCGTTGTTGACGACGCCGATGACGCCCATCTGCACGGTGTTGCCGAGCGCGTCGGTCTGCTCCATCGCCTCCGGCGTGGCGACCAGCTCGACCTCCTCGCCGTCGCGCAGCACCACGAAGACCAGCGCGTCGCCGGTGCGGCCGGAGACCAGGCGCTGCACGTCGCCGAAGGTCTCCACGCGGGTGCCGTCGACCGAGACGAAACGGTCGCCGGGCTCGAACCCGGCCTCCGCCGCGGGGCTGTCCGGCCGCACCTCGGCCACCGTCGGCTCGGCGACGAACCGGCCGAAGACGGCGAACATCACCGCGAAGACCGCAATGGTCAGCAGGAAGTTGAACATCGGTCCGGCGAGCACGGTGAGGAAGCGCTTCCACACCGGCTGGGTGTGGAAGGCGACGGCGCGCTCCTCCGGCGACAGGGACTCCAGTTCGGCGTCGTCCGGCTCGCTCGTCACCGCGACGTCGCCGACGAACTTGACGTAGCCGCCGAGCGGGATGGCCGACAGCTTCCAGCGCGTGCCGTGGCGGTCGTCGAAGCCGACGATCTCCGGCCCGAAGCCGATCGAGAAGGCCTGGACGCCGATGCCGCACCAGCGGCCGACGAGATAGTGGCCCATCTCGTGCACGAACACGACCACCGTGAGCACGAAGAGGAACGGCACCAGGGTGCCGATCAAAAGCCCGTCGGTGGCAAACAGCGTCGAAAGCAAGTCCGTCAAGGCCGCCCCTTCCCACCAAGTGCTGCCGCCGGCACGCAGTCTGAGCCCAAAACGGGCGAATCCGTGGCGCCCGCTCCGCAGCCGCCCTGCCTGTCACGGAACCGCAGACCGGCTCCCGGCCGTCGTCGCGCCGCGCCTCCAGACGGCGAAGCGGCTGCCGCTTCGCCCGGAAACGCGGCGAGGCACGATAGCGAAGCGTGTGACACGGCGCCTGCCGACATCATGGCCCATCCGGATTGTCGCGCCGCACGCAAAGCGATTCCGTGCGGCCGCGCCATGCCCTAGCAGCCCTCAGGGCGCGAAGAAACCGTGCGCCGGGGTCTGCGGACCCGACAGAAGCGCACCGACCACATAGAGCGCGACGGCGGAGGCGAGAAGACCGTCGACGCGGTCCATCATGCCGCCATGACCGGGAATGAGGTGGCTCGAATCCTTCACTCCGTGGCGCCGCTTGACGGCCGATTCGAACAGGTCGCCGAACTGGGCGACCACCGACAGGCCGAGCGCCAGCACGGCGATGGCGGGAAGGCCGACGCCGCTTCCCGCGATCAGCGCCACCGCCAGGCCGGCCGCCATGCCGCCGAGCGCGCCGCCGACCGCACCGCTCCACGTCTTCGACGGCGAGACCCGCGGCGCGAGCTTCGGCCCGCCGAGGCCGCGGCCGGAGAAATAGGCCAGGGTGTCGGTCGCCCAGACGACCGCGAACAGGAGCAAGACCGCGACGAGGCCGGGCGCATCGGCACCGCGCAGATAGACCAGCGCCAGGCCCGGCACGCCGGCATAGGCGAGCGCGGTGACCATCCAGTAGTCGCGGCGGCGCACCAGCGCATAGACCAGGCTGACGACGACCGCCGCGGCCAGCACGCCGAAGGCGAGCGCCGGCCCGGCCCCGAACAGCAGCACCACGACGACGAGCGCGAACAGCGGCGCGGCGAGCCAGCGCGTCGTGCGGTCGGCGCGCGGCCGCGCCATCACCGTCCACTCGGCGAACACGGCGACGATGACGGCGGCGACGAGAACCCGGAAGGCGGCGCCGCCGAGATAGGTGAGCGCCAGGACGACCGCCGCCAGCACCAGCGCGGAGGCGACGCGAAGCTGCAGATTGCCCGGCGTGCGGCGTTTCGGCGCGCCCGGCCCGGGCCCGGCGTCGCCGCTCTCCCCTTGGCTCATGAAACGGCTTCGCGGGCGTCCACCCCGCCGAAGCGGCGGTCGCGCGCGGCGAAGGCGTCGATGGCGGCGGCCAGGTCGGCGCGGCCGAAATCCGGCCAGTTGCAGGGCAGGAAGACGAACTCGCTGTAGGCGGCCTGCCAGAGCAGGAAGTTGGACAGGCGCTGCTCGCCGCTGGTGCGGATGATCAGGTCGGGATCGGGAATGCCGGCGGTGTCGAGATAGGCGCCCAGCGTCTCGGCGGTGATGCCCTGCGGGTCGAGCACGCCGCGCGCGGCCTCGCTCGCCAGCCGCCGCACGGCGGCGGCGATCTCGTTGCGCGAGCCGTAGTTGAAGGCGATCACCAGGTTCATCGCGTCGTTGTCGCGCGTCAGGCTTTCGGCCTCCTCGAGCAGCGCGCGGATGTCGGGCTCGAGGTCGTGCCGCTCGCCGACGATGCGCACGCGCACGCCGTTGTGATGCAGCTCGGCCAGATCGCGGCGGATGAAAAGCTTGAGCAGGCCCATGAGGTCGGAGATCTCCGACTTCGGCCGCGACCAGTTCTCCGAGGAGAAGGCGTAGACGGTGAGCCAGCGGATGCCCATGTCGCCGGCCGCGCGCACCGTGTTGCGCAGCGCCTCGACGCCGGCGCGGTGGCCGGCCGTGCGCGGCAGGCCGCGGGCGCGCGCCCAGCGCCCGTTGCCGTCCATGATGATCGCGACATGCACCGGCTTCACCGCCATTTCCTCTTTGCTCGGACGGCGGGCCGTCCGGTCAAACGTGCATGATCTCGGCTTCCTTGTCGCCGAGCAGCCGGTCGATCGCCGCGATGGCGTCGTCGGTCATCTTCTGCACCTTGTCGGACTGCGTGCGCAGCTCGTCCTGGCTGATCTCGCTGTCCTTCTCCGCCTTCTTCAGATGCTCCATGCCGTCGCGCCGCACGTGGCGCGCCGCCACGCGCGCGTTCTCCGCATACTGATGCGCAATCTTCACCAACTCCTTGCGCCGCTCCTCGTTGAGCTCGGGCAGCGGGATGCGCAGCGTCGTGCCGTCGACGATGGGATTGAAGCCGAGATTCGATTCGCGGATCGCCCGGTCGACGGCCTGCACCATCGACTTGTCCCACACGGCGACGGAGATCATGCGCGGCTCGGGCACCGAGACCGTGGCCACCTGGTTGATCGGCATGGCGGTGCCGTAGGCCTCGACCTGGATCGGATCGAGCAGGTTGGCCGAGGCGCGGCCGGTGCGCAGCGACGCCAGATCGTGCTTGAAGGCGTTGACGGCGCCGTCCATGCGGCGCTGCAGGTCCTTGAAGTCCACCCCGTCGGTCATCGGATCAACCCCTTGCCGTTTCCGCCTGCTGGGCGGCCGCAGGTTCGTCGGCGACGATCGTGCAATGGCCCTCGCCGCGCAGAATCGACCCGAACCCGCCTTTTTCGTGAATCGAGAAGACGATTATCGGAATGTGGTTCTCCCGCGCAAGGGCAATCGCGGCGGTATCCATGATCGCCAGGCCCTCGCGCAGCACGCGCTCGTGGCTGATGCGCTCATAGCGCACGGCGGCCGCGTCGCGGCGCGGATCGGCCGAGTAGACGCCGTCGACCAGCGTGCCCTTGAACAGCGCGTCGGCGCCGATCTCGGCGGCGCGCAGCGCGGCGGCCGAATCGGTGGTGAAGAAGGGATTGCCGGTGCCGCCGGCGAAGATCACCACCTTGCCCTCGTTCATGTAGTGCGTCGCCTGGCGCTGCGAGAAGCTCTCGCACAGCTCGGGCATGGCGATCGCCGAAAGCACGACCGACTCGACGCCGATCTTGACCAGCGAGGTGCGCAGCGCCAGCGAGTTGATGACCGTGGCGAGCATGCCCATGTGGTCGCCGGTCACCCGGTCGCCGCCCTTGGAGGCGACGGCGACGCCGCGGAAGATGTTGCCGCCGCCGATCACCACGCCGACCTCGACGCCCAGCGCGCGCGCCTCGGCGATGTCGGCGGCCATGCGGTCGACCACCGACACGTCGATGCCGAATCCCTGCTTGCCCATCAACGCTTCGCCGGAAGCCTTCAAGACGACACGGCGATAGGCGGGGGCTTGCGGCATGGCGACCTCTGCGGGGGTTGCGGAACTGGCCCTGCGATACACGACGGGCGCCGGGATGTCACCCGGCGCCCGCAGCGCAATTCACCGTCCGGCCGCGGCCTATTTCTTGGCGGCGGCCGCCACCTCGGCAGCGAAGTCCGACTCCTCGCGCTCGACGCCCTCGCCGAGGGCGAAACGCACGAAACCGGTCAGCGTGGCCGGCGCGCCGATGTCCTTCTCGGCCTCCTTGAGCGCCTTCTCCACCGTCAGGTCGGGATTGATGACGAAGGCCTGCTTGAGCAGCACCACCTCCTCGTAGAACTTGCGCATGCGGCCCTCGACCATCTTCTCGATGATGTTCTCGGGCTTGCCGGAGGCGCGCGCCTGGTCGGAGTAGATCGCCTTCTCGCGCTCGACGGCGGCCGCGTCGACCTCGCTCTCGTTGAGCGCCAGCGGGTTGGTCGCCGCCACATGCATGGCGACCTGGCGGGCGAAGGCGCGCGCGGCTTCCGCGTCGCCGCTCGTCTCGATGCCGACCAGCACGCCGATCTTGCCGAGATTGTCGGCCACGGCGTTGTGCACATAGGTGGCGACCGCACCGGCCGACACCGACAGCTTGGCCGAGCGGCGCAGCGCCATGTTCTCGCCGATCGTGCCGATCGCGTCCTTGATCGTGTCGGAGACCGACTTCTCGCCGCCCGGATAGGGCGCCGCGCCGAGAGCCTCGACGCTGCCGTCGGTCGTCAGCGCAACCTCGGAGACCTTGCGCACGATGTCCTGGAAGGCGTCGTTGCGGGCCACGAAGTCGGTTTCGGAGTTGACCTCGACGACGACCGCGGCGGTGCCCTCGGCGGCGACGCCGATCAGACCCTCGGCCGCGGTGCGGCCGGCCTTCTTGTCGGCCTTGGAGATGCCCTTCTTGCGCAGCCAGTCGACCGCCGCGTCCATGTCGCCGCCGGTCTCGGCCAGCGCCGCCTTGCAATCCATCATGCCCGCGCCGGTCATGTCGCGGAGCTGCTTGACCTGTGCCGCAGAAATGCTCATCGCTGCCTCTTCAATCCCACCGTCTCAAACAGATGGCGCACCGGGATGGGGTCCGGGTGCGCCGGTCTCGCTGTCGCAGATTCTCGTGCCCGAAGGCGGGGCCGCGGCCCCGCCGGCTCAGGCGTCCTTCTGGCCGCTCTCGGCCTGCGCGGGCGTCGCGGCCTCGGCGGCAGGCTCGGCCGGCGTCTCGACGGCCTGCTCGACGGGCGCCTCCTCGGCTTCGCCGATGTCGACGCCCATGGCGCCCTGCTGGCGGGCGATGCCGTCGATGGCGGCACGCGAGATCAGGTCGCAGTAGAGCGTGATGGCGCGCGCGGCGTCGTCGTTGCCCGGGATCGGATAGTCGATCTCGTCGGGGTCGCAGTTGGAATCGACGATCGCGACCACCGGGATGCCGAGCCGCTTGGCCTCCTGCACCGCGATCGCCTCCTTGTTGGTGTCGATCACGAACATCAGGTCGGGCGTCGAGCCCATGTCGCGGATGCCGCCCAGCGCGCGGTCGAGCTTGTCGCGCTCGCGATCCAGGTTGAGGCGCTCCTTCTTGGTGAAGCCGGAAGCCTCGCCGGACAGCAGCTCGTCGAGCTTGCGCAGCCGCTGGATGGAGTGCGAGATCGTCTTCCAGTTGGTCATCATGCCGCCGAGCCAGCGGGCGTTGACGTAATACTGGGCCGAACGCTTGGCGGCGTCGGCGACGATCTCGGAGGCCTGGCGCTTGGTGCCGACGAACAGCAGGCGGCCGCCATTGGCCACCGTGTCGGACACAACGGTCAGCGCCTGGTGCAGCAGCGGCACGGTCTGGCTGAGATCGATGATGTGGACGTTGTTGCGCGCGCCGTAGATGTAGGGCGCCATCTTCGGGTTCCAGCGGTGCGTCTGGTGGCCGAAGTGGACGCCAGCTTCCAGGAGCTGGCGCATGCTGAAGTCTGGCAGAGCCATCTGTCGTCTTCCTTTCCGGTTCGAACCTCCACGGACCGCAAGGCGGCAGCGCCGCCACCGGAGGCGTCAGCCGGATGTCTCCCGGTCAGATACCATGGTCCGTGTGTGGAATGCCGGCGCATATAGAGGCAACCGCCGGCCAATGCAAGCGCCGCCCGGCGGCGGCGCGCCGGTCAGTCCGGCGCGCACTCCGCGTCCGGCTCGAAGGTCGCCAGGTCGACCAGCCGGCCGGCGATGGCGTACTCGCCGTAGTCCATCGTCAGGTCGGCGCTGACGCCGTTGTCGTAGAGCTTGAAGCCGATATGGTAGCTCGGCGTCTGCTCGCCGCCGGTGCTCGCGGCGTCGAAATAGGCGATGGTGACCGGCCGGAACGGCTCGTCGGCCAGCTCCCCCAGCACCGCGTGCTCGGGCGCGTCGGCGGCCAGCGTCTCCGGCTTGCCGATCACCACCGTCGTCGTCATCACCTCGTCGGCGTCGCCCGAACCGTCGTAGATCGGCGCCTCGTAGAAGGTCGTGCCGGCGGCCGCCTTCTCCATGAGCTCGAGCAGGTGGGCGGTGGGAAACCGCGCCGGCGGCAGCGTGAAGGTACCCGCCTCCGGCTTTTCCAGGCTGACCTCGGTGCCTTCGGGCGTGGCGCGTGCGGTGCCGCGGCTCTCGAACTCGAGCGACTGGTCGACGAAGGAGCGGGTGGCGAAGCGCAGCAGATCGCCCTCGCCGCTCTCGAAGGTGGTCGTCTGCTGGTCGGTGATGCGGGCGATCTCGTCGGTCTGGATCTCGGCGACGTGGCGGAAGGTCACCGTGTAGCCGGCGCAGCGCGAGCCGGAGAACTCGTAGGCGAGTCGGCCGGAGATCGCGCCGATGCCCGAGCGGTCGCTGGCGCGCTCCAATTCCAGATCGTAGACGGCGCGGTGCGGCACGAGGCCGCCGGCCACGGCGACGCCGGGCACCGCGGCCAGCAGTCCGGTGGCGGTGAGAATCAGGGGGCGCCAACTGCGCATTCGGCAAACTCCGCTTCGGCCGGCCTGTCGCAGCGGCCCGTGTTCCTGTATCACGGTCAAAGCACCGCGGCGGCCGTGACGCAAGCCTTGAGGCCGGCGCGCCAGCGCATCACCGAAGACCGGGGGTATCCATGGAGAGGACCATCGAAAAGCGGCTGCTCGAACTCGGCGTCGAGCTGCCGCAGGCCGCCGCGCCGGCGGCCAACTACGTTCCCTTCACCCGGATCGGCAACCTGCTCGTCACCTCCGGGCAGTTGCCGATCAAGGACGGCAAATTGATGGCGATGGGCGTGCTGGGGCGCGAATTGGGCACGGAAGCGGGCAAGCTGGCGGCCAAATGGTGCGCGGTCAACGTGCTCGCCCAGGCGCGCGCCGCGCTCGGCGACCTGGAGCGGATTCGCGCGATCGCCAAGATCACCGTGTTCGTCGCCTCGACGCCCGACTTCTCCGAGCAGCACCTCGTCGCCAACGGCGCCTCGGACTTCCTGGTCGCGGCGCTCGGCGAACGCGGCCGCCACGCCCGCTCGGCGGTCGGCACCGCCTCGCTGCCGATGGAGGCGCCGGTCGAGATCGAGGCGCTGATCGAGGCGGACTGAGCGGCATGGCGGCAATCGAATGGCTGACCCGGCGGCCGATCGCCCATCGCGGGCTGCACGACCTCAACCGCACACGCTGGGAGAACACGCCGTCGGCCTTCGCGGCCGCCTGCGCGGCCGGCTATCCGATCGAGTGCGACGTGCAGCTCGCCGCCGACGGCACGCCCGTCGTCTTCCACGACGACGCGCTGAAGCGGCTGACGGGCACGCAGGGCATGGTGTGGGAGCGCAGCGCGGCCGCGCTCGGCCAGCTTGCCGTCGGCGGCACGGCCGACCGCGTGCCGACGCTCGCCGCCATGCTGGCCGAGGTCGCCGGCCGGGTGCCGCTGGTGATCGAGCTCAAGGCGGCCGAGGGCCACGACGAGCCGTTGCCGGCCGCGGTCGCCGCGCTTCTGGCGCGCTATCGCGGCGCGGCGGCGGTGATGTCGTTCGCGCCGCGGCTGGTGCGCGACCTGGCCGCGCGCATCGACGACCGGCCGGTCGGGCTGACCGCCCATGGCCGCGACGACGAGGCGGTGGAGGCGCATTTCGCGATGCTGGCGCACGGTATCGCCTTCACCTCCTACCATGTCGCCGATCTGCCCAACCGCTTCGTCGGGTTCGTCCGCCAGCGGCTCGCCATGCCGGTGATAAGCTGGACGGTGCGCGACGCGGCGACCGCCGCGCACAGCGCCGCGCACGCCGACCAGATCACCTTCGAGGGCTTTGTCCCTTGACCGCCTTGCCGTGTTGCGGCGCAGCGATATCTAGCCGCTGATGAGCGTGGGCAAAGGCGAGGCGGCGGACGACGGGGCGGCGGTGACGATCACCGTCAACGACAGCCTCGGCGCATTCGAGCCCGGCGAATGGGCGACGCTCGCCGGCACGGCGCGCGGCGGCCCGGGACCCTACAACCCGTTCCTGTCGCACGCTTTTCTGAGCGCGCTGGAGGATTCGGGCTGCGCGGTGCGGCAGACCGGCTGGCTCGGCCAGCATCTCAGGCTCGACGACGCCGACGGGCGGCTCATCGGTGCCCTGCCCTGCTATCTGAAGTCGCACAGCCAGGGCGAATACGTCTTCGACCACGGCTGGGCCGACGCCTTCGAGCGCGCCGGCGGGCGCTACTATCCCAAGCTGCAGGCCTCGGTGCCGTTCACGCCGGTCACCGGGCCGCGGCTCCTGGTGCGCGACGGCGCGCCGGAGGGCGCCGTGCGCGCCGCCCTCGCCGACGGGCTGAAGACGCTGACCGGGCGGCTCGGCGTGTCGTCCGCGCACGTCACCTTCGCCGAGGAGGCCGACATCGCCGCGCTCGACGCGGCCGGCTTCCTGCTGCGCACCGACCAGCAGTTCCACTTCCTCAACCGCGGCTATGCCAGCTATGACGACTTCCTCGCCTCGCTCGCCTCGCGCAAGCGCAAGGCGCTGAAGAAGGAGCGGCGCACGGCCGTGGAAGCCGGCATCGCCATCGACTGGCTGACCGGGCGCGACCTCACCGAAGCGGTGTGGGACGACTTCTACGCCTTCTACATGGACACCGGCAGCCGCAAGTGGGGGCGGCCCTATCTCAACCGCCGCTTCTTCTCGCTGATCGGCGAGCGCATGGCCGACGACGTGCTCGTCGTCGCGGCGCGCCGCAACGGACGCGCCATCGCCGGGGCGATCAACTTCATCGGCTCGCACGCGCTCTACGGCCGCAACTGGGGCTGCCTGGAGCACCATCCCTTCCTGCACTTCGAGGTGTGCTACCACCAGGCGATCGAGTTCGCCATCGCGCACGGGCTCGAGCGCGTCGAGGCGGGCGCGCAGGGCGAGCACAAGCTGGCGCGCGGCTACGTGCCGGTCACCACGCGCTCGGCCCACCACCTGGCGCATCCCGGCCTGCGGCGGGCCGTCGCCGACTATCTCGAGCATGAACGGCGCGACGTGGCGGAGATCGGCCGGCTGCTCCAGGCGCACGCGCCCTTCCGCAAGGGCTGACGCACCCGGCCCGCGCTCAGTGCGCGACGGTCTTCGAGAACAGGTTGATGACCAGCACGCCGGCGACGATCAGGCCGATGCCGACCAGCGCCGGCCAGTCGAGCGTCTGGCGGAACCACACCCAGCCGATCGCCGTGATCGCCAGGATGCCCATGCCCGACCACAGCGCATAGACGACGCCGACCGGCATGACGCGCAGCGTCAGCGACAGGAAGTAGAAGGCGAGGCCGTAGCCGACCAGCGTGATGACCGAGGGGGTCAGCCGGGTGAAGCCGTCGGTCTGCTTGAGTGCCGTCGTGGCGGCGACCTCGAAGAGGATCGCCACGGTCAGATAGACATAGATCACGGCCGCGCCCTTTCGCCTCGTGCGGGGTCCGGCCGTCCGCCACGACCGCCCCCGGCTCGCTTGACGGGCGCCACTCTAGCGCCGAAAACAGCGGCGGCAACCGACCAAGCGCGAGGCGCAGATGACCCAGTCCTACGACGACGACAACGTGTTCGCGAAGATCCTGCGCGGCGAACTGCCCGCCCACAAGGTCTACGAGGACGAGGACACGCTGGCCTTCATGGACATCATGCCGCGCGGCGACGGCCACTGCCTGGTGATCCCGAAGATGCCGGCGCGCAACCTGCTCGATGCCGACCCGGCCATGCTGGCCGCGGTGATGCGCACCGCGCAGACGGTGGCGCGCGCGGCGGTATCGGCGTTCGGTGCCGACGGCATCACCGTGCAGCAGTTCAACGAGCCGGCCGGCGGCCAGGTGGTCTTCCACCTGCACGTGCACGTCATCCCGCGCTTCGAGGGGGTGCCGCTGCGCCCGCACACCGGCGAGATGGCCGATCAGGACAGGCTCAAGGCGCAGGCGGAGACGCTGCGCGCGGCGCTCGCCGACGCCGGCTGACGCGCCTCACAGCAGCGCCATGCCGGCGAACAGCGCCGCCTCGCCGGCCAGCACGCCGACGATGATGTGCCGGCCGCCGAGGAGATAGGCGACGAAGCCGGCCGCCGCCGCGCCGACCCGCAGGGCGAGCGGCACGCCGGCCAGCGCGCCGTTGGGAAACACCACCAGATTGGCGATCACCGCCGCGACGAGCGCCGTGGCGATGCAGCGCACCAGCACCAGAAGGTCGGATTCCTCGGCGATGCGGCCGCCCAGATAGACGCCGAGGAAGCGCCAGGCATCGGTCGCCAGCCAGCCGGCGAGCAGGATGAAGGCGTAGGGCCACCACCACGCGTCGATCGCCTCGAAGGTCACGGGCGCCCCCTGCGCATCCGGTGCCAGGCATAGGCCAGACCGCCGCCCGTCAGCCCGGCGGCGAGCAGCGCCAGGTCGGGGACGATCAGGTGGAACAGCGGCCCGAGCGCCAGGCCGACCAGCATCGCGACATGGCTCGCCCGCTCGCGCGCCGAGCCCCACAGCGAGGTGAGGAAGTAGAGCGGCGTCAGCAGGAACAGGCCGGCCGAGACCAGCGGCGGCAGCCTTTCGGCGATCACGAAGACGATAGCGACCACGCCGACGTTGATCGCCACCAGCGTGCCGCCGAGGCCGCCGTAATAGGCCGTGCGCATCGGCCGCGGAATGTCGCGGAAGGCCCGCATGGCGATCACCCAGGAGGTGACGGCGATGAAGTGCGACAACAGGTAGAGCACCCAGCCGCGGGTGCGCGGCGCGCGCATCTCCGGCACCAGCGAGACGACCATCGGCGTCAGCCGCACCGAGGACAACGCCACCGCGAAGGCGGCGGCGAGCAGGCCGTTGCCGGCGATCACCGCGCCGACCAGCACCACCTTGGCCGGCAGCGCCCACACGGTGGCGGTCATGAACACCGTCTGGGCGAGGGTCAGCCCCGCCTCGCGCGCCAGCCCGGCAAAGCCGACGAAGGCGCTGGCCAGGATCAGGCCGGGAATCGAGAAGCAGGCGGCCGCCCCGCGCAGGAACCAGCGCAGGCGGCCCGGGGCGGATCGTCCGGCTGCGCTCAACGGGCGCTCCGGTCGGCGGCACGCGCGACGGCCGTCGGACGAGGTCGCGCCACGCGTCGGTCGAACGGCACCACGATCCCTCTCCCTGGCTCTGCCCGGTCGCCCGCTTGCAGCACGATCGATCGGCCGGGCCGACCGGCCGAAGAGGACCGCCGCACGCCCTGCGGCAAGCATGCTGCAGAGCATCGCGCGAAATGAGCGGGGCCGGCTTTGCGCAAACGACGATGCGACCGCAAATCGATAGAACGCCCGTTCCGATTCCCTCGGAACACACCGTCCTCTAGCAAGCGACGGCCGGCGCGGCCATGCCCGCCGCCCCGCTTTTGCTTGGACCAGCGGCCGGCGCGCGGGCGCGCGGGCCGAAACGACACGGGGCCGGCGCATGCGCCGGCCCCGCCTCGCGAGCCTGTGGCGTCGGCCGGCCGCGGCCTACGACTTGCGCGGCAGCTGCGGCACGATGGAGCGCTTGGGCAGCTCCTTTGGCTTGGGCGGCGCCTTCGGCTTGGCGGCCTTCGGCTTCTTGCGCGCCGGCTTCTTCGCCGCGGGCTTGGCCGGCGGCGCCTCGCGCTTCGGCTTGACCGGCGCCTCGTCGGGCAGCGCCTCGAGCACCAGGACGTCCTCGCCGGCCTCGTTCGGGCCGACGTCGACGCGCACCGTGCCGCCCTTCCTCAGCTTGCCGAACAGCACCTCGTCGGCGAGCGGCTTCTTGATGTGCTCCTGGATGACGCGGCCGAGCGGCCGCGCGCCCATGCGCTCGTCGTAGCCCTTGTCGGCGAGCCAGGCGATCGCCCGGTCGCTCAGGTCGAAGGTCACGCGGCGCTCGGCGAGCTGCGCCTCGAGCTGCATGACGAACTTCTGCACCACCTGGTGGATCACCGGCACCGGCAGCGCACCGAACGGGATCACCGCGTCGAGCCGGTTGCGGAACTCCGGCGAGAACATGCGGTTGATCGCCTCCATGTCGTCGCCCTCGCGCTTCGACGAGCCGAAGCCGATGGCCGGCCTGGCGAGGTCGGCGGCGCCCGCATTGGTGGTCATGATGAGGATCACGTTGCGGAAGTCGATGCGCTTGCCGTTGTGGTCGGTCAGCTTGCCGTGGTCCATCACCTGCAGCAGGATGTTGAACAGGTCGGGATGCGCCTTCTCGATCTCGTCGAGCAGCAGAACCGAGTGCGGATGCTGGTCGATGCCGTCGGTCAGCAGGCCGCCCTGGTCGAAGCCGACATAGCCGGGCGGCGCGCCGATCAGCCGCGAGACGGTGTGGCGCTCCATGTACTCCGACATGTCGAAGCGCAGCAGCTCGACGCCGAGCGAGGCGGCAAGCTGGCGGGCGACCTCGGTCTTGCCGACGCCGGTCGGGCCGGAGAACAGGTAGGAGCCGATCGGCTTTTCCGGTTCGCGCAGGCCGGCGCGGGCGAGCTTGATCGACGAGGCGAGCGCCTCGATCGCCTGGTCCTGGCCGTAGACGACGCGCTTGAGCTCGGTCTCCAGACCGGCCAGCACCTTCTCGTCGTCGGCCGACACCGTCTTGGGCGGAATGCGCGCCATGGTGGCGATCGTCGTCTCGATCTCCTTGACGCTGATCGTCTTCTTGCGCCGCGATTCGGGCAGCAGCATCTGCGAGGCGCCGGTCTCGTCGACCACGTCGATCGCCTTGTCCGGCAGCTTGCGGTCGGAGATGTAGCGCGCCGACAGCTCCACCGCCGCCTTGATGGCGTCGTTGGTGTAGCGCACCTTGTGGAACGTCTCGAAATAGGGCTTCAGCCCCTTCATGATGGCGATCGCGTCCTCGACCGTCGGCTCGTTCACGTCGATCTTCTGGAAGCGGCGCACCAGCGCCCGGTCCTTCTCGAAGAACTGGCGGAACTCCTTGTAGGTGGTCGAGCCGATGCAGCGGATGGTGCCCGACGACAGCGCCGGCTTGAGCAGGTTGGAGGCGTCCATCGCGCCGCCCGAGGTGGCGCCGGCGCCGATCACCGTGTGGATCTCGTCGATGAACAGCACCGCGCCGGGGAACTCCTCGAGCTCCTTGACGACCTGCTTCAACCGCTCCTCGAAATCGCCGCGATAGCGCGTGCCGGCCAGCAGCGCGCCCATGTCGAGCGCGAAGATGGTCGAGCCCTTCAGCACCTCCGGCACCTCGCCCTCGACTATGCGCTTGGCCAGGCCTTCGGCGATCGCCGTCTTGCCGACGCCGGGATCGCCGACATAGAGCGGGTTGTTCTTGGAGCGCCGGCACAGGACCTGGATGGTGCGGTTGATCTCCGAGGCGCGGCCGATCAGCGGGTCGATGCGGCCGGCGCGCGCCTTGGCGTTGAGGTTGACGCAGTAGGCCGACAGCGCGTCCTGCTGCTTCTTCTTGGCGCCCTCCTCGGCCTCGGTGCCGGCGGTTCCGGGCTGGTCCTCCTCGGCGCCGCGCGGGGTGCGCGCCTCCGTCGCCCCCGGCCGCTTGGCGATGCCGTGGCTGATGTAGTTGACCGCGTCGTAGCGCGTCATCTGCTGTTCCTGCAGGAAGTAGGCGGCGTGGCTCTCGCGCTCGGCGAAGATGGCGACGAGCACGTTGGCGCCGGACACCTCCTCGCGGCCGGACGACTGGACATGGATGACGGCGCGCTGGATGACGCGCTGGAAGCCGGCGGTCGGCTTGGAATCCTCGTCGTAGCCGGTCACCAGGTTGTCGAGCTCGGTGTCGACATAGGTCAGCACCGTCTGACGCAGCTCGTCCAGGTCGACGTTGCACGCGCGCATCACCGCGGCCGCGTCGGCGTCGTCGATCAGCGCCAGCAGCAGATGCTCGAGCGTCGCGTACTCGTGATGGCGCTCGTTCGCGTAGGTCAGCGCCTGATGGAGAGCGCGCTCCAAGCCTTGCGAGAAAGCCGGCATTAGTACCTCACTTCTTCTCCATCACGCATTGCAGCGGATGCTGATGCTGACGGGCAAAGTCCATGACCTGGGACACTTTGGTCTCGGCCACTTCGAATGTATAGACCCCGCACTCGCCGACACCGTGGTTGTGAACGTGCAGCATGATGCGGGTCGCGGCCTCGCGGTCCTTCTGGAAGAACCGCTCCAGCACGTGGACGACGAACTCCATCGGCGTGTAGTCATCGTTCAGCAGCAGGACGCGGTACAGGCTGGGCTTCTTGGTCTTCGTCTTCGTCTTGGTGATCACCGCGGTGCCGCGGCCGCCACCATCGCCATCGCCTTCGCCATCCTGCATGCGCACGAACCGGCCTCGCATGGCTTCCCCGTCGGTCGTCAAAACCCCAGATACCCTTTCGCCTTCGCCTGACCTCGGACCCGAGATGTAAGCACTCATGCGATAATTTTAAGGCCTTCGCAGCCGCTGACAATACGGCCGGAAGGGGCGGCGGCGGCAAATCCGCGTGATTGGCCCCGGCAAGGCCGCGCGCAGCGCAAAAAAGCCCGGCCGCGCACTGCGCGACCGGGCCTTGCCGGGTGCGCCGAAGCGCCCCGGAACGGCTGAAACCGGCTGCCGGAGCCTACTTCGCCTTGGCGAGGGCCGACTCAAACGGCTTGTAGACGTCCTTCGCCATGTCGGCGTAGAGGTCGCCCATGCGGCTGGTCTGGCCGACGAAGCCCTCATAGGCCTGGCGGGCGAAATCGCTCTGCAGCTCGAAGGCCTTCTCGAGCGATTTGGCCGACACCAGCTTCTCGAAGCTGGCGGTGCCCTGCTCGAAGGAGCGCTTGGAATACTCGGCCGCCTCGACGTTGATCGCCTGCAGGCCCTTGGACATGGCGGCAAAGCTCTCGAGGGAGCTGTCCATCAGCTCCTTGCTCATCTTGCTGATCTGGTCGAACTGGAACATCGGTGCCTTCCTTGCCGGCCGCGCATCGCGGGCGGCCCTTGTTTGTGCGATGCGGCATCATTTAGTGTGCACTGCACAATTTGTCAAGCCGGCCGGATCACGGCCGCCGGCGGCCGATCGGTCGAATGCGCATAAAGTCGCAGCCAACCCATCAACCACACGGTTACCATAAACGGATTGGTAACGTGCCGGCCCCTAGGGTTGCGGGAAAGGCGCGGCACTGCCGCATCATCTGCAACACGATCGTCCAATGGGTGCCATAGTGCGTATGGGGTTGGCTCACCTCGCCGGGCCGTTCCGGCTTTCCCGCAAGATCGTCCCTGTCTTTCTCGTCGCGTTCGCGCTGGTGGTCTCGGCCGCCGGCGGCGCATCGGCGAACCCGAAATATGCCGGCCTGGTGATCGACGCCAAGACCGGCAAGACGCTCTATGCCGACAACGCGGATGCCTATCGCTACCCCGCCTCGCTGACCAAGATGATGACGCTCTACATGGTCTTCGAGGCGCTCTCGAGCGGGCGCATCTCGCTCGGCACGCGGATTCCCGTGTCGCGCAAGGCGGCGGCCGAGCCGCCGTCGAAGATCGGCCTGCGCGCCGGCGGCACGATCACCGTGGAGAACGCCATCAAGGCGCTGGTCACCAAGTCGGCCAACGACGTGGCGACGGCGGTCGGCGAGTTCCTCGGCGGCTCGGAGGACGGCTTCGCGCGGCTGATGACGGAAAAGGCGCATCAGCTCGGCATGAGCCGCACCACCTTCAAGAACGCGCACGGCCTGCCCGACAGCCGGCAGAAGACGACGGCGCGCGACATGGCGCGCCTCGGCCTGGCGCTGCGCGAGCACCATCCCAAATATTACGGCTACTTCTCGACGCGCTCCTTCACCTATGGCGGCCGCCGCTACGGCAACCACAATCGCCTGCTCGGCCGCGTCAAGGGCGTCGACGGCATCAAGACCGGCTACATCCGCGCCTCGGGATTCAACCTCGTCACCTCGGTGGTCGACGGCAACCGCTCGGTGGTCGCGGTGGTGATGGGCGGGCGCTCGGGCGCCAGCCGCAACGCGCACATGACCGACCTGCTGCGCCGCTACCTGCCGAAGGCCTCGACCGGGCGCGACCGGCTGCTGGTCGCCGACAAGGGCGGCACGCCGGCTTTCGTCGCCGGCATGATCCCCGGCAACCAGGTGCCGCTGCCGACCAGCCGGCCGCAGGCCCCCGCCCCCGTGGTCACCGCCTATGCCGCCGAGACGGCCGCGACGGTGCCGATGCCGCTGGTCGAGCCGAAGCGGCCGCCGCAGCCGGTCGACCCGGTGCGCACCGCCTCCACGACCGCCGCGCCGGTGACCGCCGCCGTGCAGGCCGAACCGGAGCCGCAGCCGGCGGCCGGCAGCCGGCTGCCGAGCGGCTGGGTCGTGCAGGTCGCCTCGATGCCGTCCGACGCGGAAGCGCGCGCCTTCCTCGACGCCACCAAGGACCAGGTCGGAACGCTGCTCGCCCAGGCGACCGGCTTCACCGAGACCTTCGAAAAGGGCGGCGTCACCTACCATCGCGCGCGCTATGGCGGCTTCGCCTCGAAGGACGCCGCGTGGGACACCTGCAACGCGCTCAAGCGCAAGGGGATTTCCTGCTACGCCGTCGCCCGCTGAGGCGCCGGCGCCGTCCTCCTCCCTCCTCCTGGAAAAGTCTGTCGTCGAAGGAGAGCTAGTCGTGATCGGACAACAGGATGTCCTTGGCCTCGTTGATGCGCGCCGCCAGAAAAGACGAGCCGCCCATGTCCGGATGCAGGCGCTGCATCAGGCGGCGGTGCGCCTTGCGGATCTCCGCCGGAGCGGCGCCGGCTTCAAGACCAAGGATCTGGTAGGCCTCCTCCTTAGTCATGGCGCCCGCAGTCGCCGTGCCGCCCTGCCTATCGCGCTCGTGCGCATTCGCGCCTTCGCGCCAGACGGGAAAATGGCTGTCAAGATAGGCCTCGAGTAGCTGCCGGCTCTCCGCGTCGCCGGCGATCTCGCCGTGCAGCGCCAGCAGCTCGCCGAGCTGCATGTCCGACAGGTCGCGCCCCTGGTAGCGGCCCGTCAGAACGGTGCCGCGCAGCGCGCCGCTGTCGTGATCGAGCTCCATCTCCAGCGCCGCCGAGCGTACGCTCGAACGCTGGCCGGGGCTGCGCCGGGCGCCGCGCTTGCCGCGCTGCGCGCCATACCAGGCGAGCGCGCCGGACATCAGCATGGCGCCGGCGCCGGCGCGCCCGGCCAGAAGCAGGATGCCGCCGGCCGCGCCGAGCAGCACCGGCCCGACGAGCCGCAGCGTGCCGGCGATGCGCGCCGGACTGGTCCTCACCAGCATCAGCGCCGCCAGCAAGCCGACGAGCAGCAGCGCGAAGAACATGAAGGGGACGGTCATCGGTCCTTGCCGGACCGCATGTGGCCGATCATCAGCCGGTCCTCGGGCCGGTCGCGCGCCTCGAGCGCGGCGAGGCCGCCGGCGGCATAGACGGCGACCGACGACAGAAGCTTCGCCAGCGTGTCGGCGGAATTGCGGTCGAAGCGGAAATAGGCCCCCTTGGAGAGCCGCGCGATCTCGCGATAGGCGGTCTCGGCGACAGGATCGCCGCCCTCCTGGAACAGGAAGACCGGCACGCCGTGCAGGCCGAGCTCGCCGGCTTTGGCGGCCAGATCGTCGACCGGCTCCTCCATCGCGTCGCCGATATAGACCAGCGCGTTGACCTTGCCGCGGCGGCTTTCCCTGAGCGCGTGCGACAGGACCTTGCCGATCTGCGTGCGGCCGCCGCGGCAGTCGATCCGCGTCATCAGGTTCTTCAGCGCCTCGGTGTCGCGCACGAAGCGCGAGGCGCGGCACTCGCCGAAGCCGCGGAAATAGACGAGCTGGACGTCGAGCGTGCCGATTCCGCCGACGGCATCGAACATGCGCGCCTGCAGCGCGCAGGCAAGATCCCAGGTCGGCTGCCGGCTCATCGTCGCGTCGAGCGCGAGAACCAGCCGCCCGCCGCCCTTGCCGGCCGGCGTGGCGATGGCGCGCGCCTGGCGCAGAAAGGTCTCGACGTCGCCGGCGCTCGAGCGCTTCTGCGCGAGGTCGCCGCGTCGGCCGGTCGTCGTTGGTGTGTTCCTGTCACCCATGGCCAGAAGATGTGGCGCAACGCGGGCGGTTGCAAGCCGGCGCGAGCGCCCGCGGCCGGCCGCGCGGCGGTTTTACCCGGCGAATATGTCGGGCATGGCGAGCGGCCGGCTGACGGTCTCGGCATAGCGCCGGCGCGCATCGGCACGGCGATGGCCGCGCTCGTCGGTCGGCAGGCGCAGCGCCGACAGGAGCTGGCGGATCTCCTGGCGCGCGGCCAGATGCGACAGCGTCGGCTTCGAGCCCAGCACGTGCTCCTCGAAATCGTCGAGCGCCGTCAGGCCGATCGGGAAGAACTCGCGGAAGATGACGCGCTCGGAGATGCCGTCGGCGATGCGGAAGCCGAGCTGCATCGACAGGTCGCGCAGGCAGCGGTCGATCTTCTGCTCGTTGCGCGAGGTGATGCTCGACATGCGGTTGCGCAGCACGACCCAGTCGAGCACCGTGCCGTCGGTGCGGCGGCGCTCGCGCCGGGCCTCGCGCACGGCGGCGGCATACTGCGAGACCTCGACGATCTCGTGGCTCAGCGGGTCGACGCGCGCCAGCACGTCGAAATCGATGAAGGAATCGTTGATCGGCGTGATCAGCGTGTCGGCGATGCGGTGGGCCAGCCGGTTGAGGAAGCTGTCGGCGCCCGGCGTGTCGATGACCACGAAGTCGTGCGCGGTCTGGATCTCGGCGATGATGCGGCTGAGATGGGCGAACTCCTCGCTCTCGGCGTCGCTGACGCTGTCGCGGCGCGCCGGCGGCACGTGGAAGTGCTGCGGCACCGCGAGGTCGAGGCTGCCCCTGGCCGACCAGCGGCGGCGGTTGTCGACATAGCGGGTGAGCGAGAGCTGGCGGCCGTCGAGGTCGACCGTGGCGACGCGGTGGTCCTGCTTGAGAAGCGCGACGGCGATGTGCATCGCCGTGGTCGACTTGCCCGAGCCGCCCTTCTCGTTGCCGCACACGATGACATGCGCGTTGCCGCGATCCGATGCGGCCGGCTTCGCCGAAAAGCCCGTCTCCCACATGGCCGTACTCCACACCCGCTGGAAAGATGCCTGCTTTCGCGGCTTTTTTCAACGCTGCGGCGGGGACGGCTTCCAGCCATGGTAAAGTGTGTCCGCGGCCGGACAGACCGGCGGACGCGCAGCGCTACAGCAAGCCGAGCTCGGCGAGTTCGCGATGCAGCGCCGGCGGCAGGTCCTCGTCGCCGCCGGCGGCGAGGTCGGCCGGCGCATCCTCGGCCCGCAGGTAGCGCCAGCCCTGGAACGGCCGGCGCGGCTGGAAGGCGGTGCGCACGAGCTGCGGCGCCATCACCAGCCGGCAGCGGCCGACGCCCTCGCCATCGGTGAAGGGGCGGATGTCGATCAGCGGCTGGCGGCACTGCACGGTGCCCTTGATGACCCAGTAGAGCGAGCCGCCGTCGAGCAACGCGTCGCGGCGCTTCGGCACCATGCGGGTGGTGTGGATGCTCTCGGCCGGTTCGCCGCGCCGCCGCTTCTCCTCCAGCCGGTGGGCGATCCAGCCTTCGAGATCCTCGACGCTGTCGCAGCCGACACACAGTTTCAGCAGGTTGAGGGCCATGGCCGAGGATGTAATGGCGCGGCGCGCCCGGTCAACGCGCGGCAGCGGTTCTCCACAGGGCGGCTCAGCATTCGATGACGTTGACGGCCAGCCCGCCCTGGCTCGTCTCCTTGTAGCGCTCGCTCATGTCGTGGCCGGTCTGGCGCATGGTCTCGATCGCCGCGTCGAGCGGCACGAAATGCGTGCCGTCGCCCTTGAGCGCGAGCGAGGCGGCGGTCACCGCCTTGACCGCGCCGAGCGCGTTGCGCTCGATGCACGGCACCTGGACCAGCCCGCCGACCGGGTCGCAGGTCATGCCGAGATGGTGCTCGAGCGCGATCTCGGCGGCGTTCTCGACCTGCGCCGGCGTGCCGCCCATCACAGCGGCGAGCCCGGCCGCCGCCATCGCCGAGGCCGAGCCGACCTCGCCCTGGCAGCCGACCTCGGCACCGGAGATCGAGGCGTTGTGCTTGACGATGCCGCCGACGGCCGCCGCCGTCAGCAGGAAGTCGCGGATGCCGCCATGCTCGGCGTCGACGTGGAAGCGCTGCCAGTAGCGCAGCACCGCCGGCACGACGCCGGCCGCGCCGTTGGTCGGCGCCGTGACGACGCGGCCGCCGGCGGCGTTCTCCTCGTTGACGGCCATGGCGTAGACCGACAGCCAGTCGTTGGCGAGCAGCGGGTTCGGCCGGTTGGTGCGCCACTCGTCCTCGAGACGGTCGTGAAGCTGGCGTGCGCGGCGCCGCACCTTGAGCCCGCCGGGCAGCGTGCCGTCCTGCGACAGGCCGCGCTCCATGCAGGCGTGCATCGCCTGCCAGATGCGGTCGAGCCCGGCGTCGAGCTCGGCGCGCGACATGCGCGTCTCCTCGTTGGCGCGCTTCATCTCGGCGATCGACAGGCCGCTGGCGGCCGCCATGTCGAGCATCTGCCGCGCGCTGGCGAAGGGATAGGGCACGTCGGTCGCCGGCGGCCGGTCGCCGGCCGCCTTGAGCGCCTGCAGCTCCTCCTCCGACACCACGAAGCCGCCGCCGACGGAATAGTAGACGCGCCGCAGCAGCAGCCGGTCGTCGGCATCGAAGGCGCTGAAGGCCATGCCGTTGGCGTGGCCGGGCAGCGGCGTCTTGCGGTCGAGCAGCAGATCGCTTTCGGGATCGAAGCGGTAGGCCGGATGGTCGGGCGGCGCGACGCGCCGCGCGGCGGCGATATCGGCGAGCATCGCCTCGGTGCGGTCGGGATCGACCGTCAGCGGCGTCTCGCCGGCCAGGCCGAGGATGACCGCCCGGTCGGTGCCGTGGCCGACGCCGGTGAAGGCGAGCGAGCCGTGCAGGCTGACGGCAAGCCGCGCCACCCGTGCGCCGGCCGGGCGCGGCCAGTCGTCGCCGGCGATCTCGTCGAGAAAGCGGCGGGCCGCCGTCATCGGCCCCATCGTGTGGGAGCTCGACGGGCCGATGCCGATCTTGAACAGCTCGAATACCGACAGGAACATGCAGCGCCTCCAGATCGCACGGGCGCGGGCCCGCGGCCCGATCCTTAGACCATGATGCCGAGCGGCGTGAAGCCACTTACCGATGACCGTGGCCTTGCCGGTCGCCTTCTCCGCGTCCAGAACCGTTCTGGTTTCACGGAATCGCAGATCGGCTCCAGCTTTTTGTTTCGACGCGTTTGTGGACGGCGAACCGGATTCCACTGCGCCTGGAAACGCTTTGGCCTGACGCGTTTGTGGACGGCGAACCGGTTCCCACTTCGCCTGGAAACGCTTGTTGGCTTGACGCGTTTCCGGACGGCGAACCGGTTCCCACTTCGCCTGGAAACGCTTTGGCGCCGCCGGCCGCGCATCCGGCCGCACCATGCTCCAGCCGGCCGGCGGATGCCGGGCCTGGCCGCGACGGCGCGTCGTCGGCCAGCGACATGGGCCGGCGCGGCGACGGCGCCAAAGGAAAGGCGCGGCGTTGCCGCCGCGCCCTGCCCGTCTCTGTCGCCGCTCCGCGTTTCGGCCGAATCGCAGAGCGGCCTTGATGCGTCGTTCCGATCCGTCTCCCGGTGGCGAACCGGTTGCCCCTTCGCCCGGGAACGCGCCGGACCCTTTCGAGACGTCAGCTCGAGGCAGCGACCACCGCTGCCGTCTCGGCCCCGGCAAACAGCCAGGCGAGCAGGATGATGCCGGCGAAACCGATCACTGCCTTGGCGGTGACGCCCCAGCAGGATTTGTGAACGCTGTCGTCCATGATTATCCCGTGCTTGTTGTCGTCGGGTCGGGGGCGATTCGCTCGCGCAACGCCGACCGTCACGGCGTCCGGATACTCCGCCTGCAGCGCGCCTGCAACCGCAAATGCGGCGAGGCCGGGGCGCAAACGGGACAGCGGACCGAAGCGGCCGGAAAAGATTCTTTTATTTCAAGTTCTTGGCTTGTTCGCGCCGTTCACCATTCGTCAACAGGTGTGGCGAATTCGCGGCGTCGTCCGGCGCTTCCCGCGGAGCTGGCAGCAGCGTGCGCGTGCGCCCCGTCAGCCGATAGGCGACAAGGCCGATCCATTCGCGGATGGCGAGCGAGGTGTTCTCGAGCGAGTCGAGCGCGTTGTCCTCGGCCGGCCCGATGCATTCGGCGCCGCTCGTGCGGTAGTCGGTCGGCCACGGCACGACGGCGAAGCCCTGGGCGCGGAAGACGCCGACGGCGCGCGGCATGTGGAAGGCCGAGGTGACGAGCAGCCAGGTCTCGCCCGGCGCCGGGTCGGCCAGCCGATGCGCGTTGACCGCGTTCTCGTGCGTGTTGCGCGCCGCGTTGTCGAGCAGCAGCCGCTCGCGCGCCACGCCGAGCGCGGCCAGGAGGCGCGGCGCGGTGGCCGCGTCGCCCTCGCCTTCGAGCAGCAGCGCGCTGGTGCCGCCCGTCACCAGCACGCGCGCGTCCGGATGGCGGCGGGCGAGAGCGGCGGCTTCGACGAAGCGGTCGCCGGCGCTGTTGAGCTCGTAGCCGCCGCGCACGCGGTTGACGCCGCCTTCCAGGCCGCCGCCGAGTACGACGATGCCGGTGACCGGTCCCGCCAGCGTCGGCGGCCGGACGAAGCGGTCCTCCAGGGGATGCATGAGGAGCGCGCCGAGCGTCGTCCAGCCGGCCAGCGCCAGGATCAGAAACGCGCCGCCGACCGCGCCGGCGGCGGTGCGCCGCCAGCCCGCGGCGAGCAGGACGAGCGCCGCGGCAAGCAGGATCAGCGACAGCGAGAACGGGCTCGCCAGCGCCCAGAAGACCTTCGACAGGACGAAGAACACGGCGCCGCCTCCCGTCCCGGCCGGCTCAGCCGTCGGCCGCGCCGGCGGCGAGCGGCTCGTCGGGCGCGGCGAAGCGGGCGACGAATTCCTGCAGCAGCACCAGCACCGCCTCCGCCTCGCGGTCTTCGAGGCCGATGCCGACCGTGTGGTCGCTGCCGTCCAGCGTGAAGCCGATGCGTCCGGCGGTCGGCCCGTAGACGCCGCCCGCCCGGCGCCGGTCGACGAGCCGCAGGCCGGTGATGCGCGCGGCCTCGTAGAGCCGCCGGCGCTGCAACGGGCCGATGCCGGACTGCGCGACGAGCACGCCGTCGTCGAGCAGGAACAGCCGCTCGCTGCCGGCCACCTGCCAGGCGATGCCCGCGGCGACGGTGAGCCCGCCGACCGTCCAGGCGACCAGCCACAGGGCGAGGAACAGGAAGACGGGCAGCGGCGCGCCCTCGGCGATGGTGGCGAGGACGAAATACTCGCCCGCGCCCCAGCCGGCGAGCCAGACCAGCAGGAACAGGATCATCGGCAGCGAGCGGCGCGCCGGGTTGTAGATTCCGGTGCCGTCGCCGGTGCGGCGGATCAGGATGCGGCTGCCGACGGCAGCCGGCGAGATGACGGGTTCGGTGTCGGGCGCGGCTACCACCAGCGCCGCGGCGCGAAGTGGCCGGCCGCCTCCTCCAGCACGTGGGCCGTGGCGAACAGCGTTTCCTCGTCGAACGGCCGGCCGATGAGCTGCAGGCCGAGCGGCAGGCCCTTGCCGTCGAGCCCCGCCGGCACAGCGATGCCCGGCAGGCCGGCCATGTTCACCGTCACGGTGAAGACGTCGTTGAGGTACATCTTGACCGGGTCGGCGGCCATGTCCTGATCGCCGATGCCGAAGGCGGCCGACGGGGTCGCCGGCGTCAGGATGGCCTCGACGCCGGCCTCGAAGACGTCCTCGAAATCCTTCTTGATCAGCGTGCGCACCTTCTGGGCGCGCAGATAGTAGGCGTCGTAGTAGCCGGCCGACAGCACGTAGGTGCCGATCATGACGCGGCGCTTGACCTCGGCGCCGAAGCCCGCCGCGCGCGTGTTCTCGTACATCTCCAGAAGGTCGCGGCCCGGCACCCGCAGGCCGTAGCGCACGCCGTCGTAGCGGGCCAGGTTGGACGAGGCCTCGGCCGGCGCGACGATGTAGTAGGCCGGCAGCGCATATTTGGTGTGCGGCAGCGAGATGTCGACGATCTCCGCCCCCGCCGCGCGCAGCCAGGCGATGCCCTGCTGCCACACGGCCTCGATCTCTCCGGGCATGCCGTCCATGCGGTATTCCTTCGGAATGCCGATGCGCATGCCCTTCACCGAGCGACCGATCGCCGCCTCGTAGTCGGCCACCGGAACGTCGGCCGAGGTCGTGTCCTTGTCGTCGACGCTGGCCATCGACCTCAGCAGGATCGCCGCGTCGCGCACGTCGCGCGCGATCGGCCCGGCCTGGTCGAGCGAGGAGGCGAAGGCGACCGTGCCCCAGCGCGAGCAGCGGCCGTAGGTCGGCTTGATGCCGACGGTGCCGGTGAAGGCGGCCGGCTGGCGGATCGAGCCGCCGGTGTCGGTGGCGGTCGCGCCGGCGCACAGCCAGGCGGCCACGGCGGCCGCCGAGCCGCCCGACGAGCCGCCGGGCACCAGCGCCTTGTCGTCGCCCTCGGCGCGCCACGGATTGACGACCGGGCCGTAGTGGGACGTCTCGTTCGACGAGCCCATGGCGAACTCGTCCATGTTGAGCTTGCCCAGCATCACCGCGCCGTCGGCCCACAGATTGGCCGTCACGGTCGATTCGTAGGGCGGCCGGAAGCCGTCGAGGATGTGGCTGCCGGCCTGGGTGTGCTCGCCCTCGGTGGCGAACAGGTCCTTGACGCCGAGCGGAATGCCCTCGAGCGCGCCGGCCGTGCCGGCGGCCAGCCGCGCGTCGGAGGCCGCCGCCATGGCGCGCGCCTTGTCCGCGGTCACCGCGACATAGGCGTTGAGCGTCGGATTGGCCGCCTCGATCGCCGCCAGATAGGCGTCGGTCAGCTCGGCCGCGGTGATCTCGCGCTTCTCGAGGCGCGCGCGCGCCTCGGCAATCGTCAGGTTCGTGAGTTCGCTCATCGGGCGTCCGTTCGGGCTGCGTCGGCGCCGCTCGGCGCCCTGGAAGGATAGTCCGGCCGCGGCGCGCCGCGATGGCCGGGCCCGGCTGCGCAGCGCGCGCAGCCGCGGCGGTCGGGGGCGGCCACCGCCTACTCCACGACCTTGGGCACCAGGAAGAAGCCCTCCTCGCTGGCCGGCGCGTTGGCCAGGATGTCGGCGGCGCGGCCGCCGTCGGTGACGGCGTCCCGGCGCTTCTTCATGGCGATCGGAATCACCGAGGTCATCGGCTCGACGCCCGTCACGTCGACCTCGCCGAGCTGCTCGACGAAGCCGAGAATGGCGTTGAGCTCGCCCGTCATGCGCTCGGCATCGTCCTCGCCGATGGCGATGCGTGCGAGATGCGCCACGCGCTTGACCGTGTCCCTGTCGACCGACATCGTGCTCTCCGAAAGGCTGCTTCCCGAAGCCGATCTGCTTTTCACGGAATCGCAGACCGGCTCCAAGTTATTGCTTTGACGCGATTGCGAACGGCGAAATGGTGTCCACTTCGCCTGCAAACGCTGCAGGACCGCCCGTGCGCTATACTGGCGGCGGCTCCGGCACGCAACAGCGCAGACGCGCGGCGCCGCCGCGCGGCGCGGCTACAGCGTCACCGGCTCGCCTATCTTGGGCACCAGCACGTCGGTGTCCGTGCCCTTCATGCCCTCGACGAACGTCTCAGCGCTCGCGTCGATGATCGGGAAGGTGCCGTAGTGGCACGGGATCGCCGTCTCGAACTTGAAGAAGCGGCGGCAGGCGAGCGCGGCGACGGCGCCGCCCATGGTGAAGCGGTCGCCGATCGGCACCAGGCCGATCTTCGGCTCGTGCAGCTCGTTGATCAGCGCCATGTCGCCGAAGATGTCGGTGTCGCCCATGTGGTAGAGCGTCTTGTCGCCCGGGAAGTGCAGCACCAGGCCGAGCGGGTTGCCGAGATAGGTGTTGCCGCCGCCGTCGCCGCCGAAGGAGGAGGAATGCAGCGCATTGACGAAGGTGGTGGTGAAGCCGCCGCAGTCGACGGTGCCGCCGTGGTTGCCGGGGTTGATGCGGTCTTCCGCCGCGCCCTGGCCGACCAGGTACATGCACACCTCGTAGGCCGCGACCAGCATCGCGCCGCTCGCCTTGAGGATGTCGAGCGTGTCGCCGACATGGTCGTTGTGGCCGTGCGTCAGCAGCACGTGGGTGACGCCCTCGGCCGGCCCTTCCCAGCCGCCGTCCCACGACGGATTGCCGCTCAGGAACGGGTCGATCAGGATCCTGGCGTCGCCCGATTCGACGCGGAAGGTGGAATGGCCGTACCAGGTGAGCTGCATGGGAAAACCTCCTCGCTGAACGTCGGCGGCAAGGATAGTGGTCCGCGCGACGCTGTCAAAAGGGGGATGCGACGATGACCGTGGTGGACATCGCGGCGCTGGCCGAGGCGCTGGCGCCCGGCGCGACGCTGGCCGGGCTCGACCTCGGCACCAAGACGATCGGCCTGGCGGTGTCCGACCGCGGCCTGTCGCTCGCCAGCCCGCGCGGCGTCATTGCGCGGCGCAAGTTCACGCGCGACGCCGAGGCCCTGCTGGCGGCCTTCGAGACGGATGCGGTCGGCGGCGTCGTCGTCGGCCTGCCGGTCAACATGGACGGCAGCGAAGGCCCGCGGGCGCAGGCCACGCGGGCCTTCGTGCGCAACATGGCGCGGCTGACCGACCTGCCCTTCGCCTTCTGGGACGAGCGGCTGTCGACGGCGGCGGCCGAGCGCGCGCTTCTCGAGATGGACGTGTCGCGCGCCCGGCGCGCCGCGCGCATCGACGCGGCGGCGGCCGCCTTCATCCTGCAAGGGGCGCTCGACCGGCTTCAGGCGCTGGGCAGGGAACGGGCGCCGAAATAGCGCGCGCGCAGGCCGCGCACCCCGCCGATCAGCGCGCGGCGGCGGCGGAAGCCGTAGATGGCGAAGATCAGCCCGGTGTCGACGACGCAGGCCTTGGCGACCAGGCCGGGAATGATCTCCGGGTCGATGCCGAGCATCTGGCCGTAGAGATCGAAGGCGAGGTCGTGCACGGCGCGGCTGAGGAACAGGTAGCCGAAGTGCATGTCGTTGTAGGACAGGAAGTACCAGCCCCAGAACAGGCCGAGCGGCAGCGCCCAGAAGATCAGGATGTAGCGCATCAGCCGTGCCCCTCGGGCCCTGCCCCCTGCCAGGTGCCGCGCCGCCCCAGGACGCTGGCATGCGCCGCGCCGAGCGCCATCAGCCGGGCGGTGGCGCGGCTTTCGCGGCCGGCCGCGTCGGCCGGACGCGCCTCGCCGGTGCCGCGCAGCAGCACGACGACGTAGCTCGCCACCAGCGCGGCCACCACGGCGGCCTGCGCCTGATCGGCAAAGACGGACAGGCCGGCCGCCTGCGCGCCGACCAGGAGCACCAGCGCGCCCACCGTCGCGAGCCGCGCCAGGGCGAGCGAGTGCCCCTCTTCCACGCAGCGCTCGAACAGCAGGCTGACCGCCGCCCAGAGGAACAGCGCCGCCACCAGCCCGCCGCCGAGCAGCAGAACGAGCCCGCCGCCCGACACCGCGCCGAGGCCGGTCGAGACCGGCCCGGCAACGCGATCGAGGCCGCCGGTCACCGCCAGGGCGAAGGCGATCGTCCAGTAGATCATGAGCAGGGCTGTGAAGAGGCGCGCCATCGTATCCTTTCCTCGTGCTGCGACAGTGGACGCCGCGCCGCGCGCCCGCAACGCATACCATTCGTTAAGGTTAACGGAGCACGGGTCGCGCTTTACAGGCGCGTGCGGCCGGCCTAACAGCAGCGGACCACCATGCCGGCCGTCTTCGAAAGCATCCTGCCGATTTTCCTGCTGATCGCGGCGGGCAACCTGCTGCGCCGGTTTCCCGGCGTCGACAACGCCGCGTGGCCGGGCCTCGAGCAGCTCGGCTTCTGGTTCCTCTACCCGGCGCTGCTGTTCGTCACCATCGTCAACGCCGATTTCTCGGGCCTGGGGCTCGACGCGCTGTTCGCCGCGCTGCTCGCCGCCATCGCGCTGATGATCGTGCTGCTTCTGGCGCTGTGGCCGCCGCTGCGGGCGAGCGGCCTGGTCGCCCGGTCGCAGTATTCCTCGCTGTTCCAGACCGGGCTGCGCTGGAACGGCTTCATGGCGCTGGCGATCGCCGAGGAGCTGTTTCCGCCGGCCGGCGCGGCGGTCGTGGCGCTGGTGATGGCGGTCATCATCGTGCCGGTCAACGCCGCCTCGGTGCTCGTCGTCACGCGTTTCGCGCAGACCGGCGGCGGCTGGCGCCGCGTCTTCCGCGGGCTGGCGCTCAATCCGCTGATTCTCGCCTCGCTCGCCGCGCTGGCGGTGCGCTGGCAGCCGTTCGGGCTCTACGGCCCGCTCAACGAGACGCTCGACCTGGTCGGCCGGGCGGCGCTCGGCATGGGGCTGCTGGCGATCGGCGCCGGCCTGCGGCCGGGCGACGTGCTGCGGCCGCGGCTTTCGATGTGGATCGCGGTGGCGCTCAAGCTCGCCGTCTTCCCGCTGCTGCTGATCTCGATCGCCGTCGGCTTCGGGGTGCGCGGGCCGGAGCTGCACTATCTCGGCCTGTGCGCGGCGGTGCCGACGGCGATGAACGGCTATCTTCTGGCCCGCCAGCTCGGCGGTGACGCCGGCTTCTACGCCGCCGTCGTGACGCTGCAGACGGCGATCGCCTTCTTCACGATTCCGCTCGTCCTGTCGGTGACCGCTCAGCTCGCCTCGGGGTAGAGCATGTCGACGATGGCGCCGGCGTCGAAGCGGGCGTCGAGCATGCCGTAGGTGGCGCGCCACTGGCCGGCCAGCCGGGTTTCCACGAAGGCGTCGGCGATGCGCCCGGCGCCGAGACGGCGCAGCTCGGCGGCGGCCGCCGCCAGCGCGAGCTGCTCGGTGAGGATGCGCGCCGAGCCCTCGTCGGACTGGCACACCCGCATCGCCGCGCGCAGCACCTCCATGGTGCCCTGCCCGACCTCGCCGAGATCGCGGCCGATGCCGTCGAGCACCTCCTCGAACAGGCCGGGCGCCCGGTTGAGGACGCGCAGAACGTCGAGCGCCATGACGTTGCCCGAGCCCTCCCAGATGGCGTTGAGCGGCGCCTCGCGGTAGTGGCGCGCCATCGGCGCCTCCTCGACGTAGCCGTTGCCGCCCAGGCACTCCATCGCCTCGTAGGTGAGCGCCGGCGTGATCTTGCACACCCAGTACTTCACCGCCGGCGTCAGCGCGCGGGCGAAGGAGGCCTCGGCGCGGCTGTCGGCCGCCTCGTCGAAGGCGCGCGCCAGGCGGAACGACAGCGCCGTGGCCGCCGCCACGTCGAGCGCCATGTCGGCCAGGACGCGCGTCATCACCGGCTGGTCGACGAGCGGCTTGCCGAACACCTGGCGGTGGCGCGTGTGATGCACCGCCTCGGCGAGCGCGGTGCGCATGATGCCCGACGAGGCGACCGCGCAGTCGAGCCGCGTCAGCGTCACCATGTCCATGATCGTCTTCACGCCCTCGCCCGGGCGGCCGACCATGTCGGCCTCGGCGGCCACGAACTCGACCTCCGAGGAGGCGTTCGAGCGGTTGCCGAGCTTGTCCTTGAGACGCTGGAAATGCAGCCCGTTGCCGGTGCCGTCCTCGGCGATGCGCGGCACGAGGAAGCACGACAGCCCCTCCGGCGCCTGGGCGAGCACCAGGAAGGCGTCGCACATCGGCGCCGACATGAACCATTTGTGGCCGGTGATGCGGTAGCGGCCGTCGCTAGCCGGCTCGGCCCGCGTCGTGTTGGCGCGCAGGTCGGTGCCGCCCTGCTTCTCGGTCATGCCCATGCCGAGCGTGACGCCGGTCTTGTCGCCGGCCGGACGGTGCGAATGGTCGTATTTGCGCGTCGTCACCAGCGGCGACCAGCGGCGATAGAGCTCGGGGCTGGCCATCAGCGCGGCGAGCGAGGCGCTGGTCATGGTGATCGGGCACAGATGGCCGCATTCGAGCTGCGCCATCATGTAGAAGCGGGCGGCGCGGATCTGGTGGCGGCGGCCCTTCTCGGCGTTGCTCTCCTCCCACACCGAGGCGTGCAGGCCGAGCGCCACCGAGCGGCGCATCAGCGCGTGGTAGGCGGGATGGAACTCGACCAGGTCGGCGCGCCGGCCGTAGCGGTCATGGGTGCGCAGCACCGGCGTCTCGGCGTTGGCGAGGCGGGCGAGATCGACCGCCTCCGGCGTGCGCACGAAGCGGCCGAGCGCATCGAGGTCGCGGCGCACGGGGTCGGCGAAGTCCTCGGCGAGCTGGACAAGAAGCGGGTCGCCGCGCCAGGCATTGGTGCCGGTCATCGGCGGCGGCTGGTTGATAACCTCGTCGGTCACGCATGCTCCTCTCGAACGCCACGCGCCCGGGCCGTCCGCGGCGCGCCGGCCCCCTTATAACCAGAGGCCGGGGGCGCACGCCAAGAAAAACCGGGGAAGACACGGTGCCGCGCACAGGCGCGGCTTGCCGGCGGCGGCCGGGCCGCCTATAGCCGCTCCTCGAGATGACCGCCGCCCCGGATTCCACGCCGTTCCGCCACCGCCACCTGCTCGGCATCCGGCAGCTTTCGCCGCCCGACATCACCTTCCTGCTCGACCGCGCCGACGCCGCGGCCGCGCGCGCGCAGGCCGGCGAGCGCAAGAGCGACGCGCTGCGCGGCCGCACGCAGATCAACCTGTTCTACGAAGCCTCCACGCGCACCCAGTCCTCCTTCGAGCTGGCCGGCAAGCGGCTCGGCGCCGACGTGATGAACATGGCCGTGGCGCGCTCCTCGACCTCCAAGGGCGAGACGCTGATCGACACGGCGATGACGCTCAACGCCATGCATCCCGACCTGCTGGTGATCCGCCACGCCTCGGCCGGAGCGGCCGCGCTGCTCGCCCAGAAGGTCGGCTGCGCCGTCGTCAACGCCGGCGACGGCGCGCACGAGCATCCGACCCAAGCGCTGCTCGACGCGCTGACCATCCGCCGCGCCAAGGGCCGCATCGCGGGCCTGACGGTGGCGATCTGCGGCGACGTGCTGCATTCGCGCGTGGCGCGCTCCAACATCATCCTGCTCAACGCGCTCGGCGCCGCCGTGCGCGTGGTGGCGCCCTCGACGCTGCTGCCGGCCGGCGCCGCGCAGATGGGCGTGCAGGTCTTCCACGGCATGGCCGAGGGCCTGGCCGACGCCGACGTGGTGATGATGCTGCGGCTGCAGCGCGAGCGCATGGCCGGCTCCTTCGTGCCGTCCGTGCGCGAGTACTTCCGCTTCTTCGGCCTCGACGCCGACAAGCTCAGGGCGGCCCGGCCGGACGCGCTGGTGATGCATCCCGGGCCGATGAACCGCGGCGTGGAGATCGCCTCGGAGGTCGCCGACGGCCCGGCCAGCGTGATCCAGGCGCAGGTCGAGATGGGCGTCGCCGTGCGCATGGCGGTGATGGAGGCGCTGATCGCGGCGCGCCGGGCGGAGGACGTCCAATGAGCGTCACGGTGTTCGACAACGCCCGCGTCGTCGACCCCTCGCGCGGCATCGACGCGCGCGGCGCTGTGATCGTCGAGGACGGCACGATCCGCGCCGCCGGTCCGGAGGCGCGCGGCCAGGGCGCACCGGAGGGCGCGGAGATCGTCGACTGCGCCGGCGCGGCGGTGATCCCCGGCCTGGTCGACGCGCGCGTCTTCATCGGCGAGCCGGGTGCGGAGCACCGCGAGACCATCGCCTCGGCGAGCCGCGCGGCGGCCGCCGGCGGCGTCACCTCGCTGGTCATGATGCCGGACACCCAGCCGGCCATCGACGACGTCGCGCTGGTCGAGTTCGTGCTGCGCACGGCGCGCGAGACGGCGGTCGTCAACGTCTTCCCGGCGGCCGCGCTGACCAAGGGCCTGAAGGGCGCGGAGCTGACCGAGTTCGGCCTGCTGGCCGGCGCCGGCGCGGTGGCACTGACCGACGGTCGCGCCACGCTGTCGAGCGCGCTGGTGATGCGCCGGGCGATGACCTATGCCGGCGACTTCGACATCCTGGTGGCGCAGGAAACGCAGGACCCCGACCTCGCCGCCTCGGGCGTGATGAACGAGGGGCTGACGGCGAGCTGGCTCGGCCTGCCCGGCATTCCGCGCGAGGCCGAGGCGATCCCGCTCGAGCGCGACCTGATGCTCGCCCGGCTGACCGGCGCGCGCTATCACGCGGCCAAGATCTCCACCGCGCTGTCGGCCGGTGCGGTGGCGCGCGCCAAGGCGGACGGCGCGGCCGTGTCGGCGGGCGTGTCGATCAACCACCTGTCGCTCAACGAGAACGACGTCGGCGAGTACCGCACCTTCTTCCGGCTGTCGCCGCCGCTGCGCGCGGAGGCCGACCGGCTGGCGATGGTCAAGGCGCTGAAGGATGGCACGCTCGACGTCATCGTGTCGTCGCACGACCCGCAGGACGTCGACACCAAGCGGCTGCCCTTCGCCGACGCGGCGGCCGGGGCGATCGGTCTCGAGACGCTTTTCGCCGCCGCGCTGCGGCTGCACCACAACGGCGAGGTGCCGCTGATGCGGCTGGTCGAGGCGATGGCGACGGCGCCGGCGCGGCTGTTCGGCCTGCCCGGCGGCACGCTGCGCCCCGGCGCGCCGGCCGACCTCGCCGTCGTCGACCTGGACGAGCCGTGGCTGTTGCGCGAGGCCGACATCCGCTCGCTGTCGAAGAACACCTGCTTCGAGGGGGCGCGGCTGCAGGGCCGGGTCTTGCAAACCCTGGTGGCCGGCCGCACAGTGTTCCGTCTCTAGCGCATCGCGCGGGCGGGCCGATGACGGCCGGCCACGGCGATGCGTCGCTTCATCAGCCGTCAGCGCCCGGCGTCCCGGCAGGAGGATGCGGCGCGCCGGCGGGTCTTTTCGGGGGTCGTTGCCATGTCCGAGGCCGTCTGGTCCGACGCGCTGCCGATGCTGATCGCCGGTCTCGTCTTCGGCTACCTGCTGGGGGCGATCCCGTTCGGCCTGCTGCTGACGCGCATGGCCGGGCTCGGCGACGTGCGCACGATCGGCTCGGGCAACATCGGCGCCACCAACGTGCTGCGCACCGGCAACAAGGGACTGGCCGCGCTGACGCTGACGCTCGACGCCGGCAAGGGCGCGATCGCCGTGCTGCTGGCCGCGCTCTACGGCCCGCCGGCCGCGCTGGCGGCCGGCTTCGGCGCCTTTCTCGGCCATCTGTTTCCCGTCTGGCTCGGCTTTCGCGGCGGCAAGGGGGTGGCGACCTATCTCGGCGTCCTGATCGCGATCGCCTGGCCGGCCGCGCTGGTCTTCGCGCTGGCCTGGCTCGGCACGGCCTTCGTCACCCGCTACTCCTCGCTCGCCGCGCTGGTGGCCGCACTCGCCGTTCCGGCCGCGCTCGTGCTGATGGGCGACGCGGATGCCGCGATCCTGTTCGCGCTGATGAGCCTGATCGTCTTCGTCAAGCACCGCGCCAACATCGCCCGGCTCGCCGCCGGCACCGAATCACGCATCGGAGCCAAGGGGTGACGCCGCCGTCCGGCGGGGCGGCACGCCGCCTGTCGGACCGCCAGCGGCTCAACTGGCTGCGCCTGATCCGCACGGAAGGCGTCGGCCCGGCCACCTTCCGCGACCTCATCAACCGCTTCGGCTCGGCCGAAAGCGCGCTCGACATGCTGCCGGAGCTGGCCGCGCGCGGCGGCTCGGCGCGCCGACCGCGCATCGCCAGCGAGGCCGAGGCGCAGGCCGAGATGGCGCGCGCGGCCGCCTTCGGCGCCCGTTTCGTCGCCGTCGGCGAGGCCGACTATCCGCCGGTGCTGCGCCACATGGACGCGCCGCCGCCGCTGATCGCGGTGAAGGGCGAGGCGGCGGTGCTGCAGCTTCCGGCGGTCGCCATCGTCGGCGCGCGCAACGCCTCACTCGCCGGCATCAAGTTCGCCCGCCGGCTGGCCGCCGAGCTCGGCCGCGAGGGTTATGCCGTGGTCTCAGGCCTGGCGCGCGGCATCGACGCGGCCGCCCACACCGGCAGCCTCGACACCGGCACCATCGCCGCGCTCGCCGGCGGGCTCGACCGCCCCTACCCGCCGGAGAATGTCGACCTGTGCGAGGCGATCGCCGCGCGCGGCGCGCTGGTCTCGGAGATGCCGTTCGGCTGGGAGCCGCGGGCGAAGGACTTTCCGCGCCGCAACCGCATCGTCGCCGGCCTCGCGCTCGGCCTCGTCGTGGTCGAGGCGGCGCGGCGCTCCGGCTCGCTGATCAGCGCCCGGCTGGCCGGCGAGATGGGACGGCTCGTCTTCGCCGTGCCCGGCTCGCCGCTCGACCCGCGCGCGGCCGGCACCAACGGCCTGCTCAAGCAGGGCGCGATCCTGGTGACCGGCATCGACGACGTGGTCAGCCAAGTGGCGCCGCTCGCCGGCCGGCCGCCGCCGGTGCCCGACGCGCTCGACGAGCCGCCCGACTTCTCCGCCACGCCGCCGCCCGGCGACGACGACCGCGCCCGGGTGGTCGAGGCGCTGGGGCCGACGCCGGTCGATGTCGACGAGATCATCCGCCACACCGGCCTGCATCCCGCACAGGTCTTCATGATCCTGCTCGAGCTCGACCTCGCCGGCCGGCTGGAGCGCCATTCAGGAGGCGCGGTCTCGCTTCTCGTCGACGATGCGTGAGGGCCGCTCGCCGCGCAGGATGTCGCCGGCCTCCACATAGGCCATCTCGATCAGGTAGGCGAGCATGTCGCAGCGCTCCGCCTCGGCCATGCCGCGCAACTGGCCGAGCATCGCCTGCATGTAGTCGAGGGTGGCTGTCCGGCGGCGCTCTTGCTGGTCCGTCATCGGATCGTGCTCCCCGCTGCCGCGGCCGGCCCCGCCTCTGCGGCGTTCCCCGGGGCCGCGGCACCTTCAACCAAGAGGGGAAGCGAAGTGCAGCGCATTGTCTATAAATTGCACGGTTCGAAAATGCGCGCAATGGTTGTATCCGGTGGTGCTGCGGCGCGAATTTCGGCCGCCGCCCTTGACCGCCAGTCAAAGCGCCGCCATGTCACAGCACCGCGAAACCAGAAGCCGCCGGCCGCCGATCATCCGCGCCGGACCGGGGAAAATTGCCGCTCATGAACGTCGTCGTCGTCGAATCCCCCGCCAAGGCCAAAACGATCAACAAGTATCTCGGCAAGGACTACAAGGTTCTGGCCTCCTACGGCCATGTCCGCGACCTGCCGCCCAAGGACGGCTCGGTGCGGCCGGACGAGGACTTCGCCATGTCGTGGGCCGTCGACAACGCCTCGGCCAAGCGGCTCAACGAGATCGCCCGCGCGGTGAAGGAGGCCGACGGGCTGATTCTCGCCACCGACCCCGACCGCGAGGGCGAGGCGATCTCCTGGCACGTGCTCGAGGTGCTCAGGCAGAAGCGCGCGCTCAAGGACAAGCCGGTGCGCCGCGTCGTCTTCAACGCGATCACCAAGCAGGCGGTGCTCGACGCGCTGAAGAACCCGCGCGACGTCGACGCGCCGCTGGTCGAGGCTTATCTGACGCGCCGCGCGCTCGACTATCTGGTCGGCTTCACGCTGTCGCCGGTGCTGTGGCGCAAGCTGCCCGGCGCGCGCTCGGCCGGCCGCGTGCAGTCGGTCGCCCTGCGCCTGGTGTGCGACCGCGAGGCCGAGATCGAGCGCTTCGTGCGCGAGGACTACTGGCAGATCGCCGCGCAGCTGCGCACGCCGCGCGACGACGGCTTCGAGGCACGGCTGACCGCGCTCGACGGCAAGAAGCTGCAGAAGCTCGACATCAAGAGCCAGGAGGAGGCCGACGGCATCAAGGCGATGCTGGAAGCGGCCACCTTCCGGGTGCTGTCCGTCGAGGCCAAGCCGACGCGGCGCAACCCGGCGCCGCCCTTCACCACCTCGACGCTGCAGCAGGCCGCCTCCTCGCGGCTCGGCTTCTCCGCCTCGCGCACCATGCAGGTGGCGCAGCGCCTCTACGAGGGCATCGACGTCGGCGGCGAGACGGCCGGCCTGATCACCTACATGCGGACCGACGGCGTGCAGATGGCGCCGGAGGCGCTCGACGCGGCGCGCCGGGCGATCGGCGACACCTTCGGCGCCCGCTACCTGCCGGAGAAGCCGCGCCACTATTCGACCAAGGCGAAGAACGCCCAGGAGGCGCACGAGGCGATCCGCCCGACCGACTTCACGCGCACGCCGGATTCGGTGCGCGGCAAGCTCGACCCCGACCAGGCGCGGCTCTACGAGATGATCTGGAAGCGCGCTGTGGCGAGCCAGATGCAGGCCGCCGAGATCGAGCGCACCACCGTGGAGATCGAGGCCGCGGGCGACGGGCGCAACGCAGGGTTGCGGGCGACCGGTTCGGTCGTGCGTTTCGACGGCTTCCTCGCCGCCTACACCGAGCACAAGGACGAAGACGCCGAGGACGAGGAGAACCGGCGCCTGCCGGAAATCCACGACGGCGAGACGCTAGCCCGCGAGACGGTCACCACGACCAAGCACACCACCGAGCCGCCGCCGCGCTACACCGAGGCCTCGCTGATCCGCAAGATGGAGGAGCTCGGCATCGGCCGGCCGTCGACCTATGCCGCGACGCTGAAGACGCTGGTCGACCGCGACTACGTGTCGATCGACAAGCGCCGGCTGACGCCGCAGGCCAAGGGCCGGCTGGTGACCGCCTTCCTGGAAAGCTTCTTCGACCGCTATGTCGAGTACGACTTCACCGCCGACCTGGAGGAGAAGCTCGACCGCGTGTCCGACGGCAAGCTGTCCTGGAAGGAGGTGCTGCGCGACTTCTGGCGCGACTTCTCCGGCGCCGTCGACGACATCAAGGAGCTGCGCGTGGCCGACGTGCTCGACGCGCTCAACGAGGAGCTGGCGCCGCTCGTCTTCCCGCCGCGCGAGGACGGCGGCGACCCGCGCACCTGCCCGCGCTGCGGCGAGGGCAAGCTGTCGATCAAGCTCGGCCGCTACGGCGCCTTCGTCGGCTGCTCCAACTATCCCGACTGCGGCTTCACCCGCCAGCTCGGCGAGGCCGGCGGCGACAACGAGGCGCTGGAAGCGGCTAATGACGGCAACAAGCCGCTCGGCAGCGACCCGCACACCGGCGAGGAGATCACGCTGCGCTCCGGCCGCTTCGGGCCCTACGTGCAGCGCGGCGAAGGCAAGGAGGCCAAGCGCTCCAGCCTGCCGCGCGGCTGGAAGCCGGAGGAGATCGACCACGAGAAGGCGCTGGCGCTGCTGTCGCTGCCGCGCGACGTGGGCCAGCACCCGGAGACCGGCAAGATGATCTCGGCCGGCATCGGCCGCTACGGCCCCTTCCTGCTGCACGACGGCAGCTACGCCAATCTCGAGACGGTCGAGGACGTCTTCACCGTCGGCCTCAACCGCGCCGTCTCGGTGATCGCGGAGAAGAAGTCGAAGGGCGGCCGCGGCCGTACGCCGGCCGCGCTCAAGGACCTCGGTCCGCATCCCGACGGCGGCGGCAACGTCACCGTGCGCGACGGCCGCTACGGCCCCTATGTCAACCACGGCAAGGTCAACGCGACGCTGCCCAAGGGCAAGGACCCCGAGGGCGTGACGATGGACGAGGCGGTCGAGCTGATCGCGGCGAAGGCGGCCAAGGGCGGCAAGAAACCGGCCCGCGGGCGCAAGAAGGGCTGACGGCTTGGCCCGCGCCCCCGGCCGCAAGGCGCCTGCCGGCGACAGGGCGGAAAGCCGCCTGCCCTCGCGCGAGGCGGTGCTGCGCTTCATCGCCGAGAATCCCGACCGCGCCGGCAAGCGCGAGATCGCCAAGGCGTTCGGCATCAAGGGCGGCGACCGCGTGTGGCTCAAGGACACGCTGGCCGCGCTGCAGGACGAGGGGCTCGTCAAGAAGCGCGGCAAGCGGCTGGCGCGGCCCGGCAGCCTGCCGGGCGTGATGGTGCTCGACATCGTCTCGCGCGACGCCGGCGGCGCGCTGATCGCCCGCCCGGCCGAGCGTGACGTCGACGCGGACGAGGCCGAGACGCTGGTCGCCATCCGGCCCGGCCGGCCCGGCCGCGGCCCCGCGCCCGGCGTCGGCGACCGGGTGCTGGCGCGGCTGTCGCCGAGCGACGCGGACACCGGCCCCGCCTATGCGGGGCGGGTGATGAAGGTCTTCGAGAAGCGGCGCCAGACGGTGCTCGGCGTGGTGCGCGGGCTGGCCGACGGCACGCACCGCCTGGTGCCGATCGAGCGCGGCAAGCCGGAGCTGGCGCTCGAGGGCGGGCTCGGCGCGGCGTCCGACGGCGACCTGGTCGAGGCCGAGCCGGTGCGCGGCCCGCGCCACGGGCTGCCGCGCGCGCGGGTCGTGTCGGTGGTCGGCGACCAGGTGACCGAGAAGGCGGTCTCGATGATCGCCATCCACGCGCACGAGATCCCGCACGTCTTCCCGCCCGAGGTGCTGGCCGAGGCGGAGGCGATCGCGCCGGCCGGTGCGAACGGCCGCGAGGACTGGCGCGCCATGCCGCTGGTGACCATCGACCCGGCCGACGCCAAGGACCACGACGACGCGGTGCACGCCGAGCCGGACGACGACCCGAAGAACCCGGGCGGCGTCGTCGTCACCGTGGCGATCGCCGACGTGGCGGCCTATGTGCGGCCCGGCTCGCCGCTCGACCGCGAGGCGCTGAAGCGCGGCAACTCGGTCTATTTTCCCGACCGCGTGGTGCCGATGCTGCCCGAGCGCATCTCCAACGATTTGTGCTCGCTGCGCGAGGCCGAGGATCGTCCGGCGCTCGCCGTGCGCATGACGTTCGCCGCCGACGGGCGCAAGGTCCGGCACGCCTTCCACCGCGTCATCATGCGCTCGGCGGCCAGGCTGTCCTACCCGCAGGCGCAGGCGGCGATCGACGGCGCGCCCGACGACAAGACCGAGCCGCTGCTCGCAGCGGTGCTGCGGCCGCTGTGGGACGCCTATGCGGTGCTGACGCGCGGCCGCACGACGCGCGAGCCGCTCGAGCTCGACCTGCCGGAACGCAAGATCGTGCTCAAGCCGGACGGCACCGTCGACCGCGTGATCGTGCCAGAGCGCCTCGCCGCCCACCGGCTGATCGAGGAGTTCATGATCCAGGCCAACGTGGCGGCGGCCGAGACGCTGGAGGGCAGGCGCCAGGCGCTGGTCTACCGCATCCACGACGCCCCGTCGCTGGCCAAGCAGGAGACGCTGCGCGAGTTCCTCGAGACCCTCGGCCTCAGCCTGGCGCGCGGCGCGCAGATGCGGCCGGCGCAGTTCAACCGCATTCTGGCGCGGGTCGCCGGCTCCGAGCACGAGGAGCTGGTCAACGAGGTGGTGCTGCGCTCGCAGAGCCAGGCCGCCTACGCGCCGCAGAACATCGGCCATTTCGGCCTCAACCTGAAGCGCTACGCCCATTTCACCTCGCCGATCCGGCGCTATGCCGACCTGATCGTGCACCGCGCGCTGATCGCCGCGCTCGGCCTCGGGCCGGACGGGCTGACGCCGGCCGAGGAGGAGCGGCTGGAGGAGACCGCCGCGCTGATCTCGGCCGCCGAGCGGCGCGCCATGGCGGCCGAGCGCGAGACCGTCGACCGGCTGATCGCCGCCCACCTGTCGGCCCGCCTCGACGAGGAGTTCGAGGCGCGCGTGTCCGGTGTCACCAAGGCGGGCCTGTTCGTGCAGTTGCGGCAATACGGCGCGGACGGCTTCATTCCGGTATCGACATTGGGCGATGACTACTATGTGTTCGACGAGGCGCATCATGCGCTGGTCGGCCGCTCGAGCGGCCTCGGCTACCGCCTCGCCGACACCGTGTCGGTGCGGCTGGTCGAGGTGGCGCCGGTCGCCGGCGGCATGCGTTTCGAGATGCTGAGCCCGCCCCGGCCGCAGCCCGGCGGGCGGCGCTCGTATCACAAGGCGAAGCGGCAGAAGCGCGGGCCCCAGCGCGGCGCGGCGAAGCGGCGGACAAGGAGACAGTGATGAGCGAACACACCTTCGGCGGCCAGGCCGCCTCCGCGCGCCCGCAGCGCCCCCTCGTGCCGGCCATGCGGCGCGGCGCGGCCGGCCGCTGCCCGCGCTGCGGCGAGGGCCGGCTGTTCGGCCGCTTCCTGAAGAGCGTTGAGAGCTGCGACGCCTGCGGCGAGACGATCGGCCACCACCGCGCCGACGACCTGCCGGCCTATCTGGTGATCTTCATCGTCGGTCACATCGTGGTCGCCGCCTTCATGGGCGTCGAGGCGGCGACGGACTGGTCGTCCTGGCTGCACCTGGCGCTCTGGGTGCCGCTCACCGTGGCGCTGTCGGTGGCGCTCATCCAGCCGGTGAAGGGCGCCGTGATCGGCCTGCAGTGGGCGCTTTACATGCACGGCTTCGGCGGCGAGCATGCGGCCCTCGAAACGCATCCCGAGCAATGATGCCGCAATGGCCGAGCGCAGCATGGAAGGTCTGAGCCGGGCCCAGCTCGACAAGGCCGAATCGAAGGACTTCGCGCTCGGCGGCAAGCCGATGCGGCCGCGCGACGCGGGCACGCTGATGCTGCTCGACCGGGCCGGCGACACCGTGCGCGTGCTGCTCGGCCGGCGCCACCGGCGGCACGCCTTCATGCCCGGCAAGTTCGTCTTTCCCGGCGGGCGCACCGACCCGGCCGACGCCCGCATCGCCATCGAGGCGGGCCTGCACCCGGCCGAGGAGCAACGGCTGATCGACACGGTGCGCCAGCGCACCGCCTCGCGGGCGCGCGCCATCGCCATGTCGGCCGTGCGCGAGACCTACGAGGAGGCCGGCCTGATGATCGGCCGGCGCGGCGCCTTCGACACGCAGAGCCCGCAATGGCGCGCCTTCGCCGAGCACGGCGTGCGCCCGGCGCTCGACCGGCTGCGCTTCGTCGCCCGCGCCATCACGCCGCCCGGCCGGGTGCGCCGCTTCGACACCCGCTTCCTCGCCGCCTGGCGCGACGACGTGGCGCTGGAGCTCGCCGAGGGCGGCCCGACGGACGAGCTCGAGGAGCTGGTCTGGCTGCCGCTCGCCGAGGCGATGCGGGCCGACATCCCGCTGATCACCAAGACGGTGCTCGGCGACCTGGAAAAGCGGCTCGCCGCCGATCCGGCGCTCGAGCCGGGCCGGCCGGTGCCCTTCTACCACATGCGACACAACAAGTTCCTGCGCGACGAGATCTGACGACGGGAGCGGCCGGTCATGGTGTCGATACCAGGCGCACATGGCGGAGGCTCCCACGGGCGGACGCGCTGGCTCGGCATCGCCGCGGCGATCGCGGCGATCAGCGTCGTCGGCATCGCGCTCGGCCTCAGCGTGCCGCTGCTTTCGGTCATCCTCGAGGGGCGCGGCCATTCGGCCAGCATGATCGGTCTCAACACGGCCGTCGCCGGCCTCGCCTCGATCGCCGCCGCGCCGCTCGCCACGCCGCTGGCGGTGCGCTTCGGCGTCGTGCCCACCATGGCCGGCATGCTGCTCGTCGCCGGCTTCTCGTTCCTCGGCTTCTACGTCGCCGAGGCCTTCGTGTGGTGGTTTCCGCTGCGCGCGCTGCTGCACCTGGCGCTGACGACGCTGTTCATCCTGTCGGAGTTCTGGATCAGCGCCTCGGCACCGGCGATGCGCCGCGGCTTCGTGCTCGGCGTCTATGCCACGGTGCTGTCGCTCGGCTTCGCCTTCGGCCCCTGGCTGTTCGCGCAGGTCGGCAGCGACGGCTTCCTGCCCTTCGGCCTCACCTTCGCGCTGGTGATGGTCGCCCTCGTGCCGGTGCTGGCCGGCTGGCGCGCCAGCCCCGACATGCGCGGCGAGGCGGGCAGCGGCGGGCGCTTTCTGTCCTATGTCTGGCTGGTGCCGTCGGCGACCGCCGCCGTGCTCGTGTTCGGCGCGGTGGAGACCGGCGGCTTCGCGCTGTTTCCCGTCTACGGCGTGCGCATCGGCTACACGGAAGCCGAGGCGGCGCTCTTGCTGAGCGCCATCGGCCTCGGCAACGTGCTGCTGCAGATCCCGCTCGGCCTCCTCAGCGACCGCATGGCCGACCGCCGCGTGCTGCTCGTCGCCTGCGCGGCGGTCGGGCTTGCCGGCATGGCCGTTCTGCCGGCGCTTCCCGGCCGCTGGATGGCGAGCGCGGCGGTGCTGTTCGTGTGGGGCGGCGTGGTCGCCGCGCTCTACACGGTCGGCCTGGCGCATCTCGGCTCGCGCCTGTCGGGCCGCGACCTCGCCTCGGCCAACGCCGCCTTCGTGTTCTGCTACGGCATCGGCATGCTGGTAGGGCCGCAGGCGATCGGCCTCGGCATGGATGCGCTCGGCCCGCACGGCTTCGCCGCGACGATGGCGGCCTTCTTCGCCTTCTACATCGTCGTCGCCGGTCGGCGGCTCAAGGCGCGGGCTTGACATTCGGGGCTTTGCCGTTATGTCTCGCGCGAGCTTTCTGCCGGCGCCGCGAAGCGGATCCTGCGCCGCAGCGCCCTGCAACACAATTCACGGACCAGAGCCATGGCCAAGGCCACGACCATCAAGATCAAGCTTCTGTCGACGGCCGACACCGGCTTCTTCTACGTCACCAAGAAGAACAGCCGCACGATGACCGAGAAGATGACCAAGCGCAAATACGACCCGGTGGCGCGCAAGCACGTCGAGTTCCGGGAAGCCAAGATCAAGTAGAGCGGCCGCCGGCCGGCGCGCCCGGCCCCCCCCCCTCGATCGCACATGGCGGCGCCGTCCCTTCGCGGGCGGCGCCGTTTTCGTGCGGCCGCAGGCCGCCGCGCGCGGACGGCCCGGTGCCGCACAGGTGCGCGGCAGGCTGCGACGAGCGAACGCGGCTTCGGGCCGGTGTGGAGAAAAAAATGGGGGCCGGTCGGCATCTGGCAGCGGTACGAGGAGGCCACTTAGCACCAGCGCCGACCGGCCGACCCCACGGACCCAGGAGATGCGGCGGACCTGAGCATCATGGGGTTTGCCGGAATTCGGGACCGATCAGACGCCTCGTACCGGTCCCGTTCCCCTTGACCGTGACACTCGCGCAAGAGCGTATGAAAATCAACAGTTTCTTAACCTTTCACCCTGATTCGCTCGAATCAGGGTAAACGGCGCGCGCCAAGGCCGCCGCGGGCATGGCGAAACGCCCCTGCCCGCACCGCTCACGCGGCGGCGGCGACGACCCGGTTGCGGCCGCCGTTCTTGGCCTCGTAGAGCGCGCTGTCGGCCCGCTTCATCAACGCCGCGACGGCATCGCCGGGCGGCGTCAGCGAGGCGACGCCGAGGCTGACGGTGACGGCGATCTCGCCGCCGCCGGGCAGCGGGAACGGCCGCTCGGCCACCGCGCCGCGCACCCGCTCGGCGACGATGCCGGCAAGGCCGGCCGGCGTCTCCGGCATGACGACGACGAACTCCTCGCCGCCGTAGCGGCACACGAGGTCGATGCCGCGGATGCGTGCGCGCAGCCGCGCGGCGAACTCGCGCAGCACCGCGTCGCCGGCGTCGTGGCCGTGCGTGTCGTTGATCGCCTTGAAGCGGTCGATGTCGGCGATCATCACCGACAGCGCCGTGCCGCGGTCGGCGGCGCGCGCCACCAGGGCCTTCAGGTGGGTGTCGAGATAGGCGCGGTTGTGCAGGCCGGTCAGCGGATCGGTGACGGCGAATTCCAGCGTCTGGCTGACGCTGGCGCGCAGCGCGTCGTTGTAGCGCTTGCGGCGGAACTGGCCGCGCAGCCGCACGACGAGCTCGTTGCCGTCGAGCGGACGCACCAGATAGTCGTTGATGCCGAGCTCGAGGCCGCGCAGGATGCGCCCCTCTTCGCCCTCGCCGACGATCAGCATGATCGGCACGAAGCGCGTGCGTTCGAGCGCACGGAGCTGCGAGACGACGCGCAGCGGATCGTGCTCCGACGGCCCGGTGGCGACCACAACGCAGTCGCAGCCCTTTTCCGCGGCGAAGAACAGCGCGGCCTGCGGATCGGCCACCACCTCGACGTCGCAGGCTGTGCCGACCAGCCGGCGGAAGCGGCGCGCCGCCGCCGCATCGGGCTCGACCAGCAGGGCCAGCGGCCGCCCGTCGGTCTCCTCGGCGCCGCGCAGCATGGCGGCGATGCCGATGTCGCGCGTCGTCGCCGCGCGCAGCCGCAGCTCGTCGGTCAGCGATTTCAGCCGCACCAGGTTCTTGACCCGCGTCATGAGCTGCAGGTCGTCGACCGGCTTGGTGAGGAAGTCGTCGGCGCCCGCCTGCAGCCCGCGCACCCGGTCGGAGGCCTGGTCGAGCGCGGTGACCATGACGACGGGAATGTGCGCGGTCGCCGGATCGGCCTTGAGCCGGCGGCAGACCTCGAAGCCGTCCATCTCCGGCATCATGACGTCGAGCAGCACGACGTCGACGGCGCCGTTCTCGCACTGCTCCAGCGCCTCGGCGCCGCCATGCGCCGTCAGCACCTCGAAATACTCCGCCCGCAGCCGCACCTCGAGCAGCTTCACGTTGGCGGGAATGTCATCGACGACGAGGATGCGTGCGGTCATGGCTGCCTTTCCTGCGGCCGTCAGGCGTCGCCCAGATAGGATTTGATCGTCTCGATGAACTTCGGCACCGAGATCGGCTTGGAGATGTAGGCCTCGCAGCCGCCCTGGCGGATGCGCTCCTCGTCGCCCTTCATGGCGAAGGCGGTGACGGCGATCACCGGGATCGAATGCAGGTCGTCGTCCTCCTTCAGCCACTTGGTGACCTCGAGGCCGGAGACCTCGGGAAGCTGGATGTCCATCAGGATGAGGTCGGGCCGGTTCTCGCGCGCCAGATCGAGCGCCTGCAGCCCGTTGCGCGTGCGCACGGTCTCGTAGCCGCTCGCCTCGATCAGGTCGCGGAAGAGCTTCATGTTGAGCTCGTTGTCCTCGACGATCATCACCTTCTTGGCCATCGGTCTCCCGTCCTCCCGCGCCGGTCGCCGCACCCGCGGTGCCTGCCGGACGAGGGGCTCATGCGCCTGTTGGTACACTGGTTTGCTTTAAGAATCGGAAACTACCGCCGACGAAACGGCGCGATCAAGCGCCGCGGCCCGCGACGCTTGCGCTCTGGCCCGGCCGCGCGCTTTGGGCTAGACAGGCCGCATGATCCGACAGCCGACATCCGCACCGCCGGCGGGCGACGCCGAACGCGAGGCCGCCGAGCGCCTGGCGATCGAGGCGCTGGGCTTCCTGGCGCGCGACGAGGAGCTGATGACGCGCTTTCTGGCCATGAGCGGCATCGAGGCGGCGGCGATCCGCCGGGCGGCGCGCGAGCCGGGCTTCCTGGCCGGCGTGCTGCAGTTCATCGCCGCGCACGAGCCGACGCTGCTACGCTTCTGCGAGGACACCGACACGCCGCCGCAGCGGGTGACGCGGGCGCTCGAGGCGCTGCCGCACGGCCGCCGCAACGACGAGAGCTGGTCGGCGTGAGCGACGATCCCGAGACGCGGCGCCAGATCGCGGCCCTTGCCGCCGACGACCGGCCGCTGCTGGTGCTCGACGTCGACGACGTGGTGCTGGAGTTCATCCGCCCCTTCCCGCGCTTCCTGGAATCGATGGGCTACCGGCTGAAGCTCGACAGCTTCCGCCTGCATGGCAACGTGGTCGCCGTCGACAGCGGCCGGCCGGCCGAGCCGGCCACGGTGACCGAGCTGATGGACGCCTTCTTCTCAAGCCAGGCCGACTGGCAGATGCCGACCGAGGGCGCGGCCGAGGCGCTCGCCGCCTTCGACGGGCCGGCCGAGATCGTCATGCTGACGGCGATGCCGCACCGCCACCACGCGGTGCGCCGCGGCCATCTCGAGGCGCTCGGCCTGTGCCACCCGCTGGTCACCACCGAGGCGGCCAAGGGCCCGGCGCTGAAGGCGCTGCGCGGCGCGCACCCGCGGCCCGTCGCCTTCGTCGACGACATCCCGCGCAACCTGATCTCGGCGCGCGAGACGGTGGCCGACGCGCATCTCTTCCACCTGATGGCCGACAACAGCCTGCGCGCCCTGCTGCCGCCCTTCGAGGCGGCCGGCATCACCACGGTGGAAAGCTGGCCCGAGGCGCAGCCCAAGATCGCCCGCGCGCTGGGGCTCTGAGGCCGCCGGGCCGCAGGCGGCGCGCGATTGCCGACAGCGCGTCAGCGGCCGAAGCAGGTGCCCCGCCGGCCGGGGCCCGGCCTCGACCGATCGCTGGAAACGGCCGGCGCGCCCGCGCGACGGCTTGCCGAAGCGGCCCGGCGGGCCGATACTGGCCGACCAGATGTTCGTGGAACGTTCGCACCCGTGACGGCGCCTGTCAACGACCCCGCAGCCGGCTTCTGCCGCGACTGCCTCGCACCGGCGGCCCCCGCCCTGCGGCGCTGCGCGGCCTGCGGCAGCCCGCGGCTGGTGCGCCACCCCGAGCTTGGCGGGCTGAGCCTGGCGCATATCGACTGCGACGCCTTCTATGCGGCAATCGAGAAGCGCGACGACCCGGCGCTGCGCGAGCGGCCGCTGATCATCGGCGGCGGCCGGCGCGGCGTCGTGTCGACGGCCTGCTACATCGCCCGCATCAACGGCGTGCGCTCGGCGATGCCGATGTTCAAGGCGCTGCAGGCCTGCCCCGAGGCGGTGGTCCTCAAGCCCGACATGGAGAAATACGCCCGCGTCGGCCGCGAGGTGCGCGACATGATGCGCGCCCTCACCCCGCTGGTCGAGCCGCTGTCGATCGACGAGGCGTTTCTCGACCTGGCCGGCACCGAGCGGCTGCACGGCGCCATGCCGGCGCTGGTGCTCGCCCGCTTCGCCCGCGCGGTCGAGCGCGAGATCGGCATCACCGTCTCGGTCGGCCTGTCCTACTGCAAGTTCCTCGCCAAGGTGGCCTCCGACATGGACAAGCCGCGCGGCTTCTCCGTCATCGGCCGGGCCGAGGCGCAGGGCTTCCTGGCCGACAAGCCGGTGACGCTGGTCTGGGGCGTCGGCAAGGCCTTCGCCGAGACGCTGGCGCGCGACGGGGTGACGCGCATCGGCCAGCTCCAGCGCATGGAGCGCGGCCAGCTGATCGCGCGCTACGGCACGATGGGCGACCGGCTCTACCGGCTGGCGCGCGGCGAGGACACGCGCGCCGTGGTCGCCGACCACGCCGCCAAGAGCGTGTCGTCGGAGACCACCTTCGACCGCGATCTCGCCGCGCTCGAGGACCTGGTGCCGGTGCTGCGCCGCCAGGCCGAGCGCGTCGCGGCACGCCTCAAGCGCGCCGGCCTGGCCGGCCGCACCGTCGTCCTGAAGCTCAAGACGGCCGACTTCCGCAGCCGCACGCGCAACCGCCGCCTCGCCGACCCGACGCGGCTGGCCGACCGCATCTTCGCCACCGGGCTGGAGATGCTGAAGCGCGAGGCGGACGGCACGCGCTTCCGGCTGCTCGGCATCGGCGTCGCCGAGCTGGCGCCGGGCGAGCGCGCCGACCCGCCCGACCTCGTCGACCCGCTGGCGCAGAAGCGCGCGGCGGCCGAAGGCGCCGTCGACGCGCTGCGCGAGAAGTTCGGCACGGCGGCGGTGGAGACCGGCTACACCTTCGGCAAGGGCCGTCCCGACCGCCCGCAGCGCGAGGGGTGAGGACGACCGCCGGCCGTACGGCTCGCCAGCCGGCCGTCCTGCCTCTACGGTGAGGCACCCTGGACCGTGCTCGACCTCGGGAGACCGACCATGACGAATCCGGCCGCATCGCAGTTCGAGACGCTCGCCGCGCTCTACGAGGACATGGCGCGCTGGCCGTTCCGCCGCGACATCGAGATTCCGAGCGTGATGGGCGTGCTGGGCGACCTGTCGGGCAAGGACGTGCTCGATTTCGGCTGCGGCACGGGCATGTATGCGCGCTGGATCAAGGATCGCGGCGCGCGCCGGGTCGTCGGCTTCGACCTGGCCGAGGGCATGCTGTCCTTCGCCCGCCGGCAGGCGGCCGCGCAGGGCTACGACATCCGTTTCGTCGACGCGCTCACCGACGATCTCGCGCGGCAGTTCGACGTCGTCGTGGCGGTCTACGTGCTGCCCTATGCCGGCAGCCGCGACGAGCTCGACGCCATGTGCGCCTCGATGGCGCGGCTGCTGCGCCCCGGCGGCCGGCTCGTTGCCCTGCCGATCCACCCCGACTACCACCCCGATCCCGATTTCTACCGGCCGCTCGGCCTGTCCTACGCGGCCGACGATCCGGCGACCGCGCCGCACAAGGACGGCGGCGTGATCCACGTGTCGCTGTCGCGGGGCGGGCAGAGCGCCGCCTTCGACGCCTGGTACTGGTCGCGCGGCTCGATCGAGGCGGCGATGCGGGCGGCCGGCCTCGGCCCCGTCACCTGGCATGCGCTGACGCAGGCCGAAGGCACGCAGCCCGACGTCGACCCGGCCTTCCTGCGCGCCTTCCTGGCCCGACCGCACGCCGTCGTCACCGAAGCCGTGCGCATGGCGGGTTAGCGCCGATCCGCGATTCCGCGACGAGCAGATCGGCTCCAGCTTCTTGTCTTGACGTCGAGCACCGCGTCGATCTGGTCGGCGACGCCATCGGGTTCGAGCGCGACGAGGGATCGCGCGCCCGCGGTGTCCCGCGCCACGACGGCGGTGATGGAGCTGCAACGCAACCCTGCGACCATCGCGGATCCTGCGTCCGGTCGGACGGGCGGACATGCCCGCCTTCAAAGAACAAGCTGGGTCTGAACCGACAGCGCGATCGCCCGCGCGGCTTCGTCCTCGATGGTCGTCTGCCACACCGAAACGCGCCTGCCCACCGACACCGGCAGCGCGGTCCCCACGAGACGTGTGCCGCTTGTCGCGCGTCCCAGGAAATTCGTCTTGCTCTCGATCGAGACCGTGCCGCCCGCCCCGTCCGGCAGGTTGAGATGGGCGCCGATCGCGGCGAGACAATCGGCAAAGGCCATCAGCGCTCCGCCATGGGCGCTGTCGCCGACGGTGCACAGCTCCGCCTTGACGGTGATCGTGCCGACCACCCGGTCCGGCGTCGCATCGGTCAGGTCGAGCCCGAGCAGCCGGGCGAACGGCATGGCATGGGCGAGTTCGGACATGGGGCACCTCCTATCCATGATCGTTTCTGCCATGGCGCCCGAACGAGGTGCTGGAATCAATAACCTCGCAGGTTATGATTACCGAGAAGCAATCGCGTCGCGATCGCGGGATCGGAGGCCAAGCCCCTTGCAGGCGTTCGGACCGACAGTGAAGGCCTGGCGGACACGGCGGCGGATGAGCCAGATGGCGCTGGCGCTCGCCGCCGACGTCTCGACGCGCCACGTCTCCTATCTCGAGACCGGAAAGGCGGCGCCGAGCCGCGACATGGTGCTGCGCCTTGCCGAGGCGCTGAACGTCCCGGCCCATGCCCGCAACGACTGGCTGACGGCGGCGGGCTTCGCGCCGATCTACCAAAGCCGGCCGCTCGACAGCGCGGAGCTTGCGCCCTTCATCGAGGCCGTCTCCCGCCTTCTCGAGCGCCACGATCCCTATCCGGGCTGGGCGCTCGATCCCGACTGGCGGATCGTGCTGTGCAACCGCGTCGGCGCGAGACTGCTGCGCCGGGTCGGCATCGCGCCGGGCGACAGCCTCGTCGCCGCCCTCGTCGACGACCCGACGCTGGGCGGCGCCCTTCTCAACTGGCGGGAGGCGACGCTGCCCCTGGCCCACCGGCTCGGCGCCGAGGCGAGACGGCGCGACGATGCCGAGACGGCAAGAGCGGCCGAAACGCTGGCGGCGCTCGGCGGTCAGAGCCCGCTTGCCACACCGGCGTCGGCCGCCGTCACCACAAGGCTCGGGATCGACGGGCGGGTGATCGAACTCGTGTCCATCCAGGCCGCCTTCAACACGGCGAACGACCTGACGCTGGCGGACCTGAGGGCGGAACTGTTCTTTCCCCTCGGCGCCGACAGCGAGCGCAACCTCGCCAAGGCGTTCCCGCTCTATAGCGTTTCCAGGCGAAGTGGAAACCGGTTCGCCGTTCGGAAGCGCGTGAAAACAATGAGTTAGAGCCGATCTGCGATTCCGTGAAACGCAGAACGGCTCTAGGCGGTAAAGCCCGATCAGGCCGCGCGCTTCCGCGCCTCGAAATGGTGGTTCTCGCCCTCGTCGACATGTTCGGCGATCAGGTCGAGACCCGCCGCGTCGAGGAGCCGGCCATATTCCGCCGCGCCCAGCGACGACGACCGCCGGCCGGTCAGCACATCGTCCCAGGCGCGGGCCTGGCGCGGCGCGGTGAACAGGAACCGCCCGCCCGGCTTCAGCGCGCCGGCGACCCGCCCGACCAGGGCGCGCTGGGCGTTCTCGGGCAGCAGGAACATGAGGCCGATCGCGACGGCGCCATCGAAGCGGCGGCCGAAGAACCGGCTGCGTTCGGCCGGCTCGCACGCCACCTCGACAGCGGGGAAGCGCCGGCGGAACGCCGCGACCAGCGCCGGCGAGGCATCGAGGGCGGAGACCGCCAGTCCGGCGTCGATCAGCGCGGCGGTGACCGGCTCGCCCGACCCGCAGCCGATATCGACGACCGTTCCTCCGGCCGGCAGCGACGCCGCCCATCGGCGGATGACCGCGCGCCCGGTCGTCGAGCCCGATCGCGCGGCCACGAACGCATCGGCGATCGCGTCATAGCCGTTGGACCTGTCTTCGATCATCGCGTGCTTCCGATGCCGGCAGCCGGCGCACTCGCCGTTCCTCGACGGTGCAATCGACGGGCAGCTCAATCGCCGGCTTGTCCATCGCGGCGACGCGGCTGCCCGAACCTGCGGGTCCGCCTTTCACGAAACCGCGCGGCCGCGCGCATTCGCGGCCTCGATGCGGTTCGCGGACGGCGCACCGGTTGCCGCTTGGCCTGCAAGCGGGCCCGGAGCCGGCCCGGCTCACACCAGCTCGACGTCGACCACGCCGGGCACGGCGCGCATGGCCGAGGCGATCTGCGGCGAGATGCGGTAGCGCTCGGGCAGCTCGATCTCGACCTCGCCGGCGCCGCCCTGCTTGATGACGACGAGGCTCACCTGGCCCTCGCCGCGCGTCGTCAGGTGGTTGCTCAGCGCCGCCACCGGGGCGGCGTCGCGCAGATAGACGCGCAGCGCGCGCTGCAGCCGGCTCGCCTCCTCCTCGAGCGACTGCACGGTCTGGATGCGCAGGTTGACGCCCTCCGGCCGGTCCTCCGCCGAGACGGTGACGACCAGCGAGCGGCCGGGCTCGAGCAGCTCGCGGTAGTGCGCCAGCGCCTCGGAGAACAGCACCGCCTCGTACTGGCCGCTGGTGTCGGAGAACTGCACCACGCCCATCTTGTTGCCGGTGCGCGTCTTGCGCTCCTGGCGCTGGGTCACGGTGCCGGCGAGCCGGCCGGCCGTGGCTCCCTGCTTTACGGCGGCCTGGAAGGCGGCCCAGCTCTGCACGCGCATCTTGTCGAGCGTGGCGGCGTACTCGTCGAGCGGATGGGCCGACAGGTAGCAGCCGACGGCCTGGAACTCGCGGTGCAGCTTCTCGGCCGGCAGCCACGGCTCGACGTCGGGCAGGCGCAGCGCCGGCTGGCTGGCGGCGGCGCCGAACATGTCGCCCTGGCCGATCGCGGCGTCCTCGTGGCTGCGCGCGGCGAGCCCCATCAGCCGCTCGACGCCGGCGAACAGCGCCGCGCGCTCGTGGCCGAAGCAGTCGAGCGCGCCGGCGGCGACCAGGCTTTCCAGCACCCGCTTGCCGACGATCTTGGGATCGATGCGGGCGCAGAAGTCCTCCAGGCTCGCGAACGGCTTCTCGCGGCGCTTGTCGACAATGTGCGCCACGGCCGCCTCGCCGACGCCCTTGATGGCGGCGAGCGAATAGTAGATGCGCCCCTCGCCGACCTCGAAGTCGCGGTGCGAGCTCATCACCGAGGGCAGCACGACCTCGATGCCAAGGCGCATGGCGTCGCGGCGGAAGTCGTTCAGCTTGTCGGTGTTGGCCATGTCGAGCGTCATCGAGGCGGCGAGGAACTCGACCGGATGATGCGCCTTGAGATAGGCCGTCTGGTAGGAGACCAGCGCGTAGGCGGCGGCGTGCGACTTGTTGAAGCCGTAGTCGGCGAACTTGGCCAGCAGGTCGAAGATGAAGTCGGCCTGCTGCTTCTTCAGCCCGCGCTCGACCGCGCCGTCGACGAAGCGCACGCGCTGCTTGTCCATCTCGGCGCGGATCTTCTTGCCCATGGCGCGGCGCAGCAGGTCGGCTTCGCCGAGCGAGTAGCCGGCCAGCTCCTGGGCGATCTGCATGACCTGCTCCTGGTAGACGATGACGCCCTGCGTCTCGGCCACCAGGTGGTCGATCTTGGGATGGATGGAGGCGACCTCTTCCTCGCGGTGCTTGCGCGCGTTGTAGGTCGGGATGTTCTCCATCGGGCCGGGGCGGTAGAGCGCCACCAGCGCGATGATGTCCTCGATGCGGTCGGGCCGCATGCCGATCAGCGCCTTGCGCATGCCGGCCGATTCCACCTGGAAGATGCCGACCGTCTCGCCGCGCGCCAGCATGGCGTAGGTGTCGGGATCGTCGAGCGGGATCTGCGACAGGTCGATGTCGATGCCCTTGCGGCGGATCAGCCGCACCGCCGTCTCCAGGACGGTCAGCGTCTTCAGGCCGAGGAAGTCGAACTTGACGAGGCCGGCGTCCTCCACCTTCTTCATGTTGAACTGGGTGACCGGCATGTCGGAGCGCGGGTCGCGGTACATCGGCACCAGCTCCGACAGCGGCCGGTCGCCGATGACGATGCCGGCGGCGTGCGTCGAGGCGTGCCGGTAGAGGCCCTCCAGCTTCTGCGCGATGTCGAGCAGCGTGCCGACGATCGGCTCGGCCTCGACGGCCTCGGCGAAACGCGGCTCGTCCTCGATCGCCTTGGACAGCGACACCGGGTTGGCCGGGTTCTGCGGCACCATCTTGCACAGCCGGTCGACCTGGCCGTAGGGCATCTGCAGCACGCGGCCGACGTCGCGCAGCACGGCGCGCGCCTGCAGCGTGCCGAAGGTGATGATCTGCGCCACCTGGTCGCGGCCGTACTTCTCCTGCACGTAGCGGATCACCTCGTCGCGGCGGTCCTGGCAGAAGTCGATGTCGAAGTCGGGCATCGACACGCGGTCGGGATTGAGGAAGCGCTCGAACAGCAGCGAGAAGCGCAGCGGGTCGACGTCGGTGATGGTCAGCGCATAGGCGACCAGCGAGCCGGCGCCCGAGCCGCGGCCCGGCCCGACGGGGATGTCGCGCGCCTTGGCCCACTTGATGAAGTCCGACACGATGAGGAAGTAGCCGGGATACTTCATCCGCTCGATGATCGACAGCTCGTGGTCGAGCCGGGCGCGGTAGTCCTCGGCGGTGAAGCCCTCGGCCGGCCCGTGCCGCGCGAGCCGGCTGGCCAGCCCGTCGCGCGCCTGGCGGCACAGCTCGGCCGCCTCCTCGGCGACGGCGGCCTCCGCGTCGTCGGTCTCGCCGGCGGCGAAGCGCGGCAGGATCGGCGCGCGGTTCTGCGGATAGTAGGAGCAGCGCCGGGCGATCTCGACGGTGTTCTCAAGCGCCTCCGGCAGGTCGGCGAACAGCGCCGCCATCTCCGCCTGGCTCTTCAGGTGGTTGTCGGGCGTCAGCCGGCGGCGGTCGTCGGAGGCGATCACCGCGCCCTCGGCGATGGCGATCAGCGCATCGTGCGCCTCGTGGTCGGCGCGCTTGAGGAAGAAGGCCTCGTTGGTGGCGACCAGCGGCAGGTCGTGGCGGTAGGCGAGCTCGACCGTGGCCGCCTCGACGCGGCGGTCGTAGCCGGCCAGCCGCTCGATCTCGACATAGAGCCGGTCGCCGTAGATCGCCCGCAGCGTCAGCAGGCGGCGCTCGGCCAGCTCGGGATGGTCGGCCTTGAGCGCGGCGCCGAGCGGGCCGCGCGGACCGCCGGTCAGGCAGATGATGCCGGCACCGGTCTCCGCCATCCATTCGGGCGTCACCTGCGGCGGGGTGCCGGGCGGATTGTCGAGATAGGCGCGGCTGACCAGCCGCACCAGATTGGCGTAGCCCTCCTCGGTGGCGGCGATGAGAACCAGCGGGTGGAGCGCCGGTCCGGCGCGGCGCGCATGGCGCCCGTTCGCCTCCTCGTCGCCGAACGCGACGTCGAGCTGGCAGCCGACGATCGGCTGCACGCCGTCCTTGGCCGCCTTCTGGGCGAACTCCAGCGCGCCGAACAGGTTGTTGGTGTCGGTGACGGCGATCGCCGGGGCGACGTCGGACACGGCATGGCCGATCACCTTGTCGAGCGGCAGCGCGCCCTCGAGCAGCGAATAGGCCGAATGAACCCTGAGATGGATGAAGCGCGGCGGCCCATCGGCGCGCGGCCGGGCCGCCTCGGCCTTGATCGGATCGGTCTTTCTGCCGCCTGCCACCGCTGTCGCTCGCTGCCGGAATCGGGAATGGGTCGCAGCCATTGTCGGCCGCCGCCGGCCGCCTGTCCACAGCGCCGGCGGGCCGTCAACAGGCGCGCGGCGCAGGCCGGCCGCGGATCAGGCGGCGGCACCGGCGAGCAGCCCGGCGACGGCGCCGGGCAGCGCCGGCGGCCGCTCGGCGATCGCCGCGGCGCCGGCCGTCTCGAGCTCGGCGCGGTCGCCGAAGCCCCACAGCACGCCGAGCGCGGCCAGCCCGTTCGCCCGCGCGCCGGCGACGTCATGCCGCCGGTCGCCGATCATCAGCGCCTCAGACGGCGCCAGCGCGTGGCGCGCGACGACGTCGGCGATCAACGCCGCCTTGTCGGCCAGCGCGCCGTCGGGGCGCGAACCGCAGACCCCCTCAAAATATTGCGCAAGATCGAAATGCTCAACGATGTCCGCCGCATAGCTCTCGAGCTTCGACGTACACACGAACAGCCTGAAGCCGGACGTCCGCAGCGTGTCGAGCGCTTCGGGAATGCCGTCGATCAGCCGGTTCTCGAACTTGCCGACGGCGGCGTAGCGCTCGCGGTAGAGCGCGACGGCGCGCGCCACGGCGGCCGCATCGTCGTCGAGCAGCGCGGCGAAGACGGCCTGCAGCGGCGGGCCGATGCACCAGCGCAGGCTTTCGGCCGGCGGCACCGGCCGGCCGAGGCCCTGCAGCGCATGGCCGATCGAGCGCGTGATGCCGACGAAGGGATCGGTCAGCGTGCCGTCGAGGTCGACGAGCAGCGCCGGCCGGCCGCTCACCCGTCGAACTCCATGATGACGGCGTCGACGGCCAGGCTGTCGCCCGGCTTGGCGTTGATCTTGGCGACGGTGAGATCGCGCTCGGCGCGCAGCACGTTCTCCATCTTCATCGCCTCGACGATCGCCAGGATCTCGCCGCTCTTGACCTCCTGGCCCTCGGCGACGGGAATGGTGACGACGAGGCCGGGCATCGGGCACAAGAGCATGCGCGAGGTGTCGGGCGGCGTGCGGATCGGCATCAGCCGGTCGAGCTCGGCGATGCGCGGCAGCATCACGCGCAGCGTCTCGGCCATGCCCTTCCAGGCGATCCTGACGCCGTTGAGCACCGGGCGGATCTGCGCGGCGACGGCGTGCGTGCCGACGACGCCCTCCCACACCGGCTCGCCCGGCCGCCACGACGAGGCGACGGCGAGCGCCGGACCGCCGTCGACGCGCACGACGAGGTCCATCGGCAGGCCGATGCCGCCGCTCTCGATGGTCACCGGCACGAAGGCGTCGCCGATGCGCACCACCCAGTCGCGCTGCAGCCGGCCGGGATGCGGCGCCAGCCGGCCGGGCAGCCGGTCAAGCCGGTCGCGCCGCAGCAGCTCGGTGACCAGCGCCACCGCGCAGAACACCGCGCGCTCGTCGGCATCGGGCGCCGGCGGCGCGAAGCCGTCGGGATACTCCTCGGCGATGAAGCCGGTCGACAGCCGGCCCTCGCGCCAGCGCGGATGGCGCATCAGCGCGGCGAGGAAGGGAATGTTGTGCTCGATGCCGTCGACCACGAAGCGGTCGAGCGCGTCGGACATCGCGTCGATGGCGGCCAGCCGGTCGGGCGCCCAGGTGCACAGCTTGGCGAGCATCGGGTCGTAGAACATCGAGATCTCGAGGCCCTCGGCCACGCCGGTGTCGTTGCGCACCACGACGTCGCCGAAGCGGCCCTCCTGCGGCGGCCGGTAGCGCGCCAGGCGGCCGATCGAGGGCAGGAAGTTGCGCGTCGGGTCCTCGGCGTAGAGCCGGCTCTCGATCGCCCAGCCGTCGAGCCGCACCGCGTCCTGCGCGATCGCCAGCCGCTCGCCGGCGGCAATGCGGATCATCTGCTCGACGAGGTCGATGCCGGTGACGAGCTCGGTCACCGGGTGCTCGACCTGCAGGCGGGTGTTCATCTCCAGGAAGTAGAAGTTGCGGTCCTTGTCGACGATGAACTCGACGGTGCCGGCGCTCTGGTAGTCGACGGCTTTGGCGAGCGCGACCGCCTGCGCGCCCATCGCCGCCCGCGTCTCGGCGTCGAGGAAAGGCGACGGCGCCTCCTCCACCACCTTCTGGTTGCGGCGCTGGATCGAGCACTCGCGCTCGCCGAGATGGATGCAGTGGCCGTGCGCGTCGGCCAGCACCTGGATCTCGATGTGGCGCGGCTCGACGACGAACTTCTCGATGAACACGCGGTCGTCGCCGAACGAGCTGCGCGCCTCGGAGCGGGCGCGCTCGAAGCCGTCGCGCAGCTCGCCGTCGGACCAGGCGATGCGCATGCCCTTGCCGCCGCCGCCGGCCGAGGCCTTGATCATCACCGGATAGCCGATCTCCGCGGCGATCGTCTCGGCGTGGCCGGTGTCCTCGATGACGCCGAGGAAGCCCGGCACCGTGCTGACCTTCGCATCGCTGGCGAACTTCTTCGATTCGATCTTGTCGCCCATGGCGCGGATCGCCTTGGGCTTGGGGCCGATGAAGACGATGCCCTCGGCCTCGAGCGCCTCGCAGAAGGCGGCGCGCTCGGACAGGAAGCCGTAGCCGGGATGCACCGCCTCGGCGCCGGTCTGCTGGCAGGCGGCGATGATCCTGTCGGCGACCAGATAGCTCTCGGCAGCCGGTGCGGGGCCGATATGGACCGACTCGTCGGCCATGTCGACATGCACGGCATCGCGGTCGGCGTCGGAATAGACGGCGACGGTGGCGATGCCCATGCGGCGCGCCGTCTTGATGATACGGCAGGCGATCTCGCCGCGGTTGGCAATCAGGATCTTCTTGAACATGCTCGGCCCTGCTCCCCCGGAATATGCGGCCCTTTTATAGGCATCGCGCGCGTTTCCCAAGCGGCACGGTGGTCGCGGCCGCCCGCACCGGCGCGGAACGGGCCGCTCACACCTTGGGCACGGGCCGCGGCCGCTCGCGCCGCCGGCTCTCGCGCCAGAAGGTGTAGAGGCCCGAGCCGACGATGATGGCGATGCCCAGCCATTTGGACGCGCTCGGGAAATCGCCGAACACGAGGAGCCCGACGAGCGTGGCGGAGATGATCTCGATGTACTGGAAAGGCGCCAGCAGCGAGGCCTCGGCATGGCGGAAGGCCTGCACCACGAACAGGTGACCGAAGGTGGCGAGCACGCCGAGCAGCAGCAGCAGGCTCCAGGCGGCGGCGTCCGGCGGCAGGCCCGGCATCAGGTCGTCGATGCCGAAGACGAGCCCGACGCCGAGCGCGGCGCCGGTCAGCGCCGTGCCGCCGATGCCGGCGGCATACTGCATGACGAGCGGCGAATCGTGCAGCGTCAGGCGCCGGTTCAACAGCATGTAGGTGGCGAAGAACGTCGCCGTGCCGAGCGGCAGCAGCGCGGCCAGGCCGAACAGCGCGAAGCTCGGCTGGATGACGATCAGCGCGCCGACGAAGCCGACGCCCACCGCGCTCCAGCGGCGCCAGCCGACCGGCTCGCGCAGGAAGACGGCCGACAGCACGGTGAGAATCATCGGCTCGACGAAGAAGATCGCCATCGCATCGGCGAGCGGCATGTACTTGACCGCGGTGAAGAAGCACAGGCTGGCGCCGCCGAGCAGCACGCCGCGGATCAGGTTGGGCCACAGCCGCGCCGGGCGCAGCCGCGCAAAACCGCCGGTGCCGGCGACCAGAAGCGCGGAAAACAGCATCTGCAGCGCGAAGCGCAGGAACGTCACCTGGCCCGGCGCCATGCTCGAGGCGGTGGCGAGCCACTTGGCGATGGCGTCCATGAGCGGCAGCAGCATCATGGCGAAGGCCATGATGGCCATGCCGCGGGCGTGGTTGGCCTGGTGCGTCATGGGCGGCGACACTGGGCCGCCGGCCGGCAGGCTGCAAGCACCCTGCCCGCGCCAAGCGCTGGGCCAGCGCGACCGATCGTCCGCGGCCGCGCATCCCGGTTGACGGCGCGGCCGGCCGTCTGGTCAGATCGCGCCTTTGCGTCTGGCGGGAAAGGATCGGCGGGATGAAGACACGGGCTGCGGTGGCGACGGCGGCGGGCAAGCCGCTCGAGATCATGGAGGTCGACCTGGAGGGCCCGCGCGCCGGCGAGGTGCTGGTCGAGGTCAAGGCGACCGGCATCTGCCACACCGACGAGTTCACGCTGTCGGGGGCCGACCCGGAGGGCCTGTTTCCCGCCATCCTCGGGCACGAGGGCGCCGGCGTGGTGGTCGACGTCGGGCCCGGCGTGGAAAGCCTGAAGAAGGGCGACCACGTCATCCCGCTCTACACGCCCGAATGCCGGCAGTGCCCGTCGTGCCTGTCGCGCAAGACCAATCTGTGCACCGCGATCCGCGCCACCCAGGGCCAGGGCGTGATGCCCGACGGCACCAGCCGCTTCTCGGTCGGCGGCGAGCGGCTGTTCCACTACATGGGCTGCTCGACCTTCGCCAACCACACGGTGCTGCCGGAGATCGCGCTCGCCAAGGTCCATCCGGAGGCGCCCTTCGACAAGATCTGCTACATCGGCTGCGGCGTGACGACCGGCATCGGCGCCGTCATCAACACCGCCAAGGTGGAGCCCGGCGCGACGGCGGTGGTGTTCGGCCTCGGCGGCATCGGCCTCAACGTCATCCAGGGGCTGCGGCTGGTGGGCGCCGACATGATCATCGGCGTCGACCTCAACAACGCCAAGAAGGAATGGGGCGAGCGCTTCGGCATGACCCATTTCGTCAATCCGAAGGAGCTCGGCTCCGACCTGGTGCCGCACCTCGTCGACATGACCAAGCGCGGCGCCGACACGATCGGCGGCGCCGACTACACCTTCGACTGCACCGGCAACGTCCAGGTCATGCGCCAGGCGCTGGAGTGTGCCCATCGTGGCTGGGGCGAATCGATCATCATCGGCGTGGCCGGCGCCGGCCAGGAGATCGCGACGCGGCCCTTCCAGCTCGTCACCGGCCGGGTGTGGAAGGGCACCGCCTTCGGCGGCGCGCGCGGCCGCACCGACGTGCCGAAGATCGTCGACTGGTACATGGACGGCAAGATCGCCATCGACCCGATGATCACCCACACGCTGACGCTCGACGAGATCAACAAGGGCTTCGACCTCATGCATGCGGGCGAATCGATCCGCAGCGTCGTCGTCTACTGACCGGCGTGGCCGGCCCCACCGTCTATGTCGACGCCGACGCCTGCCCGGTGAAGGCGGAGGTGCTGCGCGTGGCCGAGCGGCACGGCGTGCCGGTCGTCTTCGTCTCCAATGGCGGCCTGCGCCCGTCGCGCGATCCGATGGTGCGCCACGTGGTGGTGAGCAAGGGCGCCGACGCGGCCGACGACTGGATCGCCGAGCACGCGGCGGCCGGCGACGTGGTGGTGACGGCCGACATCCCGCTGGCGTCGCGGGCGCTGGAACGCGGCGCCCAGGCGCTCGGCCCGACCGGCAAGCCGTTCACCGAAAGCTCGATCGGCGGCGCGCTGGCGATGCGCGACCTCAAGCAGCATCTGCGCGAGACCGGCGCCATCGCCGGTCACAATCCGGCCTTCACGACGCGCGACCGCTCGGCCTTTCTCGGCGCGCTCGACCAGGCGCTGCGGCGGGCGGCGCGGCAGGCCGCGGAGGCCGGACCGCGCGACGGCCCGGCCCGACACAGCGCCTGATGCAGTAGGCTAAGAATCGCCTTCAACCTTCTGCAATTGAAGAACTTTCTCAAGATTTGGCCGGACCATGCCGGGCGTCCGCAGGCGGCCAAACTTGCGCTCGCAGGCCGCTTCCTGCATGCTTCCGGCAACCACACACCGCGTGGACGCGATCGGAACCGGATGCGTTTTCCAGCCAGGCGACGTCGCTTGGCGTCGCGCCGATGCGAAAGACGATCAGATAGAGTGGGCAGGTGAACGGTCATCGGCGCATGCCGCTCTGAACCAATTCGGGAGATGCCAGTGGCGTCGGACACCAGCAACATCTATTCGGAAGCACAGGACATGGACACGATCGGCGGCCGTCTTTCACGGGCGCGCGATGCGGCCGGCCTCAGCGTCGCGCAGCTCGCCCGCCGGCTCGGCGTCAAGAGCGCCACCATCCAGGCATGGGAGAGCGACCGCTCGCAGCCGCGCGCCAACCGGCTGGCGATGCTGGCCGGCGTGCTCAACGTCAGCCTGTCGTGGATCCTCTACGGCGTCGGCACGGCCCCGGTTGAGGACAACCGCTCCGACCTGGTGCGCTCGCTGTCGACCCAGCTCGACCGGCTGCGCCGGCTGCAGCAGGAGACCGACCAGGTGATCGGGCAGATCGAGAACGACCTCAACCGCTTCGCCGCCAACGGCTGAGCGCCGCCCGACGCGGCGACTGCGCGCGGCGCGTGACATCGCCGCCGCGATCCGATAGCGTTGGATTCGTCGAGGGCCGCGAGGCCCTGCCGGTCTGCGGGAGAGAGTCGCCACGTGCGACCGCCGAAGGGGAAATCGCCCGAAATCTCTCAGGCAAAAGAACCGCAGACGGGTCAAGACACTCTGGAAAGTCGGGGCTTTGGCCCCGCGCCGAAGGTGTAAGCGTCGCCGACAGGGTTCCGGTGGCGCGAGTCTCTCAGGCTTCCGACAGAGGGGCATCGACGGGCTGCCGCAACGGCGGCTCGCGTGTGCCTTTGGAGGACCGATGCCGGAGACGGAACCGACACGACACTTGCCGCTCGAAGACTTGCACGAGGCCGCCGGCGCCCGCTTCGGCCCGTTCGCCGGCTGGCGCATGCCGATCAGCTATCCGCCGGGCGTCATGCGCGAGCACCAGCACACCCGCGCCGAGGCCGGGCTGTTCGACATCAGCCACATGCAGCTCGTCGAGATCGCCGGGCCGGACGCCGCCGCGCTGCTGTCGGCCGCCTGCCCGCTCGATCCGGCAGCACTCGGCCAGGGCCGCAGCAAGTACACGCTGCTGCTCAACGAGGACGCCGGCATCATCGACGACCTGATCGTCACGCGGCTGTCGCCCGAGCGCTTCATGGTGGTGGCCAACGCCGGCAACGCGGACGGCGACGTCGCCCACCTGACGGCGCTGGCGGCCGGCCGCGACGTTTCGGTCGCGCCGCTCGAGCGCGTCTTCCTGGCGCTGCAGGGGCCGGCCGCCGAGGCGGTGCTGACCGCGGCGGGGCACGACCTGTCCGCCCTCACCTTCATGACCGCGGTCGAGCCGAAGGCCGACTGGTTCGTCAGCCGCTCCGGCTACACCGGCGAGGACGGCTTCGAGCTGGCGCTGCCGGCTGCGGCCGCGCGCGAGGTGGCGGCCGCGCTGCTCGCCGACGCGCGCACCATGTGGGTCGGGCTGGCGGCGCGCGACAGCCTGCGGCTGGAGGCCGGGCTGTGCCTGCACGGCCAGGACATCGACGAGACGACCGATCCGGTGGCCGCGCGGCTGATGTGGGCGATTCCCAAGCCGCTGCGCGAGGGCGGCGCCTACACCGGGGCGGCCGCGCTGGCGCGCATCCGCGCCGCCGGACCGGCCGAGCGCCGCGTCGGGCTGAAACCCGAGGGCCGCCAGCCGGTGCGCGCCGGGGCTGCCCTGTTCGACGCCGAGGGCCGGCCGGCCGGCCGCGTCACCTCCGGCGGCTTCGGCCCGACCGTCGGCCACCCGGTGGCCATGGGCTACGTGTCGGCCGCGCTCGCCGAGCCGGGCACGGCACTTTCGGCCGAGGTGCGCGGCAACCGCGTGCCCGTCGCCGTCCACCCGCTTCCCTTCACGCCGCATCGCTACCACAAAGGATAGTCCTCCATGGCGACCACCTACTTCACCGAAGATCACGAATGGATCCGCGTCGAGGACGGCGTGGCGACGGTCGGCATCACCGACTACGCCCAGGAGCAGCTCGGCGACCTGGTCTTCGTCGAGCTGCCGGAGGCCGGCAAGACGCTCGCCAAGGGCGACACGGCGGTCGTCGTCGAATCGGTCAAGGCCGCTTCCGACGTCTACGCGCCGGCCGACGGCGAGGTCACCGTCGTCAACGAGGCGCTTGCCGGCGACCCGTCGCTGGTCAACTCGTCGCCGGCCGGCGACGGCTGGCTGTGGAAGATGTCGCTCGCCGACGCCAGCCAGCTCGACGGCCTGATGGACGAGGCCGCCTACAAGGCGCACGTCAGCTAGGAGCCTGCCATGAGCACCCCCGCCCTTCCCTTCGCCGCCCGCCATGTCGGGCCGCGCAACGGCGACAGCCGCGCCATGCTCGCCGCCCTCGGCGTGCCCTCGCTCGAGACGCTGGTCTCGCAGGCGGTGCCGAAATCGATCCGCCTCGACCGGCCGCTCGACCTGCCGGCGGCCGCCGGCGAGGCCGAGGCGCTCGATGCCCTGACCGCGCACATGCGCCAAAACCGCGTGCTCAAGAGCTTCATCGGCCAGGGCTATCACGGCTGCCACGTGCCGCCGGTCATCCAGCGCAACCTGTTCGAGAACCCGGCCTGGTACACCGCCTACACGCCCTACCAGTCGGAGATCAGCCAGGGCCGGCTGGAGATGCTGTTCCACTTCCAGACGCTGGTCGCCGAGCTGACCGGGCTGCCGGTCGCCTCGGCCTCGCTGCTCGACGAGGCGACCGCGGTGGCCGAGGCGATCGGCATCGCCTGGCGCCACCACCGCGGCAAGCGCCACCGCGTCGCCTTCGCCGGCCGGCTGCATCCGCAGACGCGCGACGTGGTCGACACGCGCGCCGGCACCATCGGGCTGACGCTCGCCGACGAGGCGACGGCCGACGGCGAGACGGCCGCGCTGGTCGTGCCGTGGCCCGACACCGACGGCGTCTTCGGCGACCATGCGGACGCGATCGCGGCGGCGCGCGAGACCGGCGCGCTGGTCGTCTTCGTCGCCGATCCGCTGGCGCTGGCGCTCGGCGAGCCGCCGGCCGCGCTCGGCGCCGACATCGCGGTCGGCTCGATGCAGCGCTTCGGCGTGCCGATGGGCTTCGGCGGGCCGCACGCCGCCTACTGCGCCGTCGCCGAGCCGCTCACCCGGCTGATGCCCGGCCGCCTCGTCGGCCAGTCGGTCGACCGGCACGGCCGGCCCGGCTACCGGCTGGCGCTGCAGACGCGCGAGCAGCACATCCGCCGCGACAAGGCGACGTCGAACATCTGCACCGCGCAGGCGCTGCTCGCCAACATGGCGGCGGCCTACGCCGTCTGGCACGGGCCGGACGGGCTGACGGCCATCGCCGAGCGGGTGCACGGGCTCGCCGCGCGCCTCGATGCCGGGCTCGCCGCGGCTGGGCTGAAGACCGCCGGCGCGCGCTTCTTCGACACCGTGACGGTGCGGGTGCCGGGCAAGGCCGAGGCGATCGCCGCGGCCGCCGAAGAGGGCGGCCGCATGCTGCGCGTCGTCGACGGCGACACGCTCGGCATCAGCTTCGACGAGACGTCGGACGAGACCGATCTCGCCGCGCTCGCGGCGCTGTTCGGCGCCGAGGCGCCGCCGACCGCCGACCGGGCCATGCCGGGCGGGCCGCGCGGCGCGCGCTTCATGACCCAGCCGGTGTTCCACGAGAACCGGTCGGAAACCGAGATGATGCGCTTCCTTCGCCGGCTCGCCGACAAGGACCTGGCGCTCGACCGGGCGATGATCCCGCTCGGCTCGTGCACCATGAAGCTCAACGCGGCGGCCGAGATGATGCCGGTGAGCTGGCCGAGCGTCGCCGAGCTGCACCCCTTCGCGCCGGCCCGCCACACGCGCGGCTTCCGTGCCATGATCGGCGAGCTGGAGGCCTGGCTCGGCGAGATCACCGGCTTCGACGCCGTGTCGCTGCAGCCCAACGCCGGAAGCCAGGGCGAGTATGCCGGGCTGCTGGCGATCACCCGCTACCACCGGGCGCGCGGCGAGGGCGAGCGCGACGTCTGCCTGATCCCCTCCTCCGCGCACGGCACCAACCCGGCCAGCGCCTCGATGGCGGGGCTGCGGGTCGTCGTCGTGCGCTGCACCGAGGACGGCGACATCGACGTCGAGGACCTCAGGGCCAAGGCGGCCGAGCACGCCGGGCGGCTGGCCGCGCTGATGATCACCTATCCCTCGACGCACGGCGTCTTCGAGGAGGGCGTGCGCGACATGTGCGCCATCGTGCATGAGCACGGCGGCCAGGTCTATCTCGACGGCGCCAACCTCAACGCGCTGGTCGGCCTTGCGCGGCCGGGCGACTTCGGCGCCGACGTGTGCCACATGAACCTGCACAAGACCTTCTGCATCCCGCATGGCGGCGGCGGGCCGGGCGTCGGGCCGATCGGCGTCAAGGCGCATCTGGCGCCGCACCTGCCGGGCCACGTGGCGGAGGGCGGCAGCCACGCCGTCGCCGCCGCGCCCTACGGCAGCGCCGCCATCCTGCCGATCACCTGGATGTACATCCGCATGATGGGGCCGGACGGGCTGAAGCGGGCGACGGAGATGGCGATCCTCAACGCCAACTATCTCGCCGCCCGCCTGAAGGACGCCTATCCGGTGCTCTACAAGGGGCGCAACGGGCGCGTCGCGCACGAGCTCATCCTCGACACCCGCGTGCTCAAGGAGCGCGCCGGGGTGACCGTCGAGGACGTCGCCAAGCGGCTGATCGACTACGGCTTCCACGCGCCGACCATGTCGTGGCCGGTGGCCGGGACGCTGATGGTCGAGCCGACGGAATCGGAGCCCAAGGCCGAGCTCGACCGCTTCTGCGAGGCGATGCTGTCGATCGCGGCGGAGGCCGACAAGGTCGCCTCCGGCGCCTGGCCGAAGGACGACAACCCGCTGGTCAACGCGCCGCACGCCGCGATGGAGCTGATGGCCGACCGCTGGACGCACCCCTATGGCCGCACGGAAGCCGCCTTCCCCGCCGGCGGCCTCGACCCGGCGTCGAAGTACTGGCCGCCGGTCTCGCGGGTGGACAACGTGGCCGGCGATCGCCATCTGGTGTGCTCCTGCCCGCCGCTCGAGGCGCTGGCGAGCTGACCGGCGCGCCGCGCGGGCGCCTGCCGACACGCAACGGGCGGACGACACCCGCGCGGCGCCTGTCGCCGCGCGGGCGCAAAGCGTGGCACACTCGCCGGTGATTCGCGACGAACGGACCTTTCGCCCGATGGACGACAACAACAACGACCTCTTCTCCGGGATCGACGCGCCGCGCGCGCGGCCGGCCGAACCTTCGTCGGCACCGCCTGCGCCGCGCCGCAGCGAGCCGCCGCGCCCGGCCGTGCGCGATGCCGAGGGCTACAGCGCGGCCGACATCGAGGTGCTGGAGGGGCTGGAGCCGGTGCGCCGGCGGCCGGGCATGTATATCGGCGGCACCGACGAGAAGGCGCTGCACCACCTGTTCGCCGAGGTGATCGACAACGCGATGGACGAGGCGGTGGCCGGCCACGCCAGCTTCATCGAGGTCGAGCTCGACGCCGAGGGCTATCTGTCGGTGACCGACAACGGCCGCGGCATTCCGGTCGACCCGCACCCCAAGTTCAAGGACAAGTCGGCGCTCGAGGTCATCATGACCACGCTGCACGCCGGCGGCAAGTTCGATTCCAAGGTCTACGAGACCTCCGGCGGCCTGCACGGCGTCGGCGTGTCGGTGGTCAACGCGCTGTCGGAAAGCCTCGAGGTGGAGGTGGCGCGCGGCCGCAAGCTCTACCGCCAGCGCTTCGCGCGCGGCGCGCCGGCCGGGCCGCTGGAAAGCCTCGGCGAGGTGCACAACCGGCGCGGCACGCGCGTGCGCTTCCGGCCCGACCCGCAGATCTTCGGCGGCAGGGCCGAGTTCGAGCCGGCGCGGCTCTACCGCATGACGCGCTCCAAGGCCTATCTGTTCGGCGGCGTCGAGATCCGCTGGGTCTGCGCCGGCGAGCGGATCGCGGCCAAGGACGACACGCCGGAAAAGGCGACCTTCCACTTTCCCGGCGGCCTCAAGGACTATCTCGCCGCCTCGCTGGAGGGCGAGTTCCAGGTCACCCGCGAGGTGTTCGCCGGCAAGAGCGACAAGCGCGGCGGCCACGGCACCGTCGAGTGGGCGATCACCTGGTACGGCGGCGACGGCTTCCTCAACTCCTACTGCAACACGATCCCCACGCCGGAAGGCGGCACGCACGAGACCGGCCTGCGCACCGCCCTGCTGCGCGGGCTGAAGTCCTATGCCGAGCTGACCGGCAACAAGCGTGGCGCCGTCCTCACCAGCGAGGACGTGATGGTGTCGGCCGCCGGCATGCTGTCGGTGTTCATCCGCGAGCCGGAGTTCGTCGGCCAGACCAAGGACAAGCTGGCCACCGCCGAGGCCGCCCGGGTGGTCGACAGCGCCGTGCGTGACCCCTTCGACCACTGGCTCGCCGACAACCCGCAGGAGGCCTCCAAGCTGCTCGACTGGGTGATCGCGCGGGCCGACGAGCGGCTGCGTCGGCGCCAGGAGCGCGAGGTCAGCCGCAAGTCGGCGGTGCGCAAGCTGCGCCTGCCGGGCAAGCTGGCCGACTGCACGCTGGGCGCCGCGGCCGGGGCGGAGATCTTCATCGTCGAGGGCGATTCGGCCGGCGGCTCGGCCAAGCAGGCGCGCGACCGGGCGACCCAGGCGGTGCTGCCGCTGCGCGGCAAGATCCTCAACGTGGCGAGCGCCGGGCACGGCAAGCTGGCCGCCAACCAGCTCATCGCCGACCTGGTGCAGGCGCTCGGCTGCGGCACGCGCGCGAAGTACCGCGAGGACGACCTGCGCTACGAGCGCGTCATCATCATGACGGACGCCGACGTCGACGGCGCGCACATCGCCTCGCTGCTCATCACCTTCTTCTACCAGGAGATGCCCGAGCTCATCACCGGCGGCCACCTCTACATGGCGGTGCCGCCGCTCTACCGCCTCAGCCAGGGCGGCAAGACGCTCTACGCGCGCGACGAGGCGCACAAGGACGAGCTGCTGCGCACCGAGCTGACCGGCCGCGGCAAGGTCGAGATCGGCCGCTTCAAGGGGCTCGGCGAGATGATGCCGCAGCAGCTCAAGGAAACGACGATGGACCCGGCCCGCCGCACGCTGCTGCGCGTCGAGGTGCGCGAGGACAAGGCGGCGACGCGCTCGGCGGTCGACGCGCTGATGGGCACCAAGCCCGAGGCGCGCTTCCGCTTCATCCAGGAGCACGCCGCCTTCGTCGACGAGCTCGACATCTAGCGCCGTTCTGCGTTTCACGGAATCGCAGATCGGCTCTAATTTATTGTTTTGACGCGTTTCGCGGACGGCGAACCGCGTTCCGCGTCGCCCGGACACCCTGTCAGGCGAGAGGCCGGAAGGCTGACGCGGGCCATCGCACGTTTCGCTCGCGACGGTCTTGCCGGGCTGCACCGCGCGCGAGATTTGGGGCGGAATCCTTGGTGGCGGGACCCGGCGGCGCGCCGTCGCCTCGCCTCGCCCCTACGCGGCGGCGATCGCCAGCGCCGCGCCGCGCGCATTGTCGCGCAGCGCCTCGAGATGCACCGACTTCAGGAGCGCCGCGATCTCGGCGCATTCGGGCGCCGGGCCGGCCTGGTCGGGCGCCGCCTCGAGCGTGCGCAGCATCGCCCAGGAGACCTCCTGCACGCCGGCGACACGGCCGCCATTGGCGACCTCGCGCCAGATCTTGAGGGCGCGGATCAGCGGCGCGTGCGCGCCGTCCGGCAGGCCGGCCGCGCGCATCAGCGCGGCGAGCGGCGTGTCGCGGCCGCCCGACAGGAGCGCGCGCACGCGGCCCGGCGCCTGGCCGGTCAGCGCCACCAGAACGGCGCCGAAGAAATCCACCTTGCCGTGCGCCACGGCACGCACGACGAAGCCGACGGTCAAGTCGCCGCGCAGCCGCAGATGCTCGGCCAGCGCCGCCTGCTCGTCGAGCGCGGTGTTGTCGATCAGCGTCAGCGAGGCGCGCGCGCACGCCTCGCGCGTCAGCCGCTCGGCCCGCGCGCGGCCCATCAGCGCGCGCACCAGCGGCGTCTCGCACAGCGTCTCGCCGACGCGCACGAGCAGCGCGTGGCGGCAGTCGGACGGCAGCCCGGGATGGCCGATCAGCGCCTCGCGCAGACCGGCGTCGCCGCCGTGCCGCTCGATCATGCGGCGAAAGCTCAGCGAGGCGATCTCGGCGCCCGAATTGGCGAGCAGCGCGGCACAGGCCCGCGGGCCGGCGACCTCGGCGATCGCCGCCGACAGCGCCATCGAGACCTGCGGCCGCATGGCGACCAACCGGTGCACCGCCTCCTCGCCCGTCGCCACGCGGTCGATCAGCTCGCCGTCGCCGAGAAGCGGCGAGCGCGCGAGCACCGGACCGGCGACCTCCGGCTGGTCGGCGGCCAGCGCGACGACGACCTGCAGCGGCGCGCGCCGGCTCATCGACAGCGCCTCGGCGAGCGCACCGCGCACCTTCGGCGAGGCGTCGTCGAGCAGCAGCGTCAGCGCCGCTTCCGCCGCGCAGCGATCCTCGAAGGCGAGCTCATGCTCGACATAGGCGCGGGCGAGCGCCGCGGCAGCCGCCGCGCGCTCTGACGCCCTGGCGGTTGCGATCCATTTCAGGAAGTGCTGGACGACGATCACGCAAACCCCCGACGGCATGTCTGACTGAGCACGGCCCGCCGGGCGCTGCCGGCGGCGGCGATCGCACTCGCGAAACCGCATCCGAGGCTAGCGGCAAATCGTTTACGAACGGTTCACCATGTTTTGCCGGCGCTTGCCGCCGCCGCCGCCGCGGCCTATCAGAAAAGGACGGCGCACGAGCGGGGGGACGCGATGGCTGGGCTTTATCTCGAGGAGTTCGAACCGGGCCAGGTGATCCGCCATCCGCTGCGCAAGAGCGTGACGGAAAGCGACAACATGCTGTTCTCGGTCATGACGCTCAACCCGCAACCGCTGCACATCGACTTCGCCTTCGCCGCCGACAGCGAGTGGGGCCGGCCGCTGGTCAACTCGCTGTTCACGCTCGGCCTGATGATCGGCATCTCCGTGCACGACACGACGCTCGGCACGACGATCGGCAATCTCGGCATGACGGAGACGGTGTTTCCGCACCCCGTCTTCCACGGCGACACCATCCGCGTGGAGACCGAGGTCCGGTCGGTGCGCGAATCGCGCTCCAGGCCGGACCGCGGCGTCGTCGAGTTCGAGCACCGCGCCTACAACCAGGACGACGTTCTGGTGGCGCGCTGCGTGCGCCAGGCGATGATGATGAAGAAGGCGGCCTGAGCGGTGCGCTCGCTGTTGTTCGTGCCCGGCGATTCGGAGCGCAAGCTCGACAAGGCGCGGCAGGCCGGCGCCGACGTGCTGATCGTCGACCTGGAGGATTCGGTCGGCGTGGAGCGCAAGGACGCCGCGCGCGCGCTGGCGGCCGGCTTCCTGGCCGAGCCGCGGGCGGCCGGCACGCCGCGGCTGTTCGTGCGCGTCAATGCGCTCGACAGCGGGCTTGCCGAGGACGACCTGGCCGCCGTGATGGGCGGCCGGCCCGACGGCATCATGCTGCCCAAGGCCGAGGGCGGCGACGACGTGGTGCGCCTTGCCGCGATGCTGCGCGTGCACGAGGCGGAGAACGGCACCGCGGACGGCGCGACGGCCATCCTGCCGATCATCACCGAGACGCCGGCGGGGGTGCTGGCGGCCGACACCTACAGCCATTGCGGCGCGCGGCTCGCCGGCCTTGCCTGGGGCGCGGAGGACCTGTCGGCGGCGGTCGGCGCGCGCGCCGCACGCGATGCGGACGGCCGTTTCACCGACCTCTTCCGCCTGGCGCGCACCATGACGCTGCTGGCGGCGACCGGCGCCGGCGTCGCGCCGGTCGACGGCATCTTCGCCAATTTCCGCGACGAGGCCGGCCTGCGGGCGGAATGCGCGGAGGCCGAGCGCGACGGCTTCACCGCCAAGATGGCGATCCACCCGGCGCAGGTGCCGGTGATCAACGCCGCCTTCACACCGTCGGACGAGGCCGTCGCCGAGGCCGAGGCGGTCGTCGCGGCGTTCCGCGCGGCGGGCGATCCCGGCGTGGTGGCGATCGACGGCGCGATGTACGACCGGCCGCATCTCGAGCGCGCGCGGCGACTGCTGGCGCGCGCCCGCGCCGCCGCACGCTGACGGCGTCCGCTCAGACGTCGCCCTCGCGCCAGCGCGGCCGGCGCATCTGGAACACCTCGGTGACGGCGGAGAAATCCATGTAGCCGAGGCGCGACAGGTTGCCGGCCTTGACGACGTCGAACAGCCCGTCGGTCATCGCCGCCTCGTCGAGGTGCACGCCGACCACCTGGCCGGTGACGACCACGGCACCGACCGGCCGCCCGTCGAGGTCCTTCGGCCGGTGGATCTCCGTCACCCGGCATTCGAGCGCGGCATGCGCCTCGGCCACGCGCGGCGCGTCGACCAGCCGCGCCGGGACGGCCGTCAGTCCGGCATAGCCGAACTCGTTCACCCCGCGCGGGGCGTCGACCGAGGTGGCGTTCATCTTCTCGGCCAGCGCGCGGCCGGCGAGATTGACGACGAAGACGCCGCTCTCGCGGGCGAAGGTGACGCTGTCCTTCTCGCCCTCGGAGGAGAACCAGACCAGCGGCGGGTTGCCCGACAGCGCGTTGAAGAAGGAGTAGGGCGCGAGGTTGACCGCGCCGTCGCCGTTGCGGGTCGAGATCCAGCCGATCGGCCGCGGCGCGACGATCGCCTTGAAGGGGTCGTGCGGCAGGCCGTGGCCCTTCGCAGGCTCGTAGAACATCGTCTCAGCCCTCCCACGGTCCGGCATAGTCGCTGACGAGGCTGGCCGGGTCGGGCCGCGGCCGGTCGGGCACGCCGCCGGGGTGGCTGCCGACATGGACGAAGCCGACGACCCGCTCGTCCGGCGCCAGGCCGAGGATGCGCCGGCCCTCGGCGTCGTCGGAATACCAGTTGGTGACCATGTTGGTCGCGTAGCCGAGCGCGTTGGCGGCGATCATCAGGTTCAACGCCGCCATGCCGCCGGACACCAGCATCTCCCACTGCGGGATCTTGCGGCTCTCGCGCGGCACGTTGACGACGCCGATGACGAGCGGCGCGCGGATGAAGCGCGTGCGCTCCTGTTCGAGGCGTGCCTCCGGCAACGGTCCCTCGCGCGATTCGGCCAGTGCGGCGAGCGCCTCGCCCAGCCGGACGCAGGCCTCGCCGCGGTAAAGCACGAAGCGCCAGGGCTGCAGCCGGCCGTGGTCGGGCACCCGGCTGGCCACGCGCAGCATGGTGTCGAGCTCGGCCTCGCTGGGCGCGGGCGGGCGCAGCTCCTGGATCGGCGCGGATTTGCGGGCGAGCATGAAGTCGATGACGGACGCGGCCACGGCAGGCTGTCTCCTGTACGGGATCGGCGGCGTGCCGGCGCGACCCGCCGGATCGCGACGCCCGGCACGCGGGGCGGAAGGCCTTGAAATTGCCACCGGCCTGCGCTTCAACGCAAGTCATGGGCTGGATCGACTCTTCCGCGAGGCTTGCCGCTGCGATCGCGCTCGGCGCGACGCTGGGCTTTGCCGGCGCGGCCGGCGCGCAGGACGGCGGCGACGCGGCCGTCGACCGCGACCTCGAGCAGCTCCGCCTGCCGGGCATCTCGAACTACGCTCCGGCCGGCCGCGAGGGCCCGCTGTCGCAGGGCGAATTCGGCACCATCACCGTTTCGGCGCAGCTCACCGAGGGCGCGGAGGAGATCTCGCGCGGCCTGGTGTGGCGCGTCTTCAGCCCGGAAACCGGCGACGACGGCAAGCTGCCGATGATCGCCACCGCGCAGGGCGGCACCAGCGTCTTCCAGCTCGCGCCGGGCACCTATCTGGTGCATGCGGCGTTCGGCCGCGCCGGCGCCACCAAGAAGATCACCGTCGGGCCGGAGCCGCGCCGCGAGAGCCTGGTGCTCGAGGCCGGCGGGCTGAAGCTCGACGCCGTGCTGTCGGGCGGCCTGCGCATCCCCTCCGACCGGCTGCGCTTCTCGATCTACGAGGAAAAGCCCGACGCCACCGGCAACCGGCCGCTGATCGTGCCCAACGTGGCGCCCGACACGGTGGTGCGGCTCAACGCCGGCACCTACCACGTCGTGTCGACCTACGGCTCGGTCAACGCGGTGATCCGCTCCGACATCCGCGTGGAGGCCGGCAAGCTGACCGAGGCGACGGTCGAGCACCGCGCCGCCAGCCTGACCATGAAGCTGGTGCGCGAGGAAGGCGGCGAGGCGATCGCCGACACCGCCTGGTCGATCCTCACCGACACCGGCGACATCGTGCGCGAGACCGTCGGCGCCTACGCCTCGATGGTGCTGGCGGAAGGCGACTACACGATCGTGGCGAAGAACCGCGAGCGGCTCTACCAGCGCGACTTCACCGTGGTGGCCGGGCGCAACCAGCCGGTCGAGCTGACGCCGGACGACCTCCTGGACGACGCCGGCTTCGACGGCTGAGCCTCCGCGCCGGCGCCGCGACCACCGTCTTGCATCGCGGAACGGCCGCCGGTTGCGGCCGGCGCGCGGCGTCAGCCGCGGCGACGCATCACGTCGGGCGGCACCGCCTCCTCGGCGAGCGCGGCCGCCGCCTCGTCGAGCGGCATCGCGGTCTGGTCGCGCGAGCCGAGACGGCGCAGGTTGACCGTGCCCTCCTCCGCCTCGCGCTTGCCGCACACGAGAATGACCGGCACCTTGGCGAGCGAGTGCTCGCGCACCTTGTAGTTGATCTTCTCGTTGCGCAGATCGGCCTCGACCTTGAGACCGGCCGCCCGCAGCCGCTCGACGACGCTCACGGCGTAATCGTCGGCATCCGAGGTGATGGTGGCGACCACAACCTGCAGCGGCGCCAGCCACAGCGGGAAGTGGCCGGCGTGGTTCTCGATCAGGATGCCGAGGAAGCGCTCCATCGAGCCGCAGATCGCCCGGTGCACCATGACCGGCTGCTTCTTCTCCGAATCGCGGTCGATGTAGAAGGCGCCGAAGCGCTCCGGCATGTTGAAGTCGACCTGCGTCGTGCCGCACTGCCAGTCGCGGCCGATCGCGTCGCGCAGGACGTATTCGAGCTTGGGGCCGTAGAACGTCCCCTCGCCCGGATTGACGCCGGTCTTCACACGACCGCCCGATTCCGCCTCGATCCGCTCCAGAAGCTCGCTCAGCACGCGCTCGGCATGATCCCACATGGCGTCGCTGCCGACGCGCTTTTCCGGCCGCGTCGCGAGCTTGACCGTGATCTCGTCGAAGCCGAAATCGGCGTAGGTCGACAGGATCAGCGCGTTGATCTTGAGGCACTCCTCGGCGAGCTGCTCCTCGGTGCAGAAGACGTGCGCATCGTCCTGCGTGAAGCCGCGCACGCGCATCAGCCCGTGCAGCGCGCCGGACGGCTCGTAGCGGTGCACGGCGCCGAACTCGGCGAGCCGGATGGGCAGGTCGCGATAGGACTTCAGCCCGTGCTTGAAGATCTGCACATGGCCGGGGCAGTTCATCGGCTTGAGCGCGAAGACGCGGTCGTCGTCGGCCTCCTCGCCGGCGACCTGCACCTTGAACATGTTGTCCTTGTACCAGCCCCAGTGGCCCGACGTCTCCCACAGCGCCTTGTCGAGCACCTGCGGCGCGTTGACCTCGTCGTAGCCGTCCGCCTCGATGCGCCGGCGCATGTAGCCGACCAGCGACTGGAACAGCCGCCAGCCCTTCCGGTGCCAGAAGACGACGCCCGGCCCCTCCTCCTGGAAGTGGAACAGGTCCATCTCGCGGCCGAGCCGCCGGTGGTCGCGCTTCTCGGCCTCCTCCAGCATGTGCAGATAGGCATCGAGCTGCTTGCGGTCGGCCCAGGCCGTGCCGTAGATGCGCGTCAGCATCGGGTTGTCGGCGTCGCCGCGCCAGTAGGCGCCGGCCACCTTCATCAGCTTGAAGGCGTCGCCGATCTGGCCCGTCGAGCGCATGTGCGGCCCGCGGCACAGGTCGAACCAGTCGCCCTGCCGGTAGATGCGGATCTCCTGGTCCTCGGGGATCGCGTCGATCAGCTCGAGCTTGAAGGTCTCGCCCTTGTCGGCGAAGACGCGCCGGGCCTCCTCGCGCGGCCACACCTCGCAGGTGAACGGCGCGTCGCGCGCGATGATCTCGCGCATCTTCTTCTCGATCACCGGCAGGTCGTCCGGCGTGAAGGGCTCGTCGCGCGCGAAGTCGTAGTAGAAGCCGTTCTCGATCACCGGCCCGATGGTCACCTGCGTGCCGGGCCACAGCTCCTGCACCGCCTCGGCCATCACGTGCGCGGTGTCGTGGCGGATGAGCTCCAGCGCGCGCGGATCGTCGCGGGTGACGATCTCGAGGGCGCCGGCGCGGCCGAGCGGCCGCGACAGGTCGCGCAGCTCGCCGTCGAGCGCATAGGCGACGGCCTTCTTGGCGAGCGATTTGGAGATCGACCGGGCGATCTCCTCGCCCGTCGTCGCCGCGTCGTGCTCGCGCACGGAACCATCGGGAAATGTCAGGGAAACCTGCGTCATGCCGTTCTCCTATCCAGTCCCGCAAACGAGCGCGGGTGGGATTGTCGGGTGTCGCGCGGGCGCGCCTCGGCGGCGGCGCCCGCGGCAACGGGCGCTACATAGGCTGCACGCCCGCGCGCGTAAACCCCCGCACGCAGGCGCCGGCTGCCGGATGGATGTGCCGCCGGGAGGCGCCGGCCGGGCCGGCGCCGCGCCATCAGGCCTGGCTGTTGTCCTCGACGGGTGCGCCGGGCCCGTTCTTCTTGATCGAGTCGATCGCGTTCTGCGCGCTGGCCTTGGAGCTGTAGCCCTCGGTGGAGAACATCACCTCGCTGTTGTACTTGAAGCGCACGCGATACTCGCCCTTCTTGTCGCGGTAGATCTCGAACTTGTGAGCCATCGCCAATTCCCCTCCGTAAGCTTGGACCCTTTGCCTCATAACCGGTGCGGGTCGGGCTGGCTAGGGCCTATGGAGGATCGGCACGCCGCGATGCGTCGGAGGCCGTGATCACCGGGGGCAGGCGCGCCAGAAATCGCCGGCCGCGGGCGGCAGCGTGGCGAGCACCGCGTCGAAGGCCGCAGCGTCGACGTTGCGCCGCAATGCGGCCGCGACGTCGGCGATCGCGGTATCGCTGGCCGTGTTGTGGTCGCGCCGTTCGGCAAGCACCTCGGCGTGCAGCGCGCGCCGATCCGGAAACGGGGTGGCCGGCACCGCCGGATCCCACGCCTCGACGAAGATGGCGCGCAGCACCGGCGGCAGCGCGTCCGCGAAGCGCAGCGCCTGCGGCGTCTCGAGATGGCTGCGGAACGTGCGCAGCACGGCGCGGGTCATCGCATAGCACTGGTTGTGCGTGGCGAGCAGCGAGATCGCCTTGAGATCGGCCAGGAAGCGCTCGAAGTCGCGCGAGGCACGCAGGTATTCCGCCGGGATGGTCAATGCCGGCACCGGGCGCGGCGGCCGGCGGCGTGGTAGCGCCAGGGCATGGACCAGCGCAGCCGCGGCGCCAGCGTCTCGGGCACGTTGTCGATGCCGTGCGTGCCGCCCGGACCGCAGCGCCCGACGCGGAACAGCGCCAGCCAGCCGCCGGCCCACAGGCCGTGCCGCGCGATCGCCTCGTAGGCGTATTCCGAGCAGGTCGGCAGATGCCGGCAATGGTTGCCGACGAAGCCCGACAGCGTGAGCTGGTAGAGCCGCACGAACCCGGTGCCGAACAGCCGCGCCGGCGTCTTCGGCCAGGGGCCGGCGTAGTTGCGCGAGCGGTTGGTCGGCGGCGAGGTCATCGTTGCGCTGCGTCCGTGCCACGAGCGCCGAGCGGAACGTCGCGGGCGCAGTCCTTGCAACGGACGAGCGAACCGGCCGGATCGCGGCCGGCCGCCGGATCGGGCCGGATCGATCCGATGCCATTGCGGCAACACCCGGGCGAAGCCGAAAAGGGACGCATGGCCGCCTCAGGCCGCCGCCTCGGCGCGCTTCTTCTCGATCTGGTCGATCGCGTCGACCACCGCGTCGAAGGTCAGCATGGTGGAGGCGTGACGCGCCTTGTAGTCGCGCACCGGCTCGAGATACTTCAGATCGGCGAAGCGGCCTTCCGGCGGCGGGCCGTTTTCCTTGAGCATGCGGCGCATGGTCTCGCGCACGGCGCGCAGCTCGTCGGCGCGCGCGCCGACCACGTGCTCGGCCATGATCGCCGAGGAGGCCTGGCCGAGCGCGCAGGCCTTCACCTCGTGCGCGAAATCGCTGACCACATCGTTCACCATCTTGAGATCGACCGTGACCGTCGAGCCACACAGCTTGGAGTGCGCGCGGGCCGTGGCATCGGGCGTCTCGAGCCGGCCCAACCGGCTGATATTGCCGGCAAATCCGAGGATCTTGGCGTTGTAGATGTCGTCGATCATCGGCTGGCCTTCCGCTCCGCGCTGCAACGCGCCGTGTCGTGGGCGTCCCTTCCCAAGGGGGGCTCGGACCTTATATAGTGGTCGGACCCTGACGGCGGCAAGGCGACTTGCCATCGTGTCAAGGTTCCGCGCACGCCGCATTCGGGCAGGATGGAGCGCAAGTTCACCGATCCCGCAGCGAGGCCGTGGTCCGTTCAACTCGTTCCTTCGCGAAAGGAACTACGGAGAGAGACCGAGCATGGACGCCGTCATCCGAAACTTCCCCCGCAGCGACAAGGATGCCGATCCGGCGACCCATCACGCGCCGCTGCCGCACGCCGAACGGCCGAGCCGCGAGGAGGCCGAGGCGGCGGTGCGCACGCTGCTGCGCTGGGTCGGCGACGATCCGCAGCGCGAGGGGCTGGTCGACACGCCGGAGCGCGTGGCCAAGGCCTATCGCGAGATGTTCGAGGGCTACGACCTCGACCCGGCCGAGGCGCTGGGCCGCACCTTCGAGGAGGTCGCCGGCTACGACGATCTGGTGCTGATCCGCGACATCGCCTTCCACTCGCATTGCGAGCACCACATGGTGCCGATCATCGGCAAGGCGCATGTCGGCTACCTGCCGGACGGCCGCGTCGTCGGCCTGTCGAAGGTCGCCCGCGTGGTCGATATCTTCGCCCGCCGCCTGCAGACGCAGGAGGCGATGACGGCGCAGATCGCCGGCGCCATCCAGGAAACGCTGGCGCCGCGCGGCGTGGCCGTGATCGTCGAGGCCGAGCACATGTGCATGTCGATGCGCGGCATCCGCAAGCGCGGCTCGACCACCCTCACCTCCACCTTCACCGGCGCGTTCCGCGACGACCCGCAGGAACAGGCGCGCTTCATGACCATGCTGCGCGAGGCGCGGCGCGACTAGCCGCGCCGCACACCCCTGGAGACCGCTCCCGATGGCTGCATTCGCGACGCCGCCCGCCGACAAGACGCGGCTCGAGGAAGGTGATGCGCTGACGCCGCGCTTCGACGCGGCAGGGCTGGTGACGGCGGTGGTCACCGACATGGCCAGCGGCGAGCTCCTGATGGTGGCGCACATGGACGCCGACGCGCTGCAGCGCACCATCGAGACCGGCCAGGCGCATTTCTGGTCGCGCTCGCGGCAGGCGCCGTGGAAGAAGGGCGAGACCTCGGGCAACGTGCTCGAGGTCGGCGAGCTGCGCGTCGACTGCGACCAGGACGCGGTGTGGCTGCGCGTCACGGTCGCTGGCGACGGCGCGGCCTGCCACACCGGGCAGCGGAGCTGCTTCTATCGCCGCGTCGAGACCGGCGCGGAGGGTGCGAGCCTCGTCGAGGACGATGCGCTGGCGGCGCCGCAGCGCTAGCGGCGGCACGGCCGCCGACCCGGCCGCTGCCGGCACGGGCGACGAGACGTCGCGCCCCGCCCGCCCCGCCATTCACCAATTCGATACGCCCGCCGTGCTAAAGGACGACGGGGTCGAGGAGACGACGATGCTTGACTGGGCATCCCTGCGGACGCGCCAGGGCCAGCGGGAGGCGGAACCGCCGCCGCCCGAGCAGCCCGCTCCGGCGTCCGCGCCGCGCAGGCCGGGCATCGCGCTGGCGCTCGGCGGCGGCGCGGCGCGCGGCTGGGCCCATATCGGCGTGCTGCGCGCGCTCGAGGAGGCCGGCATCCGCATCGACATGATCGCCGGCACCTCGATCGGCGCGCTGGTCGGCGGCTGCTACCTGGCCGGCAAGCTGGACGCGCTGGAAGACTTCGCCCGGGCGCTGACGCGCCGGCGCATCTTCGGCCTGCTCGACTTCACGCTGCGCGGCAGCGGCATCCTCGGCGGCATGAAGCTCGACCACCGCATGCAGGAGCATCTGGCCGGCATCACCTTCGCCGATCTCGGCCGGCCGTTCGTCTGCGTCGCCTCGGAGATCCGCACCGGCCACGAGATCTGGCTGTCGAACGGCTCGCTGATCACCGCCATGCGCGCCTCCTACGCCCTGCCCGGGGTGTTCGAGCCGGTGGTGTGCAACCGCCGGGTGCTGGTCGACGGGGCGCTCGTCAATCCGGTGCCGGTTTCGGTGTGCCGCGCCTACGAGCAGCCGCTGGTGGTGGCGGTCAACCTGCACTACGACCTGTTCGGCCGCGCCGCCGTCATCAAGCACAGCGCCGACATGCCGGAGATCGCCGACGGCGAGCCGGTCGGCGACAAGGCGCCGCTCGTCGTCGACAAGGGCCCGCGCGAGCGCGACGCGCGGCTCGGCATCACCGGCGTCATGGTCGAGGCCTTCAACATCATCCAGGACCGCATCTCGCGCGCCCGCATGGCCGGCGATCCGCCCGACCTGGCGCTGCATCCCAAGCTCGGCCATATCGGGCTGACGGAGTTCTACCGCGCCGACGAGGCGATCCGCCTCGGCTACGAGGCGACGCGCGCGCAGATCGGCGAGCTGCAGCGGCTGCAGACGGTGCTCGGGTAGAACGAGCCGCCGCCGGCGAGACGCCTTTCGGCAACGTCCTGCGCGCTCAGGCCTCGGCGGCGTCGCTCAGCCTGAACTGCACCCGGCGCTGGCCGTTCCATTCGTTGATCGCCGGGGTGCCGGCGAGATGCACCGTCGCGCCCGAACGCTCGAGCAGGAAGCGGCCGAGCGGACCGTCGGCCGCGCGGAAGGCGATCGCCTGGACGCGCGCGCCGGTCGGCGTCTGCACGTCGGCGCGCACATGGCCGTTGCCGACCACCCGCACGCCCGACAGCCGGTGGCGCGGCAGCGCCAGCACCGGCTGGGCATGGCCGGCGCCGAACGGACCGGCCGTCTCCAGCGCCGCGATCAGCTCCGGCGTCGCCCCCTCGCCCGACAGCGCCGCGTCGATCGACAGGCGCTCCGAGCCGCGCAGCGCCGCCACCGCGTCGGCCGCCTGCTCCTCGAAGAAGCCGCGCAGCGCGCCCAGCCGGTCGCGCTCGACGGTGATGCCGGCGGCCATCGCGTGGCCGCCGCCCTTGACCAGAAGGCCGCGGGCGACGGCCTCGCGCACCAGCCGGCCGAGGTCGAAGCCGGGGATCGAGCGGCCCGAGCCGGTGCCCACGCCCGAGGCGTTGAAGGCAATGGCGAAGGCCGGCCGCCGCGCGTGCTCCTTCAGGCGCGAGGCGATCAGCCCGACGATGCCGGGATGCCAGCGCTCGCTCGCCGTCACCAGCACGGCCGGACCGTCGCCGGCGGCGAGCTCGGCATCGGCCTCCGCGCGCGCCTCGGCCAGCATCTCGGCCTCCATCGCCTGGCGCTCGCCGTTCAGCCGGTCGAGCGTGGCGGCGATGCTGTCGGCCTCCGCCGCGTCGGCGGTGGCGAGCAGGTTGCTGCCGAGCGCGGCGTTGCCGATGCGGCCGCCGGCATTGATGCGCGGGCCGAGCAGGAAGCCGAGATGATAGGGGTTGAGCGGCTCGCCGATGCGCGCGATCCGGGCGAGCGCGGCCAGCCCCGGCGCCTGCATGCGGCGCGCGGCCGCCAGCCCCTTGACCACGAAGGCGCGGTTGACGCCGACCAGCGGCACCACGTCGCACACCGTGCCGAGCGCCACCAGATCGAGCCAGGACAGAAGATCGGGCGGCGCGGCGCGGTGGCCGCGGCTGCGCAGCTCGCGCAGCGTCTGCACCAGCGCCAGGAAGACGACGCCGGCCGCGCACAGATGCCCCTGCCCCGACAGGTCGTCCTCGCGGTTGGGATTGACCACGGCCAGCGCGTCCGGCAGCGGGCCGCCGACCTGATGGTGGTCGAGCACGACGACGTCGGCGCCGGCCGCGCGGGCGGCCGCGATCGCCTCGGCCGAGTTCGTGCCGCAGTCGACGGTGACGATCAGCCGGGCGCGCCCGGCGAGCTCGCGCATGGCCTCGGGGTTGGGGCCGTAGCCCTCGAAGATGCGGTCGGGAATGTAGATCTCGGCCGGCACGCCGTAGTGCGCAAGGAAGCGCTTGAGGCTGGCCGAGGAGACCGCGCCGTCGACGTCGTAGTCGCCGAAGATCGCCACCGGCTCGCCGCGCTCGACCGCATCGGCCAGCCGCCGGCCGGCGGCCGCCATGTCGGTCAGGCTCAGCGGGTCGGGCAGCAGGTCGCGGATGGTGGGCGCCAGGAAGCGGCTGGCCTCGTCGGCGGCGATGCCGCGCCCGGCCAGCACGCGCGCGACGATCTCGGGGATGCCGTGCGCCTGCGCCATCGTCAGCGCGACGTTCTCCTGGCGTTCGTCGAGGCGATGCTCCCAGGCGAGCCCGCGCGCGGAGCGGCGCACGTCTAGGAACGGGCGGCGCTGCCGCGGCGGCGGCGTTTCGGAGGCGCTGGCCGGGCGCGTCAGAACTTCTCCATGTCCTGGTGATGCGCCTTGATCTCGCGCACCGTGCGCGAGGACGAGCGCATGACGATGGTGTGGGTGACGACCGCGGTGCGGCCGAACTTGACGCCCGACAGGAGATTGCCGTCGGTCACGCCGGTGGCGGCGAACAGCACGTCGCCGCGCGCCATCTCCTCCATGCGGTAGACCTTCTTGGGGTCGTCGATGCCCATCTTGGCCGCGCGCGCCACCTTGTCGTCGGTGTTGAGCTGCAGCCGGCCCTCCATCTGGCCGCCGATGCAGCGCAGCGCGGCAGCCGCCAGCACGCCCTCGGGCGCACCGCCGATGCCCATATAGATGTCGATGCCGGTCTCGTCGGGATCGGTGGTGTGGATGACGCCGGCCACGTCGCCGTCGCCGATCAGGCGGATCGCCGCGCCGGTCGAGCGCACCTCCTCGATCAGCCGGGCATGGCGCGGCCGGTCGAGGATGCAGGCGGTGATCTCGAAGGGTTGAACGCCCTTGGCGCGGGCCAGGTTCTCGATGTTCTCGGCCGCCGGCGCGTCGAGCGCCACCACGCCGTCGGGATAGCCCGGCCCGACCGCGATCTTCTCCATGTAGACGTCCGGCGCGTTGAGCAGGCTGCCGGTCTCGGCGATGGCGATGACGGCGAGCGAGTTGGGCAGGTTCTTGGCGCAGATGGTCGTGCCTTCCAGCGGGTCGAGGGCGATGTCGACCTGCGGCCCGTCGCCCGAGCCGACCGCCTCGCCGATGTAGAGCATCGGCGCCTCGTCGCGCTCGCCCTCGCCGATCACCACGGTGCCCTTGATCGGCAGCTTGTTGAGCTCCGAGCGCATCGCGTCGACGGCCGCCTGGTCGGCCGCCTTCTCGTCGCCGCGGCCGCGCAGCCGGGCGGCGGCCACCGCCGCGCGCTCCGTCACGCGCACGAGTTCGAGGGTCAGGATGCGGTCGAGACCGGAGGTTGCGCTCAGGGGCATCGGGCTTGGTTCCTGCTCATTGTCGCCTGGATGCCTTTCGCCTGGTCGGCATCACGATCGAAGCTTGTCGTTCGGGCGCCGCCCGCGCGCAAGGACCGGTGTCCGCCGCGCGCCCGCGGGCCCGCGCCGCAGGGATGCGGCGCGGCTTCTTTTGTCAAAGAGCCGGTGGCGCGGCAAGAGGCGAGCGCACGAAACGCCGCGCCGCGCGCGCCGGCCGCGGCCGGCGCCCGTTGCCGGTCGCCCCGCCGCTTCACAAGACGAATCCAGAACCGCCGGCAAGTGGCCGGCAGCCAAGAGCTTTTTCTCTCCTAGCCGGCGCGCTCGATGCGGATCACCTGCGGCTTGTCGACCAGATGGCCGTCGCGCGTGATGCCGTCCACCGCCTTGCGCACGGCCGCTTCCGTCGTCTCGTGCGTGACCAGAACCACCGTCTTCTGCGATTCGATCTCCAGCGCGTCGCCGTGCTGGACGATCGATTCCAGCGAAATGTCGTTGTCGGCCATGCGCTTGGCGATGGCGGCGAAGACGCCGGCCCGGTCGTGCACGGTCAGCCGGATGAAGTAGCCGCCGGCATGGGTGCGCATGCGCGCGCGCTTGTAGGGCGCGAGCTCGCGCGCCGGCCAGCCGAACACCGGTCCGTGCTGGAAGCCCGGCCGGCTCTTGGCGATGTCGGCGATGTCGCCGATCACCGCCGACGCGGTGGCCGCCCCGCCGGCGCCCGGCCCCGACAGCAGCAGCTCGCCGAGGATGTCGGTCTCGATCGCCACCGCGTTGGTGACGCCATGCACCTGGGCGATCACCGAGGCGGTCGGCACCATGGTCGGGTGGACGCGCTGCTCGATGCCCGACTCGGTCTTCTGCGCCACGCCGAGCAGCTTGATGCGGTAGCCGAGCGTGGCGGCGGCGCGGATGTCGGCCTGGGTGATGTTGGAGATGCCCTCCATGTAGACGTCGGCGGCCGAGATGCGGCAGCCGAAGGCCAGGCTGGTGAGGATCGACAGCTTGTGCGCGGTGTCGTGCCCCTCGATGTCGAAGGTCGGGTCGGCTTCGGCATAGCCGAGCCGCTGCGCCTCCTTCAAACAGGCGTCGAAGGTCAGCCCCTCCGCCTCCATGCGGGTGAGGATGTAGTTGCACGTCCCGTTCATGATGCCGAAGACGCGACTGACGGTGTTGCCGGCCAGCGCCTCGCGCATCGTCTTGATAATCGGGATGCCGCCGGCCACCGCCGCCTCGTAGTTGAGCAGCACGCCCTTGCGCTCGGCGATCTCGGCGAGCGCCACGCCGTGCTTCGACAAAAGCGCCTTGTTGGCGGTGACCACGTGGCGGCCGGCCTCGAGCGCCGTCCTGACCGACTTGCGCGCCGGCCCGTCGTCGCCGCCGATCAGCTCGACGAAGACGTCGATGTCGCCCGAGCGCGCCAGCTCGGCGGGATCGTCGAACCACTGCGTGTTGCCGAGATCGATGCCGCGGTCGCGGCTGCGGTCGCGCGCCGAGACCGCGGCCACGGCGATCTCGCGGCCGCACTGGCGCGACAGCTCGGCCGACTTCGCCGACAGGCTGCGCACCACCGAGGCGCCCACCGTGCCGAGACCGGCAATTCCAACACGCAACGCTTCGGCCATCGATCCGGCGCCTCCTTTCGGGTGTTCGTCGTCGTCAGGGTTCAGTGGCGCGCGCCGAGCGACACCACGTTGTCGGGGGGCGCACCGGCGGACGCCAGGAAGCGCTTGAGGTTGCGGGCGGCCTGGCGGATGCGCTGCTCGTTCTCGACCAGCGCGATGCGCACGTGATCGTCGCCGTGCTCGCCGAAGCCGATGCCCGGCGCCACCGCGAGGTCGGCCTCCTCGACCAGGCGCTTGGAGAAGGCGAGCGAGCCGAGGCCGCGCAGCGGCTCGGGGATCGGCGCCCAGGCGAACATGGTGGCCGGCGGCGGCGGCACCGCCCAGCCGGCGCGGCCGAACGCCTCGACCATCACGTCGCGGCGCCGGCGGTAGACCGCGCGCACCTCCTCGATCTCGTGCCCGTCGCCGTTGAGCGCGGCGGCGGCGGCGACCTGGATCGGCGTGAAGGCGCCATAGTCGAGATAGGACTTCACGCGCGCCAGCGCCGCGATCAGCCGCTCGTTGCCGACCGCGAAGCCCATGCGCCAGCCGGGCATGGAGAAGGTCTTCGACATCGAGGTAAACTCGACGGCGACGTCCATGGCGCCCGGCACCTGCAGCACCGAGGGCGGCGGCGTGCCGTCGAAATAGATCTCGGCATAGGCGAGGTCCGACAGCACGATGATGTCGTGCTTGCGCGCGAAGGCGATCACGTCGCGGTAGAAGTCGAGCGTGGCGACATAGGCCGTCGGGTTCGACGGATAGTTGAGGATCAGCGCCAGCGGCTGCGGGATCGAATGGCGCACCGCGCGCTCGAGCGACGGGATGAAGCGGTCGTCCGGCTCGGCCGCGGTCGAGCGGATGACGCCGCCCGACATGATGAAGCCGAAGGCGTGGATCGGATAGGTCGGATTGGGGCACAGCACCACGTCGCCCGGCGCGGTGATCGCCTGGGCCATGTTGGCGAAGCCCTCCTTGGAGCCGAGCGTGGCGACGACCTGCGTCTCCGGGTCGAGCTTCACGCCGAAGCGGCGGCCGTAATAGGCCGCCTGGGCGCGGCGCAGGCCGGGAATGCCGCGCGAGGCGGAGTAGCGGTGGGTGCGCGGGTCGCGCACGACCTCGACCAGCTTGTCGACGATGCCCTGCGGCGTCGGCAGGTCGGGGTTGCCCATGCCGAGATCGACGATGTCGGCACCGCGCGAGCGCGCGCTCGCCTTCAGGCGGTTGACCTGCTCGAACACGTAGGGCGGCAGGCGGCGAACCTTGTGAAACTCTTCCATGCCTGGTCCAGTCGGCAAAGGGCGGCGGTTGCGGCCCTATACACGGCTTCGCGACGGCGGTCGATAGCCGCGGCGGCGGCCGGCCTCACTCGCTCTTCTCGATCTCCTCGAGCGCCTCCTCGGCGTGGCGCCGGGCGAGCGTGCGCAGGCGCTCGGCGTCCGACGGCCCGGCCACCGTGCCGGCCTCGGCGGCCTGCCGGCGCTGCGCCGCGCGCAGGGCGCGCAGCCGCGCCGCCGTCTGGCCCGGCGTCAGCGGCTCGGCCGCCGAGCCGGGCGGCACGTTGAGATCGGGAAAGGTGCCGCTGTCGCGCGGGCCGCTGCGCGCGGCCTGCGCCGCATCGTCGGCCGCGCCGGCTTCGGCCGGGTCGGACGGTACGGCGGGAAAGGCGGAGCCTGGCTGCGCCTCGGGCGCGGCGGCCAGCGCACCGGCCGGCACCGCCTCCTCGATGGTGGCGGTGGCACAGGCGGGCAGGCCGGCGGCGAGCGCGAGCGCGGCGAGCGCCGCGGCGACGGGTCGCCTGCCCCTGCCCCTTGCGTGCGCGTCCTTCATATTGTCTTCCCGATCCTGCGCTAGGCTCCGTCGCGGATCAGCGCGTTGTGCTGCGTTGGACCCAATTCCGGGTCCCATGGTATTGTGTCAACATAACGCCCGCGGGAGGAAACGCGAGGTCATGGCGACGAAGAACAGGACGGGCGAGACCTGCCAGGACGGCGCGCCGGGCGTCGAGCAATACGTGGTCAAGGATCCCGAGCGTTTCGCGCTCAACCTGGCGCGCATGGTGGAGGAAGCCGGCAAGGCGGCGGCCGCCTGGGCCGGCCCGCGGGAACGCGGCGAGCGGCGCGACACGGTCGCCGAGCCGGTGTCCGACATGGTCAAGACCTTCTCGCGGCTGTCGGAATACTGGCTGTCGGACCCCGCCCGCGCGCTCGACGCGCAGACGCGGCTGTTTTCCGGCTACATGGACGTGTGGGCCCGCGCGGTGGCGCGCGCGGCCGGCAGCGCGGAGGCCGAGCCGGCGGCCGAGGGCAAGCCCGACAAGCGCTTCGCCGATCCCGAATGGGGCCGCAACGCCTTCTTCGACTTCCTGCGCCAGACCTATCTGGTCACCGCGCAGTGGGCGCGCGACCTGGTCGAGCACGCCGAGGGGCTGGACGAGCACACGCGCCACAAGGCCGGCTTCTACGTCAAGCAGCTCAGCGAGGCGATCTCGCCGTCGAACTTCATCCTGACCAATCCCGAGCTGTTCCGCGAGACGGTGGCGAGCGACGGCGAGAACCTGGTGCGCGGCATGCGCATGCTGGCCGAGGACATCTCGGCCGGCGGCGGCGAGCTGAAGCTGCGGCAGACCGACTATGCCCGCTTCGCCGTCGGCAAGAACATCGCGGTCACCCCCGGCAAGGTGGTGGCGCGCAGCGCGCTGGCCGAGATCATCCAGTACGCGCCGGCCACCGAGACGGTGCTGAAGCGGCCGCTGCTGATCTGCCCGCCGTGGATCAACAAGTTCTACATCCTCGACCTCAACCCGGAGAAATCCTTCATCCGCTGGGCGGTCGAGCAGGGCCACACCGTGTTCGTCATCTCGTGGGTCAACCCGGACGAGCGGCACGGCCGCATGGGCTGGGACGACTACATCCGCGACGGCGTGGAGTTCGCACTCGAAACGGTGGAACAGGAGACCGGCGAGCGCCAGGTCAACGCCATCGGCTACTGCGTCGGCGGCACGCTGCTGGCCGTCGCGCTGGCGCTGATGGCGCGCGAGGGCGACACGCGCATCGCCTCGGCGACGCTGTTCACCACCCAGGTCGACTTCACCCATGCCGGCGACCTCAAGGTCTTCGTCGACGAGGAGCAGCTGCAGACGATCGAGCGCGCCATGCGCGACAAGGGCTATCTGGAAGGCAACAAGATGGCCACCGCCTTCAACATGCTGCGCGCCGGCGACCTGATCTGGCCCTACATGGTCAACAACTACCTGCGCGGCCGCGCGCCGGTGCCCTTCGACCTGCTCTACTGGAACGCCGATTCGACCCGCATGGCGGCGGCCAACCATTCCTACTACCTGCGCAACTGCTATCTCGACAACGCCATCGTGAAGGGCGAGGCGGTGCTGCGCGGCGCGCCGGTCTCGCTGGCCGACGTCACCATCCCGGTCTACAACCTGGCCGCGCGCGAGGACCACATCGCCCCGGCGCGCTCGGTGTTCGAGGGCTGCCGCTTCTTCGGCGGCGAGGTGGAGTACGTGATGGCCGGCTCCGGCCACATCGCCGGCGTGGTCAACCCGCCGGCGGCCGGCAAGTACCAGCACTGGACCAACGGCCGCCCGGTCGGCCGCTTCGAGGACTGGCTGGAAAAGGCGACGGAGACGCCGGGCTCGTGGTGGCCGCACTGGCACGCCTGGATCGAGCGGCAGGACGACGCCCGCGTGCCGGCGCGCCAGCCGGCGACGCGGCTGACGCCGCTCGCCGATGCGCCCGGCGAGTATGTGACGGTGCGCGTCTGAAGGCTTGACGTGCGCGCGCAGCGGGGTGCAAGGCGGCGCTGACGGGGCGTCACCATGTTCTCGCCCCATTTGCGGCCTAGCCGCGAAAGGCCGGCCACGGTCGGAGATTCGTTGCGCGCGCGACGGCCAGCGGGGGCTGCCGGCCGCGCGTCGAAGCCATGCTTCCGGCGAGGGGGACATCTTGCACCGAACGAACGGCCGCCCAGCATCCCGAAACGGCCTGTCCGCGCTGGCGGGTCTGTGCGCGCTGCTCGCCCTTTCCGCCTGCACCACCGCCGGGTCCGACCCCATCGCCCAGCTCGGCCTGGCGCCGGGCGCCGATTTCGCCACCGAGGTCGCCTTCGCCGACGGCGAGGTGCTGACGCTCGAGGCCGGCGACGGCGCGGACGCGACGACGGCCGCCGCACCGGAGGCCGCCGCCGCGGCGGCACCCGCCGTGCCCGCCCCGGCACCGCGCCCCGAGACCGCCGCCCTGCCCGACCAGCCGACCGCCGCCGCCGCGCCGAGCGCCGAAACCGCGGGCACGGAAACCGCGGCGGCAGAGCCGGCGCCGCCGGCCGCCGAGACGGCCGCCGCACCGGCCGAACCGGCCGCGCTCGACGACAAGCGGCGCGGCTTCCTGTCCGCCTTCTTCTCGCCCGCCCCGGCGCGCGGCGCCCAGGCGACGCAGCGGCTGATCGAGCCGCAGCGCGGCGCCGCGGCCGACGGCGACGGCGGCAACGAGACGCGCAAGACGATCACCCTGGCGGCCGCCGAGCGGCCGGCGCGCGCGGCGACGGGCCTCGGCGGCGGCGAGGCGCTGCCCGGCGTGCGTCAGGGCGACGGGCTGTTCGAGATCAGCCGGCGCTCGGGCATGGACGACGACAGCGACGTCGACCTCTACGAGGGCGAGGACAGCTACCAGGTGGCGTCCGCCGCCGGCCTCGCCCGGCTGGCGCCGAACGGCCTGCTGACGCAGCGCGACAGCGTCGACGTGGCCTGCCTCAAGCCGGCGCTGGTGCGCACGCTCAAGACGATCGAGCGGCACTACGGCAAGCCGGTCGTCGTCACCTCCGGCTATCGCAACCCCAAGCACAACAAGCGGGTGCGCGGCGCGCGCAACTCGCTGCACATGTACTGCGCGGCGGCCGACGTGCAGGTCGACGGCGTCAGCAAGTGGGAGCTGGCGAAGTTCGTCCGCGCCATGCCCGGCCGCGGCGGCGTCGGCACCTACTGCCACACCAATTCCGTGCATGTCGACGTCGGGCCGGAGCGCGACTGGAACTGGCGCTGCCGCCGGCGCAAGCGCTAGCGCACGCCCGTCTGCTCTTCACGCAATCGCAGAGCGGCTCCGACCTGTCGGTTTGACGCGTTTCCAGACGGTCTCCGCTTCGCCTGGCCAATGGGGCCGGTCTGCTTTCCACGGGATCGCAGATCGGCTGCAAGTCGTTGTTCTGACGCGTTTGCCAACGGCGAACCGGTTTCCACTGCGCCTGGAAACGCTTTGAAAGCCGAGGCGGGCCGGCCCGCGTCGCCGCAGCCGCCAAAAAAGCCGCGCGGCGGCGCGGCGACGGGTTGCCGCCCGCCGGCAAGCTCACTATAACCCGCTGGTCCTCGCGCGCCCATCGTCTAGCGGTCTAGGACGCCGCCCTTTCACGGCGGAAACACGGGTTCGAGTCCCGTTGGGCGTGCCAATCTTTTCAAGGACTTAGGCCGCAGGCCTACCGAATCGTGAAATATCCGTGAAATAAACGGCTACGCATGCCAACGAACGGATATGGCAAATCCGACGACTCGCCCTCTTCGCATCCCTGATCTGCGGGGCCCCGTGGATGTCTTTGCGGGAAAAATCCAAGTCGGCCGAGGTTGGTTTGCGTTCGGCTGCGGAGCGCAAATTATTCCCCGTGGGGCCGGCAACCTCTCTCCGCTCCTGCGCCACGTCGTACTCTTCGGCTAGCCGTTTTGCAGATCCTATCCATATCAAGGAGCCCACGAGAAAATGAACGAACTGCCGAACTGGGTAGAAATCCTTGCCGCGCTGCTCACTCCAACGATCGCCGTCGCGGTGGCTGTTGTCGCATACCGGCAATGGCGCACGGCTCATAGCCGCCTGGTCCTCGATCTCTTCGATCGTCGACTTTTGGTTTACCAAAAGGTCCGGCGCTCGGTGCGCGTAGTAAACATCAGCGGTAAAACATCGCGTGAAGCGGAAATCGATTTGCTTGAAGCGATAGACGCTGCGCGTTTCCTTTTCGGCCGCGATGTCCAGAAATATCTCGATGGTTTATGGGAATCATATATTTTCTTAAAAGCAAATACCAAGATGGCCGAATCCGATGATGAGTCTACCAGAAATGAAGCCAGCTCTAAGGCGCCTGAACACAAAAAAGATATTTTAAGCTTTTATGACGATAGCGCGAAAGTTTTTTCGCCATATATGAGGATGGATCACAAGCTTCCGAACTGAGAGTCCTCTCTGATTGGGGTCGTTGAGGTCAAGCTACCCCCGTCATTTGTTTGGACCGATCCGCCGCTCACCGAGGCCCGGCTTCTGCGCCGCTACAAGCGCTTTCTCGCCGACGTGCGGCTGGCCGACGGCACCGTTCTCACCGTGGCGGTGCCAAACACCGGCTCGATGATGGGGCTGACGGCGCCGGGCTCGCGCGTCTTCCTGTCGCGCTCGGCCAATCCGAAGCGCAAATACGCCCACACGCTGGAGATCGTCGAGGCCGACGGCACGCTGGTCGGCGTCAACACGGGGTTGCCGAACCGGCTCGCCGAGGAGGCGATCCGCGCCGGGCTGGTCGGCGATCTCGGCGACTATCCGGTGATCCGCCGCGAGCAGCGCTACGGCACCGCCTCGCGCATCGACCTGCTGCTCGAGCACCCCGCGCGGCCGGCCGCCTATGTCGAGGTCAAGAATGTGCACATGGTGCGCCGGCCGGGGCTGGCCGAGTTTCCCGACACGGTGACGGCACGCGGCGCGCGCCATCTGGCCGAGCTCGGCCGCGTGCGCGCGGCGGGCTGCCGCGCCGTCATACTCTACGTCGTGCAGCGCGCCGACTGCACGCGCTTCGCGCTGTGCGGCGATCTCGACCCTGCCTATGCCGAGGCCTTCGCCGCGGCACGGCGGCTGGGGGTTGAAGCCTGCGCGATCCGGTGCCAAATCAGTGAGCACGGCATCGTCGCCGAGCGCCTGATCGCCATCGAGCCCGCGGAACACCCATGATCACCTATCTCGACGCCGCCACAGCGCCGCTGCGCAACACCGGCCAGGTGCGCCTTTACGGCGAGGACGGCTTCGCGGGCATGCGCAAGGCCTGCGCGCTGACCGCGCGCTGCCTCGACGCGCTGGCCGACATCGTCAAGCCGGGCGTCGCGACCGAGACGATCGACCGCTTCGTCTTCGAGTTCGGCATGGACCACGGCGCCATGCCGGCGACGCTCAACTACCGCGGCTACACCAAGTCGTCCTGCACCTCGATCAACCACGTGGTCTGCCACGGCATTCCCGACGCCAAGCCGCTGCGCGAGGGCGACATCGTCAACATCGACGTCACCTACATCCTCGACGGCTGGCACGGCGATTCCAGCCGCATGTACCCGGTCGGCCAGATCAAGCGCGCCGCCGAGCGGCTGCTCGAGGTGACGCATGAATGCCTGATGCGCGGGGTCGCGGCGGTGCGGCCGGGCGCGCGCACCGGCGCCATCGGCCAGGCGATCCAGGCCTATGCCGAAAGCGAGCGCTGCTCGGTGGTGCGCGACTTCTGCGGCCACGGCGTCGGCCTGCTGTTCCACGACGCGCCCAACATCCTGCACTACGGCCACGCCAATGAGGGCATCGAGATGCGGCCGGGCATGATCTTCACCATCGAGCCGATGATCAATCTCGGCCGGCCGCACGTGAAGGTGCTGTCGGACGGCTGGACGGCGGTGACGCGCGACCGCTCGCTGTCGGCGCAGTACGAGCACACCGTCGGCGTGACGGAGAGCGGCTGCGAGGTCTTCACCCTGTCGCCGGCCGGGCTCGACCGGCCGGGGCTGGCCTAGGGCGGCGGCCGTGGCGCCGGCGCCCGGCACGCGCGGCGGGGGCTGACGGCATGGGCGCCGAGGAGGACGACGAGCGCGGCTTCTTCGCCGAGCAGCCGGCTCCGGCGCCGGCCAGGCGCGCCGGCAAGCAGGCCAGCCCGCACTATCACGGCCACCGCGAGCGGCTGCGCCGGCGCTTCGCCGAGGGCGGCCCGGACGCGCTGGCCGACTACGAGATCCTCGAGCTCGTCCTGTTCCGCGCCATCCCGCGCGCCGACACCAAGGCACCGGCCAAGGCGCTGCTCAAGCGCTTCGGCACGCTCGGCCAGGCGCTCGGCGCGCCGGAGCACCTGCTGCGCGAGGTGCCGGGCGTCGGCGCCCAGGCGGCACGCGACCTCAAGGTGGTGGCCGCCGCCGCGCAGCGCATGCTGCGCAGCGAGGTGCGCGGCCGCCAGGTGCTCGGCTCGTGGAGCCAGGTGATCGACTACTGCCGCGCGGCGATGGCCTTCGAGCCGCGCGAGCAGTTCCGCGTGCTGTTTCTCGACAAGAAGAACGCGCTGATCGCCGACGAGGTGCAGCAGGTCGGCACCGTCGACCACACGCCGGTCTATCCGCGCGAGGTGGTGCGCCGCGCGCTGGAGCTGTCGGCCACCGCGCTCATCCTGGTGCACAACCACCCCTCGGGCGACCCCACCCCCTCGCGCGCCGACATCGCGATGACGCGCCAGGTGGTGGAGTCCGCGCGCCCGCTCGGCATCACCGTCCACGATCACATCATCATCGGCAAGGACGGCCACGCAAGTTTCCGCGGCCTGCAGCTTATCTAGACTTTTAATAAAAGGCCCGGCAACGGCCCGCGCACAACAGCCGGACTCTGGCAAACAACAGGGTTCGCCGCCGAAGTGCATTAACCCTTTCTTAAGACGTGGATCGAAGAGCGCGTTAAACCTTGTTAACACTCTTTCCGGGTGACGACGGGAGAGTGTCATGTCTTTTTCGCAAGCCGCCGGCCTTGCCGGGGAGACGGTCGGGCCACGCCGGCCCGACCCCTACACCGACACGCAAAGTCGCGAATTCGGTTTCCGCGCGCGGCGCTTCGCGCATGTGCGCCGGCTGATCGAGGCGGTGCTGGACGAGCGCGGCGAGGCCGACATCGTCGATCTCGGCGGCACGGAGACCTACTGGCTGATCGGTGCCGACTTCATGCGCGCCCACCGGCACCGGCTGCGCGTCACGCTGGTCAACACCGAGGCGCAGACGCTCGACGACAGCGGCCTGTTCGACGCGGTGCAGGCGAGCGCGGCCGATCCGGCGCTGTTTTCTGGCCGCCGCTTCGATCTGGTGCATTCCAACTCGGTGATCGAGCATGTCGGCGACTGGCGTGCCATGCAGGCCTTCGCCGCCAACGCCCGGCGCCTGGCGCCGCGCTACTACGTGCAGACGCCGAACTACTGGTTCCCCTTCGAACCGCATTTCCGCTTCGCCGGCTTCCAGTACCTGCCCAAACGCCTGCGCGTGGCGCTGCTCATGCGCTTCGCGCTCGGCTTCTTCCGCCGCATCCCGACGCGCGCGGAGGCCGACGAGATCATCTTCCACCACCGGCTTCTGTCGACGCGCGAGATGGCCGGCCTGTTCCCCGACGGGCGCGTGCTGCACGAGCGCTTCGCCGGTCTCAACAAGTCGATCATCGCCATGCGCGACGGCGCCTGAGGCGCCGGCGCGGCAACCGGCGCGATCCGGCACACGAAAAAAAGCGCCCGGCCGTGATCGCGGCCGGGCGCCTTTTTTCCGCCGGCTGCGCAATCGCGTGACCGGCTCTCAACCGCTGTCTTGACGCATGTGCGGCCGCGCCGCCTGCGTTAGGCGGAGCCTTCCTCGCTCGCCGCCTCGTCGGCGGCCGGCGCGGCGGCGTCGTCCGCCTTCTTCTTGGCCGCGGCCTTCTTCTTCGGCGCCGCCTTCTTCTTGGCCGGCTTTGCCTCGGCGGCCGCCGCCTTGTCGCCGGTCTCCTCGTCGTCCTCGGCCATCAGCTCGTCGCGCGTCACCTTCTTGTCGGTGACGTTGGCCTCGGCGAGCAGGTGGTCGACGACCTTCTCCTCGAACAGCGGCGCGCGCACATTGGCGAGCGCCTGCGGGTTGTCGCGGTAGAACTCGTAGATCTGGCGCTGCTGGTCCTGCGGGTAGCGGCGCACCGAATCGATCAGCGCGCGCTGCATCTCCTCCTCGGAGACCTGGATGCTGGCCTTCTCGCCGATCTCGGCCAGCACCAGGCCGAGGCGCACGCGGCGCTCGGCGAGCTGGCGGTACTCCTCGCGCGCCGCCTCCTCGGTGGTGTCCTCGTCGGCGAAGGTGCGGCCGGCCTGCTCGAGGTCCTGCGTCACCTGCCGCCAGATGTTGTCGAACTCCGCCTCGACGAGGCGCGCCGGCGCCTCGAACTTGTAGGCCTCGTCGAGCTGGTCGAGAAGCTGGCGCTTGGCCTTCTGGCGCGTCACGCTGCCGAACTGGCTCTCGATCTGGCCGCGCACGATCTCGCGCAGCTTGTCGGCCGATTCGACGCCGAGGCTCTGCGCCACCTCGTCGTTGATCTCCAGCGCGCCGGGGCTCGCCACCTGCTTGACCGTCACGTCGAAGGTGGCGGTGCGGCCGGCCAGGTGCTCGGCGGCATAGGCGTCGGGGAACGTCACCTCGATGGTCTTCTCCTCGCCGGCCTTGGCGCCGACGAGCTGCTCCTCGAAACCGGGGATGAACTGGTTGGAGCCGAGCACGAGGTCGGAATCGGTCGCCGCGCCGCCGTCGAACGGCTCGCCGTCGAGCTTGCCGACATAGTCGATGGTGACCTTGTCGCCCTCGGCGGCCGCGCCGTCCTTGGGCTCGTAGGCGCGCACGGAATCGGCGATGCGCACAACCTGCTCCTCGACCTCCTCGTCCGGCACGTCATAGACCGGGCGGGTGATGGCGATCTCGGAGAAATCCTTGATCTCGATCGGCGGGATGATCTCGTAGGTCAGCGAGAACTCGAAATCGGCGTCGCCGGCGAGGATCTTCTCGGCCTCCTTCTCGTCCTCTGTCATCGCGACCTCGGGCTGCATGGCCGGCTTCTCGCCGCGCTCGGCGAGGATGTCGCGCGAGGATTCCGACAGGATCTCGTTGACGATCTCGGCCATGAAGGATTTGCCGTAGAGCTTGCGCAGGTGCTGCAGCGGGACCTTGCCGGGCCGGAAGCCGTTCAGGCGCACCTTCGCCTTGGCCTCGTTGAGCCGGCTCATCAGCCGCTGCTCCATGTCCTGGGCCGGCACGGTGACCTTGATCTCGCGTTTCAAGCCGGAATTCAGCGTTTCGGTTACCTGCATCATCGAACCTTTGTGTTGTCGTCGACCGCCGCCGAAGACGGCCACCCACTGCTCAGCCTGCCGGGATTTGTGGACCGGGAATGGCTTCCCTGGTGCGGGTGGAGGGACTTGAACCCCCACGGCTTGCGCCACAGGAACCTAAATCCTGCGTGTCTACCAGTTCCACCACACCCGCTTCGAAAGCCGCAGGCTCCCGAAAGCGCGGGTTCTATATCACCCGGACATGGTGGTTCAAAGGAAAATTGCCAGCAAATTCGGGCTTTTTTCCGCCAAAGACGGGGAAATCGTGCCGCTTTTCCGCGTCGCCCGCCGACGCCGGCCCGAGGGCGCGCCGGCGGGCCGGCAGCGGCCCCTCATACTGCTCTGCACAACGGTCTTTGGTGCGATGCACAAAGCGCAATGCTGCCATGCAACATTAGCGCTTCAATCCCGCCCGGCGTCCGCCTATCTACCAATCGCAACAGAGATTTGCTCAACCAGTCCAAACGAAAAGACCAAAGAGATGAACATCGTCCGCAACTACCGCAACTGGCGCCGCTACCGGCAGACTGTCAGCGAGCTGAGCCGCCTGTCGAACCGCGAGCTCAACGATCTGGGCATCAACCGCGGCGACATCCCGTTCGTGGCGCGCAAGTCGCTCTGATTTCGGTTTCGTCGAGGCCTACCTCCTCCCAGGCCTCGGCGGATAAGACCGGCCTTTTCCTCCTCCCTAAGGCCGGTCACCAAAACGGCACCCGTCGGTCTCCTCCCCCGGCGGGTGCTGTTTTCGTTTCGTGCGGCCGGATTGTCGTGCGGCAACGCCGCGCCCTCTGTCCCGCATCTCAGCGCGCGCCCCTGTCAGCGTGCGCCCATGACTCCGCGGGCCTGCCATTCTTCGAGCGGCATGATGTCGGGGGATCCGCCGGCCGGCTCGTACCAACTGTCGACCGCCCAGCGCCGCCCGGATGGGTCGCGGATCACCGCCGTGGCATGCGGATAGCGCCCATCGACGAAGAAGCCGCGCGACACGTTCGCCTCCACCTCGTGGTGCCTGAGCAGACCGCGCGCGGCGAGATAGCGCAGCAGCGAGCGGGTGTTGGTGGATTCGTCGATGCAGTCCATCTGGCCCTTCTGGCCCGACTGGCCGAGCACCGACTTCGGCGCGTCGCGCACGCCGATGGTCGCCACCGTCATCTCCTCGAAATGCCGCACGGCGGCGGCGATCGCCCGGCGCTCGGCCTGCGGCCCGGCGCGGCCCGGCGCCATGATGGCGGCGAAGCGCTCGGCGGCCTGCGGCCCGACGGCGATGCGCGTCTTGTACGTGCAGTTGAAGCCGCTGCAGGCATAGATGCGGCCCGCATCGGCGCGCGTGATGGCGCCGGTGTAGTTCGACGACACCGAGGTGCAGCCCGCCGACACGGCCGCGGCGAGCAGCGCCGCGGCGATTCCCCCGCCTTTTGTCATATGCGAATCGTAACCGCGGGGCGCGGCGCGCGCAAACCGCGCGGCCGGCGCGGCACGATCATCCACGGAATTCGTTGCAAAGCGGCCGCGCGCGGCCTATTTCCCCGGCCATGAGCGACACTCCCATTCACGTGATCGGCGGCGGGCTGGCTGGCTCCGAGGCCGCCTGGCAGGCGGCGGAGGCGGGCGTGCCCGTCGTGCTGCACGAGATGCGGCCGCTGCGCGGCACCGACGCGCACAAGACCGACGGCCTGGCCGAGCTGGTGTGCTCCAACTCCTTCCGCTCCGACGACGCCGAGACCAACGCGGTCGGCCTGCTGCATGCCGAGATGCGGCTCGCCGGCTCGCTGATCATGCGCGCCGGCGACGCCAACCAGGTGCCGGCCGGCGGCGCGCTGGCGGTCGACCGCGACGGCTTTTCCGACGCCGTCACCGCGGCGATCGCGCGCCACCCGCTGATCACCGTGGAGCGCGGCGAGGTCGACGGCCTGCCGCCGGAGAGCTGGGACCAGGCGATCGTCGCCACCGGGCCGCTCACCTCGCCGGCGCTCGCCGAGGCGATCCGCCAGGCGACGGGCGCCGACGCGCTCGCCTTCTTCGACGCGATCGCGCCGATCGTGCATTTCGACACGATCGACATGGAGACCGCCTGGTTCCAGTCGCGCTACGACAAGGTCGGCCCCGGCGGCACCGGCAAGGACTACATCAACTGCCCGCTCGACCGCGCCCAGTACGAGGCCTTCGTCGCCGCGCTGGTGGCCGGCGGCAAGACCGAGTTCAAGGAGTGGGAGGGCACGCCCTATTTCGACGGCTGCCTGCCCATCGAGGTGATGGCAGAGCGCGGGCCGGAGACGCTGCGGCACGGGCCGATGAAGCCGATGGGGCTGACCAACGCGCACCGGCCGGACGTCAAGCCCTATGCGGTGGTGCAGCTGCGCCAGGACAACGCGCTCGGCACGCTCTACAACATGGTCGGCTTCCAGACGAAGCTGAAATACGGCGAGCAGGTGCGCATCTTCCGCACGATTCCCGGCCTCGAGCAGGCCGAGTTCGCCCGGCTCGGCGGGCTGCACCGCAACACCTACATCAACTCGCCGGCGCTGCTCGACGGCACCCTGCAGCTCAAGGGCCGTCCCGGCCTGCGCTTCGCCGGCCAGATCACCGGCTGCGAGGGCTATGTGGAAAGCGCGGCGATCGGGCTTCTGGCCGGCCGCTTCGCCGCCGCGCAGCGCCAGGGCCGCAGCCCCGACGTGCCGCCGGCGACGACCGCCTTCGGCGCGCTGCTCGGCCACATCACCGGCGGCCATATCCTCGCCGAGGAGGAAGCCGGCAAGCGCTCGTTCCAGCCGATGAACGTCAATTTCGGGCTGTTCCCGCCGGTCGAGGTGCCGAAGCCGGAGGGCCGGCGGCTGCGCGGCAAGGAAAAGGCGCAGGCCAAGAAGCGTGCGGTCACCGCCCGCGCGCTCGACGACTGCCGCCGCTGGCTCGGCCTCGCCGCACGGGTGGCCGCCGAGTAGCCGCTACGGCCTTTTGTCCCGTGCGGGCCGGCAGCGGCCCGTCGCCTCCCCCGGTGCCGGAAAGGCGCCGTGGAGCCGATCTCTTTTTCACGGGCTCGCAGATCGGCTCCACGTTCTCGCTTTGACGCGTCGGCGAACGGCGAACCGGTTTCCACGTCGCCTGGAAACGCTCTATTGCGCCGCCGCGCCGTCCTCTGGCGGCCAGTCGGCCGCGCGCAGCGCAAGCGCGCCGTGGATGGCGGTCAGCCGCGCCTGCGGCCGGATCTGGCCGTAGAGCGCCGTCGGCAGGATCAGCAGCCGCCGCGTGTCGGCCGCAAGCGCGAGCCGCTGCGGCGTGTCGCCGCCGGCGGCATGCAGCGCCTCGACGGTGGCGGCGGCGATGGCAAAGCGCACCGGCGCGCCGGCGCCCGTCCGCACCACGAGCGCCCCGTCCTCGAGCGCGATGCGCAACCGCGCGCCCGTGTCGAGGGTGAGCGCCAGCCCCTCCTCGGCCTGCGCGAACAGCGCGACGGCCGGCACGATGCGGTCGTAGCCCTCCGTGGCGAGCGCCGCGGTGGCCGGATAGCCGAGGCTGAAGCCGCCGTCGGCCAGCGTGCGCGGGCGGTCGGGATCGAGACCCCAGGCGGTCGCGACGGCGCGGTAGAGGCCGATCTCCTCGGTGCTGCCGGAAAAGCCGGGCGGCGCGACGCGCAGAATGGCGTCGTAACGGCCGAGGAAGCGCAACGCCGCCAGCGCCTCCTGCTCGGCCGCCTCGTCCGGAGCCGCATCGGCCTCGACGATCGCCAGGAAGCGCTCGGACTGGCTGCGCAGCGCGGTCGCCACCGCGCCCTGCGGCCCGAAGCTCGCCATCGCCAGCGCGGCGACCGGCAGCGCCACCATCAGCCGGATGTCGCCGCGCAGCCGCGGCAGCGCCTGACCGACGAGCACGGCCAGCGTGACCAGCCCGAACAGGCCGAGCAGATAGCGCGGCGGCGTCCAGCCATAGGCATCGACGCGCAGATAGAGCGCGACGAACAAGAGCACCAGCGGCACCGGCAGCAGCGCCGGCCAGATGCGCAGCACAAGCCGGGTCGGCGCGCGCGCGGCGTCGAGAAACGGATGGATGACGATCAGCGAGCCGAACAGGCAGAAGCCGTAGGCGAGCGTCAGCCAGCCGATCTGCCCCTTGGGCAGCTCCAGCGTCAGCCCGATCTTGAGCGCATAGGCATGCAGCACGGCGGCATAGACGAGCAGCAGCGGCGCGGCGACGAAATCGCCCAGCGCGCGCATGCCGCGCTCGGCGAGCCCCGTCAGGCGCGGCGGCTCGGCCGCCAGGTCGCGCGGCACCTGGCCGAGACCGAACAGCGGCGCGGCGAACAGCCCGCTGACCGCCCACAGATGCGCGTAGAGCCGGTCGGGCACCGGCAGGCCGAACAGATAGGTGAGGCTGGCGAAGACCGCCGACAGCCCGCCGGCGAACAGCCCGAGCGCGAGCACGGCGAGCGCGGCGGCGAAGCCGAGATGCAGCGCGAAGAACCAGAACTGGATCGAGCGGCCGCGGCCGAGATAGGGCGCCAGCGGCACGGCGCCGGCGAGCGCGGCGACGAGCGCCCATTGCAGCGTCGCCGCGGGGCGCTCGAAGACGGTCAGCGCCAGTGCGACGAGCGCCAGCGCGGCGGCCGCTCCGTGCCGCCAGGCCGCGCCGGAGCGCCGCGCCTCCGCCGCCAGCGTGGCGGCAAGCCCGGCGAGCGCGGCGGCGGCGAGGCCGACGCCGACGTCGTCCTCGGCGTCGCCGAACGGGTGCAGGTCGGCGATCGCCAGGTTGACGTGCAGCGCCAGCAGCGCCAGCGCCAGCGCCGGCACGGGGAAGCGGACGAGCGCGTCGCGCGTGCCGGCCAGCATCTCCTCGGCGACGGCGCGCCAGCCGCCGTCCTGCCGGCCGGCCGTGCGGGCAAGGCTCATTCGACCGCCTCCGGGCCGAGCGCGCCGCCGGCCGCGCCGGCGCCGGGCAGGCCCGGCCGGCCGGCCTCCGCCGGGTTGCGCCGCACGTAGTCGGCCTTCAGGTCGGCGGAGGTCTTGCGGCTGCCGTCGTGGCTCCAGCCGGGCGGGGCGAAGAGGTATTTCAGCCGCTGGCCGGGCGTCAGGCCGGGCGCCAGCGCATCGCGGAACATGCCGATCCACTCGTGGAAGGCGACCTTGAGCGGATTGAAGGTGCCGATGTTGCGGACGATGCCGTAGCGCGGCCGGTCCTCATCGAGCTCGGCGACGAAGGTGCCGAACATGCGGTCCCAGACGATCAGCGTGCCGGCGTAGTTGGCGTCGAGATAGCGCGGGTTGGTGGCGTGATGCACGCGGTGGTGCGAGGGCGTGTTGAAGACGAGCTCGATCGGCCACCACATCCGGCCGATCGTCTCGGTGTGGATCCAGAACTGCCAGACCAGGTTGAAGCCGAACACGAAGATGATGACGGCGGGATGGATGCCGAGCAGCACGAGCGGCGCCTGCAAGACGAACATGCCGGTGAACAGGCCCGTCCAGGACTGCCGCAGCGCCGTCGACAGATTGTAGTGCTGGCTCGAATGATGGTTGACGTGCTCGGCCCATACCCAGCGGCAGCGATGCGCGATGCGGTGGTACCAGTAGTAGCGCAGGTCGTCGGCCAGGAAGGCGGCGACGAACACCCACCAGGCGAGGCCGAGGTCGAACAGCCGGAACTGCCAGACCCACAGGAGCGCGCTATAGGAGACGACGCCGAGCAGGATGCCGGCCGTCACGTTGCCGGCGCCCATCAAAAGGCTGGTCAGCGTGTCGCGCGTCTCGAAGGCGCCGGCCGCCCGGCCGCTGCGCACCAGCCACAACTCGAGCAGGATCGCCAGGACGAAGAACGGAATCGCGAGCTGCGTGATCGAGGGAAAGTCGTGCGCGTCCATCATGCGGTCCTCATCTCGGCGCTGCGCAACCCGTCGAGCGCGGCGGAAACGGCATCGGCTTCGGCCGGATCGGCGAAGCGGAAGCGGCCGCCGGTCCACGTGAAATCACGCAATCGGACCGAAACCGTGACGGCGTCCGGCTTTTCCAGCCCGGCGATGTCGCGCGCGGCGAGCACGCGGGTGAGAAACCGGTCGCCGAAGGCCTGGACGATGCCGGTGCGGCCGTCGCCGAGCGCCAGGAAGGCGGTCTCGCCGTCGCCGGCAAGCCGCACCGCGCGCACCGCGTGGTCGGGAAAGTCCTCGGCGAAGCGGGCGCGCGCCTGCGCCGCGTCGGCCAGCCGCGCGGTGCGGCTGCCGCCCGTCAGATGCACGGCCAGCACGATGGCGGCGATGCCGCCGACGACGAGAATCACGAGCAGCGTGAGACCCATGCCCCTGCCCTTTCAGACCATCCGGCGCCCGGCACCGCCCGCCGGCACGGCGCGGCCGCCGGGCGCGATGCGCCGGCTTCGTCTGACGCCGGCCTCCTCCGCGCATCCGGCGGTTGCACGACAGTGCCGCCGCTTGACGTTTACGTCAACGGCGGGCGGACGGCCAGCCCCGCATGGCGGCGCGCAGCACCAGCCAGTGGCGCGCGAGCGGCGCGATGCCGGCCGGCCGGACCAGCGCGCCGGCCGGATCGGCCGCGATGCGCCGCAGATAGGCGCCGACCGGGGCGAGCGGCAGGAAGGCCGGGCGCAGGCTTTGCGGCAGGTCTGCCGCAGCGCGCTCGAAGGCGGTCAGATGCTCGCGCCCCAGCGCGGCCATGGCGGCGACCGCCCGCGCCGGCCCATCGGCCGTGCCCGCCACCAGCGCGTCGCGGTCGGTGCCGACGGCGGCCAGGATGTCGGCCGGCACGTAGCACTGGCCGCGCGCGCGGTGCAGCGGCAGAAGCCGCAGCAGCCCGGCGATCGCCTGGGCACAGCCGGCATGGCCGGCGAGCGCGCCGCTGTCGCGCGCCGCCTCGGCGTCGAGCACGAGCGCCGAGAGCTGGATCAGCGCCCCGGCGGTCTCGCCGCAATAGCCCTCGAGCGCGGTGCGGTCGGGCATCGGGTCGTCGTAGAGGTCGAAGATGCGCGCCTCGAGATGATCGAGCAGCGCCTTGCGCGGCAGCCGGCAGGCCTGCACCGTCTCGAGCAGCGCGCGTGCCGTCGGGTGCCCCTGCGCGGCCTCCGGACCGGATTCCGCCTCGATGACGTCGCGCCACCACTGCAGGCGCATCTCGCCGGGCAGCGGCTCGCTGACACGGTCGCGCACGGCCGCCACCTCGGCGTTGAAGGCGTAGAGCGCCAGCAGATGCGCGCGCGCCTCGCGCGGCGCGTAGAGGGCGGCGAGATAGCGGTCCGGATCGGCCTGGCGGACGAGCTCGGCCGTGGCGTCGCCGGCGGCGGCCATGTCAGTCGACCGCCAGCAGCGCGGCGGCGACCGCCCGGTCCTCGGCCAGAAGCACGTTGAAGGTGCGCACCGCCGCGCCCGTCGCCATCGGCTCGGCGGCGATGCCGGCGGCGCGCAGGGCCTGCTTCAGCGCGCCCGGCAGCGGATCGAGCCGCACCCCGGTGCCGACCAGCAGGATCTCGATCTCGCCGGCCTCGGCCATCAGCCGGGCGAAATCGTCCTCGCGCAGCGCCGCGCGGCTTTGCGGCTCCCAGCCATAGATGCCGGACGGCAGGCACAGCAGCGACCCGCGATGCGACATCTCGGCGAAGCGGAAGCCGCCATTGCCGTAGGCGTCGATCGGCGCCCGGCCCGGGAAGTGGGCCTGGCGGAACTGCAGGCCGTAGCCGCTCACTTGGCCGCCAGTCGCCCGGCCTCCTCCTCGCCGGCCGCCTCGTCCTCGCCCTCGCGGCTCATCTGGCTCGCCCGCATGCGGAACAGGATGAGCAGCGGCGCGGCGATGAAGACCGACGAGTAGGTGCCGATCACCACGCCGAAGATCATCGCCGCGGTGAAGGAGCGGATGACCTCGCCGCCGAAGACGAACAGCGCCAGCAGCGCCAGCAGCGTCGTCACCGACGTCATCATGGTGCGCGACAGCATCTGGTTCATCGACATGTCGAGAAGCTGCGGCAACGGCATCTTCTTGTAGCGCCGCAAGTTCTCGCGCACGCGGTCGTACACCACCACCGTGTCGTTCAGCGAGTAGCCGACGATGGTGAGGATGGCCGCGATGCTCGACAGGTTGAACTCGATGCCGGTGATGACGAAGAAGCCGATGGTCATGATGACGTCGTGCATCGTCGCCAGGATCGCGCCGATGGCGAACTGCCACTCGAAGCGCAGCCAGATGTAGACCAGGATGGCGAACAGCGACACGAGCACGGCGATGGTGCCGGCGCGCGCCAGCTCGCCCGAGACGGTCGGCCCGACCACCTCGACGCGGCGGAACTCGTAGTCCGCCTCCAGTTCGCCGCGCACCTTGGCGATCACCGACTGCTCGGCGTTCTCGCCGCCGCCCTGCGCCTGGACGCGGATCAGCACCTCGCTCGGATCGCCGAACTCCTGCACCTGCACGTCGCCGAGATTGAGCCCCGACAGCCGGCCGCGGATGTCGGCGAGATCGGCGTCGCCCTCGACCGCCTTGACCTCGATGAGCGAGCCGCCCTTGAAGTCGATGCCGTAGTTCATGTCGACGGTGACGAACAGCGCCAGCGTCGCGATCGAGGCGGCCGCCGACAGCGTGAAGGCGAAGCGGCGCAGCCACATGAAGCGGATCGCGGTGTCCTGCGGCACCAGCCGCAGCGGCGCGCGGGCGAGCTCCTTGGGCCGCTGGCGGCGCACCCACTCGGCGATCAGCCAGCGCGTCAGCGTGTAGGCGGTGAAGACCGTCGTCACGATGCCGATGGCCAGCGTCACCGCGAAGCCGCGGATCGGGCCGGAGCCGAGATAGAACAGGATGACGGCGGCGATCAGCGTCGTCACGTTGGCGTCGACGATGGTCGCCAGCGCCTTGGAAAAGCCGGTGTCGACGGCCTGCACGACGGAGCGGCCGTTGCGTCTTTCCTCGCGTATGCGCTCGAAGATCAGCACGCTGGAATCGACCGCCATGCCGACCGTCAGCACGATGCCGGCGATGCCCGGCAGCGTCAGCGTGGCGCCGAGCAGCGACAGGATGGCGATGATCATCGTGATGTTGGCCGCCAGCGCAATGACCGAGAAGACGCCGAGCAGGCCGTAGGCGGCGATCATGAAGACGACGACGAGTACCGAGCCGATCGCCGCGGCGACCTGGCCGGCGTCGATGGAATCCTGGCCGAGGCCGGGGCCGACCGTGCGCTCCTCGATGATGGTCAGCGTCGCCGGCAGCGCGCCGGCGCGCAGCAGCACCGCCAGGTCGTTCGCCGTCTGGGTGGTGAAGTTGCCGGAAATCTGGCCGCTGCCGCCGAGGATGGGCTCGCGGATCTGCGGTGCCGAGATCACCTGGTCGTCGAGGATGATGGCGAACAGCCGGCCGACATTCTGCTGCGTGGCCTGGCCGAAGCGGGTCGCGCCCTTGGTGTCGAAGCGGAAGGAGACGACCGGCTCGTTGGTGCGCTGGTCGAAGGTGGCCTGCGCGTCGACCAGGTTCTCGCCCGACACGATCACCCGGTTCTCGATCAGATAGGGCACCGGCGGATCGTCGGTCGAGTAGAGCACCTCGGTGCCGGCCGGCGGGCGGCCCTCGATCGCCTCTTCCACCGGCATCGACTGGTCGACCATGCGGAAGGTCAGCTTGGCGGTCTGGCCGAGGATGTCCTTCAGCCGCTCGGGGTCCTGCAGGCCGGGCACCTGGACGAGGATGCGGTCGTTGCCCTGGCGCTGGATCACCGGCTCGGTGGTGCCGAGCTCGTTGACGCGCCGGCTGACGACCTCGATCGACTGGCTGAGCGCGGAGGCGAGCCGGTAGTCGACGCCCTCGTCGGTGAGCGTGAAGCGCAGCAGGCCCGGCTCGGGCTCGCTCAGCGACAGCTCGACCAGCGTGCCGCCGCCGAACAGGCCGGAGGTGACCGGCTGGGTGAGCTCGTCGAGCGCCTGCCTGGCGGCGTCGATCTGCCCGGCGTCGCGGATGCGCACCTGCACCGTGCGGCCGGAGGCCGACAGGCCGGTGTAGCCGATGCGCTCGTCGCGCAGCAGGCGGCGGATGTCGTCGCGCGTCGTCTCGACCCGCTCCTCGACCAGCTCCTGCTGCTCGATCTGCAGCAGGATGTGCGAGCCGCCCTGCAGGTCGAGGCCCAGCGTCATCGGCTTGCTCGGCGCCCAGGCGGGCAGCGACTGGAACAGCGACGGCGGCAGGACGTTGGGCGCCGCGTAGGCGATGCCGAACACGACGGCGAGCCAGATCAGAACCGTCTGCCAGCGCGAGAAATAAAGCATGGTGCCTCGTCGGTTGCGCTCGCGCAGGCAATCGGGCGCGAATGCGGCTTTCTGTTGACGGCTTCGTCCTGTCGGCGGCTACTTCTTCGCGTTCTGGTTCGCCACGGGCTCGCTCTTCACGCGCACGTCGGCGACCATGCTGCGCACCGCCGTCACCTTGGTGCCGCCGCCGAGATCGACCTCGAGCTCCGTGTCGTTGATCACCTTGGTGACCTTGCCGACCAGGCCGCCGCCGGTGACCACGGTATCGCCGCGGCGGATCGCGGCCAGCATCTCGTTGCGCCGCTTGAGCTGCTGGCGCTGCGGCCGGATGATGAGAAAATACATGATCACGAAAATCAGCACAAACGGCAGAATGCTGATGAACAGATCCGGCGCCGAGCCTGTGCCCGCCTGTGCGAAAGCCGGTGTCACGAACATGGAGAACTCCCGAGGGGTGGGCGACGCGGGCCGTCCCTCGCCGGCCCCGTCAAGGGTGGCCGGAATATAGTCGCTCAAGCCGCCTTTGCAACTGCGCGGGGCGCCGCCCAGGCCGCTTTCCCCTGCCCTGCGGCCATGTTAGAGGCGTTCGCGCAAACGGCGCTCCAACGAAACGGGACACGGGCATGAACGATGCGACGCGGATCGGCCTCGGTGCCAGGATCGACCGGCTGATCGCCGCGCTGGAACGGCTGGCGCCGCCGCCGCCGGAGGCGCCCGATCTCGCCGCGGCCGACTGCTTCGTGTGGGAGGCCGAGACGGGCCGGCTGCAGCCCGTGCAGCGCGTCAACCGCATCGACATCGGCCTGATCCGCGGCGTCGACCGGGTGCGCGACATCCTGCTCGACAACACCGGCCGCTTCGCCGACGGCCTGCCGGCCAACAACGTGCTCCTGTGGGGCGCGCGCGGCATGGGCAAGTCGTCGCTGGTCAAGGCCGCGCATGCCAGCGTCAACGCCGCACGGGCGGACACCGGGACGCCGCTCAAGCTGATCGAGATCCACCGCGAGGACATCCACTCGCTGCCGGCGCTGATGACGCTGGTCAAGGCGGCGCCGTACCGCTTCCTGCTGTTCTGCGACGATCTGTCCTTCGACCAGAGCGACACCTCCTACAAGTCGCTGAAGGCCGCGCTCGAGGGCGGCGTCGAGGGGCGGCCGGACAACGTGCTGTTCTACGCCACCTCCAACCGGCGCCACCTGCTGCCGCGCGACATGATCGAGAACGAGCGCTCGACGGCGATCAACCCGTCCGAGGCGGTCGAGGAGAAGGTGTCGCTGTCCGACCGCTTCGGCCTGTGGCTCGGCTTCCACAAGTGCTCGCAGGACGAGTATCTCGCCATGATCGACGGCTATGTGCGCCACTATCGCCTGGAGGCCGATCCCGAGACGCTGCGCGCGGAGGCGCTGGAATGGGCGACGACGCGCGGCAGCCGGTCGGGCCGCGTCGCCTGGCAGTTCATCCAGGACCTCGCCGGCCGGCTCGGCCGGCGGCTCGACGGCTGAGCGCATTGGCCGCGCCCGGCGGGCGTGCCGCCCCGCCGGCTCTCCTCATGCAAGAAGGCCCGCCAATGGGCGGGCAGGAAGGCCGGTCCGGACTGGAGGTCATGCGGACCGGCCTGTCTTTTCTTGCTTGATCGGCCGGCGCGCGGCGCGCCGCATCACTCCAGGAAGCCGAGCGGATCGACCGGGGTGGAGTTCTCGCGCACCTCGAAATGCAGCTTGGGGCGGTCGGCGCTGCCGCTCATGCCCGACAGGGCGAGCTCCTGGCCGCGCTTGACCTCCTGGCCGCGCTTGACCTTGATCTGGCTGGTGTGGCCGTAGACCGTCACCAGCCCGTCCTCGTGGCGCACCAGCACGGTGTTGCCGAACTCCTTCAGGCCGTCGCCGGCATAGATCACGACGCCGTTCTCGGCCGCCTTGACCGGCGTGCCGGAGGGCACGGCGATGTCGATGCCGTCATTGCCGCCGCCGCCGCTGCGGCTGCCGAAGCCCTCGACCACACGGCCGCGCACGGGCCAGCGCATGCGGCCGATGCCGGTGGCGTCCGGCGCGGCTGCGGCGGTCTGCCGCTCGACCGTCTCGACGGTCTCGTCGGCCGCCGCCGCAGCGGGCGGCGTCTCGCTGGCCGGCGCGGGCTTGGCGGCCGCCGCGGAGGCGGACTGCGTGCGCTCGGTGCCGCCGGTCGCCATCGTGTCGACCGCGGGCTTGGCGGCGGCCACCGCGGTGCCGGCCTCGGGCAGGGTCAGCTTCTGGCCGATCTGCAGATAGCCGTCCGACAGGCCGTTGGCCGCCTTGAGGCGGGCGACCGGAATGCCGGTCTTCTTGGCAATGCCGTAGAGCGTGTCGCCGGAGGCCACGGTGTAGACGCCGCCGGCGGCGGCCGGCGCGCGGCCGGCGGCATCGCTGCGCGCCTGTGCCTCGGGCGCCGATTCGGCGCGGTTTTCCGGCGGCAGCACGGCGACCGGCTCGCGCGATGCGGGCCCGGGCGCCGGGGCCGGCGCGTCGGACCGCCCGCGGCCGGCGTCGGCCGCGGCCACGCGCGGATCGTTGTCGGGCGCGGAAACCGGCGCGCGCGTCGAATAGACATAGGTCGGAATGATGAGCTTCTGGCCGGCCTTGAGCTCGCCGGCGCTGGCCATGCCGTTGGCGCGCAGGATGGCGTCGGCCGGCACGCCGAAGCGGCGCGACAGGTTGTACAAGGTCTCGCCCTCGCGCACGGTGAGCGCGGTGCCGCCTGCGCGGTTCCAGCCCGGCTCCTCGGGCTCGGGCGCCGGGGCGCGCTGGGTGACCGGCTGCGCCGCCTGCTGCGCGGCCGGGCGCGGCGTCGTGCCGGTCGCCATGCCGTCGAGCTGGGCGGGGCGTGCGGCCGCCGTCTGCGTCGGGACGGGCGCGAGCGCCGGCGCGGTCTCGCCCGGCGCCTGGCTGCGGCCGAGCGGCGCGCGCTGCACGCCGCCGGCGGGCGCGGCAGCCTGCCGGACGGCCGGCGCGGTGCCCTGCCCGGCCGGCCCGCCGCCGACCAGCGCCTCGGGCCGCACGGCGCGGCGCCGGTTCACCGAGCCGGTATAGGTGGCGTCGAGACTGCCGGACTGCGCCTGGACGTCGCCGGGGAACGGCTGATCGACCGGCGCCTGCGCGACCTGCCGATTCGGATAGGCCGATCCGGTGAAGAGGCTTTCCTCGAAGCGCGAGACGTCGGAACTGCAGCCCGCCGCGACGCCGCCGACCAGCAGCACCGCCGCTGTGCGCGAAAGCTCGCGCCCGATCGTCCCCAACCTGCTCGCTCGCATGAGATTAACCCGCACATACCCGTTACTAACCGGCATGATTAAAGCGCGTTAATCTTACTGTGCGGTTAAGCGAAACGAAGAAAAATGCCTGATTCTACAAGGCTTCCGGCAGCCCTTGCGCGAGCGGCTGCAGGCGCACCGCTCCGATGTCCTCGCGCTCGAAGCGGCTGCCCGTCTTGACCAGCCGGGCGAGCGCCTGCGGGGCGTCGCCCGGGCCGATCGGCGCCACCATCACGCCGCCGCTGGACAGCTGGTCGGCGAAGCTGCGCGGCATCTCGGCGAAGGCCGCCCACACGACGATGCGGTCGAACGGGCCGGCGGCGGCGGCACCCGACAGCCCGTCCTCGCGCTCGACCAGCACGTTGGCAAGCCCCAGCGCCGCGAACCGCTGGCGCGCCTCGTCGGCCAGCGTGCGGAAGCGCTCGAGCGTCAGCACGCGCGCCGCCAGGCGGGCCATGACGGCCGCCGTGTAGCCGGATCCGGTGCCGATCTCCAGCACGCGGTGGCCGGGTTCGAGCGCCAGCGCGTCGATCACGCGCGCCTGCAGGTCGGCGCCCTCGACCGCCTCGCCGCAGCCGATCGGCACCATGCGCGGCGACCAGGCGGCCGCCTGCCACTCGACCGGCAGGAAGCTCGAGCGCGGCTGCGCCTCCATGGCGGAGAACAGCGGCTTGCCGCCGATGCCGGCGGCGCGCATGCGCAGCATGAAGGCGGCGAAGCCCTCGCGCTCGTCGAACGGGGCGGTGGCCGTCATCGGGCCGGGCGGCTCATTCCAGCACCTCGGCCAGGCGGTCGCGCACCTCGTGCGCGGTCAGGTCGAGATGCAGCGGCGTGACGGAGACGCAGTTGTCGCGCAGCGCCGCCTGGTCGGTGCCGCGGCGGATGTTCGGCTTCTGGCGGCCGAAGCGCAGCCAGTAGTACGGCATGCCGCGGCCGTCCTTGCGCTCCTCGATCCACAGGCCGTGCGAGAGCTTGCCCTGGCGGGTGACGACCGTGCCGGCGACGCCGCCGGGCTCGACGGCGGGAAAGTTGACGTTGAGAAACACGCCTTCGGGCAGCGGCGTGTCGATCAGCTTGCGCAGCAGGTCCGGCGCCAGCGCCTCGGCGGTCTCCCACGGCACCACGCGGCCCTCCTCGGACACCTGGTAGGCCTGGCTCAGCGCGACGGCACGGATGCCGAGCAGCGTCGCCTCCATGGCGCCGGCCACCGTGCCCGAATAGGTCACGTCGTCGGCGATGTTGGAGCCGGAATTGACGCCCGACAGGATGAGGTCCGGCGGCGTGTCGAGGATGCGGCGCACGCCCATGATGACGCAGTCGGTCGGCGTGCCGCGCACGGCGTAGCGGCGCGCCTCGATCTTGCGCATGCGCAGCGGCTCCGACAGCGACAGCGAATGGGCGAAGCCCGACTGGTCGGTCTCCGGCGCCACCACCCACACGTCGTCGCTGAGCCGGCCGGCGATGCGTTCGAGCACCGCCAGCCCCTCGGCGTTGATGCCGTCGTCGTTGGTCAGCAGGATCCGCACGGCCTCAGCGCTCCGTCGTCTCGATGCGCTCCAGACCGCCCATGTAGGGGCGCAGCACCTCCGGCACAACGATCGCGCCGTCCGGCTCCTGGTAGTTCTCCATCACCGCGATCAGCGCCCGGCCGACCGCCGTGCCCGAGCCGTTGAGCGTGTGCACGAAGCGCGGCTGCTTCTCGCCCTCGGGCCGGTAGCGCGCGTTCATGCGGCGCGCCTGGAAGTCGCCGCACACCGAGCAGGACGAGATCTCGCGATAGGCCTTCTGGCCGGGCAGCCACACCTCGATGTCGTAGGTCCGGCGCGCGCTGAAGCCCATGTCGCCGGTCGACAGGACGACGGTGCGGAACGGCAGGTCGAGCTTCCTAAGCACGGTCTCCGCGCAGTCGGTCATGCGCTCGTGCTCGTCGAGCGCGGAAGCGGCGTCGGTGATCGAGACGAGCTCGACCTTGTCGAACTGGTGCTGGCGCAGCATGCCGCGCGTGTCCTTGCCGGCCGCGCCGGCCTCGGAGCGGAAGCACGGCGTCAGCGCGGTGAAGCGCAGCGGCAGGTCGGCCGCCTCGACGATCTCCTCGCGCACCAGGTTGGTCAGCGGCACCTCGGCGGTGGGGATCAGCCAGAAGCCGTCGTCCGTGCGGAACTGGTCCTCGCCGAACTTGGGAAGCTGGCCGGTGCCGAACAGCGCCTCGTCGCGCACCAGCAGCGGCGGCTGCACCTCGGTGTAGCCGTGCTCGGTGGTGTGCAGGTCGAGCATGAACTGGCCGAGCGCACGCTCCAGCCGGGCGAGCCCGCCCTTGAGCACCGTGAAGCGCGCGCCCGACAGCTTCGCCGCGCGCTCGAAATCCATCAGGCCGAGCGCCTCGCCGAGCTCGTAGTGCTGGCGCGCGGCCGCGGGCTCGCGCCGCTTGCCGACACGGCGCAGCTCGACATTGGCGCTCTCGTCGGCGCCGACCGGCACGTCGTCGAGCGGCAGGTTGGGCAGCGCGGCGAGCGCGTCGGCGAGCGCCTTGTCGAGCGCGCGCTCGGTCGCCTCGCCCTGCTGCACGAAGGCCTTGATGTCGGCGACCTCCTGCTTGAGCGCCTCGGCCCTGGCCGCGTCGCCGGCGCGCATGGCGTTGCCGATCTCGCGCGAGGCGGCGTTGCGGCGCTCCTGCGCCTCCTGCAGGCGGGTGAGATGGGCGCGGCGCGCCTCGTCATGCGCCAGAACCGCCTCGGCGGCAGGCGCCGCGCCGCGCTTTGCGAGCGCCGCGTCGAGCGCTTCCGGGTTCTCGCGAATCCATTTGATGTCGAGCATGTGTCAGGCTTCCGCTTGCGGGACCGCAGAAAAGGGCCGCGCGCGGCAGGCGGAAGCAAACAGGGAGAATTGCGGCGCGGGGCGCACCGGCCCGGCCGGCGTCAGGCCTCCGTGCCGGCTTCGGCGGCGGCCTCGCCGCTCTCGGCCTCGGCCTTCGCTTGCTCGCGTTTGCGCTCCACCATCCGGGCGGCCCAGATGGCAATCTCGTAGAGAAGGATGGTGGGAAGCGCAAGGCCGATCTGGCTGACCGGATCGGGCGGCGTCAGCACCGCGGCGACGACGAAGGCGCCGACGATGGCGTATTTGCGCTTGTCGGCCAGCGACGCCGAGGTGAGCAGCCCGACGCGCGCCATCAGCGTGGTCACGACGGGAAGCTGGAAGACGAGCCCGAACGACAGGATCAGCGTCATGATGAGGCCGAGATACTCCGACACGCGCGGCAGCAGCGAGATCTGGATCTCGTTGTCGGGCCCGACCTGCTGCATCGACAGGAAGAACCACATCACCATCGGCGTGAAGAAGAAATAGACCAGCGCGCCACCGATCAAAAACAGGATCGGCGAGGCGACCAGGAACGGCAGGAAGGCGCGGCGCTCGTTGCGGTAGAGACCCGGCGCCACGAACTTGTAGACCTGCGTGGCGATCACCGGAAAGGCGATCACCAGCCCGCCGAACATGGCGAGCTTGATCTGGGTGAAGAAGAACTCCTGCGGCGCGGTGTAGATCAGGTCGACCTTGTCGCTGTCGAGACCGGCCCAGGCGGTCGCCCACTGGAAGGGAATGACCAACAGGTTGAAGATCTGCTTGGCGAAGAAGAAGCAGACCAGGAAGGCGACGAAGAAGCCGGCGATCGCCCAGATGAGCCGCGAGCGCAGCTCGATCAGATGGTCGAGCAGCGGTGCCGAGGACTTGTCGATCTCGTCGTCTTCGGCGCTCACGTCTTTGCCCCGGATGATGTCTTGCGCGCCGCCGGCGTCTTGCGCCCGGCCGGCGTCTTGCCGCCGCTCGTCGGGGCCTTGCCGGCCGGCGCCTTGCCCGACGCGCTCTTCGGAGCCGCCTTCGCCTTCGCCGGCGCGGACTTGGCGGCCGTGGCGGCCTTGCCGGTCGCGGCGCTCGCCGCCGAAGTCCGGGCCGGGGTCTTTGCCCTGGCCGCGGTCTTGCGTCCGCCCTTCGCCGGCGCGGCGGCGGCGCCCTTCGGCGCGGCCTTCTTCGCCTCGCCCGGCATCGCGTCGGGCCCGGCCTTGAGCGGCGCGGCCTCGTGCGGCTTGTCGTCGGCGGCCTCCGGCGCGTCGGGCTTCGGCTTCATCGCCCGGTCGAGCCCCTCGCGCACGTCCTTGCCGGCCTTTTCGAGCGGGCTCAGATGCTTCTTGATCTCGTTGCGCGGATCAAGCTTGCGCGCCTGGTCGGCCAGCCCCTTCACCTCGTCGAGCTCGGCTTCCTTGAGCGCGTCGTCGAACTGCCGGCGGAAATCGCCGGCCATGCTGCGCAGCTTGCTGGTGGTGCGGCCAAAGGTGCGCAGCATGCGCGGCAGGTCCTTCGGGCCGACCACGACGATCAGCACGATGGCGACGACCAGGAGTTCGGGCCAGCCGAGGTCTAGCATGGATCAACGATTCCGAAGGCGCGGCGGAAGGCTCCGCCACGCGCAGGGACGGCGGAAGGCCGGTGTCAGGACTTCGAAGCCTTTTCGCTGGCCGGCTTCACGGTCTCGTCGGAGCGGTGCTCGACGGTCCTGGACTTTTCGGCGTCCTCGTCTTCCTCGGACATGCCTTTCTTGAAGCTCTTGATGCCCTTGGCCATGTCGCCCATCAGCTCGGGGATCTTGCCCCGTCCGAACAGCAGAAGCACGACCACGAGCACGATGAGCCAGTGCCAAATCGAGAAGGAGCCCATGATGCGTCTCTCAAGAAGGTTTCAATCCAAGTCTGATTTATGCGCTTTCGCCGCGTCTTTCAAACACAAGCACATCAGACTTTCTGACCGAGAGCCAGATATCGCGCGCCTTCGTCGGCAGAGCGCCGAAACGCACGCGCGCCCGGATCGGCTCCTCGGCGCCGGGAATCGCCATTTCGACCAGTTCCACCACGCCGAGGAAGCGGCGTGATAGCACCCGCGCGGGCACTTCGCCAGTGCGTTCGGCGACCTCGATGTCGGACAGCCGCACGGCGACCGTGGCGGGCGCCCCCTCCTCCAGCGCCGGCGCGACGAAGCGGCCGACCGGCGTCTCCACCCAGCCGCCGGCGACGCGCGCCTCGAACACGTTGAGCTCGGAGAAGAAGCCGGCGACGAACAGGTCGCGCGGCGCCTGGTAGAGCTCCTGCGCGGGACCGGCCTGTACCAGCCGCCCGTCCTTGAGCAGCGCGATGCGGTCGGCCATGCGCATCGCCTCCTCCGCATCGTGGGTGACGATGATGGCGGTGGCGCGGCTCTGGCGCAGGATGGCCAGCGTCTCGGCGCGGACCGCGTCCTTGAGGCGCGAATCGAGGCCGGAGAACGGCTCGTCCATCAGCAGCACGGCCGGGCGCGGCGCCAACGCGCGGGCGAGCGCCACGCGCTGCTGCTCGCCGCCCGACAGGACGTGCGGATAGGCGCCGGCATAGCCCTCCAGACCGACGCGCGACAGCGCCACCATCGCCTCGCGGCGCGCCTCCTCGCGCGACAGCGCGGTCAGCCCGAAACGCACGTTGTCGAGGATCGTGAGATGCGGAAACAGCGCGAAATCCTGGAACACCAGGCCGATGGAGCGCTGCTCGGGCGGCAGGAACACCGAGGGGCCGGCGATCTCGCGGTTGTTGAGCAGGACGCGGCCGGCGCTCTGCACCTCGATGCCGGCGGCGATGCGCAGCAGCGTCGTCTTGCCCGAACCGGAGGGGCCGAGCAGGCACAGTACCTCGCCCGGCTCGGCGGCCAGGCTGACGCGGTCGAGTGCTGCCGTCTCGCCGGTGAAGCGGTGGCTGACATCCTCGAAGGCAAGCCGTGCGGCGAAGCTGACGCCGGTTCTCGCCCGAGCCGGGCTTCGCACTGGGCTGGGCGCTGATGGGCTGCTCATGCGCGGCGGTCCGGATCCCTCACACGCGCGGCAGGCCGCGCCGGCAAGGGTCAATCATCGTCGACCCGCGGTGTCAACAGACCGAGATCCTCCAGGTCGAGGTCGGTCAGCGGGTCCTCGTCCTCGGCCAGCGCGTCGGGATTGGCCGGCGGCTGCGGCACGGCGAAGTTGGCCGGCATGCGCGCCGACAGGAGCCCGGCCCCCTTGAGCTCGTCGAGGCCCGGCAGGTCGCGCAGCTCCTCGAGGCCGAAATGGTCGAGGAAGGCGTCGGTGGTGCCGTAGGTGACCGGCCGGCCCGGCGAGCGGCGGCGGCCGCGCATGCGCACCCAGCCGGTCTCCATCAGCGTGTCGAGCGTGCCCTTGGAGGTCTCGACGCCGCGGATCTCCTCGATCTCGGCGCGCGTGACCGGCTGGTGGTAGGCGATGACGGCGAGCATCTCCAGCGCGGCGCGCGACAGCTTCTTCTGCTCGACCGCCTGGCGCGTCATCAGGAAGGCGAGATCGCCGGCCGTGCGGAAGGCCCAGGCGCCGTTGACGCACACCAGGTTGACGCCGCGGCGCTCGTAGTCGGCCCTGAGCGCGGCCATCACCGCCGGCATGTCGACGCCTTCGGGCAGGCGGCCGGCCAGCGCCTTCTCCGACACCGGCTCGGCGCTGGCGAAGACGATCGCCTCGGCCATGCGCTTGGTCTCGGCCAGGTGCAGCCGCTCGGCCGGGTTGTCCCCGTGCCGGTCGTCGCCCGCCTCAGCCTCGTCGGGCCGGAACGGCACCACGTTGCCGCTTTCGCTCATCAGTCGACCTCCGCGGGGTTCTGTCGTCCGCGCATGTAGAGCGGCGCAAAGGGCTGGTCCTGACGGATCTCGATGGCGCCCTCGCGCACCAGCTCCAGGCTGGCGGCGAACGAGCTCGCCAGCACCGTCGAGCGCCGCCCCTCCTCGGCCAGGTAGCGCAGCAGGAAGCGGTCGAGCGCCGTCCAGTCGTCGAGCGCGCCGACCAGCCGCACCAGAATGTCGCGCGCCTCCTTGAGCGACCACACGCCGCGCTTCTCGATGCGCACATTGGTCACCGCGCGGCGCTGGCGCTGCGCGGCATAGGCGGTCAGGAGGTCGTACAGGCTGGCGGTATAGTCCTGGCGCCGGTCGACCGCCACCGTCTCCGGCATGCCACGGGCGAAGACGTCGCGGCCGAGCCGGTTGCGGTTGACCAGCCTGGCGGCCGCGTCGCGCATCGCCTCGAGCCGCTTGAGGCGGAACTGCAGCACCGCCGCCATCTCCTCGCCGGACTGGCCGTCGTCCTGCGGCTGCTTGGGAATGAGCAGCTTGGACTTGAGATAGGCGAGCCAGGCGGCCATCACCAGATAGTCCGCGGCCAGCTCGAGACGCATGGCGCGCAGCCGCTCGATGAAGCCGAGATACTGCTCGGCCAGCGCCAGCACCGAGATGCGCGCCAGATCGACCTTCTGGGTGCGCGCCAGGTGCAGCAGCAGGTCGAGCGGTCCCTCGAAGCCGTCGACGTCGACCGTCAGCGCCGGGTCGGACGCCGTGCGCGTCTCGGCCTCGGCGGACCAGAGCTGGTCCATCGGGATCGGCTTGCCGCTGCGCTGTTCGCCCGTCTGTGCCACCGTGCCGTTCCGTTTCGCTGTCCGCCCCCCGCTCAGGCCGCCGCCGCGACGCAGCGGGCGAACTCCGCTCGCGCCGCGTCCTCCGCGGTCGCGTCGCAGGCGCGGCGGAAGGCGAGCGCCCGCTCGGCCCGCGCCAGCGCGGCACCGGCCAGCGGCGCCACCGCCTCGGCCACCGCGCGCATCTCCTGCATGACGCCGTTGCAGTGAAGGACCACATCGCAGCCGGCCGCAAGCACCGCGGCCGCCCGCTCGCCGAAATCCCCAGAAAGTGCGTGCATCGACAGGTCGTCGCTCATCAGCAGACCGTCGAAGCCGATCTCGCCGCGCACGATGTCGGCGATGACGCGCGGCGACACGGTGGCAGGCCGCGCCGCATCGACCGCCTCGTAGACGAGATGCGCGGTCATCGCCATCGGCAGGTCGGCGAGCGCGCGGAAGGGCACGAAGTCGCACGCGCGCAGCGCCGCGAGCGCGGCGGCGACGCGCGGCAGCTCGCGATGGCTGTCGGCCGTCGCGCGGCCGTGGCCCGGCACGTGCTTCATCACCGGCAGGATGCCGCCGGCGACGAGGCCGTCGGCCGCGGCGCGGCCGAGCGCGGCGACCGCCGCGGCATCCTCGCCATAGGACCGGTTGCCGATCACGTCGTGCGTGCCGGGCTGGCGCACGTCGAGCACCGGCAGGCAGTCGGCGGAAATCCCGAGGCGGGCGAGATCGAAGGCGTGCAGCCGCGACATCAGCCAGGCGGCGCGCAGGCCGAGTTCGGCATCGGCGCGGTAGAGCGCGCCGAGCGCGGCGGCCGGCGGATAGTCTGCGGCGAGCGGCGGGCGCAGGCGCTGCACGCGGCCGCCCTCCTGGTCGACGAGGACCGGCGCGTCGGGCCGGCCGACGCTGTCGCGCATCGCCGCGACGAGGTCGCGCACCTGGCCCGCCTCGGCGATGTTGCGGGCAAACAGGATGAAGCCCCACGGGCGATGCTCGCGATAGAACGCGATCTCGTCGGCGCCGAGCCGCAGGCCGGCGGCGCCCAGAATCATGGCCTTTGATTCGCTCATGCCCGGCAGCATAGCGCGCCGGCGCGCCGCTGGCACGCCGGCGGTCGGGGGCGTGGCGGCAGCCGGCCTATTTGGAGACGAAGCAGCTTCCGCCGGCCGCCTTGAGCCGTTCGCACAGCGCCACCGCGTCGCTCTTCGAGGCGGACGGGATGCGCACCCGGTAGTAGGTGCCCTTGCCGGTGATGTCGGCGCGCACGATGTTGACGCCGCGGCCCGACAGGAGATCGCCATAGCGCCGCGCGAGATCCTGGTAGGACTGCTGCGCGGCAGCCGAGGTCGGCTGCGAGGCGATCTGCACCGACCACTCGCTGCCGCCGCCGCCCGATGCCGGCGCGGCCGGGGCGGCGGGTGCGGCGGTGCGGGCGGGCTCGGCCGCACGCGGCGTCGCGGCGGCGACCTGCTGGCGCGGCTCTGCCGCGCGGGCCGGCGGCTGGAAGGCCGGCCGGGCCGAGGGCACCGGCACGGTCTCGTCGATGGCGGCGGTGGTCTCGGCCGGCGCGCCCTCGCTCGCGGTCTCGACGTCCGCGGTTGCGGCGGCGGGCGTCGCCGCATCCGGCGTCGCGGCGGCCGGGCCTGCCGTGTCGGCTGTCTCGCCGGCCGGCGCGTCGACGATGCGCACCGGCGTGTCGGCCGGAGCGGCAGCGACAACCGTGCCGGCGGCGGCGCCGTCGGCCTGCGGCGCGGCGGCCGGCGCCGCGGCCACCTGCTCGGGCTCGGGCGCGACCGGCTCGCGCGGCACCAGCGTGCCGTCCGGCCGCACGATCAGCGTGCGCACGCGGCGCGGCGCGACGGCGGCCATCTCGTCGGCGGCGCCGGCGGCGGCCTCGTCCTCGACCGGTGCCAGCCGATCCTCGGCCTTGAGCGGCGGCGCGCTGGCGGCCGGCTCGGTGGCCACGGCGCGCGGCTCGGCGCGCGCGGCCACGTCGATCGGCTCCTCGGTGGTGGTCACCAGGCTCTGCTGCGCCGGCGCGGCGTCGGCGCCCTCGCCGGCGACGCGCTGATAGACCGGGTTCTCCTGGTTGGGCACCTGGGTGCCGCCGGGGTTTTCCGGCTTGACCTTGACCGGACCGTCGTCGGCCTTGACCATCACCGGCGCGCCCGGCTCGTCACCGCCGAAGGACAGCGCGAAGGCGCCGATGCCGCCGATCACGGCGACGCCGGCCACGACGGCGGCGATCATCAGGCCGCGGCTGCGGCCGGCCGGCCGGTCGGCGCGCTCGGCGGCCGGCGCATCGACGTCGGCGTCGGCATCGGTGTCGCGGGCCGCGCCGAAGGCCATCGGTGCGGCCGCCAGCTCGTCGGCGTCGTCGCGGCGCGCGTCGAAGGGGCTCGGCATGTCGCGGTGCTCGTCGCCGCGCTCCGGCTCGAGGGAAAAGTCGCTCTCGGCCCAGAAATCGTCGGCGCCGGCGGCGGCCGACGGCATCGCCGCCTCCGCGGCGGCCGGCGGCGCGGCGGCCGGCTCGTCCGGCTGGCCGAGATCGCCGAACGCCTCGGCGAGCTCGCTTTCCAGATCGTCGAAGGCGGCCGCCTGCAGCGCCTCGTCCTCGAAGCGGATCTCCGGGATGTCGAGATCGTCGGGCTGCGCCTGCGGGAACTCCTCGATCTCGAGCGTCTCGATCTGCGGCGCCCCGGCGTGCGGCGATGCCGCGGCGGCCTCGGACGGATCGGCCGCGACCGGCTCCTCGTCGGCCAGCGCCGCGTGGCGCGCACCCGCCGCGCGGGCATAGTCGAAGGGCACGGCCTCGGCCGGCCCGGCGTCGCCGTGGTCCTCGACGGCGACCGGCATCGCGCCGTGCGGCGCGGCGCGAACCGGATCGGCGGGCGCGGCGCTCTCGGCAAGCTCCTGATGGCCGAAGATCGCCTCGAGCTCGCTTTCCAGGCTGAGCTCCGGCGCTTCCGGCTCTATCTCTTCCGGCTCCATCTCTTCCGGCTGCGGCGCTTGCGGCTGCGGCGCCGGAGCGGCGACGGCGCGCAGCGTGTGCGGCAGGATGACGAGCGGCGCGGCCGCCGCATGCTCCGGCTCCGGGGCGCTTTCGGCCGGCGCGGCCTCCTCGAAGCGCGCGGTGAAGGCGGCGTCGAGCTCGCTTTCCAGGTCGATCGCGTCATCCAGCGGCAAGTCGGCGGTCGCGCCGCGGTCGTCCCAAGCCGTGGCGGGGGCGGCCGGCGCGGCCTCGGCCGGCGTCGCGCGCGACGCCGGCGCCATGTCCGGGCGGTTGTCCTGCGCCGGCCGGGCTTCGCCCGCCGGCTCATCGTCCCACGCCGGTCGGGCGTCGCCCGCCGGCTCATCATCCCACGCCGGTCGGGCTTCGCCCGCCGGCTCGTCGTCCCACGCCGGTCGGGCGTCGCCCGCCGGCTCGAGGGCGATATCGAGGTCGCCCATCAGCTCGCTCTCGAGATCGAGCGCCAGCTCGTCTTCGGCCGCCGACGGTTCGCTGCCCGCGGCCGAGCGCGGGTCGTGGCCCATGATCCGGGTCAGCTCGGCGAACGGATCGTCGTCCGCCAGCTCGACATACCGGTCCTGTTTCGCCTGATTCATGTCTGCCATGCTTTTCCCCGCATCACGCCCGGACGCCGGCGACGTCATATTTTGGCTCGGGCCGTATCAGCGCATTGTGGGCAAAAGGTGACAGGAAACGCCCGCTCCTAGCGCATCTCGACCGGCGCCTCGGCACCGATCAGCCCCAGCCCCGACGTCAGGACGTCGGAAACGGCCTGCACCAGACCGAGTCTGGCATGGGTCAACTCTGCGTCGTTAACTTTAACAAACCGTAAGCCCGATGTCTCGCTGCCGCGATTCCAGTGTGCGTGGAACTGGCTGGCGAGATCGTGCAGGTAGAAGGCGAGCCGGTGCGGCTCGAGCGCCTGGGCGGCGCTTTCGACGATGCGCGGATACTCGGCCAGCTTGCGCACCAGGGCGATCTCGCCCTCGTCCTCGAGGCGGGCGAGCGCGGCGCGCATCGCCTGCGGCTCGAAGCGGGCGACGCCGAGCTGCTCGCTGGCCTGGCGGAAGACGGAGTGGCAGCGCGCCGAGGCATACTGCACGTAGAACACCGGGTTGTCCTTCGACTGCTCGGTCACCTTGGCGAAGTCGAAGTCGAGCGGCGCGTCGCTCTTGCGGTAGAGCATCATGAAGCGGATCGGGTCGCGGCCGACCTCTTCGACCACCTCGCGCAGCGTGACGAAGTCGCCGGAGCGCTTGGACATGCGCACCGGCTCGCCGCCGCGGTAGAGCTTGACGAGCTGGCACAGCACGACGCTGAGCGCCAGATCGCCGCCCGAGATCGCCTTGGCGAGCGCCTCCAGCCGCTTGACGTAGCCGCCGTGGTCGGCGCCGAGCACGAAGATCAGATGCTCGAAGCCGCGCGCATACTTGTCCTTCATGTAGCCGACGTCGGCGGCGAAATAGGTGAAGCTGCCGTCCGACTTCATCAGCGGCCGGTCGATGTCGTCGCCCACGCCGGTGGAGCGGAACAGCGTCTGCTCGCGGTCCTCCCAGTCCTCCGGCTTCTGGCCCTTGGGCGGCGGCAGCTTGCCCTTGTAGACGTAGCCCTTCATCGTCAGGTCGTTGATCGCCGAGCGGATGGCGCGCGCGTTGTCGGCGTGCAGCGAGCGCTCGGAGAAGAAGACGTCGTGATGCACGTTGAGCGCGGCGAGGTCCTCGCGGATCATCGCCATCATCGCCGTGATGGCGCGCTCGCGGGCGATCGCCAGCGCCTCGTCGCCGGGCATCTCGAGCAGCCGGTGGCCGAACTCCTCGGCCAGCGCCGCGCCGACCGGCACCAGGTAGTCGCCGGGATAGAGCCCTTCGGGAATCGTGCCGACCGCCTCGCCGAGCGCCTCGCGGTAGCGCAGAAGCACCGAGCGGGCGAGCACGTCGACCTGCGCGCCGGCGTCGTTGATGTAGTACTCCTTGGTCACCGCGTAGCCGGCGAAGGCGAGCAGGTTGGCGAGCGCGTCGCCGACCACCGCGCCGCGGCAGTGGCCGACATGCATCGGGCCGGTCGGGTTGGCCGAGACGTACTCGACGTTGACCGGCCGGCCGGCGCCGAGCGTCGAGCGGCCGTAGTCGGTGCCGGCCGCCAGCATCTCGCCGAGCCTGGCCTGCCAGAAGCCGTTGCCGAGGCGCAGATTGACGAAGCCCGGGCCGGCGATGGTCGCCTCGGCGACGTCGGGGTCGGCGGCGAGCCGCTCGGCGATGCGCTCGGCCAGCGCGCGCGGCTTCTCGCCGGCCGCCTTGGCCAGCACCATCGCGGCGTTGGTCGCCAGGTCGCCGTGCGAGGCGTCGCGCGGCGGCTCGACCGAAACGCGCGTGAGCGCCAGAGGCCGGCCTTCGGCATCGGTCAGGCCCAGCGCGTCAACGGCCCTGACGACCCGATCGGTGAAATCGGCGAAGATGTTCATGGAAAGGGTGTCCCAGGTGGAAGGCCCTTCGGCGGCTCTCGGCGCGCCGAAAGCCGGCCCCTAACCCAATTGCGGCGTACGGTCAAACAGCCGCCGGTGCTCCTTGACGGCGTAGGTGTCGGTCATGCCGGCGAGAAAATCGGCGACGTGCCGCGCCCGGACCGCCTCGGGCGCGCGATCGAGCCCGTCGCGCCAGCCCTCGGGCATCTGCCTGAGGTCGGCCCGATAGGCGTCGAACAGCTCGCGCACGATGCGCTCGGCCTCCGCCCGCACCGCCATCACCTGCGGATGGCGGTACAGATTGGCATAGAGAAAGCGCTTCAGCTCCTTCTCCAGTTCGGCCATGCGCGGCGAGAAGGCGACCACCGGCCGGCCGGCCGCGCGGACGGCGTCGGCGTCGGCGGGCGCCAGCGCGGCAAGGTTCTCCTGGGCGGTGGCGATGACGTCCTCGACCATGACGGTGATCTGCCGGCGCATCAGCTCGTGGCCGGTGCGCACGGGATCGAGCCGCGGGTAGAGCCCCCTCACCTCGGCCAGGATCGCCGCCGGCAGCTCGGCCGCCTCCAGCATGTCGAGCGTCAGCAGGCCCGAGCGCAGCCCGTCGTCGATGTCGTGCGCGTTGTAGGCGATGTCGTCGGCGATCGCCGCGCACTGCGCCTCGAGACCGGCGTGGCGGTCGAGCTCGAGGTCGTGCAGCGCGCTGTAGTCGAGGATGGCGCGCGGCACCGGCGCAGCGCAGGGCGTGCCGTCGGGCCGGGTCAGCGGGCCGTTGTGCTTGACAAGGCCCTCGAGCGTCTCCCAGGTCAGGTTGAGGCCGTCGAACTCCGCGTAGCGCCGCTCCAGCCGGGTGACGACGCGCAGCGACTGGGCGTTGTGGTCGAAGCCGCCCCAGGCGGCCATCCGCTCGGCCAGCGCGTCCTCGCCGGTGTGGCCGAACGGGGTGTGGCCGAAATCGTGCACCAGGGCGACCGCCTCGGCCAGGTCCTCGTCGCCGCGCAGCGCGCGGGCGAGCGCGCGGGCGATCTGCGCCACCTCGATCGAGTGCGTCAAGCGGGTGCGGTAGTGGTCGCCCTCGTGCGCGATGAAGACCTGCGTCTTGTGCTTGAGCCGGCGGAAGGCGGTGGAATGGATGATGCGGTCGCGGTCGCGCTGGAAAGGCGTGCGGGTGCGGCTTTCGCCCTCGGCATAGAAGCGTCCGCGCGAGGCGGCCGGGTCGCAGGCGTAGCGGGCGCGCGGCCGATAGCCGAAACCGAGGTCTGCGAGCTCGCCCACCGGGCCGTCCTCCGCACCGGTCCGGCTTGTTGACTCGCCGGACGGCGCTTCATACCTATGGAAAGAGCCGTAACGCAAGGTGAGCGCGATGGGCGTCGATGCCAAGAGCGACATGAAGGGCGTTGAGATGACCGAGGCGGCAGCCCGCCGCATCGCCACCATCCTCGCTGCCGAACCGGACAAGATCGCCCTTCGGGTGGCGGTCGAGGGCGGCGGCTGCTCGGGCTTCTCCTACACGTTCGACCTGGTCGACACGCGCGGCGACGACGATACCGCGATCGAGCGCGACGGCGCCACCGTGCTGATCGACGACCTGTCGCTCGTCTACATGGGCGGCTCGGTGATCGACTTCGTCGACGACCTGATCGGCCAGTCCTTCCAGATCCGCAATCCCAACGCGGTCGCCTCCTGCGGCTGCGGCACCAGCTTCTCCATCTGAGGCGCGGCGGCAGCGCGCCGCCGCAAAATCAGCACATTCGAATCCGCCGCGCGCTGGAACCGGCGGCGGCGGTCTCCTGTTTGGCCAGCGAGGGACCAAACAGGAGATGCGAACCATGATGGGCAAGCTTCGAACGGCCGCCGTGGCGGCCGGCCTGCTCGTTCCCGGCGTGGCAACGGCGGCGACGAGCGCGATCGTGACGACCGATCTCAACATCCGCAGCGGGCCGAGCACGAGCTATGCGCGCTTCGGCACGATTCCCGACGGCGACCGCGTCACCGTCTATGGCTGCGTGCGCGACTACAACTGGTGCGAGGTGCGCTGGGCCGGCCGGCAGGGCTGGGTGTCCGGCAACTACCTCGCCTATCTCGGCGAGCGCTACAACCGCCGCCCGCTGCCGCAGATCGGCTTCAGCATCGGCCTGCCGATCATCAGCTTCGAGGGCGAGCGGGTGTATCGCGAGCGCCCGCGCCGCGGCTATCGCGACGGGCCGCGCGGCGGCTATCGCGAGGCGCCGCGCGAGGTGCGCCGCGAGCTGCGGCGGGACCGGCGCGACGTGCGCGACGCGCGCGAGGACCTGCGCGAGGCGCGCCGCGACCTGCGCCGGGCGCAGCGTCGGGGCGAGGACGTGCGCGGCGAGCGCCGCGACCTGCGCCAGGCGCGCCGCGAGCTGCGCCGCGAACGCCGCGACCTGCGCCGCACGCGCGAGGAATTCCGCGACTGGCGCGGCTGAGGCCCCGCTGCTGCGAGGCGATGGCGGCCGCCGGAACGCTCCGGCGGCCGCCTTTCTTTTTGCCGTGCGGAGCGCTCAGTCGAGCTCCTCGGGCAGCACGAGGTTGAGCACGATCGCCAGGAACGCGGCCGGCAGAAGCCCCGAGGTCAGCAGGATCTGCGCCGTCTGCGGCAGGTGCTGCAGGGCGCCCGGCTCGAGCTGCAGGCCGAGGCCGACCGACAGCGAGACGGCGAAGATGACCATGTTGCGGCGGTTCCAGGCGACGGCCGACAGCATGTTGATGCCGGCCGCCGCGACCATGCCGAACATCACGATGACGCCGCCGCCGAGCACGGTGATCGGGATGGTCGAGATCAGCGCGCCGACCTTCGGCACCAGGCCGCACAGGATGAGGAACAGCGCGCCGTAGGTCACCACGTGGCGGCTCATCACGCCGGTCATCGAGATCAGCCCGACGTTCTGGCTGAACGAGGTGTTGGGCAGGCCGCCGAACACGCCGGCGATCGCCGTGCCGAGGCCGTCGGCATAGGTCGCGCCGGCGATCTCGCGGTCGGTCGCCTCGCGGCCGGCGCCGCCCTTGGTGATGCCCGACACGTCGCCGACCGTCTCGATGGCCGAGACCACCGCCATGAAGCACATGCCGACGATCGCCGCCGTCGACAGCTCGAAACCCCACTTGAAGGGCACCGGCAGCGCCACCCAGCCGGCGCGCGCCACGTTGTCGAAGCTGACCATGCCCATGGCGAGCGCCACGACATAGCCGGCCACCAGGCCGAGCAGCACGGCGGCGATCGACCACATGCCGCGGGTGAAGAACTTCAGCACCAGCGTGACGACGATCACCACCAGGGCGATGCTCCAGTTGGCCAGGCTGCCATAGGCGGGCGTGCCGATCTGCGGCACGCCGCCGGCGGCGTACTGGATACCGACGCGGATCAGCGCCAGCCCGATCATCAGCACGATCAGACCGGTGACGAGCGGCGGCAGCGCGAAGCGCAGCCGGCCGATCACCGTGCCGAGCAGGAAGTGGAAGACGCCGCCGATGGCGATGCCGCCCATCAGCGCGCCGAGCGCGGCCACCCCCTGGTCCGCGACGAGCGGAATCATCACCGGCAGGAAGGCGAAGCTGGTCCCCTGAACGATGGGCAGCCGGCCGCCGACGGGTCCCATGCCGATGGTCTGGAACAGCGTGGCGATGCCGGCGAACAGCATCGCCATCTGGATCATGTAGATCAGGCTCGGAAAGTCCGGCGAGTTGGAGCCGAAGCCGAAGCCCGCCGCCCCGGCGACGATGATAGCCGGCGTGACGTTGGACACGAACATCGCCAGCACGTGCTGGATGCCGAGCGGTATGGCCTGCAGCGGCGGCGGCGTGTAATCGGGATCGCGCAGGCGCCGGTGCAGCGCCTCGGCGCTGGCGTCGCGGTCACCCATGGCAATGTCGGTCATGGCGGGTCCCCCTCTGTCTGGCCCGATGCGGTTGCGGCGCCCGAGGCCGCGCCGCAAACGAAAGCGGCTTCGCGCACGGCGCCGGGTGCGCTACCTTGGCGGCCCGGCGGAGTGTCGGTCAGCGCGGCGGGCGCGACCATCAAGTTAATTTTGAAAGAGAACGCAGTCCTCGATGAAAATCGCCACCTGGAACATCAACGGAATCAAGGCGCGGATCGACAATCTGCTGCACTGGCTGAAGGAAAGCGACGTCGACATCGTCTGCCTGCAGGAGATCAAGTCGGTCAACGAGCAGTTCCCGCGCGCCGAGATCGAGGCGCTCGGCTACAACGTCGCCACGCACGGCCAGAAGGGCTTCAACGGTGTGGCGATCCTGTCGAAGCTGCCGTTCGACGAGGTCAATCGCGGGCTTGCCGGCGACGACGACGACGTGCAGGCGCGCTTCGTCGAGGGCGTGTTCTCCGTCGCGTCCGGCGCGCTGCGGGTGGTCTCGCTCTACCTGCCGAACGGCAACCCGCTCGGCACCGAGAAGTTCGCCTACAAGCTCGCCTGGATGGCGCGGCTGGAGGCCTGGGCGGCGGCGCGCCTGGCGAGTGAGGAGCCGCTGGTGCTGGCCGGCGACTACAACGTCATCCCCGAGCCGCACGACGCGCGCAACCCCGAGGCCTGGCGCGACGACGCGCTGTTCCAGCCGGAAAGCCGCGCCGCCCTTCGCCGGCTCGCCCATCTCGGCTTCACCGACGCGCTGCGCGCCGTCACCCATGCCGGCGACACCTACACCTTCTGGGACTACCAGGGCGGCGCCTGGCAGAAGAACAACGGCATCCGCATCGACCATCTGATGCTGTCGCCGGAGGCGGCCGACCGGCTGACCGCCGCCCATGTCGAGCGCCACACGCGCGCCTGGGAAAAGCCGTCCGACCACGTGCCGGTGGTCGCCGCCTTCGCCTTCGACACACCGCAGGCGACCGCGGCCGCCTGAGACCCCGGTGCGGCGACGCGTGGCGCCGCGGCGTGCTGCGTGCTAGGATAACCGGATGATCCAGCGGTTCGCCGGCCTCGTCGCAATCGGCCTCTCGCTCGGCGCCGGCGCAGTTCCGGCGGCGGCCGAGTGTCGTTGCGTGGCGAATGGCGAGCGGGTGCCCGAGGGCGGCTTCGCCTGCCTGCGGCTGCCCGACGGGCCGCAGCTCGCGCGCTGCGACAAGGTGCTCAACAACCCGTCCTGGACGGTGATCGAACGGGGTTGCGCGCAGTTTTCCCGGGTCGGACCGGCGGCCGCGCCCTCGAGCACGGCGCTGCTCGCGCCATAGGGCGCGTTTTCGCAGCTCGTGTGGGATGCCGTGAGAGGCGGACCGGCGCGCAACGCCGCGAGCGCCGGGACCCGGCGTCTCGGCGCGGCGCGCTACTTGAGGCCGTTCGCCAGCATGTCCTCGGACAGCGCGATGGCGGTGCGCCGGTCGGACTCGCCGGCCAGCGCGAAGGCCTCCTCCTGCAGCGAGCGGATCCACGCCGTGTCGGTCGGCGCCGCGCGCTCCAGCGCGGCGGTCATCATCGCCAGGCCGCGCACCACCCTGCCGCTCTGGAACAGCAGGTTGCCGAGTGTCGCCTGCGCCCCGGTGTGGCCCTTCTCGGCGGCGAGCTGCAGCCAGCGGCCGGCCTGGCGCACGCTGCGGGTGACGCCCTCGCCGTGCAGGAACATGCGGCCGATCTCGTACTGCGCCTGCGGGTTGCGGTAGTTGGCGGCCGCGCGCATGTAGTATTCCTGGGCGGCGGCCGGGTTGGCCTGCACCGGCGAGCCGGCGATGCCGCGGCGCAGATAGCCGGCCAGCGCCACCAGCGCGTCGGAGACGTAGCTCTCCTCGGGGCTGCCGGGCTCGACCTCCTGCTGCACGATCTCGGAGAAGAACTTGAAGGCCTCGTAGTCGTCGCGCGGCACGCCGTCGCCCTCGGCATACATGCGCGCCAGCTTCCAGCGGGCGCCCATCTGCCCCTTCTCGGCCGCATAGCGGTAGGCCTCGACCGCCTCCTGCTTGTCGCCCTTCTTGTAGGCGGAGAAGCCGAAACGGAAGACGGCCCACGGGCTGCGGTCGGGCTTGACCACGGTCTTCTCGTCGAGTGCCGCGGCAGGCCCCGCCAGCGCGAGGCCCGCCACGCTCAGCCCCAGGGCGAGCGTGCCGGCACGGATTGCGTCAGATGTCCGCATAGCAGTGCGTTTCTTTTGTTGCGCCGGGATGCGTCACGGCTCCGTTGCGGGCCGGCCCGACCGTTTGTGCGTATTTCCAGATGGCGCCGGAGCCGTAATCCGTCTCGCGCGGCGTCCAGGCCTCGCGGCGCCGGGCGAGCTCGTCCTCCGACAGCTCGACGTCGATGGTGCCGGCCACCGCGTCGATGGTGATGACGTCGCCGTCGCGCAGCAGGCCGATCGGCCCGCCGACGGCCGCCTCCGGCCCGACATGGCCGATGCAGAAGCCGCGCGTGGCGCCGGAAAAGCGCCCGTCGGTGATCAGCGCCACCTTGTCGCCCATGCCCTGGCCGTAGAGCGCGGCAGTGGTGGCCAGCATCTCGCGCATGCCGGGGCCGCCCTTGGGTCCCTCGTAGCGGATGACCAGCACCTCGCCCTCCTCGTAGCGCCGCTTGACCACCGCCTCGAAGCACGCCTCCTCGGAATCGAAGCAGCGCGCGGGGCCCGAGAAGCGCTGGTTGGCGAGGCCGGCGACCTTGACGATGGCGCCCTCCGGCGCCAGCGAGCCCTTGAGCCCGACGACGCCGCCGGTCCGCGTGATCGGCTGGTCGGCCGGGCGCACCACGTCCTGCTGGTCGTTCCAGCGCACGTGCTGCATGTTCTCGGCCAGGGTGCGGCCGGTCACCGTCATGCAGTCGCCGTGCAGGTAGCCGTGCTCGAGCAGCGTCTTCATGAGCAGCGGGATGCCGCCGGCCTCGAACATGTCCTTGGCGATATAGCGGCCGCCCGGCTTCAGATCGGCGATGTAGGGGGTCTTGCGGAAGATCTCGGCGACGTCGAACAGGTCGAAGGCGATGCCCGCCTCGTGCGCGATCGCCGGCAGGTGCAGCGCGGCGTTGGTCGAGCCGCCGGAGGCGGCGACCACGGCGGCGGCGTTCTCCAGCGCCTTGCGGGTGACGATGTCGCGCGGCCGCACCTGGCGGGCGACCAGCTCCATGACCTTCTCGCCGGAGGCGTAGCAGAAGCGGTCGCGCATCTCGTAGGGCGCGGGCGCGCCGCAGGAATAGGGCAGCGCCAGGCCGATCGCCTCGGCGACGGTGGCCATGGTGTTGGCCGTGAACTGGGCGCCGCACGAGCCGGCCGACGGACAGGCGACCTGCTCGATCTCCTTGAGCTCGGCGTCGGAAATCGTGCCGACCGAATGCTGGCCGACCGCCTCGAAGACGTCCTGCACGGTGATCTCGCGGCCGCGATAGGTGCCGGGCAGGATCGAGCCGCCATAGATGAAGATCGACGGCACGTTGAGCCGCACCATGGCCATCATCATGCCGGGCAGCGACTTGTCGCAGCCGGCCAGGCCGACGATCGCGTCGTAGCAGTGGCCGCGCATGGTCAGCTCGACCGAATCGGCGATGACGTCGCGGCTGACCAGCGAGGCCTTCATGCCCTGGTGGCCCATGGCGATGCCGTCGGTCACGGTGATCGTGCAGAACTCGCGCGGCGTGCCGCGGGCGGCCGCGACGCCCTTCTTGACGACCTGCGCCTGGCGCATCAGCGCGATGTTGCACGGCGCGGCCTCGTTCCAGCAGCTCGCCACGCCGACGAGCGGTTGGCCGATCTCCTGTTCCGACAGCCCCATGGCGTAGAGATAGGACCGGTGCGGCGCACGCTGCGGCCCCACCGTCACGTGCCGGCTGGGAAGCGAAGCCTTCTGATCGGATTTGGCGTCCATGTTCGCCCTTGTCACGCGCGCTCAAACACTGGTCCGGCTGCACGCCGCGAAGGCGCGGGTCCGGAGAGCCTTTCGGGTGCGCCGGGTTTATGGCGGGAAGTGGGCAATCGCGACCCCCGCGGGGGTGCGGACGACGGCTTGTTCAGCAACTGTTGCCGTTCGGCCACAAGCGGCCGCGGCGCAGCCGCGCCACGGCGAGGCGCGGGATCGCGGCCGCCACGACCTCGCAAATCGAGTCGGAGACGGCCGCCAACCGGCTGATACAGCGCGCTTTTTCTGCCTCGGTCCGGGCCGACCGGGAGGCGGTCAGCCGGCCTCGCGCAGCCGGGCGAGCGCGGCGGCCAGCCGGTCGCGCGCCTCGCCATACTCGGCCAGCTTGTCGCGCTCGGCCGCAACGACCTCGTCCGGCGCGTTGGCCACGAAGCGCTCGTTGGCGAGCTTCTTTTCCAGCCGGGCGATCTCGGCCTCCTGCCTGGCCACCTCCTTGTCGAGCCGCGCCGCCTCGGCGGCCAGGTCGATGACGTCGCCGAGCGGCATGCAGAAGGTCGCCTCGCCGACCACCATCTGGGCCGAGCCCCTGGGCACGTGATCGGAGAACGCGACGTCGCCGACGCGCGCCAGGCGGCGGATCGCCGGCTCGTGCCGACCGAGCCGCTCGCGGCTGACGCTGTCGGCGCCGACGGCGACGAGCGGCGCGACCGCGGAGGGCGGCACGTTCATCTCCGCGCGCACCGAGCGGATCTCCGAAACGAGCGCGATCAGCCAGTTGACGTCGGCGGCCGCCGTGTCGTCGGCGAAGTCGGGCTCCGGCCAGCGCGCGTGGCACAGCAGCGTGTCGCGGCCTTCGGGGCCGGCCGTGTGCGCCCACAGCTCCTCCGTCATGAACGGCATCATCGGGTGCAGCAGCTTGTAGATGGCGTCGAGCACATAGGCGGCACAGGCCTGCGCCTCGCGCTTGGCCGCCTCGTCCTCGCCGGCGAAGACCGGCTTGAGCAGCTCCAGATACCAGTCGCAGAACAGGTTCCACACGAAGCGGTAGGCCGCCGCGGCCGCCTCGTTGAAGCGGTAGGAGACGATGCCCTCGCGCACCGCGTCGGAGGCCGCCGTCAGCTCGGTCAGGATCCAGCGGTTGACGGCGAGCGTGGCGTCCTCCGGCATGAAGTCGCGATCGCGCGCCACGCCGTTCATCTCGGCGAAGCGCGTCGCGTTCCACAGCTTGGTGCCGAAATTGCGGTAGCCGGCGACGCGCTGCGGATCGAGCTTCACGTCGCGCCCCTGGGCGGCCATGATGGCGAGCGTGAAGCGCAGCGCGTCGGCGCCATACGCGTCGATCAGCTCGAGCGGATCGATGACGTTGCCCTTCGACTTCGACATCTTGGCGCCGTGCTTGTCGCGCACCAGGGCGTGCACGTAGACGGTGTGGAACGGCTCCTCGTCCATGAAGTGGAGCCCCATCATCATCATCCGCGCGACCCAGAAGAAGATGATGTCGAAGCCGGTGACCAGGACCGAGGTCGGGTAGTAGGCGGCGAGCTCCGGCGTCTCGTCGGGCCAGCCGAGCGTCGAGAACGGCCACAGCGCGGAGGAGAACCAGGTGTCGAGCACGTCCTCGTCGCGGGTCAGGATCTCGCCCGGCCGGTAGGTCTCCAGCAGCTCCTCGACATAGGCCTTCATCGGCCCTTCATGGGCGATGTAGTGCTGGATGGCGGCGTGCAGCGCCTCCTCCTCGGTGCGCTCGACGAAGACCTGGCCGTCCGGCCCGTACCAGGCGGGAATGCGGTGGCCCCACCAAAGCTGGCGCGACACGCACCAGGGCTGGATGTTCTCCATCCACTCGAAATAGGTCTTCTCCCAGCTCTTCGGCACGAAGGCGGTGCGCCCGGCGCGCACGCTGTCGATCGCCGGGCGGGCGAGCGTCTTGGCGTCGACGTACCACTGGTCGGTGAGATAGGGCTCGATCGGCACGCCGCCGCGGTCGCCGTGCGGCACCATGTGGCGGTGCGGCTCGGTCTTCGCCAGATAGCCGCCCTCCTCCATCATCGCCACGACGCGCGCCCGCGCCTCCAGGCGGTCGAGACCGTGCAGCGCCTCGACGGTGCGCGCGAGCTCCGGCGTGCGCTCGAGCCCGTCGAGGAAGTCCTCGTTGTCGCGGAGCGCCATCGCCGCCTCGACGGTCAGCACGTTGACCATCGCCAGGTCGTGCCGCTTGCCGACCTCGAAGTCGTTGAAGTCGTGCGCCGGCGTCATCTTGACCGCGCCGGTGCCCTTCTCCGGATCGGAATAGCTGTCGGCGACGATCGGCAGGCGGCGGCCGACCAGCGGCAGGATCGCATGCCAGCCGACGAGATCGGTGTAGCGCTCGTCATCGGGGTGCACCGCCACGCCGGTGTCGCCGAGCATCGTCTCGGGACGCGTCGTCGCCACGGTGATGAAGGTCTCGGGATCGTCGGGATCGAAGGTGCGGCCTTCGATCGGATAGCGGAAGTGCCACAGATGGCCGTCCACCTCGATCTGCTCGACCTCGAGGTCGGAGATCGCGGTGAGCAGCTTGGGGTCCCAGTTGACCAGCCGCTTGTCCTTGTAGACCAGCCCTTGCTTGTAGAGCGTGACGAACACCTCGGCGACGGCGCGCGACAGCCCCTCGTCCATGGTGAAGCGCTCGCGCGACCAGTCGCAGGAGGCGCCGAGCCGCTTGAGCTGGTTGAGGATGGCGCCGCCCGATTCGGCCTTCCATTCCCACACCTTCTCGATGAAGCGCTCGCGGCCGAGGCTGCGGCGGTGCTGCTGGCGCTCCTGAAGCTGGCGCTCGACGACCATCTGCGTGGCGATGCCGGCGTGGTCCATGCCGGGCTGCCACAGCACGTTCTTGCCGCGCATGCGCTCGAACCGCACCAGGATGTCCTGCAGCGTGTTGTTGAGCGCGTGGCCCATGTGCAGCGAGCCGGTGACGTTGGGCGGCGGGATGACGATGGTGAAGGGATCGGCGTCGGGCGCCGCGCCGGCGCCGGCACGGAAGGCGTCCGCCTCCTCCCAGCGCGCTGCGATGCGAGGCTCGATGCGCGCGGAATCGTAGGTCTTTTCGAGCATGGGTGAAAATCCGCAGGTGGCCGGGAGCGACAGTCGCTCGTGTAAAGCGAATGGCCTGCGCGGTGTCAACACGACGGCCGCGGCGCGGGGGTCGCGCGGCCCGGCGGTCCCGGCGCCGCACCGCCGGCTGCGGTCTTTCCGGACGCTCGGCCTGTCGGCTACTGCGCGCCGCGCGCGACGCGCTCGATCTCCTCGCGCACCAGACGCTCGACCAGCGTCGGCAGGTTGTCGTCGAGCCACTCCTGCAGCATCGGCCGCAGCATCGCCTCGGCCATCTCGTCGAAGCTCTTGCGCCGGCTCGCCTCGAAGGCGCCGTTCAACTCCTCGAAGGCGGCGGCGACCTTGCGGCCGGCGGCGTCGGAGATCAGCGCCGGACGGCCGGACGGTTCGCGCACGGCCGCCGGCGCCGGCTCGGCCGGTTCCCAATGCGCCGGCTCGTCGTCGCCGGACGCGGCATGCGACACCGGCGCGACGTCCTCGTCCTCGGTCTCGGCGGACGGGCGGGCCAGTTCGTCGACGGCGGCGTCGGGCGTCGGGCTCGGCGGCTCGGCCCGCACGATGCGCGGCGGCTCGGCCGGGCGTGCGGCGGCCGCCTCGGCCGGGGCGGAGCGGATCGACCAGGTGTCGGCCAGGCGCGGGGCGGAGGGCGCCGCCGCCTCGCCGAAAGCAGGCGCCGGATCGCCGGCCGGCGCGGCGCTGTCGGCCGCGGCCGCCGGCGCGTCGCCGTCGCCGTCCTCGTGCGCAGCCGCGCTGTCGCGCGGCGCCTCGGCCTCGCGCGGTGCGGCCTGGTGCAGGGCGCGAAACTCGGCGCGGAAGCTCTCCACCTCCGCCATGGCCGGGCTGTCGCCCGCGCCGCCGCTGTCGGCCGGCACGCCGGACGCCGCATCGTCCTTGCGGGCGGTATCGCTGTCCTCGATGATCCGCCGGATGGAGGCGAGAATCTCCTCCATCGACGGTTCGCGCTGCGCGCTGCCTGGCTGTCCCATCGGGTTGTCTGCCGCTTTCTTTCGTGCCTTCCCGCCCGCCGAAAAGGCGAGCGGCCCTCGAATCAACAAACCGAGGGTAGCTGACCGGCGGGCCGGTGAAAAACCCCTAACGCAGCCGTGCCGCGTCGCGTGCACAGAAATGACCGGTCTTTTGCGCCGCGGCGTGGCAAAGGCGCCGCGCGGTCGGCCGCCGCGGCGGCCTCAGCGGCCGTCGGGCGTGCGCAGGCCGTACCACTTGTCCTTGACGGCGTCGTAGTGCTCCTGCGGGTCGTAGACGGCCACCTTGAGGCCGAGCCGGCTCGCCGACAGGCGGCCGACGGCCGACAGGATGGCATAGCTCGCCACCACGACGTCGCGCTCGGCGCTCGCCAGGTTGATCTGCGCGGCGATGACGTCGGCCTGCGCGTTGAGCACGTCGAGCGTCGTGCGCTGGCCGACCTTGCGCTCCTCCATGACGCCGTTGAGCGCCAGCCGGGCGGCGTCGACCACCTCGCGGTTGGCCGCCACCGCCTCGCGCGCCGTCTGGTACTGCGTCCAGGCCGAGGTGACGGCCGCGCGCACCTGGTCGCGGCTGACGTCGACGTCGATGCGCGCCTGGCCGAGCGATTCCTTCGACTGGCGCACCTGGGCCGACGCCCGGCCGCCCTGGTAGATCGGCACGCTCAGCGTCAGGCCGATGCGCGCCGAGTTGGTCGTGCCGTCGGACGGCAGGCCGGGGCTCGAATCGCGGAAGCTGCGCGACACCCGCGCCTCGGCCGAAAGCTGCGGCAGCAGCGAGCCCTCCGCCGCCTTGACGGAGAACGCGGCGGCGTCGACGCCGTGCAGCGTGGCGAGAATCGCGGGATGCTCGCCGGCGGCGATGGCGGCAGCCCCGCCGAGGCTGTGCGGCAGCAGCCGCACCAGCGGATCGGCCGGGCGCAGCTCGCCCGGCGTGTCGCCGACGATCTGCTGGTAGACGGCCGCGCTCGAGGTCGCCTGGGCGCGCGCGGCGGCGAGCTGGGCGAGCGCGGCCGAGCGGCTCGCCTCGGCCTGCGCGACGTCGGTGCGGGTGCCCTCGCCGACCTCGAAGCGCGACTGCGCGGCGCGCACCTGCTCGCTGAGGAAGTCGAGGTTCTGCGCCCGCAGCGCGGCGATGCGGCGGTCGCGGATGACGTCCATGTAGGCGCTGGCGGCGTTGAACAGGATGTTCTGCTCGGTGTTGCGCAGGCTCTCGCGCTGGGCGCGCACCTGCGCCTCGGCCGCCCGCACGTTGTTGCGCGTCTGGAAGCCGTCGAACAGCGACTGCTGGATGGCGACGCCGAACGAGCCGGTGCGGATATCGCTGCCGGTCTGGCTGGTGTAGTCGATCGTGCCGGTGCCGACCACGCTCGGCCGGTAGCCCGACTTGGCGATCGCCACGCCCTCGTCGGTGACACGCACGCCGGCGCGCGCCGAGTTCAGGCTGGAATTGTTCGAGTAGGCCTTGGAGAGCGCGCCGAAGATCGTCTCGGCGCTGGCGGGGCTGAGGGCGACCAGCGAGACCGCCAGCGCGACCCAAACACTCTTGCGAACCTGCGACACCGGAACACCCTCGATCTCAGCACTGAGGCCGATCGCCGGCCCCTCCACGCTCAACCCGGCCCCGCCCTGCGGCGACGCCGGAAACCCGCCGCGGACCATACATCAATCCGCCGATCAATTCCGTTGCCCGTCGGCAACAACCGGAGGTTCAAAACACGAAGGCGGGCGGGCGCTCGAATCCGGGCAGCGGCTGCACGGCCGCGTTGAAGGCGCGGCGCTGCGACACGATGCCGTCCTCCTTGACGTAGAGCCGGGCGACCGCGGCGTTGCCACGGCCGACCACGGCGACCAGGCGGCCGCCGTCCTTGAGCTGATCGAGCAGCGCCTCGGGCACCAGGTCGACGGCGCCGCCGATGAAGATGACGTCGTAGGGCGCCTCCGCGGCAAGCCCCTCCTGCAGCGGCCCCTCGACCACGGCGACGTTGTCGCAGCCGAGCGACGACAGCGTCGCGGCGGCCGATTCGGCGAGCGCGGGATCGCATTCGAGCGCGATGACCGAGCTGGCCAGGCGCGACAGCACGGCGGCCGAATAGCCGGTGGCGCAGCCGATATCGAGCACGAAATCGTCCGCCGTGACCGCGGCGAGCTGCACCAGCCGGCCGAACGAGGCGGGCTCCATGAGATAGCGCGCCGGCGTCGTCTCGCCGGCCGCGGCGACCTCCAGATCCTCGTCGATATAGGCCAGGCTGCGGCGCTTGGCCGGCACGAAGACCTCGCGCGGGATCTCGCGCATGGCGGAGAGCAGCGGCACGTTCGTCACGTCGTTGGTGCGAAGCTGGCCCTCGACCATCTTGTCGCGCTGCACGGAAAAATCGGCCGTCATGTCGCCTCGTCCGCCCTCCTTGGCCCGTCGCGCCCCGGGCCGCGCGCCCGCCGGCCGGGGCGAGGCGGATGACCGGAGGCCGTCGACGACCGCGAGGAATGGAGGCCTCGCCCGGAATCGAACCGGGGTGCAAGGATTTGCAGTCCTCTGCGTAACCACTCCGCCACGAGGCCATGCTCGCGGGCGTCGACGCCGTTTCCATATGGTGCCGGGCATGGAGCGTCAAGGAGGGAAACCGCCGCGCCCCGGGCGCGCATCCGCCGTCAGCCGGAGCGCGGACCCTCCGGCGGGCGGCGCTCCGGGCCGGGCGCGGCCCGCGCATCGCCGTTGCCGGCGCGCTTGCTGCCGCCATTGCCGCGCCGGCCCCACCAGATCGCCAGCCGGCGGCGCAGCCGGCGGAACAGCGCGAACTCGTAGGACAGCACCAGAAGGCCGAGCGGCATCATCCAGAAGCCGAGCACGGGCAGGAAGCCGAGCAGCCCGAACAGCACCAGAAGCACGCCGAGCGCGACGCGCGCCCAGCGCGCCCGCGGCATCGTCACGTCGCGCCCCATCAGGCTGACGCGCGGCCCGCCGGGCCGCGGCGGCGCGGCCTCCGGCGCGTCCCGGTCTGTCTCGCGGTTGCGGGCATCCATTGCCTCGCCACTCCTTGCTCGTTGCGCGCGGCGCCCGGCCTCGCATCCCGTGCGGCACGTCCTTCGACGGGCCGCGACCGTCTCCGACAGCCGCAGCCGGCCTGCGGCGCCACGACCCGGACGACGACGCGGCAAGGCACCCGGCGGTTGCGCGGCGCCATCGCGCCCTCGCGACCGATCCCGCCCCCTGCCCGCGACGTCACCCGGCGGCACCACGCCCTAGATCGGAACCCGGCAGCGCGATTGCGAGCCACCGGCGTCGATTTTTCGGCAAAGCTTCTTTGCAAAACGGATCGGCCTTTGCTATAGGCAGCCGCGTTCACGCGAGCAGGCATTCCCCGGTAGCTCAGCGGTAGAGCAACCGGCTGTTAACCGGTTGGTCGCTGGTTCGAATCCGGCCCGGGGAGCCACTTTTTCCATCAGATCCGAACTGCGAAACCGGCCGTCGGGGGCGCGGAGCGCGTGCACCGCACGCGGCGCGGGCTATTCCTCGAGCAGGGCATGGACCAGGCGGGCGAGGTCGATCCGCCGGTAGGGCTTGCGCAGCACCTGCACCTCGCCGTCGCCGAGGCCCCTGGCGATCTCCGAGGCGTCGGCGTAGCCGGTCGTGAAGAGCACCGGCAGGTCGGGCCGGAGCCGCTTTGCCCGTGCCGCCAGCTCGATGCCGCCGACATCGCCCGGCAGCACCATGTCGGTGAACAACAGGTCGACCGGCCGCCCGCCCTCGATCGCGGCGAGTGCCTCGTGCGCGGTGCGCGCCGTCAGCGTGGCATAGCCGAGCGACGACAGGATGTGCTCGGCCTGCTGGCGGACGAGGTCGTCGTCCTCGACCACCATCACGGTGCGGTTGCCGTCGCGCGTGGCCAGCACCTCGCGGTCGCTCGGCAGCGCCGGGCGCGGCGCGTCGCAGGCGCGCGGCAACAGCATCTCGACGGTGGTGCCGGCGCCGAGCTGCGAGCGGATGCGGGCCCGCCCGCCCGACTGCTGGGCGAAGCCGAACACCATGCTGAGCCCGAGCCCGGTGCCCTTGCCCGGCTCCTTGGTGGTGAAGAACGGCTCGAAGGCCCGCGAGGCCACCTCCGGCGACATGCCCGTGCCGGTGTCGCGCACGCGCACCACCACATAGTCGCCCGGCGCGACCAGGCCGTCTTCACCCGCCGCAACGGGCTCGACCACCGTGCTGTCGGTCTCGATGGTGATCCGGCCGCCGCGCGGCATGGCGTCGCGCGCGTTGATGCACAGGTTGAGGACGGCGATCTCGAGCTGCGAGGCGTCGACGAACGCCGGCCAGCGCGCCGTCGCGCCGCCGATCTCGATCTCGACGAGCTCGCCGAGGCTGCGGCGAAGCAGCGGTTCCATGGTCGTGACGTGCTCGGCCACGTCGATGGCGCTCGGCTGCAACTGCTGGCGGCCGCCGAACGTCAGCAAGCGGCGCGTCAGATCTGCGCCGCGCTCGGCCGCGGCGCCGACCATGCGCGCCAGCTCGAGCAGCTCGCCGTCGTCGGCCAGCTCGCCGGTCAGCACGTCGGCGCTGCCCAGGATGACCGTCAGCAGGTTGTTGAAATCGTGGGCGATGCCGCCGGTGAGCTGGCCGAGCGCCTGCAGACGCTGCGACTGGCGGGTGCGCTCCTCGCTCTCCAGCCGCTCGGTGACGTCGGTGACCATGGCGCAGATCGCCAGGCGGTCGCCCCAGGGGATCGTGAAGGCGCGGTTCTCGATCATGATCGCACGCCCGTCGCGACGCCGCGCGCGCGCCGTGTAGACCTCAGGCGCGTCGCCGCCGAGGACGCGATCGCGCGCAAAGCGTTCGAGGCGCGGCACGTCCTTGGGGTCGAACAGCAGGCGCACGTCGCGCAGGGCCATGAGATCGGCTTCCGAGCGATAGCCGAAGATCGAGACGAGCTCGGCGTTGACGAGCAGCGGCTCGAAGCCGGCATGCACGAGAATGCCGATGCTGGCCTTCTCGACGAGCCGCAGCAGACGCTCCTGCAGGTCGCGCGCCCGGCGGTTGGCCAGGTGGCTTTCGGTCACGTTGCGGTGCGACACCACCGCTCCGCCGATTCCGTCGATGCGAAGCGGGGCGACCGTCATCTCGAACCAGCGTTCCTCCGAGGGCGAGAAGCACGCGTAATGCATCGCGAAATGGTCGGCGCGTCCGCCGAGCACGCGGTCGATGCCGTCGAGCGCGCGCTCCGCATCGCGGCTGCCACGGGCGACCGCGCGGCGGCAGACGTCCTTGTAGTTCTCGCCGACGAAATGGTCATAGTGGCGCCCGCCATTGGCTTCGAAGAACGCGCGCCAGGCGCTGTTGACCTCGACGATGTCGCCCTCGGCGTCGAGCAGCGCGATGTTGGTGGGCAGGGAATCGGCGATCGCGTCGCGCTGGGCGGCGAAGGTGCGCGTCAGTTGCTCCGCACGGCCGATGCCGGCGCGGCTCTCGCGCAGCAGGCGCGCGGTCTCGCCGCCGCCCGACGCGGCTTCCTCACGCAGCCGCGCCGCGAGGCGCTCGTCGATCTGCCGCAGCGCGGCAAACAGCGCCTTGAGCTCCGCCTCCGTCCTGCCCAGCGCTTTGGAACTCATGGCACACCGCTCGCGATGAACGGCCTGCCAAACCGCGGGTGAACCCTCGCGGCTGGCATTCCGGCCGCTACCCGCCGCGTGGTATCATGATCGCTACCGCATCGAAAGGCCGCGCGCGCCGGCGCGGCCGTGGCGGCCGTCAGCGCCCCGGGCAGCGCGCGGCGCCGGCGCCGGAGGCGGCATTGCGGGCGTCGTGCGCGGCAGCGCCCGGCCCTGCGCAGGCCGCAGAGGACGCCGCCTGCAGGGCGCCGGTTGCCGCCACGAAGTCCTGCCGCAGATCCGCATAGGCCGCCTCGATGCGGGCGGCCAGCGGTCCGAAGGCACCGAGCAGCAGCAGCGCCAGGAGAGCTGCGAGCAGCGAGTAGTCGACGCCCGCCTGTGCCCGCCGGTCGCGCAGGAAGCGCCGCGCCCCGCTCATCGCGCACCCTTGCGTCGGGCGGCGGCCGCGCCGGCGCCGAAGCCGCGAGCCGTGCCCGCGACCCGCTTCGACCGGCCGACACCACCGCCGTCTCCCAAGCCCCCTTGCGCCATCGTGCCTCCTCCCCGGCAGCCATCGTGCCGGCACGGCTTCGCAGCCTCGTTCGCAGGATGGTTATGTTGGAAGGCGGGGTCGCGGTCAAAGAATAAGTCGCGCCTTTTACTCTTTTTCACCTTCCATACGCGCCACGTTTACCGTGATTCCCGAACCATCATCCGCCCTCTCCAGAACGATATCTGCGGCTCCGGGGTCCCTTCGGAGAAGAACATTGACCGAGACGCGAACCATCCATGTCATAGACGACATCGCCGAGGAGCTGCTGTTCGTGCGGCTCGCCGTGCGCAGGCGCAGGCTGCGCACGGTCTTCTATGACACCGTCGAGGAATTCGTCGCCTCGCAGGCACTGGCGCCGGGCGATGCGGTGCTGGTCGACGTGCATATCGGCGCGCGCGACGCGATCGACGTGCTCGACAGCATCGCCGCGCGCGCCGTGCCATGCCGGCTCTTGCTGATGAGCGGAGACCTGCACGGCCTGCAGGCGGCGCGCAACTACGGCGCCACGCTCGGCCTGCGCATCGACGGCATGCTGAAAAAGCCGTTCGACGGGGCGACGCTGCTCAAGGCGCTGGGGCCCGACGGCGCCGGCGACGCGCCGCTCGCCGCCGACACCGTCGACGTCGACGAGGCGGTCGCGCGCGGATCGCTGGTCGCCGTCATGCAGCCGCAGCTGACGCTCGCCTCGGGCGAGGTGCGTTCCGTCGAGATCCTGTCGCGGATGCGCGCGAACGCGGGCGGCCCCGGCATCCAGCAGTTCATCGACGCGCTCAGCGGCGCCCAGAAGCAGCGCCTGCTTGCCTGGAACGTCGACACGGCACTCGACCTGGTGGCGCGAACGCCCCTCGACGCCTCGATCAACGCCGACATCGGCACGCTGACGGAGACCTTCGCGGCGGTGTGCGCGCGGTTGCGCGCCGCGCCGGCGAACCGGCTCACGATCGAGATCACCGAGCAGCAGGCCGACAGCCTGTCGGCCGCCTCGGTCCACGCGCTGCACAAGCTCGCGCTCGCCGGCGCCCGCTTCTCGATCGACGATTTCGGCACCGGACAGTCGAACTTCCAGCGGCTGTCGCGGTTTCCCTTCCAGGAGATCAAGATCGACCGGTCCCTCGTGCAGGGCTGCGCGGGTTCGCGGCAGCGCCGGGTGATCCTCTCGTCGATCGTCGCCATGGCGCATCAGCTCGACGCCTCGGTGACGGCCGAGGGCGTGGAGAACCCGCCCGATCTCACCGTGCTGCAGGAGATCGGATGCGACGCGGTGCAGGGCTATCTGGTCTCGCAACCGCTCGACGGCGACGGCCTGCGGGCGTTCCTCGCGCATTGGCGCGGCGACGCCTGACACTCCGGCGGCGGCGCGCGCCCGCCGTCGGCGCGCCCGATGCTGCGGTGGGGTGGCCGCGCGCGGCGTCGCGCGCATGCGCCACGACCAGCCCGTCTGCAGCTTGGCTCCGAGTTCTTGTCTTGACGCGCTTGCGAACGGCGCACCGGTTTCCACATTGCCTGGAAACGCTTTACGGATCGATCGCGCGGTAGCCGGTGCCCCTGGCCGTCTGGATCAGGTCCTCGGCATCGAGGCCGAGAGCGCGGATCTTCTTGCGCAACCGGCTGATATAGACATCGAGCGTCTTGTCACCGGGATTGTAGGGGCGGAAGAAGACGGTCTTGTAGAGAAAGGTCTTGGCGCAGGCATAGGGCCGCTTCTCGCACAGCACGCGCAACAGGCGGGTCTCGGCGTCGGTGAGGTCGATGCGCTCGCCGGCGTGCTCCATGTAGCGGTGCGTCACGTGGCAGACGAGGTCGCCGATGCGGTAGACGTCCGGGTCGACGGTCCGCTGCGCGCCGCGGCGGACGCTGACCAGGCGCGAGACCCTGGCCTGCAACTCGCGCACCGAGAACGGTTTCATCACGTAGTCGTCGGCGCCGATGTCGAAGGCTTCGGCGCGGCTGTCGGCCGTGCCGCTGCCGGAGATCAGCACGATCGGCACGTCCGTCGTCTTGCGGATCGTGCGCAGGATGCTCAGGCCGTCGCCGTCGGGCAGGTGGAGGTCGATGACGACGCAGTCGAAGGTCGCCAGCTCCGGGCCGTGCACCAGGTGGATCGACTGGCCGTAGCTCGAGGCGAAGCGCAGCGCGTCGCCCGGCACGGGCCAGCCGCGCCGGATCACCTTGCAGATGTCGGCGTCGTCCTCGATGACGAGAACGTCGAGCGCGGCCTCGGCGTCCGGTCCGCCGTTGTCGGTGAATGCCACTGAATCCTACTTCCCGAGATCGAACACGCGCCGCACCGCCGCCCAGCAACTCCACATCAGCGCGGCCGACGGCTCGCTGCCGTCGCGACGCTCGGCCTCGCCGGTCTCGCCGTCCGTCACGTCCTGGTCCTGGCGGCGCCACAGCGCGTCCAGCACCGAACGGATCTGGCTCTGCGTCACGAGCGCCTCGACCTCCTGGCGCGTGAGCGTCCTGCGGAACTCGCAGAACAGCGTGTCGCCGTCGCGCGACTTGACGAAACAGGCCAGCAGGCCGTCCTCGTCATGCGGGAACTGGATATAGAAATCGTCCGGCAGCGTCGACAGGCAGCCGGCGTGGATGAGCGCGGTGTTGGCGGAGATGCCCTTCAACAGGCAACGCGCCTTTCCTATGGCAGAGGTGAGCACGCCGGGAAAGACCAGGTCGACATAAATCTCGACCGGAACGATGTACTCGAACCTCTCACTGATGTTGAACCGTGCATTCATCGCCCCATTCTCCTGCACACCGAGGATGCGGACCGGGCCCGTCGGTCGCGGGCTCCCGCACGTGTCATGCCTACGACGCGGCCGTTTAACGGGGCATCGCTGCGGGGTTAAACAGGTTAAACCGCCAGCGGCGGACGCAGCGGCTGGCGCGGCCCGCGCGCACCCTCTGCAACTTCTTCGTGAATGCGGGAACCGGCCGGCGGCGAGGCCGTTAGGCTCGAGCAGCATCCACCCGAACCGACGTTGGAAGGAGAATGCCGCAGCTCTTTCGTGCCAGGGCGAACGGGATCGCGCGGCTCTTGGTGTGGGGGGCGCCGGTTCTCGTCCTCGCCGTGCTCGCCGTGTCGGTCATGCTGCCGCGCTCCGACTTCGCCACGGGCAGCGGGCGGGCGCTCGCCCAGCCGGTGCCCTTCAGCCACCAGCACCATGTCGACGGCCTCGGCCTCGACTGCCGCTACTGCCACGATGCGGTCGAGACCTCCGCCTTCGCCGGGCTGCCGGCCACCGAGGTGTGCATGACCTGCCATTCGCAGCTGTGGACCGAGGCCGAGGCGCTCGCCCCGGTGCGCGCCAGCCTGGCGAGCGGCGAGCCGCTGCGCTGGCAGCGCGTCAACAGCCTGCCCGACTTCACCTATTTCAACCACGCCATCCACGTCGACAAGGGCGTCGGCTGCGTCACCTGCCACGGCCCGGTCGAGGAGATGCCGCTGACCTGGCAGGCCAAGCCGCTGACCATGGGCTGGTGCCTCGAATGCCACCGCGACCCGGCGCCCAACCTGCGGCCGCCCGACGCGGTGTTCCGCACCGACTGGACGCCGCCCGACGACATCCACGCCGTGCGCGCGGCGCTGATGCAAGAGCTCGACATCGATCCGGAGACCATGACCGACTGCTATGTCTGCCACCGCTGACCGCTCCGCCCGCCGCGCCGCGCTCGCCGCCCTCGGCCAAGCCGGCCGCGACGGCCGGCCCTGGCGCAGCCTCGACGAGCTCGACGCCGACACGGCGGCGCGGGCCGTCGAGACGGCCTTTCCCGCACTCGCCGACCGGGCCGGCGCGACGCTCGACCGGCGCACGCTGCTCAAGCTGATGGGCGCCTCGCTCGCCATGGCCGGGCTGACGGCGTGCGGCGAGGCCGAGCAGATCGTGCCCTATGTCCGGCAGCCGGAGAACGTGGTGCCCGGCCGGCCGCGCTTCTTCGCCACCACACTGCCGAGCGACGGCTACGGCATCGGCGCGCTGGTCGAAAGCCACGAGGGCCGGCCGACCAAGGTGGAGGGCAACCCCGACCACCCCGCCTCGCGCGGCGCCACCGACGCGGTGATGCAGGCGGCGGTGCTGGCGCTGTTCGACCCCGAGCGCTCGCGCACGCCGCTTCACCAGGGCCGGCCCGCCGGCTACGCCGCCTTCCTCGCCGCCGTGGCCGATCTCCGGCGACAGCGTGCGGCCGGCACGCGCCGCGGGCTGGCGCTCATCGTCGAGCCGACCACCTCGCCGACCGCCAAGGCGCAGATCGCCGGTCTGCGGCAGGCCCTGCCCGGCCTGCGCGTCTTCGTGCACGACCCGCTCGGCACGTCGGCGCCGGGCGCCGCGCTCGAAGCGGCGAGCGGCCGCGCGCTGGTGCCGGTCCCCCGGCTCGAGCGGGCGAGCACGCTGCTCAGCCTCGACGACGACGTGCTCGGCGAGGGGCCGGGCCGCCTCGCCCATGCCCGCGCCTTCGCCGCCGGCCGCCGGGTGCGCCGGCCCGGCGACGCCATGAACCGGCTCTACGCGGTGGAATCGACGCCGACGATCACCGGCGCGGCGGCCGACCATCGCAAGGCGGTGCCGCCGGACGGCGTGGCGGCGGTCGCCCGCGGCCTGCTCGCGCTGGTCGACGGCGGCGCGGCACCCGACGGGCTGCCGGTCGCGCCGGACTGGCTCGCGGTGCTGGCCGACGACCTGCGTCAGGCCGGCGACCGGGCGCTGGCGATGGCCGGCCCGCACCAGACGCCGGCCGTGCACGCGGCGGCGCTGGCGCTCAACGCCAGGCTCGGCGCGACCGGCCGCACCGTCGCCTACATCGCACCGCCCGATGCGCTCGAGGCCGACGGCGAGCTGGCCGATTTCTGCGCCGCGGCCGAGGCCGGCGCGTTCGACGCGGCATTCGTGCTCGACACCAATCCCGTCCACACCGCGCCGGCCGACCTCGACGTGCCGGCCGCGCTCGCGGCCGTCGACCTCGTCGTGCACAGCGGCCTGCATGTCGACGAGACGGCGCGGCACGCCGACTGGCACGTGCCGGCCGCCCATCCGCTGGAAAGCTGGAGCGACCTGCGCGCCTATGACGGCACCGCCTCGCCGGTGCAGCCGCTGATCCGGCCGCTGTTTGACGGCCGCACGCAGCACGAGATCCTCGCCGCGCTGGCCGGCGACTTCGAGAGCGGGCCGCGCGCGCTGGTCCGCGCGACATGGGCCGACCGCGACGAGCCGGCCTGGCAGGCCGCACTCAAGGCCGGCGTGCTGCCCGACACCGCGGCCGCGGCCGTCGCGCCGCCGGCCGCGCGCCTGCCCGACGTCGGCGGCAGGCCGGCCCCCGCGGCCGGCGGCGGCCTGACGCTGCGCTTTCGCGCCGACCCGTTCCTGCGCGACGGGCGCAACGCCAACTCGGCCTGGCTGCAGGAGCTGCCGCAGCCGCTGACCAAGCTGGTGTGGGGCAACGCGGCGCTGCTGTCGCCGGCGACCGCAGCACGGCTCGGCGTCGACAACGGCCAGATGATCGCCATCGCCGAGGGCGGCCGGCGGATCGAGGCGCCGGTCTGGACGACGCCCGGCCAGCCGGACGAGACGGTGACGCTGACGCTCGGCCACGGCCGCTCGCACGCCGGTGCGGTGGCGGCGCTGGCCGCCGGCTACGACGCCTTCCGGCTGCGCCGGACGGCCGCGCCCTGGATGGCGCGCGGCGCCGAGGTGACGCCGCTCGGGCAGACCGGCCGCCTCATCACCACGCAGCACCACCAGGCGATGGAGGACCGCGACGTGGTGCGCCACGCCACGCTCGCCGCCTTCCGCGACGACCCCGAGGTGATGCACGCCGGCGAGCCGCCGCCGCCCGACGAATCGCTCTATCCGGAATGGGAGTACCCGCACCAGGCCTGGGGCATGGCGATCGACCAGACGGCCTGCATCGGCTGCATGGCCTGCGTCGCCGCCTGCCAGTCGGAGAACACCATCGCCACCGTCGGCCCGCAGGAAAGCGCCCGCGGCCACGAGATGCACTGGCTGCGCATCGACCGCTACTACGCCGGCGAGCCGGACGACCCGCTGACCCTGTTCCAGCCGGTGCCGTGCATGCATTGCGAGAAGGCGCCGTGCGAGCCGGTCTGCCCGGTCAACGCCACCGTGCACACCCATGACGGGCTCAACGCGCAGGTCTACAACCGCTGCATCGGCACGCGCTACTGCTCGCAGAACTGCCCGTACAAGGTGCGGCGCTTCAACTTTCTCGACTACCAGCCCTTCGACCCCGGCGAGGCGGGGCCGCAGCAGGCGATGCGCAACCCCGACGTCAGCGTGCGCTCGCGCGGCGTGATGGAGAAATGCACCTACTGCGTGCAGCGCATCAGCGCCGCGCGCATCGACGCCAAGATCGACGAGCGCGAGATCGCCGACGGCGCGGTGGTGACCGCCTGCCAGCAGGCCTGTCCGACGCAGGCGATCACCTTCGGCGACCTCAACGACCCGCAGGCCGCGGTGGTGGCGGAGAAGGACTCGCCGCTCGACTACGCGCTGCTGGCGCATCTCAACACGCGGCCGCGCACCACCTATCTCGGCCGGCTGCGCAACCCCAACCCGCGCCTTGCCGAGACCGGAGAAGGCGACGGCGGCCATGGCTGAGACCGCCCGGCCGGACGGGGAACGCGAGCCGGCGCGCCCGCCGGTCATGGTCGGCCGGCACGACCTGCCGGAGATCAGCGAGCGGATCGGCGCCATCGTGCTCCGGGGCGCGCTGCCGCGCGGCTTCTGGCTCGCCTTCTTCGGCCTGTTCGTGCTGGTGCTCGTGTTCCTGTATTCGATCACCTATCTGGTCTCGGTCGGCGTCGGCGCCTACGGCATCAACATCCCGGTCGCCTGGGGCACGATGATCTCCAGCTTCGTGTGGTGGATCGGCATCGGCCACGCCGGCACGCTGATCTCGGCCGTGCTGCTTCTGCTGCGCCAGCCCTGGCGCGCCTCGATCAACCGCTTCGCCGAGGCGATGACGCTGTTCGCCGTCGCCATGGCCGGCCTCTACCCGATCCTGCATCTCGGCCGGCCGTGGTACTTCTACTGGCTGCTGCCGCTGCCCAACACGCACATGCACTGGCCGCAGTGGCGCAGCCCGCTGGTCTGGGACTTCGCCGCGATCGCCACCTACGGCGTCGTCTCGCTGCTGTTCTGGTACATGGGGCTGCTGCCCGACCTGGCGGTGCTGCGCGACCGCGCGCGCAGCCGCGGCCGGCAGCTCCTCTACGGCATCCTGGCGCTCGGCTGGCGCGGCTCGGCGTTCCACTGGGCACGCTTCGAATCGAGCTACTACATGCTCGCCGCGCTCGCCGCGCCGCTCGTCGTCTCGGTGCACTCGATCGTGTCGATCGACTTCGCCTACGCCATGGTGCCGGGCTACCACTCGACCATCTTCCCGCCCTACTTCGTCGCCGGTGCGCTCTATTCCGGCTTCGCCATGGTGGTGACCATCGCCATCCCGCTGCGCCGCGCCTTCTCGGTCGAGGACCTGATCACGGTGCGCCACATGGACAACGCCGCCAAGATCATGATCGCGGCCGGCATGATCGTCACCTACGGCTACGTCTCGGAGGCCTTCTTCGCCTGGTATTCGGGCGAGAGCTACGAGCGGCGCATGATGTGGAGCCGCGTCGTCGGCCCGTATGCCTGGATGTTCTGGGCGATGATCGTCTGCAACGCGGTGGTGCTGCAGGCGCTGTGGTGGCGCCGCGTGCGCCGCTCGATGCCGGCGCTGTTCGTCATCGCGCTCGCCATCAATGTCGGCATGTGGCTCGAGCGCTACGTCATCGTGGTCAGCGGGCCGAGCCGCGGCTACCTGCCGGCGGCGTGGAACGACCAGTCGCTGACCTGGCTCGACTTCGGCATCTTCTTCGGCTCGCTCGGCACCTTCCTGGCGCTCGTCTTCCTGTTCGTGCGCGTGCTGCCGGCGATCACCATCTTCGAGGTCGGCGAGCTGGCGCACGAGAGGCGGCAGGCGCAGGAGGGGACGCGATGAGCCGCTACGGCCTGCTCGCCCGCTTCTCCGGGCCCGAGGCGCTGAGCGAGGCGGCGCGGCGGCTGCGCGAGCGCGGCTATCGCCGGATCGACGCCTTCTCCCCCTTCCCCGTGCCCGGCCTGGCGGCCGCGCTCGGCATGCGCGGCACGCGGCTGCAATGGGCGGCGCTCGCCGGCGGCCTCCTCGGCGCGGCGGCCACCTACGCGCTGATCCTCTATTCGGTGGTGATCGACTATCCGATCAATGTCGGCGGCCGCGCGCTCAACGCCTGGCCGGCCTATCTGGTGCTCGCCTTCGAGGGCGGCATCCTGGGCGCCGCGCTCGCCACCTTCTTCGGCATGCTCGTCGGCAACCGGCTGCCGGAATACCACCATCCCGTGTTCAACGCGCGCACCTTCTCGCACGCCGCCGGCGGCGGCTTCTTCCTGCTCGTCGAGGCCGCCGACCCGCGCTTCCGCGCCGAGGAGACGCAGGCGCTGCTCGCCGCGCTCGGCGCCGAGCATGTCGAGGAGGTCGCGCCGTGAGATACCGCGCGCTGCTGGCGCTCGCCGTCGCGCCGCTGCTTTCCGCCTGCGGCGAGCAGGAGATGGCCGACATGCCGCGCTACGAGCCGCTCGAGCCGGCCGAGACCTTCGCCGACGGCATGTCGGCGCGGCGGCCGGTGGCCGGCACCGTGGCGCGCGACGCCGACCTCGCGCCGGTGCCCGACAGCGTGCCGCAGCCGGTGACGCGGGCGCTGCTCGAGCGCGGCCGCCAGCGCTTCGAGATCTACTGCGCCCCATGCCACAGCCGCACCGGCGACGGCGACGGCATGATCGTCCGGCGCGGCTTCCCCGCGCCGCCGAGCTTCCACAGCGAGACGCTGCGCCGGGTCTCCGACCGCCACATCTACGACGTCATCACCGACGGCTACGGCGTCATGTATTCCTACGCCGCGCGCGTCATGCCGGCCGACCGCTGGGCGATCGTCGCCTATGTGCGGGCGCTGCAGCTCTCGCGCCACGCGCCGGCCGCGGCGCTGCCGGACGACCTCAAGGCCGGGCTCGAGGCGGCCGGCACGGAGGACCGGCCATGA
>NZ_JAOAOP010000020.1 GCF_030398335.1 Aquibium sp. A9E412
CCAGGCGAAGTGGAAACCGGTTCGCCGTTCGGAAACGCGGGAAAACAATGAGTTAGAGCCGGTCTGCGATTCCGTGAAACGCAGAACGGCTCTAGCGGGTCGGCACCGGCTTGTCGCCGCGGTAGTCGTAGAAGCCGCGGCCGGTCTTGCGGCCGAGCCAGCCCGCCTCGACATATTTCACCAGCAGCGGGCAGGGGCGGTACTTGGAATCGGCCAGCCCCTCGTAGAGCACCTGCATGATCGACAGGCAGGTGTCGAGGCCGATGAAGTCGGCGAGCTGCAGCGGCCCCATCGGATGGTTGGCGCCGAGCCGCATGGCGGTGTCGATCGCCTCGACCGAGCCGACGCCCTCGTAGAGCGTGTAGATCGCCTCGTTGATCATCGGCAGCAGGATGCGGTTGACGATGAAGGCCGGGAAGTCCTCGGCCACGGTGATCGTCTTGTCGAGCCGCTCGACGAAGCCGCGCGCGGCCTCGAAGGTGAGGTCCTCGGTGGCGATGCCGCGCACCACCTCGACCAGCTTCATCAGCGGCACCGGGTTCATGAAGTGGATGCCGATGAAGCGCTCCGGCCTATCGGTCTGGGCTGCCAGCCGGGTGATCGAGATCGACGAGGTGTTGGAGGCGATGATCGCCTCGGGATTGAGCGTCGGGCAGAGCTGGGCGAAGATCTTGCGCTTGACGGTCTCGTCCTCGGTCGCCGCCTCGATGACGAGGTCGGCACCCGACAGATCCTCCAGCGAGGCGGCGGGGGCGATGCGCGTCAGCGCGTCCTGGCGCGCCGTCTCGTCGAGCTTGTCGGAGGCGACCTGGCGGGCCATGTTGCCGCTCACCGTGGCGATGCCCTCCTCGATGCGCTCGGACGACACGTCGTAGAGCAGCACCTGATAGCCGGCGAGCGCCGTCACATGCGCGATGCCGCTGCCCATCTGGCCGGCGCCGATGATGCCGACCGTCTCGATCTTGCCCGTCATGATCTCTGTCCCGTCGCGCCGCGGCGCTTGATGTTGCGCTGCAAACTATTGGGGCGGGGCGACGTCGTCCACCCCGCCCCGCCAGGATTCTGCGCCCGCACGGGGCAAAGTCAAAGCGCCTTCTCGAGCTCCGGCAGGGCCTCGAACAGGTCGGCGACGAGGCCGTAGTCGGCGACCTGGAAGATCGGCGCCTCCTCGTCCTTGTTGATGGCGACGATGATCTTGGAGTCCTTCATGCCGGCGAGATGCTGGATCGCGCCGGAAATGCCGGCGGCGATGTAGAGGTCGGGCGCGACCACCTTGCCGGTCTGGCCGACCTGCCAGTCGTTCGGCGCGTAGCCGGCGTCGACCGCGGCGCGGCTGGCGCCGACGGCGGCGCCGAGCTTGTCGGCGACCGGCAGCAGCACCTCCTCGAACTTCTCCGCCGAGCCGAGCGCACGGCCGCCGGAGATGATGATCTTGGCCGAGGTCAGCTCGGGGCGGTCGCTCTCGGCGATCTTGTTCTCGACGAAGCTCGACACGCCCGGATCGGCCGGCGCCTCGACGGTCTCGACCGAGCCGGAGCCGCCCTCGCCGGCGGCCTGGAAGGCCGAGGTGCGCACGGTGACGACGCGCGTCGCGTCGCCCGACTCGACCGTCTGGATGGCGTTGCCGGCATAGATCGGCCGCTTGAAGGTCTTGGCGTCGATCACCTCGGTGACGTCGGAGACCTGCATCACGTCGAGCAGCGCGGCGACCCGCGGCATGATGTTCTTGCCCATGGTGGAGGCCGGCGCGATCAGCGTGTCGTAGCCGTCGGCCAGCGACACGACGAGCGCGGCGGTCGGCTCGGCCAGGCGCTGCTCGAGACCGTCGGCCTCGGCCAGCAGCACCTTGCGCACGCCCTCCAGCTTGGCGGCGGCATCGGCGGCCGGCTTGGCGTTCTTGCCGGCGATCAGCACGTCGACGTCCGAACCGATCGCGAGCGCGGCGCTCAGCGTCTTGGCGGTCTGGTCCGACAGCGTCTCGTTGTCGTGTTCGGCGAGAAGAAGGATGGCCATGGTGTTATCTGTCTCCCTTGCGGCTCAAAGCACGCCGGCTTCGTTCTTCAGCTTGTCGACCAGCTCGGCGACGTCCTTGACCTTGACGCCCGCCTTGCGGCCGGCCGGCTCCTCGGTCTTGACGACCTTGAGGCGCGGCGCGGCGTCGACGCCGTAGTCGGAGGGCGCCTTCTCGTCGAGCGGCTTCTTCTTGGCCTTCATGATGTTGGGCAGCGAGGCGTAGCGCGGCTGGTTGAGGCGCAGGTCGGTGGTGACGATCGCCGGCAGCTTGAGGTCGACCACCTGCAGCCCGCCGTCGATCTCGCGCGTCACCTTGGCGCTGCCGTCGCCGAGCTCGACCTTGGAGGCGAAGGTGCCCTGGCTCCAGCCGAGCAGCGCGGCGAGCATCTGGCCGGTCTGGTTGGCGTCGTCGTCGATCGCCTGCTTGCCGAGGATGACCAGCTCCGGCTTCTCCTCCTCGACCACGCCCTTGAGGATCTTGGCCACCGCGAGCGGCTCCACGGCCTCGTCGGTCTTGACCAGGATGCCGCGGTCGGCGCCCATGGCGAGCGCCGTGCGGATGGTCTCCTGCGCCTGGGCCGGGCCGATCGAGACGGCGACGATCTCCTCGACCTTGCCGGCCTCCTTGAGCCGGATCGCCTCCTCGACCGCAATCTCGCAGAACGGGTTCATCGCCATCTTCACGTTGGCGAGCTCGACGCCCGAGCCGTCGGCCTTCACCCGCGGCTTGACGTTGGCGTCGATGACCCGTTTCACCGGTACCAGGACTTTCATGCGCTTTCACCTTTCTGACGGAACTGGACGGCGCCGCGGCGGGCGTGCGGAACGCCCGCGGGTGCCGGGCAAGGCCGGAAACGAGCGGCTCGCATGGCCGTTCGAGACGGGCGGCGGGCCGGGAGCGGCGGGACCGTAGTGAGGCTTCCCGGTGCCGTCAACACGCAATGTGGCCGCGCCGGCCCGGTCCCTCTCATTGCCGGCCCCAGGGCCCGCGTCCGGCTGCCGGGCCGGCGCTGTCGGTGCCGTCCGGCCGCACCTCGGCGGCCTTGGGCGGCACGAGGCGGCGGTCGAGCAGCGGCACGCCGGGCCGGCGCAGGATGAGCACCAGAACCGCGCCGGCGATGATGCCGCCGACATGGGCGGCCCAGGAGACCTGGCCGTCGAGATCGACCGCGAGCATGACGAACTGGAAGCCGATCCACAGCACGAGCGGGATGTAGGCGGGAATGCGCAGCGGCAGCCGCGCCAGCACCAGCACCCACACCTTCACCCGCGGATGCAGCAGCAGATAGGCCGCGACGATGCCGGCCACCGCACCGGAGGCGCCGATCAGCGGCGCCTCCGACTGCGGGATGATGGCGCCGTGCAGGAAGGCGCCGGCCGCCGCGCAGGCGAGATAGAAGACGAGGAAGCGGAAATGGCCGAGCGCGTCCTCCACATTGTCGCCGAAGACCCAGAGAAACAGCATGTTGCCGGCCAGGTGCAGGAAGCTGCCGTGCAGGAAGGCGTAGGTGATGTAGGTCAGCGGCTCCGGCACCAGAACCAGCTCGGGCGGCAGCACCGCGAAGTCGAAGGCGACCGAGGGAATGTAGCCGAGGCCGACGGCCATCGCCTGGGCGAAACCGGTGCCGCCGAGCGCCGTCATCAGGTAGATCAGCGTGTTGACGGCGATCAGGCCGAGCGTGACGTATTGCCGCTCGATGTGCTTGAGCTGGTTGGCGTCGTGCAGCGGAATGAACATCGGCCTGCCCCCGGATCCCCTCCCGCGACCCGGCGCGGCCTTGCCCGCTCCAGCGCTAGCGGTTCTTGCCGGGAACCCATAGCACGTCGGCCGTGCCGTTGGAATTGGCGACGCGGGCGGCGACGAACAGCAGGTCCGACACGCGGTTGACATAGCGCAGCGCGGCGTCGCCGACCGTCTCGTGCGGGCGTTGCGACAGCTCGACCATCAGCCGCTCGGCCCGGCGCGCCACCGTGCGCGCCAGATGCAGCGCGGCGGCGGCCGGCGAGCCGCCCGGCAGCACGAAGGAGCGCAGCGGCTCGAGTCGTTCGTTGAGCGCGTCGATCTCGCGTTCCACGCGCTCGACCTGGGCGGCGGCCACGCGCAGCGGCTCGTAGGACAGCGGCGCGTCGGTCTCCGGCGTGGCGAGGTCGGCGCCGAGGTCGAACAGGTCGTTCTGGACGCGCGCCAGCATGGCGTCGAGCTCGGGCAGGTCGGCGGTGTGCAGCCGCGCCATGCCGATGCAGGCATTGGCCTCGTCGACCGTGCCGTAGGCGGCGACGCGCAGGTCGTGCTTGGGGCGCCGCTCGCCGTTGCCGAGCCCGGTCGTGCCGTCGTCGCCGGTGCGGGTGTAGATCTTGTTCAGCCGGACCATCCGTTCCTCCTCAGCCGCTCAGCCGCGTGTGAAATACATCGCCAGCACCAGAAACACGATGGCGACGAACTGCAGCAGCACGCGCGCCTGCATCAGCTTGTTCGACGTGTTGGCGGAGCCGCCGCGCATCATGTTGACGAGCCCGCGCAGGAGCACGAGGGCGACGGCCACCATGACGAGGATGGCCAGGATGTTGAAGGCGGTGGACATGGGCGGTTCCGTTGCTGGTGGCGATCAGCCCTGGCCGGCGAGGACGCGGTAGAAGGCGCGGGCCGGCAGCAGGCGCTTGAGCAGGACGCCGGCGCGCGCCGGCACGGTGACCACATAGTGCGGCCGCGGGCGCGGGTGAAGAAGCGCGTGTTCGAGCGCGCGGTGAACGGCCTCGGGGCCGAGCTTGAGCCGCGAGCGGCTGCCGCCGGCCCTGAGGCGGGCGAGCTGCGCGGCATAGGCCTGGCGGTGCACCGAGCGCTCGTGGTCGATGTGGCGCTCGAACCAGGCGAGCCCGTTGGCGGCCATGCGCGATTCGATCGGCCCGGGCTCGATCAGCGAGACGTGCACGCCGGAGCCGGCGAGCTCGGCCCGCTGGCACAGCATCAGCGCCTCCAGCGCATGCTTGGAGGCGGCGTAGGCGCCGCGGAAGCGGACCGGCACCAGGCCGAGGATCGAGGAGCAGTGGACGAGGCGGCCGGCCCGCTGGTCGCGCATCACCGGCACGATGCGCTGCGTCAGGTCGTGCCAGCCGAACAGGTTGGCCTCGAACTGCTCGCGCAGCGCGGCGACCGGCAGGTCCTCGACCGCGCCCGCCTGGGCGTAGGCGCCGTTGTTGTAGAGCGCGTCGAGCCGGCCCTCGGTGCGCGACAGCACGGCCTCGACCAGCGCGGCGATCGATCCGGGCTCGCGGTAGTCGAGGTAGAACGCCTCCAGCCCGTCGGCCGCAAGCCGGGCGAGATCGCCGGGCTTGCGCGCGGTGGCGAAGACGCGCCAGCCTTGCGCCGCGAGCGCGCGGGCGCAATAAGCGCCGATGCCCGACGACGCGCCGGTGACGATGATGGTGCGCGGCTGGCGCATGGTCGAAAACCGCATGGTCCGTCGCGGCTTGCCTGCCGCGGCTTTCCCTTCCCATATTCGCGGGCCGTGCACAACGAGAGGGAGGCGGGGTGCGCATACTGGTCGCCGTCCGGCGCGTGCTGCGCGATGCGCTGGGACATTTCGATGCCGACGACGGCTGGTCGATGGCCAGCCACCTGGCGATCACTGCGCTGATGGCGCTGTTTCCCTTCCTGATCTTCGCCACGGCGCTGGCCAGCTTCCTCGGCGCCAAGGCGTTCTCCGACACCGCGGTGCACATCGTCTTCGACACCTGGCCGGACCAGATCGCCGAGCCGATCGCGCGCGAGGTGCTGAGCGTGCTCAGCGTGCCGCGCGGCGACTTCGTCACCTTCGGCGTGGTCGCCGCGGCGGTGTTCGCCTCGAACGGCATCGAGGCGCTCAGGACCTCGCTCAACCGCGCCTACCGGGTGACCGAGACGCGCTCCTTCGTCTTCCGGCGGCTGCAGAGCCTGGCCTTCGTGATGATCGCCACGGTCGGCTTCCTGGCGATCAGCGTGCTGCTCGTCTTCGCGCCGATCCTGGCGCGCATCGCCGAGGCGCAGTTCGCCTGGCTCGGCCCCTACATGGGCACCATCACGATCTGGCGCTACGTCATCGCGTCGGGCGTCATCGTGCTCGGCCTGGTGGCGGTGCACGTGTGGCTGCCGGCCGGCCGGCGCCGGCTGATCGACATCGCGCCGGGCATCGTCTTCACGCTGGTCGCCTGGCTGGTCGGCTCGACGCTGTTCGCCGCCTATCTCGACCGCTTCTCGTCCTACGTGTCGACCTATGCCGGGCTCGCCTCGATCATGGTCGCGGTCGTCTTCCTCTACATCGTGTCGGCGATCTTCATCCTCGGCGGCGAGCTCAACGCGGCGATCCGCCGCTACCGCGAGGCGCGCCGCCGCGTCGAGGGCTGAGCGGTGGCGAGCGCCACGCCGAGGGTGGCGAGCGCCATGCCGAGGACCTGCAGCGGCGTCAGCGTCTCGCCGAACAGCCACCAGGCGAGCAGCGCCGTGACCGCCGGCACCAGGTAGAACAGCGAGGCGACGCGGGCGACCTCGCCCTCGCGGATCAGGTACATCAGCAGGAAGACGGCGCCGATCGACAGCACCAGCACCAGCCAGGCCATGGCGAAGAGGAGCTCGCCCGTCGGCACGAAGCGGCCGGTCTCCAGCGCCAGCGCGGCGAGGCCGGTGACGAGGGCGCCGCCGAGATACTGCCACAGCGTGCCGGTGACGAGGTCGGCGCGCGAGACGAAGCGCTTCTGCCAGACGGTGCCGGCGCTCATGGCGACGACGGCAAGCCCGGTGGCGGCGAGCGTGGCGGCGGTGACGCCGCCGCCGGCCTCGGCCAGGCTCGGCGAGAAGACGATTGCGACGCCGGCCAGGCCGATCGCCAGCCCGGCCCAGTGGCGCGGCAGGATGCGCTCGCCGAGAAAGCTGCCGGCCATCAGCGCGGTGATCAGCGGCTGCAGGCCGATGACGAGCCCCGCGAGCCCGGCCGACATGCCGTGGTCGATCGCCCAGAACACGCCGCCGAGATAGACCCCGTGCATCAGCCCGCCGGCGAGCGCGGCGTGCGCGGCGTCGCGCGGGGCAAGCCGCCGCCGCCGCATCGCGGCGACGAGGGCGGCCAGCAACAGGCCGGTGATGACGAAGCGCGCGGCGAGGAAGGAGAACGGCTCGGCCCACGGCATGGCATAGCGCGCGCCGATGAAGCCGGTCGCCCACAGCAGAACGAACAGGGCGGGGACGAAGCGGGCGGGATGCATCGATCGGGCCTGACGGGCGGGGCGGGACGCCGGTGGCCCGCCCGTGCGACCACGATGCCATCGCGCCGTGATCCATCGCGTTGATCTTGCCGCATGGCTGCGACGCCGGGCGATCCGGCCCGGCTGCGACATCCTCTAATGCGCAAAGGCGCGGCAAGCAAAACGAAAGATTTTCAACCTAGCATCAACGCCGGTGCGGCGAAGGGCGGAGGCCCGCGTCGCCGGCGGTCCGTGCAAGGGGGTGCGCAGCCATGCTGTCCGACCTGTCGACGAGCTGGTTCCTGATGGCCGTCGCCACCGTGGCGATGCTGTCCTACATGTTCGCGCTCGGCCTCGACGCGATCATGCGCCGCGACGGCTTCGGCGCCTTCGGCAACGCCGCCGTCATCACCGTCGGCTTCTTCGTCACCATTTCGGCGGTCAACGCCTACGGCGTGCGTTTCGACGACATGATGGAGGCGATGCTCGCCGGCCTCGGCGGCGCCTTCCTGAGCTTCACCGTGCTGGCCCTGCTCAAGGCGGCCGTCGACCGCATGTAGCGCTCAGGCGAGGCCGACCATGCGGCGGATGTCGGCCGGTGCGGCGCCGGCCGCGCGCAGCGCGGCGATGCCGGTGTCGCCGCGGCTCTTCGACAACTTGTGGCCGCTCGCGTCGAGCACCAGCCGGTGGTGCTCGTAGCGCGGCGCCGGCAGCCCGAGCATCTCCTGCAGCAGGCGGTGGACGGCGGTGGCATGGAACAGGTCGCGGCCGCGCACCACGTCGGTGACGCCCTGCAGCGCGTCGTCGACCACGACGGCCAGGTGATAGCTGGTCGGCGTCTCCTTGCGGGCGAGCACGACGTCGCCCCAGTCCTGCGGCCGGGCGGCGACGACGCCGCTCTCGCCGTGCGGCCCGGCGCCCGCCTCCTGCCAGTCAAGCCCGGCGCCGTAGCGCGCCGTCGCGGCGGCCATGTCGAGGCGCCAGGCGAAGGGCTCGCCGGCGGCCATGCGACGGCGGCGCTCGCCGTCGGCGCGCTGCCGGTCGACCGCCGGGTAGAGCGGCACGCCGTCGGGATCGCGCGGCCAGGGCGTGCCGTCGGCCTCGGCCTCGGCGATGTGGGCGCGCGCCGCGCCGCGGCTCATGAAGGCGGGGTAGACCAGCCCCTCGTCGGCCAGGCTCTCGAGGGCCGCGCGGTGGTCGGCGAGATGCTCCGACTGGCGCCGCACCGGCTCCTCCCAGGCAAGGCCGAGCCAGGCGAGGTCCTCGAAGATGGCGCGCTCGAAGGCCGGCGTGCAGCGCTGCGTGTCGATGTCCTCCAGGCGCAGCAGGAAGCGGCCGCCGGCGGCTTCCGCACGGGCGAAGTTGAGCAGCGCCGAATAGGCGTGGCCGAGATGCAGATGGCCGTTCGGGCTCGGCGCGAAGCGGAAGACCGGCCGGCTCATCGGGGCGCGCGGAATCGGGTTGTGGGCGGCATCGGCCGATTGCTACGGTTTCCCCGTCCCGACCTCAAGCCGCGAGTGGCCACCGCCGTGCAGCGCATCGACAGCGAACAGGACCTGGCGGCCGGCCTCGACGCGCTGGTCGCCGCCGACGCGCGGCTGGCCGCCATGCGCGCGACGGCCGGTCCGGTGGCGCTGCGCCGCGTCGCGCCGGGCTTTGCCAGCCTGGTCTCGGTGATCGTCGCGCAGCAGGTCTCGCGCGCCAGCGCGGCGGCGATCCTCGGCCGGCTGAGCGCGGCCTGCGCGCCGCTCGCGCCCGAGACCGTGCGCGCCGCCGGGCCCGACGGGCTCGGCCGCGCCGGCCTGTCGCGCGGCAAGCAGCGCGCGGTGCTCGCGCTCGCGGCGGCGGTCGCCGACGGCACGCTCGACCTCGACGGGCTGACGGCCCGCGAGGCGGGCGCGGCGATCGCCGCGCTGACCGCGCTGCCGGGGGTCGGACCGTGGACAGCCGAGGTCTATCTGCTGACGGCGGCCGGCCATCCGGACATCTTTCCCGCCGGCGACGTGGCGCTGCGTGCGGCCGCCGCGCACGGGCTGGCGCTCGGCCGCCGTCCGACGGCGCGCGAGCTCGCGGCAATCGCCGAATCATGGGCGCCGTGGCGCTCGGCGGCGGCGCGGCTTTTATGGGCGCATTACCGCACGATCGCCGGCCGCGAGGCGCTCCTCGCGCCCTAACCGTACTGCTTTTCACGGAATCGCAGATCGGCTCGAGCCTGTCGTCTTGACGCGTTTGCCGACGGCGAAGCGGTTTCCACGTCGCCGGGAAACGCTCTAAGTCGGTGAAATGGCCGTCTTTTGCGGCGCGGCAGATGCGCTTTGCCGCTTCACATTGGTGTCATCACCGGCTTACAGTATCCGCATCGTTCGATCCGCCACCGCAGAGGAGCGCCGAGAACGTGACGATCGCTGTCTCGCCAGATGGCATGCCCGCCCTGGTGCTGAACGCCGATTACCGCCCGCTCAGCTACTATCCCTTGTCGCTGTGGTCCTGGCAGGACGCGATCAAGGCGGTGTTCCTCGACCGCGTCAACATCGTGGCCGAATACGAGCACGCGGTCTCCTCGCCATCCTTCTCCATGAAGCTGCCGAGCGTGGTGAGCCTGAAATCCTATGTCAGGCCGTCGCGCTTTCCCGCCTTCACGCGCTTCAACGTCTTCCTGCGCGACCGCTTCGCGTGCCAGTATTGCGGCACGCATGAGGACCTGACCTTCGACCACGTGGTGCCGCGGCGCTGCGGCGGCGTCACCTCGTGGGAGAACGTGGTGGCCGCCTGCTCGTCGTGCAACCTGAAGAAGGGCGGCCAGATGCCGGCCGAGGCGCGCATGTGGCCGCTGCAGAAGCCGTTCCGGCCGTCGGTCCACGAGCTGCACAACAACGGCCGGCTGTTCCCGCCGAACTACCTGCACGAAAGCTGGATGGACTATCTCTACTGGGACGTCGAGCTGGTGCCGTAGCGCCCGATCCAGCCCGCGCTCAGCGGCGGGCGCGGCCGCCGGCCAGCGCGCCGGCCAGCGCGATCGCCGCCAGCGCCAGGCTGGCCAGCACGTTCCAGCCGGCGAAGGACAGGCCGAGGAAGCGGCCGGCCGCCTCGTCGCAGGACGGCGGCACGAAGCGGTCGAGCGCGTCGAGGATGCCCTGGCCGCCGGTGTCGGCCGGGGCGGCGACGGCGCCGCAGTCGGTCGGGCCGGCCCACCAGCCCCACTCGACGCCGGAATGGTAGACGCCGAGCCCGAGGCCCCACAGCATCAGCCCGCCGGCGGCGACAAGCAGCAGCCGGGTCAGCGCACCGGGACCGCCGAAGGCGGCCGAGGCGAGCGCCAGCGCCGCCACCGGCATGCCGACATAGTAGGGCACGCGCTGTTCGAGGCACAGCTTGCACGGGATGAAGCCGCCGATGTGCTGGAAGCCGAGCGCGGTGCCGACGGTCAGCGCCATGCCGACTAGCACGGCGAGGGCGGCGAGAACCTGCATCTGTCCGGTGCGGCCGGTCAGGGTCATGACAACCTCAGAAAACGTAGCGGATGGCGACGAAACCGCCGATCAGCAGCACCATGAAAAGGGTGAAAAGAAGGCCGAGATTGTTCTCGATGAAGTCGCGGATCGGCGGTCCGAAGCGGTACAGCAGGAAGCTGACGAGGAAGAAGCGCAGGCCGCGGCCGATGATCGACACGACGACGAAGACGGCGAGGTCGAGGCCGGTGGCGCCGGAGAAGATGGTCAGCACCTTGTAGGGGAACGGCGTGACGGCGGCGAACAGCACGCCCCAGCCGCCCCAGGTGTTGTACCAGCCGGCGACCTGGTCGAAGGAATCCTGCTTGCCGTAGAAGGCGAGGATCGGCTCGCCCACCGCCTCGTAGAGGAAGGCGCCGATGGCATAGCCGAGCAGCGCGCCGAGCACCGAGGCGAGGGTGCACACGACGGCGTAGCGCAGCCATTTCAGCCGTTCGGCCAGCACCATGGGGATGAGCAGCACGTCGGGCGGGATCGGGAAGAACGAGCTTTCCACGAAGGAGACGGCGGCCAGGCCGCGCTCGGCGTGGCGCGTCGCGGCGAGCGACATGGTCCAGTCGTACAGTCGGCGAAGCATGCGGCTGGCCCTCGGATGGCGCTCCGTCCAGGACCAGGAGGCCGAAAGGCGTGCCGCGGTCCCCGGACGACGTCTCGATCTAACTCGTTGATTTTGCCGCATGACTGCGACGCCCGGTGATTCCATCCGGGTGCATCATGCTCTAGCGCATTCGGCGGGCGAGCGGAATCGCTTTCGCGTCGCATGGTTGATCGGCGGCCGCGCGGCGGGCCGCCGGCGCGCGGTTGACGGCGGCCCGGGCGGCCTTATAGTCCGCAGCCGCCCGGGTCCGCCCGGCGCGGCCCCTGTGGCGGAATTGGTAGACGCGACCGACTCAAAATCGGTTTCCGCAAGGAGTGCCGGTTCGAGTCCGGCCAGGGGCACCATCCCGCATTCTTGTCCGCTGGAGCCGTTCTGCTTTTCGGGGGAACGCAGATCGGCTCCAACTTACTGTCTTGCCGCGTTTGCGGACGGCGGACCGGTGTCCACTTCGCCTGGAAATGCTGTCGCCGCTTCGGGCGGCGCTCACGGTCCGGCCGGTGCGCGCCGGCGCGTCGTGCGCAGCCGCACGGCCGCGGCGGCCAGAAGCAGAACGGCCGTCAGCGTGATGCCGACGGCGAGGAAGGCGAGATCGTAGGCGTGGCGCGCTTCCGCGACGAGCACGGCGGCGGCGTCGGCGCGCATGGTTTCGGCGGCGAGCAGCGCGCCGTCGATGCTGCCATGCGCGGCCGGCGGGACGGTGAGGCCGGCCGGCAGGGCCAGCGACAGGCTGTAGACGGCGGTCAGCATGGAGCCCAGAACGGCGATGCCGAGCGCGCCGCCGAGCTCGTAGGAGACCTCCTCGATGGAGGCGGCCATGCCGGCGCGCTCGCGCGGGGCGTGCAGCATGATGGCGCTCGAGGCCGCGCTCATGGCCGCGCCGAGGCCGAGGCCGAGCAGCACGAAGCCGGCGACGGCGCCGGCCGTGGCGGCCTCGAAGCTGACGAGATAGAGCGCCAGGCCGAGACCGGCCAGGGCGAGCCCGCCGGACAGCACGTTGGTCACCCCGAGGCGCGGCAGCGCGAGGCCGGCGAGCGGGCTGGCGACGACGGCAGCCAGCGGCACCGGCATGATGAGGATGGCGGCGTCGAGCGGCGACAGGCCGACCACCAGCTGCAGGCGCTGCAGCACGGCCAGCTCGACGCCGACCACGGCCAGCGAGGCGACGAGGGCGGCGGCCACGCCGGCGGCGAAGCCGGCGTCGCGGAACAGCGAGAAGTCGATCAGCTTGTGCCGCAGCCGGTTCTGCCGCGCCGCGAAGGCGGCGAGCGCGAGCGCGCCGGCGAGCGCGGCCGCCATGGCGGTCTGCCAGGTGCCCTCGGCGCGCGCCACCTCCTTGATGGCGAAGGCGACGGCGACGAGGCCGACGAGGAGCTGCAGCGAGCCGACGGCATCCCACGGCCGGTCAGCCCGGCCGGGCCGGTGGTCGATGGCGCGCAGCGCCAGGACGAGGGCGACCAGCACCACCGGCACGTTGACCAGGAAGACCGATCCCCACCAGAAGAACTCGAGCAGGACGCCGCCGACGACCGGGCCGAGCGCCGCGCCGCCCGAGGCGATGGCCGCCCACACGCCGATCGCCAGCGCGCGCTCGCGCTCGTCGTCGAAGGTCAGGCGGATGATCGACAGCGTCGCCGGCATCATCATCGCCGCGCCGACGGCGAGCAGCACCCGCGCGCCGATCAGCACCGCCGGCGCCGGCGCGAAGGCGGCGACCAGCGACGCTGTGCCGAACACGGCGAGGCCGCCGACGAACAGCCGCTTGTGGCCGAAGCGGTCGCCCAGCGTGCCGAAGCCGGGCAAGAGGCCGGCCACCACCAGCGGATAGGCGTTGACGATCCACAGTTTCTCGGCCGCCGAGGCGGCGAGATCGTGGGTGAGGCGCGGCAGCGCGGTGTAGAGCACCGTCATGTCGACGGTGATCAGCAGCAGGGCACTGGACAGGATCGCCAGGACGACCCAACGATTGCGCAGTTTCATCGCATCCACCGGAGGCAGGTCATGACCGACAAGCAGGCGCGCGCCGCACCGTTTGCACGACACGGGCGCAGGGTTTAAATACATACGTATGGAAAATAAAGACGACCCGCAAGAGCCGCGCCGCCTCGGCCGGCCGCGCACCATCGACCGCGAGCGGCTGCTCGACGCGGCCGAGGAGATCGTCACCCAGAGCGGCGCGGCGGCGCTGACGATCGATGCCGTGGCGCGCGCCGCCGGCGTCACCAAGGGCGGGGTGCAGTACGCCTTCGGCAGCAAGGAGGCGCTGATCCAGGCGATGTTCGATCGCTGGGACCAGACCTACGAGGCGATCTTCCGCAGCATGGCCGGGCCCGACGCGACGCCGGCGCAGGCGGTGCGCGCGCATGTCGAGGGCATCTACGGCTCCGACGACAACGCGCACGCCAAGGCGGCGAGCCTGCTGGCCGCGCTGATCCGCACGCCGGAGCATCTCGCCGCCACGCGCGCCTGGTATCGCCAGCGCATCGCCGCGCTCGACCTCGACCGGGAGGAGGACCGGCGCGCCCGGCTCGCCTTCCTCGCCGCCGAGGGCGCCTTCATGCTGCGCTTCTTCGGGCTGATGGAGATCGACGAGGCGGAGTGGCGCGACATCTTCGCGGACATCCGCCGCTTCACCGCCTGAGCGCCCGAGCGTGCCGGCGAGGCGGCCCGGCGGCAGGATGACCCGCTGCGGCAAACCCGCTATAAGCGGGCCGCGGCCGCGGCGGCTGCCGGCCCGCCGGCGCCCGGTTCGGTCGCGGGATGATCGTCGGCGGGGAGCGGCAGGGCCATGCTGGAACGGCGCGACAGCTACGCGGCGCTATACCGCGACTTCCGCTGGGACATTCCCGCGCGCTACAACATCGCGCAAAGCGTGTGCGACCGCTGGGCGGCGGCCGAGCCCGAGCGCGTGGCGCTGATCGACCACCGTGTCGACGGCGCGCCCGACACGCTGTCCTACGGGGCGCTGCGCAGCCGCTCGGCGCGGCTGGCGCGCGTTCTGGCGGCGGCCGGGGTGCGGCGCGGCGACCGCGTGGCGCTGCTCCTGCCGCAAGGCTTCGAGACGGCGATCAGCCATGTCGCGATCTACCGGCTCGGCGCCGTGGCGGTGCCGCTGGCGCTGCTGTTCGGCGTCGAGGCGCTGGAATACAGGCTCGCCACCGCCGGCGCGCGCGCGGTGGTGACGACCGCGGCCGGGCTGGCCAAGCTGAAGCCGATTCGCGACCGGCTGCCGGCGCTCGAGACGGCGGTCTCGGTGGACGGCGCGGAGGCCGGCGCGCTCGACTTCCAGGCGGCGGTGGCCGAGGGGCCGGACGACCTGCCGCCGGCCGACACCGGCCCGGACGACCCGGCGCTGATGATCTTCACCTCCGGCACAACCGGCCCGCCCAAGGGGGCGCTGCACGGCCACCGGGTGCTTCTCGGCCATCTGCCCGGCGTGCAGATGCATCACGACTTCCTGCCGCAGGCGGGCGACCGGCTGTGGACGCCGGCCGACTGGGCGTGGGCCGGCGGGCTGCTCAACGTGCTTCTTCCCGGCCTGCATCTCGGCGTGCCGGTGGTGGCCGGCCGGTTCGAGAAGTTCGAGGCCGGCAGCGCGCTGGGGCTGATGGAGAAGACCGGCGTGCGCAACGCCTTCATCCCGCCGACGGCGCTGCGCATGCTCAAGACGGTGGAGGGCATCGGCCGGCGCTTCGCGCTCGACCTGCGCAGCGTCGGCTCGGGCGGCGAGGCGCTCGGCCGCGAGACCTTCGAATGGGCGCGCGCCGAGCTCGGCCTGACGATCAACGAGTTCTACGGCCAGACCGAGTGCAATCTCGTGCTGTCGTCCTGCGCGGCGATCGGGGTGAGCCGCGCCGGGGCGATCGGCCTGCCGGTGCCGGGCCACCGCGTGGCGGTGATCGACCCGGCGGGGCGGCCGCTGCCGGCCGGCGAGGCGGGGCAGATCGCCGTTGCCAGGCCCGACCCGGTGATGTTCCTCGAATACTGGAACAACCCGGAGGCGACGCGCGCCAAGTTCGTCGGCGACTGGATGACGACCGGCGACCAGGGCGTGGCCGACGCCGACGGCTACGTGCACTTCTTCGGCCGCGACGACGACGTCATCACCTCGGCCGGCTACCGCATCGGCCCGGCCGAGGTCGAGGACTGCCTGGTCGGCCACCCGGCCGTGGCGCTGGCGGCGGCCGTCGGCAAGCCCGATCCGGTGCGCACGGAGATCGTCAAGGCCTATGTCGTGCTGCGCGAGGGGCAGGCGCCGAGCGCCGCGCTCGCGGAGGAGATCGGCCGCTGGGTGCGCGAGCGGCTGTCGGCGCACGAATACCCGCGCGAGGTCGACTTCGTCGATTCCATGCCGCTGACGACGACGGGCAAGGTGATCCGCCGCATCTTCCGCGACCGGGCGCGGCGCGAGGCGGAAGGGCGCTCCGGCCCCTGAGCCGTCGCCGACGGTCAGAAACGCCCTATCCGGCGCGCCCGGCGATCAGCCGGCCGAGCCGGGCGATGCCGGTCTCGATGGCGGCCGGGTCGGCGCAGGAGAAGCTGAGGCGCAGCGTGTCGGCGCCGCCGCCGTCGGCATGGAAGGCGCGCCCCGGCACGAAGGCGACGCGCGCCTCGGCGACGGCGCGTTCGAGCAGACGCGCGGCGTCGAGACCGGCCGGCAGGGCGAGCCAGACGAACATGCCGCCCTCCGGCCGCGTCCATTCCACGCCGGCCGGCATGTGGCGGGCGAGGGCGTCGAGCATGGCGTCGCGGCGGGCGCGATAGGCGTCGCGCAGCGTCGCCACCTGGTCGTCGAACAGCCGCTCGGCGACGTGGTGCATGGCCATCTGGTTGATCGTCGGGGTGTGCAGGTCGGCGGCCTGCTTCATCAGCACGAGCTGGCGCACCACCGGCTTCGCCGCGCAGATCCAGCCGAGCCGCAGGCCGGGCGACAGCGTCTTGGAAAAGCTGCCGCACTGGATGGTGCGCGCCGTCTCGAGCGTGCGCCCGCCGGCCAGTTCGAGCGCGAGCAGCGAGGCGACCGGCGCGCCGTCGTAGCGCAGCGCCCGGTAGGCCGTGTCCTCGACCACCGCCAGGTCGAGCGTCTCGGCCAGATCGAGCAGGCGCCGGCGCCCCGCCCGGTCGAGCGTGTGGCCGGTCGGGTTGGCGAAGTCGGGCGTCACATAGGCAAGCTTGGCGCGCCCGCCGGCGGCCGCCGCGGCGGCGCGAAAGCGCTGAGGCGTCGTGTTGCCGCCGTCCGGCGTCAGCGTCTGGTAGGCGGGCTCGTAGGCGTTGAGCGCCTGCAGCGCGCCGAGATAGGTCGGCCGCGCGACGAGCACGGAACCGCCCGGCGACAGGAACAGCTTGCCGAGATAGTCGAGCGCCTGCTGCGAGCCCGAGGTGACGAGGATGTTGTCGCGGTCGCAGGCGATGCCGTCGGCGGCGAGCCGCGCGGCGATCCAGTCGCGCAGCGGCGCATGGCCCTCGCTCGGTGCGTATTGCAGCGCGGCCGCCGCCTGCTGGCCGCAGAGCAGCGCGCCATAGGCCTCGGCGAAGGCCGCGGTGGGAAACAGCGCCGGATCGGGAATGCCGCCGGCAAACGAGATGATGTCCGGCTGGTCGAGCAGCTTGAGCAGCTCGCGGATCTCGGAGGCGCGCATGCGGCCGGCGCGCGCGGCGAAGAGCTGGGCGAGGTCCGCCATGGCGTCGATCCCGTTCGTTGCGGGAACGATGCGCGCGGCGATCAATTATGTCAATAATGCTGACGTATTTTTCCGAATCGGTCGCCCTCAGCGGCGCGACACCAGCCGGCGCCAGCGCTGGCGCAGCAGGCGCGCCATGTTGCGCGTCTCGCGGTACAGGTGGAGCTGCGAGGCGGCCTGGCGCACCGCGCGATCGGCGCCGGAATCGAGGCCGACGATCAGCGTGCCGATCGGCCGGCGCTCGGTCCACAGCCGGCTCAGCACCGGGTGGTCGGGCACCGCGCAGGAATCGGTGGCGACGATGTTGGGGTCGGCGAGATGCGTCTTGGTGACCTCGATCATCAGCAGCGTGCCGGGCGAATAGGCCTGCAGCGTCTCGTCGAAGGCGGTCTTCCAGGTGTAGGCGATGCCGGCCTCGACGAAGACGATCAGGCTGGCGATGGCGCGTCCGTCGAGCCACAGCGTGTGGACGCGGCACAGGTCGCGCTCGGCCAGCCGGTGCACCGCCTCGCGGGCGAAGGCGGCGCGGTAGCGGTCGATCGCCATGGCGGTGCGCGCGCGGCCCTTCCAGCCGGCCGCCTCGAGCGCCAGGAAGGTCTCGACCCCGGCGCGGATCTCGTCCGGCCGGCGCGCCACCGTGTGCTCGAGCCGGCCCACGTCGCCCAGCCGGCGCTTCAGCCGGCGGAACTCGCGGTAGTGGTGCGCGCGCAGCGCCCGGCGCAGATAGGCCTCGCCGTCGAGCTCGCTCTCCAGGAAGGGCCGCTCGACGGCGTTGGCGGTCAGAAGCGGCAGGTCGCGCTCGGCGGCGAACGTCTTGAGCATCGCCGCGAAGGGACCGTCGAGGCGCGTCTCCGGCATGACGAAGACGCGCGGCAGGTCGAGATGCGGCCGCGCCAGGATGGCGAAGAAGTCCTCGACCACGCCGGCCGGGTCGTCGCAGTCGATCAGCGGCGTGCCGAGCGGGCCGAACGGGCTCGACCAGGTGCGCATGACGCGCATGCCGAGCGGGCCGGCCGGCTTTTCCACCGAGAAAGGCACGAGCAGGCGCAGCCGGCTGCGCGTGTCGTCGCCGTCGCGGATGACGGCGAGCCGCACCTCGCGGTCCTCCAGCCGCGGCATCGCCGGGGCGAGGAAGCGCGGGTTGAAGAACACGTTGGGCTCGATCGAGCGGGCGCACAGATGGTCGAGCTCCTCGACCAGGTCGAAGCCGGCGGAGGCCGGGTAGATGGCGAGCTTGCGCAGCGTGCGGTCCTCGCCGGCCAACTCCACCTGGGCGGCGTCGCGGTGCGGCGCGGTCCAGTCGGCGAGCTGGTCGATCATGCCGCCGGACGGGCTGATGGACAGCTCCTCGAGAATCGGCGTGGCAGCCATCAGGCGACCTCCTTTCGCACGAAGCCGGCCGGCAGGACGATCGCCATGCCGATGCCGAGCTTGCGCCACACGGTGACGGCGAGGGCGCTCGCCTCGAAGCACACGGCGATCGCGGTGGCGATCGCCGCGCCCCACAGGCCGAGCACCGGGATGAGCAGCACGTTGAGCCCGACGTTGACGGCGAGCGTGGCGGCATAGACGGCGGCACAGACGTTCTGGTGGCCGCTCATCGTCAGCAGGCTCTCGGCCGGACCGACGGCGGCGCGCACCACCACGCCGGCGACCAGCACGAACAGCAGCGGATAGCCGGCGTCGAAGCCGGGGCCGAACAGCATCAGCATCGGCTTGCCGAGCGCCAGCACCGCCAGCCCCATGGCGAGCGAGGGCCAGAAGGTCCACGACACGGTCTCGCGCGCGAAGGCGGCGAGCCGCATGCGGTCGCCGCCATGGGTGATCGCCGCATAGCGCTGCGCCACGCCGGCCTTGACCGCGAAATAGACGAAATGCACCAGCGCCAGCGTCTTGACCGTGGCGAAGTAGACGGCGACGTCGTCGGGCGCCATGTAGCGGCCGACCATCAGCACGTCGGCGTTGGTGAGCAGGAAGAAGAAGCTCTCGACCAGGAAGATCGGCAGCGACACCACCAGCCAGTGGCCGAGCCGGTAGCGCGCGCGGCCGGCGGGGATGCGCGCCTCGACGCGCGCGGTCACGCTGACGAGCTGGAAGACGGTGGTCGCATAGGTCGCCACGATCGCCGCCAGGATGGCGGTGCGCGCGCTCGCCTCGAAGCCGAGCGCCAGCGCGCCGGCCATCGCCGCCAGGATGAGCACCGGACGCACCAGATAGGTCGGCGCCAGCGCCCAGATCGCCCAGGCGTTGGCGCGGGCGATGCCCTGCAGCACGTCGGACAGGGCGATCATCGGCAGGCAAACCAGGCCGAGGAAGAACGGCACGACGTAGTAGCTCTCGACCCGGTCGGCCAGCAGCCACAGGCCGAGCGCGCCGGCGGCGGCGATCAGGCTGGAGGCGACGAGCACGAACAGCCGGCTGGTCAGAAGCACGCCGCGCAGCGTTTCGAGCGATTGCGTGCCGTTGTACTCGGAATAGAAACGGATGATCGAGGTGTGGAAGCCGAGGCAGGAGATGTTGCCGGCGATCACCATCGTCACCCAGACGAGGACGAAGATGCCGTACTCGAAGCCGCCCATCCAGCGCGCCAGCAAGACCTGGCTGGCGAACGCGATGACGGCGCTGACGATGCGGATGACGAAGGCGATCAGCGACATACGCCCGGCGCGGCCGCGCTCGTCGGCGCCCGAAAGCAGCGCGTCGAGGCCGGCCGCGACCGGCTGGGCGCGCGCGGCAAGACGTTCCGGCAGAAGCCGTTCAGCCGTCGTCGCTGCGGAAAAGCGCAAGCCGTGGTCTCCGTTCTCGGGTCGCGGGCGACCCTAGCGGAGACTGCTTAAGAAACGGTTGGGCGGCGGGCCGGCGCGGCCGGCCCGCGGGCGGCGGCGGCGCCGCTCAGGCGAAGGCGCCGTGGCAGTGCTTGTACTTCTTGCCGGAGCCGCAGGGGCACGGCTCGTTGCGGCCCACCTTGCCCCAGGTCGACGGGTCGGCGGGATCGCGCGCCTCGGCCGGCACGACGCGGTTGTCGGCGCGCGGCGGCAGCGTCATGGTCGCCGCGTCGCCGTCGTCGCCCATCTCGTCCTCGCCGGTGCGCGCGTCGATGTGATGCGCCTCCATCTCCGGCGTCTCGGGCGGCGGCGCGTCGGCCGCCTCGCGCACCAGCTCGACGCGCATGAGCTGCGCGGTGACCGCCTGGCGCAGATTGGCCAGCATCGCCTGGAAGAGCTCGAAGGCCTCCGACTTGTACTCGTTGAGCGGGTCGCGCTGGGCGTAGCCGCGGAAGCCGACGACCGAGCGCAGATGGTCGAGATTGACGAGATGCTCGCGCCACAGATGGTCGAGCGTCTGCAGCACCACCGACTTCTCGACATAGGTCATGATGTCGGGGCCGAAGCGCTCGGCGCGCTCGGCGGCGGCGGCGTCGGCCGCCTCGGAGATGCGCTTGTGGATGTCGTCCTCGGCGACGCCCTCCTCGCGCACCCACTCCTCGATCGGCAGGTCGAGGTTGAGATAGCTGCGCACGCCCTCCTTGAGGCCGGCCGCGTCCCACTGCTCGGCATAGGTCTTCTCGGGGATGTGGCGGGCGACCAGGTCGTCGATCACGTCCTGGCGCATCTCGGCGACCGTCTCGCCGATGTTGTCGCCGTCCATCAGCTCGAGGCGCTGCTCGAAGACCACCTTGCGCTGGTCGTTCATCACGTCGTCGTATTTGAGGACGTTCTTGCGGATGTCGAAGTTGCGCGCCTCGACCTTCTTCTGGGCGCGCTCCAGCGCCTTGTTGATCCACGGATGGACGATCGCCTCGCCCTCCTTGAGGCCGAGCTTCTGCAGCATCCCGTCCATCCGGTCGGAGCCGAAGATGCGCATCAGGTCGTCCTGCAGCGACAGGTAGAACTTGGAGCGCCCCGGGTCGCCCTGGCGGCCGGAGCGGCCGCGAAGCTGGTTGTCGATGCGGCGGCTTTCGTGGCGCTCGGTGGCCAGCACGTAGAGCCCGCCGGCGGCGATCGCCTCGGCCTTGAGCGCCTCGACCTCCTCGCGGATCGCCTTGGCGCGCGCCTCGCGCTCGGGGCCCTCGGGCATGTCGCCCAGCTCCTGGGCGATGCGCATGTCGGGGTTGCCGCCAAGCTGGATGTCGGTGCCGCGGCCGGCCATGTTGGTGGCGATGGTGATGGCGCCGGGCTTGCCGGCCTGGGCGACGATCTGCGCCTCGCGCTCGTGGTGGCGGGCGTTGAGCACCTCGAAGTCGGTGACGCCCTCCTTGCGCAGCCGCTCGGCGAGCAGCTCGGACTTCTCGATCGAGGTGGTGCCGACGAGGATCGGCTGACCCTTGTCGTGCGCGGTGCGGATCTCCTCGACGATGGCCTTGTACTTCTCCTCCGTCGAGCGGTAGACCTCGTCGTCCTCGTCGAGCCGCTTGATCGGCAGGTTGGTGGGAATCTCCGCCACCTCGAGGCCGTAGATGTTGGCGAACTCCTCCGCCTCGGTCGAGGCGGTGCCGGTCATGCCGGCGAGCTTGTCGTACATGCGGAAGTAGTTCTGGAAGGTGACCGAGGCGAGCGTCTGGTTCTCGGGCTGGATCTTGACGTTCTCCTTGGCCTCGAGCGCCTGGTGCAGGCCTTCCGAATAGCGCCGGCCGGGCATCATGCGGCCGGTGAACTCGTCGATGATGACGATCTCGCCGTTGCGCACGATGTAGTCCTTGTCGCGCTGGAACAGGACGTGCGCGCGCAGCGCGTTGTTGACGTGGTGGACGATCGCCACGTTCTCCACGTCGTAGAGCGACTCGCCCTTGAGCAGATCGGCATCGCGCAGCAGCGTCTCGATCTTTTCGGTGCCCTCCTCGGTGAAGGTCGCCGTGCGCTGCTTCTCGTCGACCTCGTAGTCGTCCGGCACCAGGTGCGGCACGAACTTGTCGATCGTCGTGTAGAGGTCGGAGCGGTCCTCCAGCGGACCGGAGATGATGAGCGGCGTGCGCGCCTCGTCGATCAGGATGGAATCGACCTCGTCGACGATGGCGTAGACGTGGCCGCGCTGCGCCATCTGGGCGCGCTCGAACTTCATGTTGTCGCGCAGATAGTCGAAGCCGAGCTCGTTGTTGGTGCCGTAGGTGACGTCGCAGGCATAGGCGGCGCGGCGCTGCTCGTCCGACAGGCCGTGCACGATGACGCCGGTCGACAGGCCGAGGAACTCGTAGACGCGGCCCATCCATTCCGCGTCGCGGCGGGCCAGGTAGTCGTTGACGGTGACCACGTGCACGCCGCGCCCGCCGAGCGCGTTGAGATAGACCGGCAGCGTGGCGACCAGGGTCTTGCCCTCGCCGGTCTTCATCTCGGCGATCTTGCCCTCGTGCAGCACCATGCCGCCGATCAGCTGGACGTCGAAGGGGCGCAGGCCGAGCACGCGGCGCGCCGCCTCGCGCACGGTGGCGAAGGCCGGCGTCAGCAGCTCGTCGAGGGAGGTGCCCTCGGCGACCTGGGCGCGGAAGGCGTCGGTGCGCGCGCGCAGCGCCTCGTCGGACAGCGCCCGCATCTCGTCCTCGAGCGCGTTGATGGCGTCGACGCGCGGCTGCATGCGCTTGACGCGGCGGTCGTTGGAGGAACCGAAGAACTTGCGGGCGAGGCCGCCGAAACTGACCATCAGATGGTCCTTTCCATCGCGAGGCCGCCGGCCGCGCGGGCGGCGTGCCGTTTCATCGTTGCGGGGTCGGTGGGCCGTCTCCGGGCGTCGCTCACGGTTGCTGCCGGATACGAACCAGGGGCTGATCGGCCGTCGTTCAAGACCACGAACGCTCCAAAATCAGACACGCCCTTCTATCCGTCGCGACCGATCCCGGACGGACCGAAAGGCGAGAAAAAACGTCCGGAAACGGTTGTGGACGCAAGGTTGAAGGACAGATAAGAGGGGGCATCGGCGATGTCAACGGCGCGCGTCCGGGCGCCGATGCGCCTATTTCGGCCACATTTGGGCTGATTTCCATCGTTTCCCGCAATCACCCGACCGGAGCTGACCATGTTACACAAGATTCGCCGCCTGCCGCTCGTGCGCGCCGGTCTGGCCTGCGCCGCCCTCGCGCTGGCCGCTCCGGCGCTGGCGCAGGACGGCGGCGCCGAGGCGGTGCTGGCCACGATCAACGGCGAGCCGGTGACCGAGCGCGACCTCGAGATGGCGCTCACCGACCTCGACCCGCAGTTCTCGCGCCTGCCCGACGCGCAGCGCCGCGCGGCGGCGCTTTCGGCGCTGGTCGAGATCAAGCTGCTCGCCGCCGAGGCGCGCGAGCGCGGCCTCGACGAGACCGAGGCCTTCAAGAACCGGATGGCCTTCCTGCGCGAGCGGGCGCTGCATCGCGATTTCGTCGAGACCGAGGTCGCCGAGACGGTCAGCGAGGAGGCCGTGCGCGCGCGCTACGACCAGGAGGTCGCCGACACCGGCGCGAGCAACGAGGTGCGCGCCCGCCACATCCTGGTCGAGACCAGGGAGGAGGCCGAGGCGATCATCGACGAGCTCGACGCGGGCGGCGACTTCGAGGCGCTGGCCAAGGAGCACTCGACCGACGGCGCGGCCGCCCAGGGCGGCGATCTCGGCTATTTCGGCCCCGGCCAGATGGTCGAGCCGTTCGAGAAGGCGGCGATGGCGCTCGAGGTCGGCAGCTACACGGCCGAGCCGGTCGAGACGCAGTTCGGCTGGCACGTCATCAAGGTCGAGGACCGGCGCGTGCAGCAGCCGCCGCCCTTCGAGCAGGTCAAGGACCAGCTCCGCTCGCTGCTGATCCGCGAGAAGTATCTCGAGGCGGTGACCGGCCTGCGCGAGGCGGCCGAGATCGACGTCAAGGATCCCGCGCTCGCCGAGGCGCTCGGCGAGATCACGCGCTAGGCGACGACGCCGCAACGGCGCGCCCGGGTTCCGGCGGGCGCGCCGCGCCACCGTACGATGCCGACGGCGTCTCGGCCCGTGCGCACGGGCGCGCGGCGCCGTCACGGCCTGGCGGCCGGGCGGGTTCCCGTCCGGCCGCAGCCTCTTCGGCGCGGCTTGTCAGGGCGCGCGCGATAGGGCAAACGGGCGCCTTGTCCCGACCGCCGAGGTTTGCCTTGACCACCGTCTCGCCGCTCGCTCCCGCCTCCTTTCCCGACATGCCCGCCATCGAGGGCGTGGCGCTCGCCAGCGCCGCCACCGGCATCAAGTATGCCGGCCGTCCCGACGTGATGATGATGACCTTCGCCGAGGGCACGGCGGCGGCCGGCGTCTTCACGCGCTCGAAGTGTCCGTCGGCGCCGGTCGACTTCTGCCGGCGCAACCTGCCCGGCGGCCGCGGTCGCGTGCTGGTCGTCAATTCGGGCAACGCCAACGCCTTCACCGGGCGCAAGGGGGCGGCGGCGACGGCGGCGACGGCCCGCGCGGCGGCGGCCGCGGCCGGCTGCGGCGAGGAGGCCGTCTTCCTCGCCTCGACCGGCGTGATCGGCGAGCCGCTGCCGGCCGAGCGCTTCACGCCGCACCTGGCCGGCATGGCGGCGGCGGCGCGGCCGGACGGCTGGCTCGAGGCGGCCAGGGCCATCATGACCACCGACACCTATCCCAAGGTCGCCACAGCCCGCGCCCGGCTCGGCGGCACCGAGGTGACGATCAACGGCATCGCCAAGGGCGCCGGCATGATCGCGCCCGACATGGCGACGATGCTCTCCTTCGTGGCGACCGACGCGCCGATCGCCGCGCCGGCGCTGCAGGCGCTGCTCAAGCGCGCCGTCGGCGGCAGCTTCAACGCGATCACCGTCGACAGCGACACCTCGACCAGTGACACGCTGATGCTGTTCGCCACCGGCGCGGCGGCCGCGCGCGGCGCGCCGCGGATCGAGGCGGCCGGCGACCGCCGGCTGGCCGGCTTCCGCCGCGCGCTCGACGCGGTGCTGCGCGACCTGGCGCTGCAGGTGGTGCGCGACGGCGAGGGCGCGCGCAAGCAGATCGCGATCACCGTCACCGGGGCGGCGTCTGCCGGCTCGGCCCGGCGCGTCGCCCGCTCGATCGCCGACTCGCCGCTGGTCAAGACGGCGGTCGCCGGCGAGGACGCCAACTGGGGCCGCGTGGTGATGGCCGTCGGCAAGGCCGGCGAGCCGGCCGACCGCGACCGGCTGGCGATCTGGTTCGGCGACATCCGGGTCGCCGCCGAGGGCGAGCGCGACCCCGCCTATTCCGAAGCCGCGACCTCGGCCTATATGCGCAACGACGAGATCGCCATTCGCGTCGACCTCGGTCTCGGCCGCGGCAAGGCCACGGTGTGGACCTGCGACCTGACCAAGGAGTACGTCGCCATCAACGGCGACTACCGGAGCTGAGCATCGGCCGATGACGAGGAGGGTGTCCGCCCCGGCCGATCTGGCCACCATCCGCCGGTTCGAGGCGGCCGGCTTCCGCGCCTGGCCGGCCACCTCCGTCCACTATGACGGCACCTGGGCGATCCGGCTGACGGCCAGCCACCCGGCGCGCCGGCTCAACTCGGTCAACCCGCTCGACCCGGGCGACGACCGGCGCATCGGCGAGCGCACGCAGCGCGCCGCGCGCCGCTTCGCCACCTACGGCCGGCCGCTCACCTTCCGCCTGTCGCCGCTCGCCTCGCCGGCGATCGCGCGCCATTTCGACGCCGAGGGCTGGTCGACGCTGTCGCACTCGATCGTCATGCGGCTGGCGCTCGACGAGGCGGTGATCGACGAGGCGCTCGACCAGATCCCGCTCAAGGACATGAACCGCTTCATCAACGCCGCGCTCAAGGTGCACGGCCAGAGCGACAGCCTGCGGCCCGGGCTGACCGAGGTGATCAGCTCGATCCGGCCGGAGGCCGGGCTGTTCGCGCTCGAGGAGGACGGCGAGCCGGTGGCGACCGCCGTGTGCGTGCTCGACGGCGAGCTCGCCGGGCTGTTCGAGATCGCCAGCGACCCGGCCTGGCGCGGCCGCGGCTACGGCCGCCGGGTGCTCCTGTCGGCGCTCAAATGGGCGCATCTGCGCGGCGCCCGGCTGGCCTGGCTGCAGGTCAAGGCCGACAACACGGCGGCCTGCGGCCTCTACCGCTCGCTCGGCTTCGCGGAGGTCTACCGCTACCACTATCGCCAGCCGGCCGGGAGCTGACGATGGCGCAGGACGACAGGCGCCTGCTCCTGGTTGCGGCCTGCGCGCTGGTCGACGCCGACGGACGCGTGCTGATCGCCCAGCGCCCGCCGGGCAAGGCGATGGCCGGGCTGTGGGAGTTTCCCGGCGGCAAGCTGGAGCCCGGCGAGAGCCCGGAGGACGCGCTTATCCGCGAGCTCGACGAGGAGCTCGGCGTGACCACGCGCGCCGCCTGCCTGGCGCCGCTCACCTTCGCCAGCCACGCCTATGACGACTTCCACCTGCTGATGCCGCTGTTCGTGTGCCGCCGCTTCTGGGGCGTGCCCGAGGCGCGCGAGCACAGCGCGCTGAAATGGGTGCGCCCGCGCGACCTGCGCGGCGTCGCCATGCCGCCGGCCGACGAGCCGCTGATCGCGACCCTGACCGACCTCTTGTGAGACCGCGGCCGGCCGTCGCCGCAGCGTTAATCGAACGTTCAGCAAAAGCTGAAAACTTGAACCGGGCGAAAGGCCGCAGGCGCGGTCCGGCCGGGGGTTCAGGAGCGGGAACGATGGCGCTTTATCTCGACGAGGACTGGCAGAGCGGACGCAGCGCGGCGTGGTCGCGGCTTGGCGGGGCCGGCATCGGCGCGCTGCGCGTGACGCTGCTGTTCGGCGCGGCGGCGGTGGCGCTGGCGCTCATCGTCGCGCCGATCGCCGACAAGCGCACGCGCGGCTTCGACTATCAGGCGCGCGCGCCGCTCGGTCTCGACAGCATGGCCACCGGCTCGGTGGGCAAGGACGGCAGCGTCTACACCATCCGCCGCAGCGTGCTGCAGCGCTCGCCGAGCTCGGTCTGCATCATCCGCGACAACGGCACGCGCAGCGGCGACTGCTGAGCCCGCCCGGCCGCAAAAAGCCCTGCCCACGCAATCTTAACCTCTGGCGTCCAAGACTGTCGTCCCGGCCCCAGCGGTGAGAGTCATGATCCTTCGCTTCCTGAAAGACGAGACCGGCGCCACGGCGGTGGAATACGCCATCATCGTGGCGGTCCTGTCGCTGGTCGTCGCCGCCGGCATCGGAACGGTGGCGAACTCGCTCCAGTATCTCTGGGGCAACAACAACAGCCGGCTCAACCAGGCCTGGAAATAGCCGGCCGGTCGCGGCGGCGCGCCTGTCCCGGTCAGTCCTCGTCGCGCCGCTCGGCGAGCGCCTCGGCCAGCGAGACCCGGCCGCTGCCGCGCCGCGCCGGCTTCTGCTGGCTTTCGGCCGGCGCCCAGCCCGACAGCCAGACGATGCGGAAGGTGGCCGGAATGCGCCCGTCGGCCTCGGCGAAGCGCTCGGCGTAGATCTCGGCGGCACGCAGGAACAGCGCGCGCGGCGCGAAGCGCCGGCCGCGCTCGGCGAGCGCGCTGGTCGCGCCCATCGCGCGCAGGTCGCGCATCAGGTCGAACATCGTGTCGTAGCGCACCCGGACCGTCTCGACGTCGCTGACGGGCAGGGCGAAGCCGGCGCGCTGCAAAAGGCCGCCGGCGTCGCGCACGTCGGCGAAGGGCAGCACGCGCGGCGTCGCGCCGCCGGCAAGCTCGGCTTCCGCCGCGAGCAGGCTCTCGCGCAGCTCGTCCAGCGTGCCGGCGCCGGCCATCGCGCCGACGAACAGCCCGTCCGGCCGGAGCGCGCGGCGGATCTGCACCAGCAGGCCCGGTACGTCGTTGACCTCGTGCAGGGTGAGCAGGCTGACGGCGAGGTCGAGGCTGCCGGGCGCCAGCGGCACGTGCTCCGGCTGCGCGAGGATGCCGTCGTCCCCCGCCAGCAGCGCCGGGTCGGCCTCGACGCGCGTCACCGCGGCCACCTTGCCGCTGTCGCGCAGCGCCGCGGCGGCGTCGGGCGTCAGGCAGAACAGCGCGGCGGCATCGGCGAAGCGCCGCTCCACCGTCGCCAGCCGCTCGGCCAGGTCCTCGGCCGCGCGCCGCATCAGGAACCAGGCGCCGGCGTCGCCGATGGCGGCGGCGCGCCGCTTGCGGCCGAGAACGGCCGGTGTATCGACCAGGGTCTGCATTGCGCCTATCATCCGGTTTCGCGCCCCTCATCTAGGGCCGACCAGCCTTTAGAGCAAAGCCGCGCCGGATTGAACCGCGCGGCAGCGGGCGCGACGGGAGGGAGGGTGGAGCCATGCCCGCGCATGCGCTCGCGCGGCGGCTTGCCGACTGGCCGAAGCGGCTGCTGTTTCCGCCGGTCTGCCTCGGCTGCCGCAACCTGGTGGCCGAACCGGGAACGCTGTGTCCCGAATGCTGGCCGGCGCTGACCTTTCTCGAACGGCCGTGGTGCGAGGTGCTCGGCACGCCGTTCGCCTACGACATGGGCGACGGCTTCCTGTCGGCCGGCGCCATCGCCGAGCCGCCGCCCTTCGCCCGGGCGCGGGCTGCCGTCGCCTATCGCGGCACCGCGCGGCGCATGGTGCAGGGGCTGAAGTTCCGCGACCGCACCGACCTGGCGCCGTGGATGGCGCGCTGGATGCTGCGCGTCGGCGGCGAGCTGATCGGGCCCGATGCCGTGGTGGTGCCGGTGCCGCTGCACCGCCGGCGCCTGCTGGCGCGCCGCTTCAACCAGTCGGCCGAGCTCGCCCGCGCCGTCGCCGCCCAGGCCGGCCTCGCCTTCGAGCCCGACGTGCTGGTGCGCGTCAGGCCGACGCGCCGGCAGGTCGGGCTCGGCGCGCGCGAGCGGGCGGAGAATGTGCGCGGCGCCTTCCGCGTGCCGCCCGAACACGAGATCGGCGTGCGCGGCCGGCGCGTGATCGCCGTCGACGACGTGCTGACGACCGGCGCCACGGTGGCCGCCGCGGCGCGGGCGCTGAAGCGCGGCGGCGCCACCGCCGTCGACGTGCTGACCTTCGCCCGGGTTCTGCCGGGGGACTTCCGGGCCGACGAGGCAGGCCCTATATAAGGCCGGGCCGGCGGCACCGCGCCGGCGGACGGACGAGGAGAGGCGCGAGCGCCCGATGGTCGAGGTGACGATCTACACCCGCGCGATGTGCGGCTACTGCACGGCGGCCAAGCGCCTGCTGGACGACAAGGGCGTCGCCTATGTCGAGCGCGACGCCAGCCGGGAGCCGGCGCTGCGCCAGGAGATGATCCAGCGCGCCAACGGGCGCATGACCTTCCCGCAGATCTTCATCGGCGAGCGCCATGTCGGCGGCTCCGACGAGCTGCACGCGCTGGAGCGCGCCGGCCGGCTCGACGCGCTGCTCGCCGAGGCGCCGGGAGGCGCGGCATGAGCGGGCTGCGCGTCGCGGCGGTGCAGATGCGCTCGGGCATGGACCCGGCGCGCAACCTGGCCGACTTCGAGGCGCTGGTGCGCCGCGCCGCCGGCGAGGGCGCGGCTTATGTGCAGACGCCGGAGATGACCGGCGCGCTGGTGCGCCGCCGCGCCGACCTGATGCAGCGCATCCACGCGCCCGGCGACGATCCGCTGGTCGCGCGCGCGGGCGCGCTGGCCGGCGAACTCGGCATCCACCTGCATGTCGGCTCGACCGCCGTCGCGCTCGACGGCGGCAAGGTCGCCAACCGCGCCTTCCTGTTCGGCCCCGACGGCGGGCAGATCGCCACCTACGACAAGATCCACATGTTCGACGTCGATCTCGACAATGGCGAGAGCTGGCGCGAATCGGAGACCTACCGGCCGGGCGAGCGCACGGTGGTGGCGCGGCTGCCCTTCGCGACGCTCGGCCTGGCCGTGTGCTACGACGTGCGCTTCCCGCATCTGTTCCGCGACCAGGCGCTGGCCGGGGCCGAGGTGCTGACGGTGCCGGCCGCCTTCACCCGGCAGACCGGCGAGGCGCACTGGCACGTGCTGCTGCGCGCCCGCGCCATCGAGAACGGCGCCTTCGTCGTCGCCGCCGCCCAGGGCGGCCGGCACGAGGACGGCCGCGAGACCTACGGCCATTCGCTGATCGTCGACCCGTGGGGCCGCGTCCTGGCCGAGGCGGCCGGCGACGCGCCGGGCGTGGTGGTCGCCGAGATCGATCCGGCCGCGGCGGCGGCCGCGCGCGGCAAGGTGCCGAACCTGAAGAACGCCAGGCCCTACCGCGTCGAGACGGCGGACGCCGCAAGCGCGCCGGCGGCGGCGCGCCGGGCGGCGTCATGATCCGCTTCTCGCTGGTGTGTGACCGGGAGCACGGCTTCGAGGCGTGGTTCCGCAACGGCGAGGACTACGACACGCAGCGCCGCCGCGGCCTCGTCGCGTGCCCCGAATGCGGCTCGTCGAAGGTCGACAAGGCGCTGATGGCGCCGGCCGTGGCGAGCGGCCGCAAGGAGCAGCGCGTCGCGCTGGCGATGAGCGAGGAGCAGCGCAAGCTGCTCGCCCGGCTGAAGACGGTGACCGACAAGCTGCGCGAAAGCGCCGACTATGTCGGCGACCGGTTCGCCGAGGAGGCGCGCAAGATCCACTTCGGCGAGATCGAGGCGCGCGGCATCTACGGCGAGGCGACGCTCGAGGAGGCCAAGGGGCTGATCGAGGACGGCGTCGCGGTGCTGCCGATGCCGCGGCTGCCCGACGAGCGCAACTGAGCCCGGCCGGGCGCGCCGACGAAAGACGGAGCCCGCAATGACCAGACACGACCCGACCTTCGCCTTCGACAACAGCTATGCGCGCGAGCTGGACGGCCTGTTCGTGCCGTGGCAGGGCGCCGCGGTGCCGCAGCCGCGCATGCTGCGCTTCAACCGGGCGCTGGCCGCCGAGCTCGGCCTCGACGCCGCGGCGCTCGACGGCGACGCCGGCGCGGCCATCTTCGCCGGCTCGGTCAGCCCGGACGGGGCCGCGCCGCTCGCCATGGCCTATGCCGGCCACCAGTTCGGCGGTTTCTCGCCGCAGCTCGGCGACGGCCGCGCCCTCCTCGTCGGCGAGGTGATCGACCGGCACGGCCGGCGCCGCGATATCCATCTGAAGGGCTCGGGCCAGACGCCGTTCTCGCGCGGCGGCGACGGCAAGGCCGTGCTCGGGCCGGTGCTCAGGGAATACCTCGTCGGCGAGGCGATGCACGCGCTCGGGGTGCCGACGACCCGGGCGCTGGCCGCGGTGACGACCGGCGAGGAGGTGCGCCGCGACGGCATGAAGCCGGGCGCCGTGCTCGCCCGCGTCGCCGCCTCGCACCTGCGCGTCGGCACCTTCCAGTTCTTCGCCGTGCGCGACGATCCCGACAAGCTGCGCCGGCTCGCCGACTATGCCATCGCGCGCCATCATCCCGACCTCGCAGGCCGCGACGACCGCTATCTGGCGCTGTTGACGCGCGTGCGCGACGCGCAGGCCGCGCTCGTCGCGCAGTGGATGCTGGTCGGCTTCGTGCACGGCGTGATGAACACCGACAACATGACGATCTCCGGCGAGACCATCGACTACGGCCCCTGCGCCTTCCTCGACGCCTACGATCCTGGCGCCGTGTTCAGCTCGATCGACCAGTTCGGCCGCTACGCCTACGCCAACCAGCCGGCGATCGCGCAGTGGAACCTGGCGCGCTTCGCCGAGACGCTGCTCGGCCTGATCGACGGCGCGGACCGCGAGCGGGCGGTGCGGCTGGCGAGCGAGGCGGTCAACGCCTTCCCGCAGATCTATCGCGAGGCATGGCTCGTGCGGCTGCGCGGCAAGTTCGGCCTGGCCGAGGCGCGCGACGGCGACGCGGCGCTGGCCGACGGCCTGTTCCAGGCGATGGAGGGGCAGGGCGTCGACTTCACCAAGCTCTTCCGCGCGCTCGCCACCGCGGTGCGCGGCGACGCGGCGCCGGCCAGGGCGCTGTTCGCCGATCCGGTGGCCGGTTTCGACGCGTGGCTCGCGCGCTATCGCGCGCGGTTCGCCGAGGAGGCGATGCCGGCGGACGCGCGCGCGGCCGCGATGGACGCGGTCAACCCGCTCTACATTCCGCGCAACCACCTGGTCGAGGAAGCGCTGGAGGCGGCGCTCGCCGGCGACATGGCGCCGTTCGACCGGCTGCTTGCCGCCGTCACCGATCCGTATCGGCCGCGCCCGGGGCTCGAGCGCCATGCCGAGCCGGCGCCGGCCGACTTCGGCCCCTACACGACCTTCTGCGGCACCTGAGGCGAGCGGCGTGACCGGCAGGGCGCAGGAAACGCGGGCGGCGGACGCGCGGATTTTGCGGCGGGCGCGGAAACCCGGCATACTCCGGCGACCGGAATCGACAGGTGCACGATGAACGAGACGGCCGCTCCCGCCCGCCCAGACACCGCCGCGCCCGCGGCGCGCCGCCGGCGCTCGCGCGTCAGCGGCATCGACCGCGTGATGCAGATCCTCGACGAGCTGCAGGAGCGCGGCGCGGCGGCCACCGCCTACGACCTGGCGCGGGCGATCGACGCGCCGCTGTCGACCATCTACACCATCGTCGACGACATGGTGGACAAGTCGCTCTTGACGCGCGACGCCGACGGCGCGGTGTGGTTCGGTCCGCGCCTCTACCATTACGGGCTCGCCTACGAGCGCTCGGTCGACATGCTGACCATCGCCAAGCAGAAGATGGCCGAGCTCAACCGCACGACCGGCGAGACGGTGCAGATCTGCGGCCGCGACGGCGACTACATGGTGGTGCTGGCGATGGCCGAGGGCAACGACCACTTCCAGGTCACCTCGCGCGTGGGATCGCGCGTGCCGCTCAACTGGACGGCTTCGGGACGGCTCCTGGTCGGCCACCTGCCGGATGCCGAGCGCTGCGCCATCTTCGCGCACGGCGCGCGCGTCTCGCCGACCGGACGCGCCGACGTCGATCCGGCCAGCCTGTCGGCGCAGGCGGCGCGGGCGCTGCGCGAGGGCGTGTGCGTGCAGGCCGGCGAATCCGACTATTCCGTCGCCTGCATCGCCGCGCCGATCGTCGACGCGGCGGGCGCCTGCGTGGCGACGATCTCCATCGTGCTGCCGGAGTTCAAGGTGCAGGAGGACCGGGCGCGCTACTTCAAGGCGGTGCGCGAGGCGGCCGCCGAGATCGAGGAGCGTGTCGGCTGGCGGCGCCAGCGCGGCTAGTGCGTTTCCAGGCGACGTGGAAACCGGTTCGCCGTCCGCAAACGCGTCAAGACAACAAGTCGGAGCCGATCTGCGAGTCCGTGAATGGCAGAACGGCTCCAAGCCGGCGGCGCGGCCGTCACTCCACGGCGACGATCGCCTCGATCTCGACCGTGATGTTGCCCGGCAGCGAGCCGAAGCCGACGGCCGAGCGGGCATGGCGCCCGGCGGCGCCGAACACGTCGTTCATCAGGTCGGACGCGCCGTTGATGACGCGCGGGTGCTGCTCGAAGTCGAGATCGGCGTTGACCATGCCGAACAGCTTGACGACGCGGCGCACGCGGCCGAGATCGCCAAGCGCCTCGTGCATGACCGCGATCAGGTTGACGGCGGTCAGCCGGGCGTGGGCGTAGGCCTCGTCCGTGCTCACCTGGCGGCCGACCTTGCCGGTGTGCAGCCGGCCGTCCGCCTCGCGCGGGCCCTGGCCGGACAGGTACAAGAGCGGCCCCTCGCGCACATGGGTGAGGAAGTTGGCCACCGGCGGCGGCGCCGGCGGCAGCGCGATGCCGAGCGCCGCAAGCCGCTCGTAGGGTGTCGCGCGCGTCGGGCTCTCGGCGCCGGTGTCGAATGCCTGGGACAAGACGAAGCTCCTCGTGGATCGGGCGGGGCGGGCGCGGGGCCCGCGGTCAGAAGGCGTTGTGGCAGGCGACCTCGGCGCCGGACGGATGGCGCCGCAGCAGCGGCCGCTCGCGCGTGCAGCGCTCGCTGGCCAGCGGGCAGCGCGGATGGAAGGCGCAGCCCGACGGCGGCGCGAGCGGCGTCGGCACCTCGCCCTTCAGCGTGTCGCGCGGCGCCAGCCGGCGCGCCGGATCGGGCACCGGCACCGCCTCGAGCAGCGCCCGGGTGTAGGGATGCACCGGGCCGGAGAACAGCGTCTCCTTGTCGGCGATCTCGACCAGCCGGCCGAGATACATCACCGCCACCCGGTCGCTGATGTGCTGCACGACGCCGAGGTCGTGGGCGATGAACAGGTAGGCCAGGCCGCGCTCGGCCTTGATCTCGGCCATCAGGTTGATGACCTGGGCCTGGATCGACACGTCGAGCGCGGAGACCGGCTCGTCGGCGACGATCAGCGCCGGATCGAGGGCGAGCGCGCGGGCGATCGCCAGGCGCTGGCGCTGGCCGCCGGAGAACTGCGAGGGCACGTTGGCCATCTGGTCGGGTCGCAGGCCGACGCGCTCGAACAGCTCCGCCACCCGCCGGCGACGCTCGGCGGCATCGCCGATGCCATGCACGACGAGCGGCTCGGTGACGATGTCGCCGGCGCGCTGGCGCGGGTCGAGCGAGCCGTAGGGGTCCTGGAAGACCATCTGGAAGCGGCGGCGCAGCGGCCGCAGCTCGCCATGCGTGGCGTGCGCGATGTCGCGCCCCTCGAAGCGGACCTCGCCGGTGTCCGGCTCGAGAAGCCGCACGATCATCTTGCCGACCGTCGACTTGCCGCAGCCCGATTCGCCGACCAGGCCGAGCGTCTCGCCGGGCGCGATCGCGAAACTGACGTCGTCGACGGCGGTGACCGTCGCCTTGTGGCCGCCCATGCCGGTGGTGACGGCAAAGCGCTTCGACAGCCCCTTCGCTTCGAGCACGAACGTCATGCGGCGTCCTCCCGCTCGACATGCGGATGCCAGCAGGCCGCCCGGCGGCCGCCGTCGAACGGCATCAGCGGCGGCCGTTCGGCGCGGCAGCGCGCGCTGGCGCGCGGGCAGCGCGGCGCGAAGGCGCAGCCCTGCGGCAGGTCCCACGGAGGCGGCACGGTGCCGGGAATCTCGACCAGCCGGCGCGGATGGCCGGCCGCAGGCCCGGTCCGCACCACCGGGATCGAGCGCAGCAGGCCGCGCGTATAGGGATGCAGGGCACCGGCGAACAGCGCCTCGGAGGCGGATTCCTCGACGATGCGCCCGGCATACATCACCGCCACCCGGTGCGCCGTCTCGGCGACGACGGCGAGGTCGTGGGTGATCAGGATGGTGGCCTGGCCGATCTCGCGCTGCAGGTCGCGGAACAGCTCGAGGATCTGCGCCTGGGTGGTGACGTCGAGCGCCGTCGTCGGCTCGTCGGCGATCAGCAGCGCCGGGCGGCAGGCGAGCGCCAGCGCGATCACCACGCGCTGGCGCATGCCGCCCGACATCTGGTGCGGAAAGTCGTCGTAGCGCGCCGCCGGGTCGGGGATGCGCACCAGCGCGAACAGCTCCTCCACCGCGCGCCGCGCGGCGGCCGCGCCGGCGCGCTTGTGCAGCCGCAGCACCTCGGCGACCTGCGGGCCGACGCGCATGGTCGGGTTGAGCGAGGTCATCGGCTCCTGGAAGATCAGCCCGATCCGCGCGCCGCGCACGGCCGCCATCTCCGCCTCGCCGAGGCGGGCGAGGTCGCGGTCCTCGAAGCGGATGGTGCCGGCGGTGATCTCGGCGACCTCCGGCAGCAGCCCCATCACCGCGAGCGCGGTCACGCTCTTGCCCGACCCCGATTCGCCGACCAGCGCCAGCACCTCGCCGCCGTCGAGCGCGAGATCGACCTCGCGCACGGCGTCGAAGCGGCGGCCGCCGGTCTCGAAGCCGACGGTCAGCCCCTCGATGTCGAGGACCCGGCTCACGCCAGGCCCGCGCGCGCCAGCCGCTGCGGCGCGAAGACGTCGAGCGCGTTGTCGCGCAGGATGCGCCGCATGTCGGCGTCTGAGATGAAGCCGCAATGGTCGGTCATGTAGGTGAGCGTCTGGCGGTAGGTGCTCGAGCGCGCCACGTTGGGCATGTCGGAGCCCCACATGAAGCGGCCGCCGCCGAAGCGCTCGTAGAGCTGGCGGATGTGGCCGTGCGCCCGCGCATAGGGGTAGGGCAGGCGGCCGCCCCAGGCGATCGGGTAGAGGATCTCGGCCCACACCTGTCCCTCGCCGAGCAGCGCCTCGATGACGCCCGGCAGCGCGATGCGCTCGTCGTCGTCGGCGTAGAGCGCCGTCGGCAGGCCGTGCACGAGCACGTGGCGCAGCGCCGGAAAACGCTCGACGATCGCCGCGAGATGGCGCATCTCGTCGTCGTAGCCGCCGATCGGCGAGTTCGCCGAATGCACCCAGAAGACCGGCAGGTCGAGCTGCTCGACCAGCGCCCACAGCGGATCGAAGGCGCGGTCAGACGGCAGCGTGCGGTAGCCGTTCCGGAACAGCCCGGTGGTGGTGAAGTAGAGCCCGGCCATGCCGTCCTCCTCGACCTGGCGGGCGAGGCGGGCAAGCTCGTCGTCGCGGAAGGCGAAGGCCTCCTCGACCTGCGCCAGGCCGAGGAAGCGGCCGGGATGCGCCTTGCCGGCGGCGGCGAAGTCGGCCGCCAGGTTGCCGTAGATGTGGTCGTTCTGCAGGATCGCGCCGGCGATGCCGGCATGGTCCATCTCGGCGACCAGCGTGTCGGCGTCGATCGACAGGTCGACCATGTGCGGCGGCAGGAACTGCACGTAGTGGTCCTCGCCGGCATGCGTCCACTCGAAGCGGCCGTTGCGCCCGGCGCGGAAGGAAACGTCGCGCGCCCGGCCGGCCTCGGACGGGTCGTCGGCGTCCCACAGCATGCGCGTGCCGACGACCGCGTGGTCGCGCCGGCGCCGGTAGGGCTGGTTGCCGTGCATGTGCATGGCCCGCTGCTGGTGAAGCCGGTGCGTCGCCACGTCGGGGAAACCGCAGGCGCCGGCAAGCGGCGGGAAGATGTGGGCGTGGCAGTCGATGATGCCGAAATCCATGGCAGGCCCTGTCTGTGCTATCGCTGGATGCCGGGGTCGAAATGGTCGCGCAGGCCGTCCCCGGTCAGGTTGAAGGCGAGCACGAGCAGCGAGATGGCGATGCCCGGCGCGACGACGAGGTGCGGCGCGATGGCGTAGAACTCGCGGCTGGCGCCGAGCATGGCGCCCCATTCGGGGGCCGGCGGCTGCACGCCGAGGCCGAGGAAGCCGAGCGCCGAGCCCACCAGCACCGCCTGGCCGGCGTTGAGGCTCATCTCGATGACGATCACCGTCGAGGCGTTGGGCAGCACGTGGCGCAGCAGGATGCGCGTGTGGCTCATGCCGGTGGTGACGGCGGCGCTGACGAAGTCCTCCTCCTTGAGCTCGATGACCCGGGCGCGCATCAGCCGCGCGATCGGCGGGATGAAGCTCGCGGTGATGGCGACGGTCAGGCCGGTGGCGCTGGCGCCGACCGCGGCGGCGATGGCGATCGCCAGCACCAGGTTGGGCACGGTGAGCAGAAGGTCGACGAAGCCGGTGACGATGCGGTCGGTCAGGCCGCCGAAATAGCCGGCCACCGCGCCGAGCGCGACGCCGCCGAGGCCGGCGGCGAGCGTGGCGACGAGCGCGATCGACAGCGTGTAGCGGGTGCCGACGATGATGCGCGAGAGGATGTCGCGGCCGACATTGTCGGTGCCGAGCAGATGCTCCGCCGAGGGCGGCTGCATCAGCGCGAACAGGTCCTGCGCGGCGGTGTCGTAGGGGGCGATGGCCGGGCCGAACAGCGCGAGCAGGACGAACAGGCCGAGCAGCCCGCCGCCGAGCCACAGATACAGGTTGAAGGACAGGCGGCGCCTGCGGCGGCGCCGGCCGGCAACGGCCTCAGGCATAGCGCAGCCTCGGATTGATGAAACGGTAGAGCACTTCGACGATCAGGTTGATGAGCAGGAAGCCGACGACGAAGACGAGCGTGATGCCCTGCACCAGCGCGAAGTCGCGGTTCGACACGCCGGTGAGCAGCAGGTCGCCGATGCCCGGCCAGGCGCTCAGCCGCTCGATGACGACCGAGCCGCCGAGCAGGTAGCCGGTCTGCAGGCCGATGATGGTGACGGTCGGGATCATCACGTTGCGCAGCACGTGGCGCACCAGGATGGCGCCGCGGCGCATGCCCTTGGCGCGCGCGGTGCGCACATAGTCCTTGCGCAGCTCCTCGATGACGATGCCGCGCGTCATGCGCGCGACGAGCGCGATCAGCCGTGCGGCGAGCGCCAGGGACGGGATGACGAGGGCGAGCGGCCCGGCATTGCCGAAGCTCGGCAGCAGGCCCCACTGCACCGACAGAAAGGCGATCAGCAGCATGCCGATCCAGAAGTTCGGCACCGCCAGAAGGCCGATGACCGTGAGCGAGATGGCGACGTCGGGCCAGCGGTTGTGCGCGGAAGCGGCGGCGATGCCGGCGGGAATGCCGACCAGAATGGTGAGCGCGATCGCCGCGCCGGCCAGCTCGAGCGTCGCCGGAACGCGGGCCAGGATGTGCGGCAGCGGGTTGCCGCGGAAGGTGGTCGAATAGCCGAAGTCGCCGACGAACACGCCGAGCACGTGGTTGACGTACTGGACGACGAGCGGCTGGTCGAGGCCGAGGCGCACGCGCGTCGCCTCGATCTCGGCCTGGGTGGCCGTGGCGCCGGCGGCGAGCGCCGCCGGGTCGCCCGGCACGGCCTTGAAGATGAAGAACAGGATCGTCACCACCCCGAGCGCGACGAACGGGATGGTGACGAGGCGCTGGCCGAGGAAGCGGATCACGCGGCTCGACCCGGCCGGCGGACCGACGGCCCCTGCATCACAGGGCGGCGTTGCGCAGCGAGGTGAAGACGATCGGCAGCACCTCGACGCCGGCCACGCGCTTGCGCGTCGCCGTCACGTTCTCGTTGATCTGCAGCCACAGATAGGGCGCGTCGGCCCAGATCAGCTGCTGCGCCTCGGCCAGCGCGGCGTCGCGGTCGGCCGCCTCCGGCTCGCTGTTGGCGCGGTCGAGCTGCCGGTCCACCTCCGGGTTGGAATAGCGCGCGATGTTCCACACGTCGGGGCGCGCGGTGTCGTCGGCGTTGGAGCGGAACAGCGATTCCAGATGGTAGAGGCCGGAGCCGTTCGACGGGTTGAAGCCGAACATCGCCATGTCCCAGCCGAGCCCCTCGGCGTTCTGCCGGAGCTGGTCCCAGTAGGCGCCGCGCTCGATCTTGCTGATGCGCGCCTCGACGCCGATCTGGGCCAGCGAGGCGGCGACGATCTCGGCCACCGCGATGTCGCCGGGAAACAGCCCCTCGGGCGCGAACATGGTCAGGCTGAGGCGCTCGCCGTCCTTCTGCATGATGCCGTCGGAGCCCGGCTCGTAGCCCGCCTCGGCGAGCAGCGCCCGGGCGGCCTCCGGATCGTGCGGGATCGTGCCGATGGCGGCGTGGCCGACCGTGTCGAAGGCGAGCGGCGAATCCGGCGCCTTGGCGAAGCCGAAGAACACGCGCTCGGCGATGGTCTCGACCGGCACCGCATGGTTGAGCGCCTGGCGCACCTTGAGGTCCTGCAGCGGCGCGCGCGTCAGGTTGAGCGCCAGGCCGATCGGCCGCAGGCCGGGCTGGCGGATGATCGCGATGTCGTCATTGGCGGCGAGCTGCTCGACGAGCTGCACGGGCACCGAATCGATGACGTCGACCGAGCCGGTGGCGAGCGCCGAGATGCGCGTCGCCGGTTCGGCGATGAAGCGGAAGACGACGGCCTCGGCGCCCGGCTTGCCGCCCCAGTAGTCCTCGAAGGCGGTCAGGGTCAGCGTCTGGCCGGCCGCGAAGCTGTCGAGCTTGTAGGGGCCGGCGCCGACCGGGTTCTGGCGGAAGCCGTCCTCGCCGTGCTTTTCCAGGGCCGCCGGCGAGACGATCGCGCCCGAGCCGTGCGCCAGCGTGTTGGGCAGCTGCGCGAACGGCGCCTTGAGCCGGATGACGACGGTGCGCTCGTCCGGCGTCTCGGCGCCGGCGACCGGGTCCCAGAGCGGCCGGTTGGTCGGGTTGCGCTCGGCATCCATCATGCGCTCGATGTTGAGCTTGACGGCGGCCGCGTCGCATGGCGTGCCGTCGTGGAAGGTGACGCCCGGCCTGAGCTTGAGCTCGCACGACATCAGGTCGGGCGCCATCTCGTAGCTTTCGGCGAGCTGCGGGACGATCGCCATCGAGGCGTCGAAGTCGAGCAGCCGGTCGTAGAGGCACAGCGCCGCCTCGTAGCCGGCCGGATAGCCGGTGAAGGCGCCGTGCGCGGGGTCGAGCGTCAGGATGCTGGTGCTCTGCCCGAAGGTGATGGTGCCGGAGCCGGCCTGCGCCAGCGCCCGCACGCCCGTTGCCGAGACGGTGACGGCCGTGGCGGCCATCAGCGTCAAAACCTGCCTGCGATCCATGACGTGCTTCCCCTTTCTGCTTGTCACGACTGTCCGCCTGCGGCCGGCCGATCCTCCTCGCCGGTCCACAGCGTGTTCCATGTGAAGACGGCGGGTGTGCCGCCGGTGTGCACGAAGACCACCACGTCGTCGCGGCCGAGCCGGCCGGTGCGCACGTGGTCGATCAGCCCGGCGGCCGCCTTGCCGGTGTAGATGGGGTCGAGGATGATGCCCTCGGTGCGCGCGAACAGCCGCACCGCCTCGTTGCCGGCCTCGCTCGGCACGCCGTAGCCGGAGCCGACATAGCCGTCGAAGTTGATCACCTCGTCCTCGCAGACCGGCACGTCGAGGCCGAGGGCGTCGAGCGTCTGACGGGCGATGCCGGCGGTGCGCGAGGGCAGGTGGAACTCGTCGGTGGCGGTGACGCCGTGCATGGCGAAGCCGGCGCCGAGCAGCTTGCCGGCGAGCAGGATGCCGGCCTGGCCCTTGCCGCTCGACGACATGTAGACATGGCTCGGCGCGAGCGCGCGCTCGGCGAGCTGGTCGAGCACCTCGAGCGTCGTCTCGATGTAGGCCAGCGCGGAGGCGACGTCGAACATCGGATTGTCGTTGAGGATGTGCGGCCGGCCGCCGGCGGCGCGAACCTCGGCCGCGCGCCGGTCCATGATGGCACGCTGGGCGTCGCGGTCGGCGGCGAAGTGGATCTCGGCGCCGAGCAGGTAGTCGACCAGCAGGTTGCCCTGCACCGCGTTCGGCCGGGCGCCCTCCAGCACCAGGATGGTCTTCAGGCCGAGCCGGTTGCAGGCGCCGACCGTCTGGCGCGCGGAGTTCGATTGCAGGTCGAGACCGACGATCACCGTGTCGGGCTCCTCCTGCATGGTGCAGGCCAGGCGGAACTCAAGGTTGCGCAGCTTGTTGCCGCCGAAGGCGACGCCCGTCAGGTCGTCGCGCTTGACGAAGATGCGCGGTCCGCCGAGATGGCGCGACAGGTTGCGCGCTTCCTCGAGCGGGGTGTTCTTGATGGCGATGTCGAGCCGCGGCACCTTGGCGATCAGGGCGCGGATCGCCGCAGGCGTCAGCGGCAGGCCGGAGGGACGGGCCTCCGTCATGGCTGCACCAAAGGGCGGACGGACGTCGGAAGGGACACGGCTTTATTCCGTAATTGTGGAATACCATCTTCAATTATGGAATATGCGCCTTTTCCGGCAGGCGGTCAAGCGGCACCCGCCGGCGGCACGCCACCGGCGGCGGCGCGGCGGCCATCGTGACTTGTTCTCATATGCGGGGCTCTATGCGTCGTGCGGCATTGCGCCGCGCGACCGGCCCGCAGAGGCGGGCCGGCCGGGGCCGGCATCAGGAAGCGGCCGGCTGGCCGCCGCGCACGGGCAGGCCGTCGATGTAGGTCGCGACCTCGTCGACGGGGATGACGTCGGCATATTTGCAGTTGAGGTCGAACAGGTTGATCGCGTGGCTCGCCTCGAAGCGGTCGAAGGCGGTCTCCTCGGGGATCACCACCTTGAAGTTGAACGAGTAGGCGTCGACCGTTGTCGCCCGCAGGCAGCCCGACGTGGTGCAGCCGGTCAGGATCAGCGTGTCGACGTCGAGAAAGTTCAGGTGGCTCATGAACAGCGTGCCGAAGAAGGCCGACGGCTTGCGCTTGCCGATCAGGATGTCCTGCGGCTGCGGCGCCAGCGGCGCCACGGTCTGCGTGGCGTGGGTGCCCTCGACGCTGGTCTTCTCGCCGCCGCGGTGGTTCTTGCCGACCTGCACGCCGCTGTCGATCATGTCGGGGCGGCGCTCGGACTGGGTGTAGAAGACCGGCAGGTTCTTGGCCCGGGCGAGCCGGAGCAGGCGCTCGATGTGCGGCACCGCCTTCCAACCGGCCTCGCCGCAATGGGTGCGGTACTTCTTCAGCCCCTCCTCGAGCGGCTCGTCCGGCGCGTCGCCGCAGAAATTGTACTGCACGTCGATGATGAACAGCGCCGGCCGGGTGCCGAAGCCGCCGCGCTTGCCATAGCCGGCGAGCTGATAGACCCGCTTGTCCTCGTCGGTCAGGAACCGGTCCCAGATGCGTTCGCTCATGTGCCTTTGTCCTTTACGGTGCGCGATGCAGGTAGCGTCCGCCGGCGGCGCCGTCGTCGGCGAGGCGGCCGTCGTCGACGACGAGCCGGCCGCGCAGGACCGTGTGGGTGACGCGGCCGCGGAAGCGCATGCCCTGATAGGGCGAATAGTCGGAGTGCGAGGGGTAGTCGGCCGCCGCCACCACCGTCTCGGCGGCCGGGTCGACGATGGCGAGGTCGGCGTCGAAGCCGGGCGCCACATGGCCCTTGCCGGGCAGGCTGTAGAGCGCGGCGACGTTGCTGCTGGTCGCCGCGGCGAGCGTCTCCAGCGGCACGCCGCGCCTGTGGTAGCCCTCCTCGAGCAGGATCGGCAGAAGCTGCGCGACGCCGGGAAAGCCGGCGCTCGCCTGCCACAGGTCCGGCCCCTTGGTGGCGTGCTTGCGCGGCACGTGGTCGGAGCCGATGGTCGAGATGTCGCCGCGGCGCACGCCCTCCCACAGACCGTCGACGTCGTCCTGCGCGCGCAGCGGCGGGTTGACCTTGCCGGCCAGGCCGAGCGGCATGTCGCGCGTCAGCGACAGGTAATGGCCGCAGGTCTCGACATGGATCGGCGCGCGGTCCGGCCGGCGCAGCGCGCGCACCACCTCCAGGCTCTCGGCCGCCGACATGTGGACGATGTTGACCGGGCAACCCGCCTTGCCGCCGAAATAGGCGACGCGGAACACGTTCTCGGTCTCCAGGAAGCCGGGCGACTGCTCGTCCCAGGCGGCGAGGTCGTCGCGGCCGGCCGCCTTCAGCGGCTCGCGGAAGACCGGGATCACCTCGGTGTTCTCGCAATGCACGCCGACGACGCCGCCGCGGATGCCGGCGCCGGCCTGCAGGGCGCGGTAGAGCAGCGCGTCGTCGACCTCGGTGAAGCCCTTGGCCGCGCCGGTCGCGCCCTTGTACATCAGGTAGACCTTGACCGAGGTGATGCCGAAACGGCGCGCCAGAGCGGCCAGCTCGTCGACGTGGCGGCGCGAGGTGACGCCGAAATGGAAGCCGAAATCGACCGCCGAGCGCGCCTCGGCCTCCGCCCGCCAGGCCTCGGTGGCCGGGCCGAGGTCGTCGGCGCGCCAGAAGCTCATCAGCGTCGAGACGCCGCCGAGCGCGGCGGTGCGCGATTCGCTCGTCCAGTCGTTCGCCTTGTCGCCGAAGCCGATATGGGTGTGCGGGTCGATCAGGCCGGGAAAGACCAGCCGGCCGGTGCAGTCGATCACGCGGCGCGCGGCGACGCGCTCGGCGGGGTCGAGCAGGCCGGCGATGCGGCCGTCGCGCACCGCCACGGTGGCCTTGCGCACGCCCTGGCCGGGAAAGACGACGTCGCCGCCGGCAAGAACAAGATCGAGCTCGCTCATGTCCGGGCCGCCTCGCGCATCGCCAGCACCCGCTCGCCGGCGTCGTTCCACACGTCCTGGCGCAGGATGCGGCCGTCGACGATGTCGAAGCGGTCGATGAAGCGGATGTTGTCGAACGCCGCGCCGTCGGGCCACTCGCCGTAGAGCGTGCCGCTGACCAGCACGCAGGTCGCGCCGTCGCCCGGCCAGGCGTCGCAGCGCGCGATGCGCTTGCCGACGAAGCGGTAGCGGCCCGACGAGTTCTGCGCGATCTCGGCGGCGCTGCCGAACACGCGACCGCCGGGGAAGGTCAGCGTCGGCGCGTCGGCGAGGCAGGCGGCGGCGGCGTCGAGATCGCGCCGCTCCATCGCCTGCAGATAGTCGAGGGCCAATGTCTTGGCCTTGTCCAGATCCATCGTCTTCTCCCTCGGCCTGGTGCACCGCGTGGCCCGGCCGCGCCGGAACGGATGCCCCGTCTGTTGGTGGTCGCATCGATGGCCGCGGGACGCCGGCGCCCGCTGTCGATCGACCGTCACGGCCGCCGCCGCGGCGACGGCGTTCGCAATCGCGGCCTAGGCCGCGTCCTCGAAGCGGGCGAGCAGCCGGCTGAAGATGCCGCCGGCGGCGAGCAGCCGGCGCTCGTGGTCGCTGGCGACGTCGATCGCCGCGGCGAAGGTCGTGCGGCCGCCGTCCGGCGCCCGGGCGGTGACGGCGACCGGGCTGCCGGTGCGCAGCGCCTCGCGCAGGCCCTCGAAGGTGAAGCGCTCGAAGCCGGTCAGGCCGAGGCTTCGCGCGTCCGCGCCATCGGCGAAGGTCAGCGGCAGGATGCCCATGCCGATCAGGTTGGCCCGGTGGATGCGCTCGAACGACACGGCCAGCACCAGCTCGACGCCGAGCAGCTTGGGTCCCTTGGCGGCCCAGTCGCGGCTCGAGCCCATGCCGTAGTCGCGCCCGGCCAGCACCAGCATCGGCGTGCCGGCGTCGCGATAGCGCGCGGCGGCGTCGTGGATGGTGACGACCGGGCCGTCCGGCTCGGTGCGCGTGAAGCCGCCCTCGGTGCCGGGCACGAGCTGGTTCTTCATGCGCTGGTTGGCGAAGGTGACGCGCGCCATGAACTCGTGGTTGCCGCGCCGCTGGGTCACCGCGTTGAAGGCCTTCGGCTCGACGCCGGCCTCCATCAGGTAGCGGCCGGCCTGGCTGTCGGGCAGGATCTCGCCGCTCGGGGTGATGTGGTCGGTGGTCAGCGAATCGCCGACCTTGACCAGCACGCGGGCGTCGGCGATGCGGTCGTCCGGACCGGCGCCGGCAAGCTCGAAGAAGGGCGGCCGGCGGATATAGGTCGAGGCCTCGCCCCAGGCGAAGGTCGGGCCGGTCGCGGCCGGCAGCGCCTCCCACAGCTTTGAGCCGTCGAACAGCGTCGCGTAGCTCTTGCGGAAGCGCTCCGGCCGCTGGCTCTCGGCGACCAGCGCGGTGAGCTCGTCGCGGTCGGGCCAGATGTCGGCCAGCAAGACGGGCCGGCCCTCGGCGTCGTGGCCGAGCGGCTCGCTCTCGACGTCGATGTCGACGCGGCCGGCCAGCGCGAACGCCACCACCAGCGGCGGCGAGGCGAGATAGCTGGCGCGGCAGGAGCGGTGGATGCGGCCCTCGAAGTTGCGGTTGCCCGACAGCACCGCGGCGGCGACCAGGTCGTTGTCGGCGATCGCCGCGGCGATCTCCGGCGCGATCGGGCCGGACTTGCCCGAACAGGTGGTGCAGCCGAAGCCGACGATGTGGAAGCCGAGCTCCTCGAGCGGCGCGAGCAGCCCGGCCTCGCCGAGATAGTCGCGCACCAGGCGCGAGCCGGGCGCCAGCGAGGTCTTCACCCAGGGCGGCACCTGCAGGCCGCGGCGCCGCGCGTTGCGCGCCAGAAGCCCGGCGCCGATCATCACCGAGGGGTTGGAGGTGTTGGTGCACGAGGTGATGGCGGCGACCGGCACGACGCCGTGGCCGAGCGTCACCGTGCGGCCGTCGAGGGTGACCTCGACCGTCCTGTCGCCTTCCTCGCGCGGGACGCCGAAGCCGCCGTCCTCGACCGACCGGTGCAGCGCGGCGCGGAAGGCGGATTTGGCGTCGGCCAGGCGCAGCCGGTCCTGCGGACGGCGCGGCCCGGCGATGCTCGGGCCGATCGCCGACAGGTCGATCTCGACCGTCTCGCTGACCTCCGGCTCGGCGTCGCCCGGCTCGGCGAACAGGCCGGCGGCGCGCGCATAGGCCTCGACCAGCGCCACATGCTCGGGCTCGCGGCCCGACTGGACGAGATAGTCGATGGTGCGCGCGTCGATCGGGAAGTAGCCGACGGTGGCGCCGTATTCGGGCGCCATGTTGGCGATGGTGGCGCGGTCGGGCACCGACAGGGCCGGCAGGCCGGGGCCGAAGAACTCGACGAAGGCGCCGGTGACGCCGACGTCGCGCAGGCGCTGCGTCACGGTCAGCACCAGGTCGGTGGTGGTGGCGCCGGCGGCGAGCGCGCCGACCAGCCGGACGCCGACGACACGCGGAATGCGCACCTGGTACTCCTGGCCGAGCGCTGCCGCCTCCGCGTCGATGCCGCCGACGCCCCAGGCGAGCAGGCCGAGGCCGTTGACCATCGGCGTGTGGGAATCGCAGCCGAGCACGAATTCCGGCGCGGCGACCTCGCCGATGCCGTCGATCGTCTCGGTGGCGACGACGCGCGCCAGCCGCTCGAGATGCACCTGGTGGATGATGCCGGCGCCGGGCGGCACGATGCGCAGCTTGTCGAAGGCCTGCCGCGCCCATTTGAAGAAGGCGTAGCGTTCGCCGTTGCGCCGATACTCGGCCTCGATGTTGCGCGCCTCGGCGTCCGGCCGGCCGGCGACGTCGACGATCAGCGAATGGTCGACCACCAGGGTGACCGGCACGTCCGGCTCGACGACGCGCGGGTCGCCGCCCGCCGCGGCGACGCGGTCGCGCGCGGCGGCGAGGTCCATCAGCGCCGGCAGGCCGCTGGAATCGGGAAACATCACCCGCGTCACCTTGAGCGGCACGGACAGCTCCGGCGAGGCGGCCGTCCAGCCGGCGACGGCGGCCATCTCGGCCTCGACCGGCGCGCCGCGCAGCCGCTGGCGGGCGACGTTCTCCAGCACGATCATCAGCGCGCGGGGCAGCGGCGTCGACCGGTCGGCCAGCAGTGCTGCGAGATCGATGCCGCGCAGCCGCTTGCCGCCGGCGCCGGCAATCTCCATCAATGGGGTACGCGTTGTCGCGCTCATACCACCTCCAGCGTCGGCACATCGGTACCGTTGGGGCAAAAAAGTGTCAACACTATTGTGGGGCATGCCTTGTAAGCCGGAGCGGGATTGGGTAAACGAGGGCAAACGTCGGATTTTTTCGCGAAAGTGTCGACACAAGGCGGGCGAGCGGTGGAAAGACAGTCGAAGACTTTGGTGGACACCGTGTTCCAGGGCATCTTCGATCTCCTCATCGCCGGCGAGATTCCGCTCGGCGGCGTGGTCAACGAGGCGCTGCTGGCCGAGCGCTTCAAGGTCAGCCGCGGTCCCGTGCGCGAGGCGGTCAAGGCGCTGCAGGGGCGCGGGCTGATCACCAAGGAGCCCTATCTCAAGGCGCGCGTGGTCGACCTCTCGGTCGCCGATATGGTGCAGATCTTCCAGCTTCGCGAGTCCGTCGAGGGCATGGCGGTGCGGCTCGCCACCCGGGCGATGCCGGACGAGGCGCTCGATCAGCTTCTCGCCGAGTTCGCCGATGCCGACCGCAAGCAGAAGCGCCCGGCGCTCGACGTGCATGTGCGCATCGCCGAGGGCTGCGGCAACGGCCGCATCCAGTCGCTGCTGTGCGACGAGCTCTACTATCTGCTGCGGCTTTACCGCGCGCGCTCGGGCGACACGCCGGGGCGGCGCGACGACGCCTTCGCCGAGCACTGGCAGATCCTGCGCGCGATGAAGGCGCGCGATGCCGACCTCGCCGAATCCCTGATGCGCTCGCACATCGCGCGCGCCACCGAATCTCTCCAGGAGCTGCTCGATTCCGAGGGCGGCGCCGAAGCCAGTCCCGCCTCCGGGCAGAAGAGCGCATGACAGCCGAGAAAGGATCGCAGCCGATGAAGCCGACACGCCGCATGAGGGAACTTCTGGCCGCCGACGGCATCCTCGTTTCGCCCGGCGTGTACGACGGCTACAGCGTGCGCGTGGTGGAGAAGATGGGCTTCAAGACCGCCTGCACCACCGGCGCGGGGCTGGCCAATTCGCGCCTCGGCGTGCCGGACATCGGCATCATGGGGCTGACCGACAATCTCGACGCCTGCCGGGTGATCGCGCGCAGCGTCGACATCCCCGTCATGGCCGACGCCGACACCGGCTACGGCAACGCCGTGGCCGTCTATCACACGGTGCAGCGCTTCGAGGAGATCGGCATCGCCGGCATCAACATCGAGGACCAGATCAGCCCCAAGCGCTGCGGCCACATGGAGGGCAAGGACGTCATCGACATGCGCGAGATGGCGCGCAAGATCGAGGCGGCCTGCGAGGCGCGCAAGGACGATGACTTCGTCATCCTGGCGCGCACCGACGCGCTGGCGGTCGAGGGGCTGGACGGGGCGATCCGCCGGGCCAGGCTCTACGCCAAGGCCGGCGCCGACCTGATCTTCGCCGATGCGATCGCCGGCGAGGACCAGATCAAGGCGCTGGTCGACGCGGTGCCGGTGCCGGTGTCGGTCAATATGGGCTTCGGCATCCGCAGCCGGCCGACGACGCCGCTGATCCCGATCAAGCGGCTGGAGGCGCTCGGCGTCAAGCGCATCACCCTGCCGCGCATGCTGCCGGCGGCCGCGCTGATGGCGATGGAGAACGCGCTCACGCTGCTGCGCCAGTCGATGGAGACCGGCGAGGTGATCGACCGGCCGGACCTGCTGGTCGGCATCGACGACATCTGGAGCCTGATGGGCCAGCCGGCGATCCGCGCCATGGAGATGCGCTTCGGCGATCTCGACGGCGTCGAGACCGAGGACGACGCGCCGCGCGCGGCCGGCGGGATGAGCTGACGGCCGCTGCGCCGGCACAGCCGGTGCGCGAGACGAAGAAAGGGCGGGTGCCGCGTGGGCACCCGCCCTTTCTTGTCGGCGGTCGTTGCAGGGGCCTGCCGGCCGGAGCCGGCAGGCCGGCCGGTCACTCCGAAAAGTCGATATTGGCCAGCAGGTCGGCGTAGAAGGCGTCCTCCTTCTCCAGGATGCCGGCGAAGGTCGCCGCGTCGGCATAGTCGATCTCCGTCAGGGTCGTCTCGCCGAACTTGGTGAAGGTCTCGCCCTCGGCCGCCTTGCGCGCGGCGTCCGACAGCCGGTCGATCACGTCCTGCGGCGTGCCGGCCGGCGCCCAGATGCCGATGTTCGGCGGCAGCACCAGGTCGACGCCGCCTTCCTTCAGCGTCGGCAGGTCGGGGGCGACCGAGGCGCGCTCCTCGCTGAGCTGGGCGAGCGCCACGAGCTTGCCGGCATCGGCCTGCGGCATGATCGCCGAGGCGTAGCCGAGCACCAGGTCGACGTCGCCGGCCACCGTGGCGGCCACCGCCGGCGTCACCCCGCCGAAGGGGATGTGGAACAGCTCGACGCCGGCCTCGCGGGCGATCGCCTCGGCGGCGATGTGCGTGGCGCCGCCGGTGCCGGCGCTGCCGTAGCTCACCTTGCCCGGGTTCTCCTTGGCGTAGGCGATCATCTCCTCGGTGGTCGAGAAGGGCGCGTCCTGGCGCGCGGCGATCACGTTGGGGCCGACGGCGATGCGCGCCACCGGCGTCAGGTCGTCGAAGCCGTAGGGCAGCTCGCGCTGGTGCGGCGCCACCGTCTGCACCGAGCTCACCGCGAACAGCAGCGTGTAGCCGTCGGCATCGGCCGAGGCGACCGCCGCGCCGCCGACGGTGCCGCCGGCGCCCGGCCGCGTCTCGACGACCACAGGCTGGCCGAGCTCCTTCGACATGTCCTCGGCGAGCGTGCGCGCCAGCGTGTCGGTGGAGCCCGGCGAATAGGGCACGATCACGGTGATCGGCCGCGTCGGGAAGTCCTGCGCCACCGCGTGGCCCAGCCCGAGCGCGGCGATGGCGCCGGCCAGGATCGTCTTCTTCAGGAAACTCATGGTTCTCTCTCCCTTTCTAGCTCTGGGTTTGAAGTTCGGTTGCGGGGGCGTCGCCCGCTTCGGCGCCGGCCTGGCGGCCGGCCGCGCGGCCGGCCAGGTAGCCGAGGCCGAGCGCGGCCAGAAGGCCGTTGCCGGAGACGTAGCCGGTGCCGCCGCTCAGGCCGGAAATGCCGACCGCGGCGCCGCCGCCGGCATAAAGGCCGCGGATCCAGGTGCCGTCCCGCGCCAGCACGCGCGCGTCGCCGTCGACCATCAGCCCGCCCTGGGTGTGGAACAGCGCCGGTGCGATGCGGGTGGCGCGCAGCGCCGGACGCAGCGCGCCGAGGCCCCATTGCCGACGGCCGAAGGTATCGGTGGCGCCGCCTTCCGCGGCGTCGGCCGCCGCGCGGCAGGTGGCGGCGAAGGTCTCGGCCGGCACGCCGATGCGCGCGGCCAGCGCCGCCGCGTCGTCGGCGGCGAGCGCGCCGCCGGCCGCCGCCAGCTCGGCGAATTCGGGCTGTCCGGCGGCGACGTCGTCGGCGATGCGCGCGTCATAGATCATGTGCAGCGGCGGCGCGGCCGCCAGCGCCGGCGCGGCGAAGGCGGAATAGCCGAGCGTCTCGTCGGCGAAGCGCGCGCCATTGCCGTCGACGATAAAGCCGCCGCGCTCGACCACCGTCCAGGTGACCAGCGCGCCGCTCGGCTCGGCCAGGCCGGCATGCGCCTGGTAGGCGCCGAGATTGCCGGTCGCCGCGCCGAGGGCGGTGCCCCAGCGCAGCGCCTCGCCGGTGCTGCCCGGCGCGCCGGCGTAGCGCGCCCGGGCGGCCTGCGGGCAGTGCGCGGCGACGAGGTCGCGCGCTGCGGCGAAGCCGTTGCTGGCCAGGATGACGGCACCGGCGCCGATGCGCGCCTCGCGGCCCTCCGCGTCGACGGTCAGCGCGCCGCGCACCGCGCCGTCGCGGGTGATCAGCGCGCGCGCCTCCTGGCCGAGCGCCAGCGGAATGTCGCGCGCGGCGACCGCGCGTTCCAGATCGGCGACGAGGTCGGCGCCGCGGCGCGCCGGCGGCGCGTGCAGCCGCGGCACGCCGTGGCCGACATGGCGGTAGGTCTCGACCAGCGTCATGGCGACGCCGGCGCTGTCGACCAGCCATTCGACGAGCTCGGCCGAGATGCCGGCGAGCCGGTCGACCAGCGCGTCGGCATCGTGCGGGCCGGCGATACGGCGCAGGTCGGCGGCATAGCGCGCCGGGCTGTCGGCGATGCCGGCGGCGCGCTGGAAGCGGCTGCCGGCGCCAGGCACGGAGCCCGACGACAGGGCGGTGTTGCCCTGCAGGCGCGGCGCCTTCTCGACGACCGCCACCGTGGCGCCGCGCTCGGCGGCGGCCAGCGCCGCGACGAGGCCGCAGCCGCCCGCGCCGATGACCAGGACGTCGATCTCCGTATCGAATTCCACGTTGTCGCCCATCTCCAAAGTGTCGACACTATCAGCGCACTTGCGCGGGAGTGTCAACTCTTTGCCCGCTGCGGGCGACTGCAGGGCCCGCTGCGAGCGGCCGCGCGGCGTCTTCGGCCGGTCGCTTCCGCTTCCCATAGGTGTCGAATTCGGCTTGTATCATGCACAATGCGGGCCGTCAGGCGCCGCCAAGGCGGCATGGGGCGCAGGACAGGCGTTGCCGGCAATACTGTTGACAGTTTATCGTGGCTTGTCCTATTCGGGCGAGCCATCGGGCCTGCTGCCGCGCGGCCCGGGCATGGGGAGGCGTCAGGTGCGCGAACGTGTCGTCCAGTACAGCCAGACGGTGGCGCGCGGGTCCGGCCGGCGCCGCCTTGCGGCCCGCGCGACGGAGGCCGCGTGACCGGCCGGCCGGAGGCGCCGGCCGCGACGGCGGTCGTCACCGGGGCGTCGTCCGGCATCGGCCGGGCGGTGGCCGAGCGGCTTGTTGCGACCGGCTGGCGCGTCGTCGGCCTCGACCGGGCGGCCGGCGCGCTGCCGCAGACCGCCGTCTACCAGCACCGTATCGTCGATCTCGCCGACGTCGCGCAGGCCGAAGACGCGGCGGCCGCGCTGGCCGGGGGCGGCTGCACCGCCCTCGTGCATGCCGCCGGCATCATGCGCGACGACGCCGACGCGGCGACGCGGCGCACCGCCGGCGCCGCGCTGTGGCAGCTGCATGTCGGCGCGGCCGCCGCCCTGGCCGCCGGGCTGGCGCCGGGCATGCCGGACGGCCGCGGCCGCATCGTCTTCCTGTCGAGCCGGGCGGCCGACGGGCGCGCCGGTCGGGCGCTCTATGCCGCCTCGAAATCGGCGCTCGCCGGCCTGGCGCGCTCGCTCGCCGCCGGGCTCGTGCGGCGCGGCATCACCGTCAACGTGGTCGCGCCGGCGGCCGTCGACACGCCGCAGCTTCGCGATCCCGCGCGGGCGGCGGCGGCCGTGCGCCTGCCGCCGCTCGGCCGGCTGATCGCGCCGTCCGAGGTGGCCGCCACGGTCGCCTTCCTGCTCGAGCCGGAGGCGGGTGCCATCACCGGCCAGACCGTCTATCAATGCGGCGGCGCCTCGCTGGCCGGCGCGCTGCCGGCCGCGGCAAGCCTGGAAAGGGCCGAAGATGAAGCGTGATCTCCCGTCCGGCGAGCTGATCGCCGCGCTCGCCGTGTGCCTTTTCGGGGCGGGCGCGATCTGGATCGCGCGCGACTACTCCATGGGCACGGTGACGCGCATGGGCGCGGGCTACGTGCCGGTGATGCTCGGCATCCTGCTGATCGCCATGGGCGCGGTGCTCGCCTGGCAGGCGCGCGCGGCCGGGCCGGCCGACAGCACGCCGGCGCTCAGGCCCTTCGCGCTCATCATGGGCGGCATCCTGGCCTGGGCGCTCATCGTCGAGCGGCTCGGCTTCGTCGCGGCGACCGTCGTCTTGGTCGTCTGCTGCAGCGCGGCCGAGCCGCGCAGCACCGTCTGGTCGACGCTGGCGCTGGCCGCGGGGCTGACCGTCGGCGGCTATCTCTTGTTCGTGACGGGGCTCAACATCCCCCTGTCGGCCTTTGGAGACTGACGCGCCATGGACCTGATCTCCGGACTCGCGCTCGGCATCGAGACCGCGATCACCTACGAGGCGCTGCTGTTCTGCCTGATCGGCGTGACGGTGGGCATGTTCATCGGCGTGCTGCCGGGCATCGGCCCGCTCGCCGCCGTGGCGATGACGCTGCCGATCACCTATCACCTGCAGCCGATGAGCGCGCTGATCATGCTGGCCGGCATCTTCTACGGCGCGCAGTATGGCGGCTCGACCGCCTCGATCCTGCTCAACCTGCCGGGCACCTCGACGACGGCGGTGACGGCGATCGACGGCTACCCGATGGCCAAGCAGGGGCGCGCCGGCGTGGCGCTGTTCATCACCACGCTGACCTCGTTCTTCGGCGGCTGCGTGGCGATCGTGCTTCTGATGAGCTTTGCGCCGGCGCTCGGCAAGATGGCGCTCGCCTTCTCGTCGGCCGAGTATTTCTCGATCATGCTGCTCGGCCTGATCGCGGCGGCGACCATGGCGCTCGGCTCGCCGCTCAAGGGCATGGTGTCGGTGACGGCGGGCCTGCTTCTGGCCATGGTCGGCATGGACACCACCTCGGGCGAGCTGCGCTACACCTTCGGCATTCTCGAGCTGCAGGACGGGCTCAACCTGGTGGCCATGGCGATGGGGCTGTTCGGCGTCGCCGAGATCCTCAGCAATGTCGGCAAGCCGCGGCCGACCGACGGCCACCTGAAGACGGTGCGCCTGCGCGAGCTGATGCCAACCAGGCAGGACCTGGCGCAGTGCTACAAGCCGGCCATGCGCGGCGCCGGCATCGGCTCCTTCATCGGCATCCTGCCCGGCGCCGGGCCGACGCTCGCCGCCTTCCTCGCCTACGCGATGGAAAAGCGCGTGGCGCGCGACCCCAGCCGCTTCGGCAAGGGCGCCATCGAGGGCATCTCGGCGCCGGAGGCGGCCAACAACGCCTCGACCCAGGCCGCCTTCATCCCGACGCTGGCGCTCGGCATTCCCGGCGACGCCTCGATGGCGGTGCTGCTCGGCGCGATGATGATCCACGGCATCACGCCGCGGCCGGAGTTCTTCTCCTCCAACGCCGACCTGTTCTGGGGCCTGGTGGTCAGCTTCTGGGTCGGCAATTTGATGCTCCTGGTGCTCAACATCCCGCTGATCGGCGTGTGGGTGCGCATCCTGCGCGTGCCGCAGCACCTGCTGTTTCCGGCCATCATCTTCTTCATCTGCGTCGGCGTCTACAGCGTCAACAACAGCACCTTCGACGTCGCCATGGTGATCGTGTTCGGCGCGCTCGGCTACGTGATGAACCTGTTCCAGTATCCGACCGCGCCGCTGCTGATGGGCTTCATCCTCGGGCCGATGCTCGAACAGCACTTCCGTCGCGCGCTGCTGTTCTCGCGCGGCGACCTGACGACCTTCATCGACCGGCCGATCAGCGCCGCCTTCCTGGCCTGCTCGGCAGCGCTGATCCTGCTCATGCTGGCCCCCGCCATCACCCGCCTCGCCCGCCGCCGCCGCGCGGGATGAGGGGCGGGGGGCCGCTGTATCGAGGGTCGCGCGGCAAGGGGGAACGGCGAGCCGGTTTCCACGTCGCCTGGAAACGCTCCGGCGATAGGTGCGCGGGCCGCCAGCGAAGGGCAAGCAGCGGGAGGGGCGCGATACCGTGCTGCCCGATCTGCATGCGTGCGCCGGCCGCGGGCGGCAGGGGGCCGTCATCTCGCCATCGCGCGTCGACGGCCGGATGCTTCGCATCAGGCTCGGTGCGGACCCCGGTTATGTCGCTCTCAGACGCTCGTCAGGGTGAAGTGGGATTCGCCCGTGCTACGCTGGTGTATGGAAAACGTCGTCATCAACACCGACACGGCCGGCAACCGCACGATGCACAAGGGCCGCTCCCGTGACCGTATCGATCTGGCCGTGTGCTATGGATGGCGATTTCCCGGCTCACGCATGAGGAATCGGAAACCTCGTGGTGGGGGAGCGAGGAGGCCGAAGAAGCGGCCGGGCTCTTCGCAGGACGCATACCGGAAGAGATGGCGGAAGACGTCTAGCCGCTGCCGATTTGGGCGAGGGGTTCGAGGTTCTCAAGTATCCGCTGCTCTTTCACCAGTTTCCCATTGCGAAGCGTTCTCACAAACTTAATGCTCGCGCGCACGGGCTTTAAGAGCAGCTGCTCTTTGAACTGGACATCGGCGAGATACTTCGTGACGAGATCATCAGCGACGGCGCCCTTCATTGTCGGATGGTCGCCTTCAATCCTCAGCTCAAATTGGTGGGCATCGGGAAGTATTCCTAAGAGTACCCCGTCGAAACGCTCGACGTCGTCCTTCACTTCGACTTCGTTCAATTTTTCAGTCAGCCGCGCGACGGCTTCAGAACTTAGGCTCACGCGGTTCTCATCTCCCACAATTCGAGTGCTGGCACCTGCTTCGTGGAGAACCTTCGCAAACTTTTGAACGGCGGCGATCAGGCGCGGTTGGGTCTCTTCGAGCGCCTCCGCGAACCTCTCCTCCGGTTCTTCGGATAGCAGCCGGATAAGTGAGGTGGCGTCCTCCACCGCGTGCTTCAGCGGCGTGGCGACCAACTCCTGTTGCTCAGGCGCGATCTCCTCAAGAACAAATCCCATCGAACCCCGGACCAAATCTCGGATGAAAAGTCTCGCCTTCTCAGCGCCCTTTACTCTCCCCCGATCGGGCAACGCGTCGCCCTGCTGGGCAGCAAGCGCCATCGCGATCATCTTTTGATAGCTGTCGAGCGCATCGGTCGAGAAATCTAGTCGAATATCGCCCTGGCCGATCACCGGGAGGCCATCGAAAATCAGCGCGACGCTCGCATAGCTATTCGACTTGGCGCGGAGACTGGCAATCTGCTCATCGATTTCCTTGAGACGATTGTCCCACATAAGGCGGGATGTGCCCCAAGCGGAACCCGCGGCCTCTTTCAGTTGCCGTTCCACGAATTGCCGGTCGGTTTCGAGCGCCTCAAGCGAAAGCAGGGTAGGCTGCATCACGCATTCCCCAGCAGTGCCGCTGCGGCATCATCGTCGGCCGCATTGAGCATTATTGCGACAAAGCCCTTCCATGCGAACGTGTCTCTTTGATGGGAGAAAAGGCTCTGCCAGTACATGACGTGGCGCAGAAGCGAACCAAGGTCCAGTTCTTCAACCAGCACAGCATAGGTATCGAGGTTCAATGTCGCCTTGTTCTGGTCCCGGTTCGCCACTCTCTCGTGCCAAAACACCCCGCCGGCCTGAAGCAGTGCTGCGTCCGCACCTGCGTACTTCGCCGGCCGATTCAGGATGCTGAAGATGTCGATGTCTCGAGGCGCCCGAAGCGCTGTCGCTTCAACGTTCTCGACAAAGCTGCCGTCGATGAACTGGATACCTGAGACGTAGCCGTCGCCGGCGAGCACTCGTCTGTACTCTAGCAGGTTGCGCAGCAGCGCCTTTCTTTCGTCGGTGGCTGCGAGCGTCTGCGTGAGTTCGACCATCGTTGCGAAGTACGGTGAACGGTCTGCAACAGTGGCGTCACCGCCTACGAACGGCGGGATCAGTCCATTCCGGTCAAAACCTGGTATCGGCAAAGCTTCCCCCAACGCCTTTTCGAGCAGCCTGCCAAGAAATGTTAAACAACCATTCCACGATTGCCAATGTATCTTTGGGCTCGCCTATGTGACGCCCATGTGTCATCCAGTCATTTCAACGCCGTTCAAGTCGTTGAAATTGTTTGTCACACAGTAGCGGCCGTTGGTACATGGAGGCCGGTCATTTGGAGGGGATGTTCTGACTGTAAGTTGTTGATTTTAAAGTGGTAGCGGAGGAGGGACTCGAACCCCCGACACAAGGATTATGATTCCTCTGCTCTAACCGACTGAGCTACTCCGCCATCGCGCGGCGGCCGGGGTGCGCGCGGGCGCCCGGGCCGGGGCCTTGCGGCCGGCGACGGGCGGATATAAGGGGCGGCCGGCGAGGCTGTCAAGCGGCCGGCGCGGCGCGTCCCGCCGCTGCGCGAAGCGGCGCCTGGCCGGGCGCGGCCGGCGCCGCTCGGCGCGGCAGGCAACGCCGGGCGCAGCGTGGGCAGCGGGACGCGCGCGGCGCGGGTTCGGCCGGAGGCGGCGCGGCGGCGGGGCCGTGGCCGGGGCTCACGCGCAGGGTTGAGTCGGGCGCGGTGCGTCGATATGTGTCTGCCACGCCTTCTTTCTCCGCGCCGCAGCCGGCGCTGTTCTCGTGCCAAGGGACGGAATGACACCGCGGATCGCCGTTTTGGGATGTGGCTACTGGGGAGCCAACCACATCCGCACGCTCAAGGCGCTCGGTGCGCTCCATGCCGTCTCCGATGCCAATGCGGCCAGGGCCGAGGGCTTCGCCAGCGAGCACGACTGCCTGGCGATCGCGCCCGACACGCTGTTCGACCATGCCGAGGTCGACGCCATCGTCCTGGCGCTGCCGCCGCAGTTCCACGCCGAATACGCCGTGCGCGCGGTCGAAGCGGGCAAGGACGTGCTGGTCGAAAAGCCGATCGCGCTCACCGTCGCCTCGGCCGAGAAGGCGGTGGCGGCGGCGCATGCGGCCGGCCGGGTGCTGATGGTCGGCCACGTGCTGCGCTTCCACCCCGCCTTCGAGCGGCTCAAGGCGCTGATCGACGCCGGCGAGCTCGGCGCGGTCGGCTACATCCATTCGCACCGCCTCGGCCTCGGCAAGTTCCACACCGAGAACGACGCGCTGTGGGACCTGGCGCCGCACGACCTGTCGATGATCCTGGCGATCACCGGCACCGCGCCGGTCTCGGTGCGCGGCGAGGGCGCGGCGCTGCTCGACAATCTCAGCGACTTCGCGCATCTGCACATGCGCTTTCCCGGCGGGCTGCGCAGCCACCTGTTCACCTCGCGGCTCAACCCCTATCGCGAGCGCCGCCTCACCGTGGTCGGCGAGAAGGCGATGGCGGTGTTCGACGACGTCGAGCCGTGGGAGCGAAAGCTCGCCGTCTACCGCCACGCGGTGTGGCAGGACAGCGGCCAGTGGGCCTTCACCACCAACGAGCCGAGCTACGTGCCGGTCGAGCCGGGCATGCCGCTGACGCGCGAGCTCGAGCATTTCATCGCCTGCGTGCGCGAGCGCGCGCAGCCGCGCACCACCGGCGAGGAGGCGATCAACGTGCTGAAGATCCTGACCGCCGGCACCATCCTGCACGACTGAGAGGGCGCGCCAGCAACGCGGTGGCCGTAGCGTCCGGCCGCCGTCACGGGGTGTGGGCGGCGGCGGGTGCGGCCATCAGCCGGGCGAGCTGCGCCTCGGCCCTGGCGGCGCGCTCGGCGCGCGCGACGAAGCCGCCGCCGAGCACGCGCGCGCCGGCGTCGTCGCCGGCATAGAGCACGCAGGCCTGGCCCGGCGCCACGCCGGCCTCGCCCTCGGCGAGCTCGACCCACACCTGGTCGCCGCGCCGCTCGAGGCGCGCCGGGCGCGGCGGCCGCGTCG